>JAAWDY010000044.1 GCA_022793995.1 Coprococcus sp.
CCAGCACGTCCATCCACTGCTTCGTGATCTTCCTGCGGGAAAAAGAGAGTCCGTCACGCTCTTTCTGCAGCTTTTTGATGGCAAGGTCTTTCTCCCGGAGAATCCCCTCGTAATCTGCACGCAACTTCTGATAGGCCTCCCTGCCTTTACTTCCCTTCTTCGCGGAATGCTTCTGCAAACAGGGCTAGTGCCTTATTCTGCTCCTCGAACAGGAGTTCCTGGGTCTTTAGCTGTTCTTTGCACACATCCAACTGTTCCTCCAGGATCCGGATGTACCGGCTCTGTTCCTGGAGGTGTCTTGCTTCAGGATTTTCATCTTTCATTCCCTATCCCTCCATGGGTCTACTATAGCAGAAAATGGAGGAAAAAGCGAATGTGGATAACTATTTTTTTGAGTTCAGCATTTTGCACAATTATCAATTATGCTTTCCCCACCGAAAAGTAACTTAACGCGTATTACAAATCCCACTCTGGAGGTGCATACATGGACGGACAAAACTGGCTAGAATTAATGAACTCGCAGCAATTGTTAAAGCAGGTAAAGAAAACAAATCAATACACAGAGGAATTCGGCCTGACATTATCGGAAAAGGACGCCGAACTTCTCCTTGCCGAAAAGAACCGGATTCTCAAATCGGAGCAGCGGATTGAATTCGGCTCGAGTATCCTGCCGCAAATGATTTACATATTCTGCGATTCCTCATTTATCTCACAGAATAATTATGTCGAATCGCTGATACGTCTGCAGGAAATCTTCTATATGTATAAGAACGAAACCCACGACGAACTTACAGACGAAGAGTTGCTGAATTTTATGAAAGAACAGTTTGAAACAGTATGTTACGGGGACTTTGCCTATCTCGAAGGCACCTGCCTGGACATTTTTTCTCAAGCTGTCCGGGCAGGTTACAGAGGTTATGAACGGACGCAGGGAAGGAACGAATTTGCAAAATTTGATATTGTGCAAAGGTGGGACCGAGAATTGTACTTAGAAGCGCTTAAAGACCTTTTCTAAAAAACGGACAATAGGAGGAACTTTTTTATGCTGCAAAATACAGATTATCCTATGGAAGAACTGCTGCCCCTTGTCGCTGAATTAGCACAGAAATATTCCGGCTATGAAAGCTCGTCGATTTCCTATGAAAAAGCACAGACGCTCATGGAGGCCGTTTTATACTGTCTGGAGGAATATCATTCTTCATCCCAAAACAGTCCCGCCCGCAGTCACATTTCCCTAAAAGAAAAGTATGACGTCGGAGCGCGTCTGGTAAAAGAAAAGGCAACGGAAATCCGGAATATATTTAACACTCTTTCCTCTCAGTTTGAGGACTTTGGAGTAACATGCCTGTCCGATACCGTGCGAAAAGGTATTCCACAATTTCTAAAACGGTATGATGCAACATTTTGCCCTCAGGATACCATCCTTACGCTGGACTATCCTCTGCTCTTTGATCTCTCGCCTCTTAAGGGAGTGGATGCTGTTCACACATATATCCGCGCCATCCGCACGGAACAGGGATTTTTAAGCCGGTTTGATAAAGGCTATGTAATGCAAATCCTTGAAGCATACGCCCCCTCGTATGGTAGTATGATAGAAAATATTTGCGGCATCGTCCTCACAAATACGATCGGGCATATCTCCATCCAAAAGCCGCTCAGTGAGATCAGTTTTGACGGGGAGGAATACCGCCTGCTTTCAAATGTGTTTGATAAGAAAACGATTCCGGAGATCGAACAGCTCGTCAAACGATTCATAAAAACTATGGTAAATCAGTTTTATGAAGGCGACACGGTCTTGTCTGAATATCTGTGCCGCTCCGCAAAAAATACCGCCGTGCGCATCCACACGGCAGTCCGATACGCACACTTAGATAAAATTTTCTTATTGTAGCATTTCTCCTTTCCCCGCCTGCATTTACCGCTTGACATTTGGGGGAAAAATCTGCACAATAAAGATATCAGAAACACGACATGACAGAATACGGAGAGTGTGATGGATTTGTATTCAACGAAACGGAAAAAAAATAATCATATCAGACATAAAACGGTTTTTTCACTCATAACTGTATATCTCTTGGCGGCTCTCCTGCTTAGCAGCTGCTCCGATTCGGGGAACAGCTCCCTGGCTTCTGATTCGCGGCCGAATTCAAAAAACACCAAATCTTCCTCTTCCAAGTCTTCGGAACCTTTACGGGATAACACGCCCAAGGTTCTGACTCCGGAAGCGTCCGGCACGGCCGTCTACGGCAATGATTTTGCGGCCATCGACGCGTCCAATGCCGGCGAAGGTTACTTTATGGTGCAGTATAACGGCAGCAACGAAAAAGTAAAGCTTAAGGTCGCCGGTCCCTCGGACTCAGAATACATTTACCTGCTGTCCGCAAGAGGGGAGTACGAAACATTTCCGTTTCCCCGCGGGAGCGGTAAGTACCAGATACAGGTCTTTGAAAATGTAAGCGGAGACTCGTACGCTGTCGTCAGTTCCGCCGAAGTTGAAGTAACGATCGCGGATGAGTTCAAACCCTTTTTATATCCAAATCAATATGTAAATTTTAAGGCGGACAGTAAGGTCGTCGCCAAAGCCAGCGAACTCGTGGCAAAGGCACACTCCGACCTGGATGCGGTAACTGAGATCTATCATTATGTGACGGAAAACATTACCTACGACGAAAAAAAGGCGGAGAGCGTTGTCTACGGCTATCTTCCCGTGGTGGATGAGACCCTGGCGGAGGGAAAGGGCATCTGTTTCGACTATGCCTCGGTTATGGGCGCCATGCTGCGCTCCCAGGGTATTCCAACCAAGCTGGAAGTCGGCTATTCCGGCGAGGCGTACCACGCCTGGATCAGCACATACTTAGATGAGATCGGGTGGGTTGACGGAATCATCGAATTCGACGGTTCAAATTGGTCTTTAATCGACCCCACTCTGGCGGCAAATAACAGTAAGTCTTCCGTCGGGAAATATATCGGCGACGGCTCGAACTATATTTTAAAATATTCATACTAATCGCATTAACATCGCCTATTCGGCGATGGAGATCTGCGGAAGCCCCTCACGCTGGACGCATGAGGGATTCCCGAATTTAATCGCCTATTCGGCGATGAATAAAATAAGGAGGCATCTTTATGGGCACGAAAAAATTAACGCCTCTCTCAAATCGAGAGACGGCTGCATTCTGTTCGCAGATGGCGATCATCTTAAAGTCTGGAATTTCCTCGATCGAGGGTGTTTCGATTATGCTGGAGGACGCAAAGGAGGCGGATGAGAAAGAACTGCTCTCAGGACTCCATGAAACATTGATGAATACGGGAATTTTCTATGAAGCCTTGAAGGAAACGGGCGTGTTTCCTGATTATCTGCTCTACATGGTGCAGATCGGCGAGCAGACGGGAAAGCTGGACGAGGTCATGGAATCGCTTGCCGAGTACTACGAGAAGGAAGCGAATCTTGCGCAGACCATCAAGAACGCGGTTACATATCCTCTTGTCATGATCGTCATGATGCTTCTTGTCGTCATTGTCCTAATCACCCGGGTCATGCCTGTGTTCAACCAGGTCTTCCGGCAGCTCGGCAGCGAGATGACGGGAATTTCCCATGCCATCTTAAGCGCCGGCGAATTCATGAACCGATATGCCGCCGTATTTATCTGCATTTTCGCGGCGCTTGCCGTTTTGATCGTCTACCTGATCCGTTCCTCGCACGGGCAAAAGCTTTTCCGGTCGTTCCTGGATAAGTTCCGCAGTACGCGGTCGTTTTCTGAAAATATTGCAGCGTACCGCTTTTCCAACGGTATGGCGCTTACCTTAAGCAGCGGGCTGACTCCCGAAGAATGCCTGAACCTAACCGTGAACCTGATCGATCAGGATTCATTCCGTACCAAGCTTGACAAGTGCCGCGACGCGGTTTCACAGGGAGACGATCTGTGTGATTCTCTCCTGGCAAACGGTATCTTTACCGGTATCTATGCCCGTATGGCGTCGATCGCTTCCCGCACCGGTATGCTGGATGAAGTCATGCGTAAGATCGCAAGCCAATATGAGGACGATATCGACTCGCGCCTTTCCGCTGTCATCGCTACGGTGGAACCAACGCTCGTCATTATTCTCTCCGTTATTGTCGGCGTCATCCTTCTGTCCGTCATGCTGCCTCTGATGGGAATCATGACAGGGCTTTAAGAAGCAGACAGGAGGCGTTCTTATGAAACATCGTTTTGAAAGCAAGAAGAGAAATTCTTATTCAAGAAATCTTTTTGTTTCTTTGTCAATATTTGCCTTGATATTCGCAGCATTCTGCCTTGGACTCAACTCCGTTTCCTCCCGGACGGAAGAAGAGGAACTTCGGACCCTTGAGATTGCGGTGACGCGCGGCGTTACACACTGCTATGCTGTGGAAGGCTCTTATCCGGAAAGCCTGGAATATTTGAAGACAAACTATGGTCTCTTATACGATGAAGAAAAGTTCCTGGTCGTTTATCAGCCCATGGGTGCAAATATGATGCCGGATGTCACGATCATTCGGCGCAAGGAATAGCGGGAGGCGACAGCATTGAAATTTCGTTCGGAACAAAAACATGTAATTGACTTTATTTTTCCAATCGCGGTATTTTTCGTTTTTGCGGCATCTTCTCTTGCCGTATTGATTCTTGCCGCCAATATTTACCGTTCCCAAACGGAAGAAGCAGGCGAGAATTATGTGGCGCGCACTTCACTTTCCTATGTCAACGAAAAAATCCGCCAGAACGACTTTGACGGCGGGATTTCCATCCGTACAAAAGAAGGTCAGGACTGTCTTGCTCTTTCCAGCGTAAACGACGGGGTGACGTACACGACCTATATCTACGAGTATGAAGGGATGCTGATGGAATTGTTTGTCCGGGATGATGTGGAAGTTACGCTCCGGGACGGGAAAAATATCATGGAGGTGCAGGATTTCTTCATGGAAGAGACTTCCGACGGTCTGTTTCGTTTTACCGCTGTTGATTTCAAGGGAAACGAGACGACGCTGATCGCATCAGAAAGGAGTACGCAATGAACCGTTCGTCCAACAGTAAGTCCAGTTTATTTCTGATGGAGATGATGATTGCAATCCTGTTTTTTTCACTGGCAAGCGCGGTCTGCCTTAGGATGTTCACGAAATCCAGCCAAATGAGTAAGGATACGACAAACCTGAATAGAGCGGTAGGCCAGGCCGGAAACGCGGCGGAGCTTTTAAAAGCAGCCGGGCAGTCTTCCGGGACGGATATAATCGAAGACGCCAAGAAGGGATTTCCCGGCTCTGCTTTCCTCATGTCCGAATATCCCGACGCGGTGCTGGAAGAATCCTCTCTCCTGGTCTTTTACGATGAGGAGTGGAAACCTTGCGATCAGGAAAATGGTTCCTATCTCATGCAGATCACCTGCAGCAGAGACGCCCTTTTACAATACCACATTGATGTCTCCGAGGTAGATACTACAGGTGTTATTTATGCGATTGACCTAAAGCTGCACCGTCCCACTGTGCCGCCTCACGGTGATACGCAGGCAAACGGCACGGCAGACTCACAGACTGATACTGATAAGGAGGTGGGACGATGAAAAAGAACAAATTTCCTCTCACCAATATCGGAACCGTATCCCTGCTGATGATTTTTATCGTTCTGTGCATGGTTACCTTTGCCGCTCTTTCGCTTTCTTCCGCCGCAAGCGACGCGCGCTCCGGCCAGAGGATTGCCGAGCATTCACAGGACTACTATGCCGCGTCGAATGAGGCGGAGGAAGTCCTTGCTTCCCTGGACGATGTGTTTGCAAAAGCTTATGCGCAGGCGCGCACGACAGAAGACTACTATCAGCTTATCCTAGAAGCTCTTCCTTCCGAAGTACAGCCAGAGCAAGAGGGGGAAGCCGGTTCTTCTGACAAGACTTTTTCAGATGGCCGCACTCTGATTGTCTCATATCAGATTGAGATCAATGATTCCCAGGCTCTAAAGGTCCGCGTCGGCGTTTTCCCTTTAGAAGAGCTTGCCAAAGAGGATTCGGCTTCATTTTACAAAATTCTTGCCTGGCAGAAGGTGATAACGAAGACCTGGGAAGGCGATAATTCCATCCAGTTGATACAATAAGGCACTGCAATTCCTAAGCTCATTATGTTACAAGCAGGAGGTTAATATGAGTGAAAATGCAATCCAACTATTAGAAAAAACCGTACAGTCCCGCGCTTCCGACATCTTTATCGTCGTTGGGCTTCCGGCGGTCGTACGGCTGAACGGCTCCGTCACTGAGATCAGCGAAGAACGCCTGATGCCTGGAGATACAGAGCGCATCATTTCAGAGATCTATGAAATGGCAGGCCGCAGGTCCATGGATACCTTGTCGGAAACCGGAGACGACGATTTCTCTTTTGCTGTTCCGGGACTGTCCCGTTTTCGGGTAAGCGCCTACAAGCAGAGGGGTTCTCTGTCCGCTGTCGTGCGGGTCATATCGTTCTCCCTCCCCGACCCGTCCGTGCTTGGGATCCCGGAAAAGGTCATTCAATTTGCCGGCTTCCCCAAGGGAATGGTCCTCATCACTGGTTCTGCCGGGAGCGGGAAATCGACCACACTTGCCTGTATCATCAATTACATTAACCATAACTACAAAAAGCATATCATCACACTGGAAGACCCTCTGGAATTTCTGCATCGTCACAACAAGAGCATTGTCAGCCAGCGTGAGATCAATATCGACACGGAAAGCTATCTTACTGCGCTGCGCGCGGCCCTGCGTCAGAGTCCTGATGTAATTCTTTTAGGAGAGATGCGCGACCATGAGACGATTCAGGTCGCCATGACTGCCGCCGAGACAGGGCATCTGATCTTCTCTACCCTGCATACCGTCGGCGCCGCCAACACGATCGACCGGATCATCGACGTATTTCCGCCGAACCAGCAGCATCAGATTGCGGTTCAGCTCTCCATGGTATTGCAGGCCGTTGTATCCCAGCAGCTCATCCCGTCTGTGGACGGAACCATGGTCCCCGCTTTCGAGATCATGACGGTAACGCCTGCGATCCGCAATATGATCCGAGACAACAAGATCCCGCAGATCGAGGGGATCCTGTATTCCTCCGCGAATGCGGATATGGTTTCCATGGATTCTAGTCTTCTAAGCTTATATAAGAACAAACGCATTACCGCGGAAACGGCGCTGAACTTTGCGACCAACCCGGAAATGCTGAAAAAGCGGCTGTAACGCCGCTTTTTCTAAGTTCTCTTTTCTATCTTTTCTTTTTTACTTCACCTTAATATCCAATACCTGGCTTGGCTGGAAATCCAGCTCCGACTGCTGATATGCCGCCCTGGCCCTGGCACGCTTCACCTTTTGCGCTTCCGGCGACAGCTCTGCTTTCAGGCGGTCGATCTCTCCGGCATCCCCTGACTTATTAAACGCAGGCTTTGCTACGTCCGGCTTGACATCCACGGCCCCTTCGCCCTTGATGGTTCCGCCGTTCTGGATGGTCTCACTGTCATCCCTGCTCTCCCCATCTTCCGCAGCTTCTTCGATCTTCTTGGCGGTATCTTCCATACCAAGTTCTTTCTCTTCCGCTTCCTTCAGCTCTTTCTCCGCCTTCGCGCGTTCTTCCTCTGTCGGAAGCTTGGCGTACTTCCCGCTCTCCACAAACTCTCTCGTAGACTCCTGGAAGGCTTGATTCTTGTAGTGCTCGCGCATAATCAGCTCAAATTTCTTCTCCTCCGGGATGGCAGGATCATGCATAATGGTATTCACCGCGCTTAAGGACGCGGCTGTATGCTCCATCTTAACCTTCTGGACTTCATCCTTTGTCTTGCACCGCTTCAATTCGCGCTCGTAGCTGTCCTGCTCTGCCTGCATGGACTTCACATACCGATACTTCTCCGGCTCATGGGCCTCTAAGTACTGCATCTCCTCCGGCGTCAACCTCTGCCCGCTCTGAAGCTTGAGATCGATCTGGCTGCTTAACTTTGCGGATCTGTCATTCCGCGACTGACGGATCTCCTCCGCCTGCTGGCGTACGGGGTCGAGCTTCGTATTCCCGTCAGCGCGGAAATCATTCGTGGACTTTTTCTTCTGCCACTTTAGCTGCATCTCCATATTTCTTGTATAGGAACTGATTGATTGTACTGTTAGAAAACTCATTTGGCACCTCCTTCCCTCTCTTATGGCCGTTTTCACCGACGGCTCCGATCTATTCCTAACTTTTATATCGACATCAACGAGGGGAAACTTAATCGGATTTATCTTTAAGCGGTTCCAGGAAACGGAAAAATATGATATACTTTACAATGTGAGGTTTTTTACCATTTAAATTCTACAGGAGGGGTCGTACTTATGAAAAAACTAAGATTTTTAAAAATGATTCAGCTGGCGGTTCACGCGCTGCTGGCTTTTGCAGGTATCTACTGCATCGTTCAACCGGAGGAGGCACGTCTTACCGCTATTATATGCGCTTTCATAGCAGAATCATTTTTGTTTGTTTTAATAGATATTTATTATATCCGGTCGGAGCATTTAAGTTATAACCAGTTGCAGGAGATGGTATACAACGACCCTGTATCAGGGCTTCCCAACAGGACGGGCTGTGATAAATTACTTGAAAAATATACGGTCGCCCCATTTCCAGAGCATATCGGCTGCGTTATGCTGGATCTGACAAATCTCTCCGAGATCAATCTGCTCTATAATCATGCGGCGGGAAACGAACTTTTAAAACGGTTCTCCGAAATTCTTGTCCATTCCTCAGCGTTACCCGGCTTCATCGGAAGGAACGGAGCGAATAAATTCCTTGCCATATTTGAAAACTGCAGCCGTGAAAGCATGGATGCTTTTTTATCAACAGTCAACGAGAAAGTCGGGGAGTATAACCAGAAACCAGGCCTTGCCCCTATTGAATATCAAGCGGGTCATGCCCTCAACGACGAAGAGCATCTTTCACAGGTCACCGCCCTAATCTCTCTCGCCAACCGGCGCATTTATCCAAATCCCGAGAGATAACAGATACATAGAACGGTCGGATATTATTCTTTCTATTCTTTCCAGTTCAGCTCACGTACCAGGAGCGCTGTACGTTCCCAGTGCTCCTTCATCAGGTGGGACGCCGTATAGTCGTCCTTCATCTCCAAGGCGCCGATCAGCCTTTCATGCTCTTCTATGGAATCGTCAAGCGGCATATCCCGGAAAAATCCATACTCAAGCCGTTGTATATGGATCCACAGCACATCGCAGAAATCCGTGATATATTCATTCCCCGCGGCTTCGAGGATACATCCGTGGAATTCCTTGTCTGCTTTGAGGATCGGCATGGGATTGTGTTGCTCCTTCACCGCTTCTGCAAAACGGGCGCTCAAAATTTTCAGACGTTCAATGTGGGGCGTCTGCATTTTCTCTATCGCAAGGACCATCGCAAGCTGCTGTAAGGTCGCCATCGGAAGATACCATTTTTCAATATTATCTGTTTCCAGCTCTGTCACGATCGTTGCCTTCCCGGGATATGACCTCACTAGTTTCTGCGCCTCCAGAAGTTGAAGCGCTTCCCTCACCGGCGTCCTGCTCACCTTAAAATAATCTGCGATCTCAATGTCGGAAACCTTTTCTCCAGGCCTTAGCTGTCCCTCTATGATCCAGTCCTTTACATCCCCATACACTTTCATTTTTGCTGATATCCGTTCAAATGACGGCTCTTTATTTGGCAGCGGCATGTCTCATTCCCCTCTTTCTATCTCAAAATGGCGTTAAAATTTAAAGATACTATACGGATTGTTTCGTGCTCCTCACTCCCACAATCCGCTCTGATATTATGATATCAAATTTTTCCCCTGGAATCCAGACGTTTCTGACGAAAACAGCCTGCAAGAGAGCAGCCTGCTTCGTTCGTTGACACTCCTATACGCTAATGTTATAATGGGGACACTTGATGAGATACCGCACGAACCTGGCGCGGGCTAACCCTGTGGGGTAATGAAAACTACACTCGAAAGGATGAGTTGACAGCATGGCAAATTTTCTGCAGGAGTTAAATAACAGATACGACACATTTACCCGTTCACAGAGACTAATCGCAGTCTATCTTGCGGACAACCTGAACGATATTGCTTTTTGCACCCTTGAGGAACTAGCCGAAAGAATCGGCGTCAGTACGACTACCGTCATACGTTTCTGCCGTGCGCTCAATTATACCGGATATTCGGAGATGCAGAAAGATATTCAGAGTAATATCCAGACAAAGGTAGGACTTCCACAGCGGTTGTCGAACAAGAAAAAACACTCCGGCAACGCACTGCTTACCGACTCGTTCCAGAATGATATCAATAACATACAGCAGACGCTTGAGCTTCAGAACAATCACGATCTCCAGACTGTCATTGACTATATTTCCACCGCCCGGAATGTCTACGTTCTGGGAATGCGGAGCTCTTTTTCAATTTCATATTATATGGCTTCGCGGTTGAGCGAGATCCGTGAAAATGTCCGCCTGATCCAGTCTGTGGGCATGCTTTACCCGGAGGAGATCGTAAGCGCAAAACCGGACGATGTCTGTATTGCCTTTCTCTTCCCCCGTTATTCCAAGCTTAGCACAACAATTCTTTCCTGGCTGAAAAACGAAGGTGTCAAGATTATTTTGTTTACCAGCCTGAATTACAGCGTCATCCAGAGATACGGGGACATAATCCTGCCGTGCGCCATTTCCAGCGTTTCGTATAAGAACTCTTACGCCGCTCCTTTAAGCCTTTCCAATTACCTTATTGCAGCGATTGCGCAGAAGAACCATGAAGAATCCAGGCGGATGCTGGAAAAGACGGAATCTATCCTGAATCAAGGGTTTTATCTGGGATTGTAAAAATTTAAAATGGACTGCCTCCTACATAATATGCTTACCCGGATAGCCGGGGGACGTGCCTTTCACCCGTTCCGAGCCTGCGGAAGGTGGTGATATTATGGGTACATATGAAGAACTGTCTCTGATTGTGACCATAGCGTTACTTATCGTAGAAATTCTGAATTATACCCATAAGAAATAGCCATCCTGCTCTCTCGAAAGTTTAGGAACGGCTATTCTTAATAGCAATCTTTTATTTTTGCCGGGACAGGTGACCTGCACTCACCTTCCGGCTGTCCTGTTAAGCATATTATAAGCAAGATACCTGGATATGTCAAACATTTTCCAACCATGTGCAAGTTTTCCGACTTCCTGCCCTTTAACCCCTTAAATCCTTGCCACGCCGCTCTTTTTTGCCGCCTCGCGTACCGCGTCCGCCACTGCGTCCTTCACCCTTTCGTCAAACGCCGCCGGAAGGATATACTCCGGATTCAGTTCTTCTTCGGACACCAGTCCCGCGATCGCGTACGCCGCCGCGACCTTCATCTCGTCGTTGATGTCCGACGCCCGTACATCCAGCGCGCCCCGGAAAATCCCTGGAAATGCTAAGACGTTGTTAACCTGATTCGGGAAATCCGAACGTCCCGTGGAAATGACTGCCGCTCCGGCTTCCTTTGCCTCGTCCGGGAAGATTTCCGGCGTCGGGTTCGCACAGGCGAAGATGACCGGGTCCTTCGCCATGGTACGCACCATTTCTTTCGTCAATGTGCCTGGCGCGGAAACCCCGATAAATACATCCGCTCCGCGGATGACGTCCGCAAGCGTCCCCTTCTCGCAGCCTGTATTCGTGATCTTTGCCATCTCTTCCTTAATCGGGTTCAGGCCCTCGCGCCCTTGATAGATCGCGCCTTGGCGGTCCGTCATAATCACGTTCTTAAGCCCCATGGAGATGAGGAGCTTAATGATGGCGATTCCCGCCGCTCCGGCTCCTGACGTTACGATCTTGACTTCGTCCAGCTTTTTCCCTACAATCTTCAGCGCATTGATCAGTCCCGCAAGCGTGATGACCGCCGTTCCGTGCTGGTCGTCATGGAAGATGGGGATATCGCAGCATTCTTTCAGCCGTTTCTCGATCTCAAAACATCTCGGGGCAGAGATGTCTTCCAGGTTAACGCCGCCGAAACTTCCGGCAAGAAGACGCACTGTATTGACGATATCATCGACTTCCTTGCTCCTCACACAGAGGGGAATCGCATCCACATCCCCAAATTCTTTAAAAAGGACGCATTTACCCTCCATGACCGGCATGCCTGCCTCCGGCCCGATGTCGCCAAGCCCCAGAACCGCCGTCCCGTCCGTGACGACAGCCACCGTATTCCAACGCCTGGTAAGTTCATAGCTCTTATTCACATCTTTTTGAATCTCAAGACAGGGCTGCGCAACTCCCGGCGTGTAAGCCAGGGACAACTCCTCTTTACTCTTCACGGACGCCCGCGCGGTAACCTCCAGTTTCCCACGCAGCTTCTCGTGCATTTTCAATGATTCCTTTGCATAATCCATTGCTGTCACATCCTCCCATTCTACATTCGTTCTACATTATTACTGCCCTCAGGCGATTACAGGCAACATTGAGCCTGCATATGGCATAAAAATAATACTTGCCCTCTGCCCGCCCTTCTGTACAAGAGCATCCTCCAGCGCGCCTTGCACGGTGCGGTATGGGCGCATAAAAATACTTCTTACAAAATCCGCGTCCATCTCCGAGACCAGATAAATCGCCGCCCTTTCAAGGACCATGGCGATCGCCGCCGCTTTATGCCCGCCCAGCCGGAACTCTTCCTGAATCCGCCGGATAAGCTCCCCTGGAGTCTTTGCCTCCTGCATCCACTCCTCAAATACCTTCTCGCCCATTCCTTCCTCACACGAACCAGCCAGTATGATGATTCCGTCATCCTTTACGGCAAACTGAGCGTTCGCAAGGGCTTTCTGCGTCTGATACAGATTCAGATCTTTCGGGTATCCGCCCGGGGAGGCGATGACAATATCCGCCCTCTCCTTGATCTTTACTTTGTACAACCGATCAAGAAATCTACATCCCGCCCTGTGCGCTTCCTTATAATGGCCTGCCACGGCATACACGATTTCCTTCTTTTCATTGAGCACAACATTGAGCAGAAAATCGATCGGGCATATTTTTACCGCTTCTTCTATATCCTCCCGCACCGGATTACCGTCAATAGCTCCTACAACGGCACCCCTCTCCACCATCTTTGCATGATTCGCCTGAATCGCCTTTCTCGTGGAAACGCCCGGCATGATCGCTTTCGCCCCGCCGGAGTATCCGGCAAAATAGTGATACTCGATATTTCCCATGCAGATTCTAAAGTCGGCCTCCGCAACTGTCTTTGCGATTTCCACCGGAGTTCCCGCCGGGGTCATCCCCATATAAACGAACTCGTCCTCCGAGGAATCCCGCAAACGAATCCGGCCATATATCTCATCACCGACCAGGCTTCGCTTTTCTTCCTCCGTATGTCGTCTGTGGCTTCCCAGCGCAAAGACCACTGTGATCTGCTCCCTCGTTATCCCCGCCCTCTGCAAATGCTCCAAAAGAACAGGGAGCACCTTTTTGGTAGGCATCGGGCGTGTGATATCGCTCGTAACGATGACGATCCTCTGATACGCTCTTACCATACTCTCTAATATTGGTGAACCGATCGGGTGGGACAATGCCGCCTCAACCGGATTCTTTCCTATTATACACCCTTTTGACGAATTTGGCATTAAATATGTAACCTTATTTTTCTCTGGTATCTCAAATACCTGCCCGCCTTTTCCGTACCCTATCTGATAATTCATGGTCTGCCTCCTTCCGAATCGCCTATTCGGCGATGGAATACCTTTCATACTCGCATTCGCAAGGATTCCCCTTACAGAACCAGATGTCGCCCTGGGTGAGATTTACCACCATGGAAAATACCGTTCCCATGCGCAGGCCTTCCGGTACTTTCGGGTCATCGTGCCTGCAAATACCTGACGGATACTCCACATGGTCGGCAAGCACGGCCTGGATATCCTTTTCATCAATCTCCTTTCCTTTCTTCCTGAGAAGCTTGTCCGCCCTTCCCAGCCTTACAAATGTGTCTGGCGTCTTATATTTCATGGTATCCTTCCTGGGCGTAAGCGGAAACCGAGGGCTGATAAAATGATTCGTGTGCACGATAATTCCGTCCTTTGGATACAGCACGTCGAAGTCTTCATTTTCGATTTCCAGATCAATGCACTCTCCGTTTTTATGCCCCAACATAAAATTCGCGCAGCATCCCAAGGGCATTCGGACAGCCGCGCCTACCGCCTCCGCCAAGGTTTCCGAATCCAGGATGCCCCGCATCGCGATATGAAGCGGAAGCCCTTTGGCCGCCTCGTTCGTGGACAATGCGTTCAAATACAACCCAAGACCTGCGCTGTTAAATCCTGTCTTTCCTATAATCCCTGCCTCCGTCACCATGAAAATCGTTGGCTTTCCATTTTTCTGCCGAATCCGCATCATCACCATGGATGAACGCTGGCTCGTCTTCCAGTCCCAGTTATGCCCGAGGAACGCGTCCCCATTTTTCCCCGCCTCGCTGCTGATTCCAATGGAAGTACAGGCTCCGTCCGCCTTGTCAAATTCTTTCCCCACAAAAACCAGTTCGCTTCTGCAGTTCAAGGCGAGAATATCCTCAAAATCAAACCCGGAACCCTCCGCAATCCCGCGGATTTCTTCTAAATAATCTGCGTTATACTCCTTGATAATCGGGATGAACCGACGCGACAATTCTTTCGCCCGCGTCCATTCAAGCTGTGAGTAATCCATGAACATCTGCTTGTAACATTCCATGCTGTTCTGAATCTGCTTTCCAAAGCTCTTCCCTTCCTGAAACCCAATCTCATAAGACGTTCCTTCAATCTCTATATACGGAAATTTTTCCATAAAGCGCCTCCTTATTGTTCATGTCCGGGGAATTCACAATATTTCCCCATAAAGAAAAGCATCTCCCTGCCGAACCATTTGCCAGGTTCTAACAGAGAGATGCTGTGATCGCGAATTACTTGGCCTCATTTCTCTTCTTGTAAGACTACTCGTAATACTGAATTAGCGCCTGGGTTCCCAGTGTTCCCTTATCTTTCTTTTCTAACCAGCAATACATGTCAAATACTTTATCCAACACTTCCAGCCGAACCTTTGATGATGCCAATTCTTCCTTTGCAATCGCCATATCTTTGATAAAATGTTTAATATAAAATCCTGGCGCGAAGTCCCTCTTCAAAATCCGCGGTCCAAATATCTCCAGCTGTGCGCTTCCCGCCGCGCCTGTCCGTATTGCTTCCAGCATCTTTGCCGCATTAATACCAGCCTCTTCCGCGTAAACGATCGCTTCGCATAGTCCAGCAATTGCGCCTGAAATCGCGATCTGGTTAGCCATCTTTGTATGCTGTCCCGCGCCTGCACCGCCCATATAACAAATCTCTTTTCCCATACTCTGAAATATAGGCAGACACGCGTCGAAGTCTTCCTTTTCTCCTCCTACCATAATTGCAAGCGTAGCACTTTTTGCACCGCTGTCGCCTCCCGAAACCGGCGCGTCTAATGCTCTCAGACCTCTGCTCTTTGCCGACCGAAAAATTTTGGCTGATAACTTCGGCGACGTGGTCGTCATATCAATCAGATAGCTTCCTTCATATGCAGAATCTAAAATACCTGTCTCACCAAAATATACCTGTTCAACATCTTCTGGAAATCCTACCGTTGTGATGACTGCCTGGCATCTTTTACTTAATTCTCCTGCATTTTCACACCATACCGCACCCATTTCTTCTAACTCTGAGGCCTTATCTCTCGTCCGAGAATAAATAAAAAGCTCATAACCGGCTTCCAGCAAATTCTTTGCCATGGCTCTCCCCATGATTCCCATTCCAATAAAACCAACCCTTTTTATCACCTTTATGCCTCCTGGAATATTCTAGTCAACCTCATACCCCATCCGATACACGATCTTCTTAGATACCTCATAGACCTCCAGCACGGAATCCAGGTCTACATATTCATTTGTCTGATGGTAATTCATCCCCGCGGGACCGTAGGACATTCCTTCCGTGTTCCCCGTCTCCGCCGCGATCACACCTGTGTCCGTATACCCGGTAAATACTTCTGTCTCCGCATAGTTTCCGGTCACTTCCTTAATACACTCCTGCAGATTCTTAAGAAGTACGGACTCGTCATTATGCAGAATATACGGACGCTTTGCGATCACTTCATAAGAACCCTTAAGTCCCGGGACTTTTTCGCATGCTTCCTTGATCGCCTCGTCCACCAACTCCAAAGAGCCTTCTGATGTCAGCGGCGGAGCCAGACGCATATCCAAGGTAATGCTTGCGCTGTCCGCTACGACGTTCGTGTTAAATCCACCCTGTATTGTTCCAAAACACACGGAACTCTGCCCGAACGTCTCGTCCGTGGGAAGCACGTCGATTCGCCTCTTGATTCCCAGCACCACCTCAGAGATACCCACGATCGCGTCGATTCCCATCCAAGGCATGGAACCATGCGCCTGCGCGCCTTGCACCGTCACCTTGAACCAAGTCTTTCCCTTATGCGCCATATAGATTTTCCCGCTGGTCGGTTCATGATCCAGAGCATAGCTGTTCTTTGTAGCGTATCCGCTCTTTATCGCCTGCATCGCGCCCTTCATGATATTGCCTTCCTCATCCGCCGTGGCGATAAAAATGATATCCCGCTTCGGCTTTTTCCCAAGCTTCACCATATCCCGGAAGGACAGCATCCCGCAGGCAAGCCCTGCTTTCATATCGCCTGTCCCTCTCCCGTACATCCGGTTGTCCTTGATAACCGGCTTGAACGGCTCCGTATCCCAGCCGTCCCCGGAAGGAACTACATCCATGTGATGAATGCTTACGAATGCCGGGTCGTGAATCTCGCCTTCTAGCTTGCAGACTACGTTGAATCTTCCCGGCTCGAACTCATCCTTCACCACAGGAAGTCCTGTTTCCCGTTCCATCCAGGCTGCGACAAAATCACCGATCTCCTTTTCATATTTTCCTACGTTCGTACTCTCGATCTTTACTAAATCCGCCAGTAACTTTACAACTTCATGTGACATATAATCCATAGTGTTTATCCTCCTACTATATTAAATGGTTCCCTGTACTTTGAGAAGTACTTCTGCAATGAGTGCGGACCAGAAGAATGTACCAAAAATAACCAGAATGCCGACCAAAATTGCTTTCCAGCCAACCTTAACGAACGCATGCCAGTCATGTCCAACCGTGAGCCCGGAGTATGCCAGGATCGGGGTGACGACCGCCATCAACTGGATTTTACCGACATAGCCTGCAATCGTCGCCGACAATGGGTTCCAAGGCATGGTCGCCAGGATTCCCAGAATTGACACATGTACAAAAGCCGGAAAATTTGTCATTACAACTGTGCTTAGGCTCCAACCCACGACTGCTATGATAACAAGGATTATCATACCCGGGAGAGACTCTAACGGCATACAATGCTCATACCCGACAAAATTCCCGATCATGCCCAACACGCCGCATATAACAAGCGACACGAAAACACGGACAAGCTCTTCCTTTGTGAACTTCTTTTTTGTTTTTTCTGCCATTTAATTTTCCCTCCTCTTTATCCTTCAATTCCCTTGTTCTTTTTCTTCTGGATAACTGGCTGGAATTTGTTGTACATAAACTCCGCAAGCGGCAGTCCGATAAATACATTTAGATATACCGCGATCGCCGAGGAGATCAGGTTTGACGCCGTAGCGAGCGCTGTAATCTGATCCGCCATCTGCGGATATAGTTCCGTCAAGGTTCCGATACCCGCCGTGGACATCGCCGCGCTTCCGACGCCGCATGCCATAGATACGGAGTAGACATGGAAAATCCCCGCGCTGGACAGTACACTTGCCAAAAGTCCAACCACAATAGTTCCAAAGATCGTCCCTACCACATACATAGCGATCACACCCCGGAACTCTTCTTTCTTACCGTACTTTTCCTCGATAATTGCGATACCCGGTTCCCGGGAGGCGGCAAACGTAATACCGATCGACTCCCGCTTCATACCAAGCATTAGCGCAATCGGAAGAGCGATCACGCAGGTAAATGCGTCCCCGATATTCTGTACCAAAAGCGGAAGGCTTGCCGACATGATTGTTTCCAGAGACGTCCCCACGTTACATCCCAGTTTCGCCCCCAGGATAAGACATGTCATGGTAAGCATAAAGCCCGCCGTCTCGCTCTCCTTTTCACTGACCCATTTTATAGGCTTTAGCAGATAGAGAGCCGTCACTAACACCATTGCGTATAAAAGCGGCAATAATGATACTTTAATCGAATCCGTAATCGAGAACGTGATTGTTCCAATTCGGTCGGAGATCATACAGCATACAAGGATCGTAAGGTGAAGCCTCCAGTCCAGTAAAACTTTTTTATAGCTATTCATTCATCTTTCCCTCCTCCTGGGTAATTTTTTCAGACCTTTTGTCCATTTCTAAAACGCCTATTTCTGATACGGGTCGTCCCAAAGTGTCAGTTTCGTCCCGACTCCTTTTTCCAGGGCTGTACGGTATAAGTCGTAACCAAGCCCCACGTCAAAAGTCGCCATTCCACATGCAACGAATGTGATTCTTTCTTTCTCACTCTCCCTTCCGGCTTTTTCGCCTAAGATCACTTCGCCGATACTCGTAGAATCAGATAGATTCGGCATTTTCCCTTCATCAATCAATGTATAAATCGGTCCCCCGATCACTCCCTTATAGTATGCGGCCTTATCGCCCGATTCAATCGCTTCCTGCACATATGCTTCATGGAGCCTTACGTTATCATAAATTAATTTTGTGTCCATCCAGAAAGAGTCGTCCGTCTGCATCGGTCCGGTAATAAGAAGCGTCACGCCCTCTTTCAGCCATTCGTCTTTCACGTAAAGCGGTTTCAGGCGAGACGCCGCAACCGTAATTACGTCTGCTTCCCTCACGGCTGCCTCCAGGTCAAGTTCTACCACGCCTTCTACCCCCAGCTCTTCCTTTTCCCATTCCAGGAATTTTTTTGCCGCCTCCTCAAAAATGTCGTAGCATACGATCTTTTTTACATGCGGAAGCTGTGTCAAAATAGAACGCAGGCAGGAGCGGTTGATCTGCCCGCAGCCCAGCACGGTCACGACCTCCGAGTCCTTTCTTGCCAAATGCCTTGCCGCTACTCCCGGTACCGCGCCTGTCCTCGCTGCGCTCAGAAGGTTCGCGGACATAAACGCCAGCGGCTCTCCTGTATCCTTATCATTTAAAGTAACGGTCAGCACAGATCTTGGAAGCCCCTTCTGCGGATTTGCCGCATTCGAGCCATACCATTTATTTCCACATATGTCAAACCGTCCTCCCAGGTACGCGGGCATGGCAACGAATCTTCTGTCCGGCCCTGCGACCGGCATGTTAGGAAATGGGCTTTCTTTAGGAAAAACCAGCCCAAGCCCGTGACTGTTATGATTGCTTCCCCCCATTAAATAATCCCCTTTACTTAATAAGGTAAATACTTCCTCCGCATTATCAATACATTTTCCCGCGTCAAGCACGCCAGCATCGATTGTATCTTTCTCCGATAAATATAGAAATTCTGTCTTGTGTGCCATAAAATCTCCTCCTAATCAAGTTTTCATCCGTAAATTTTCATCAACGTACGATTTTCTTTCCTTTTGTATCAATTTTTGTCATTTTCTATCCTTGATGTTCCATTTAATACATTTATGTTATTACAGGCATGCCGTGATGTCAATATATCTTGCTATACTTTTATTATTTTCTGATATATTAGACAATATTGTCTGTATATTTTTGTTATATTTGCATAATAAATATTTTATTTTGATTTTTCATTGACATATGCAATATATTATACTACTATGAAAATATCTTTTGTCTGCTATCCCATTCGTTTGTTCTATTCACGCGAAGCAACGAGCCAGGTATCCATGCATGAATATTTGGCGACTGCCGCGAGGGGTGCCATGCGCCGGTGGCGCATGCTCAGCGCCGATCAAAGCAAAGCGTAGACCAAATACCCCGCAGCTTGCTAAGGGGTATTTGACTCAATATTTGATACCGGTGCAAATCATAAAGCAAGTATCATTTCGCACTATAACTATATACTCACGGTCGATAAAATCTTCCGTGAACATTTTAATAGCAAAGGGGTTCGATCTATTATGAAAAAAATCAGAAACTACGATTCTCTCATTTCCCACGGTGACGTCGAATCACGAAAAATTGTCCTGGATATCACAGAAAAGACGCTCCGCCGCCTGGACTCCTATGAGCGCATCAAAAGCATTATGCGCCTCGATAGTGATATATTACATATCGGAAATCGTTCTTGGGATCTGTCTAAGAAGAAAAACGTTTATCTGCTGGGAGCCGGCAAGGCCTGTAACCATATGGCGATGGCTGTGGACGAGATCCTGGGAGACCGCCTGACAAAGGGCATTGTGATTGTGAAGATTTCCGAAGAAACCGACCATTTCCAAAATACGGACGTCTATGTAGGCGGACATCCCCTGCCGAATGAAGCGGGTTATGAGGCGTGCCTGAAAATACTGGATCTCGTAGACCATGCCGGCCCGGACGATCTGTTCATTGTTGTTATCAGCGGCGGCAGTTCCGCTCTCATGAGCTGTCCTATTGAAGGAATTACCTTGGAAGACGAGATCAAAACAACCGACGTCATGCTGAAATCCGGCGCCGGGATCTATGAGATCAATGCGATCCGACGCCACATTTCCGCAATGAACGGCGGAATGCTCGCCAAAAGAATCCAGTCGGCGGGCGCGGAATTGATCGGTTTTGGAATCAGCGACGCGGTTGGCACGCCTGCCACCGGGGATATCGGCATCCCTTATGAGAAGTATATGAGCACGCCCATGGGTCCAGATCAGACAACCTTGGAGGACGCAAGAAGAGTCATCCGTGATTACAATGTCGCCGACCGCCTGCCAAAGAATGTGGTGGATTACCTGATGAATGCCGGACCGGAAGGCGAGACGCCGAAAGAATTCCCCGACAACACCTATTTCCTGCTGAACACCTTGCCCGACTCCTGTATTTGCGCAAAAGAGATCGCCGAGGAGATGGGGATTCCCGCCGTTATTCTATCTTCTTTCTTAGAAGGCGAGAGCAAAGACGCCGGTTCGTTCTTCGCCTCCATTGCCCGGGAGGCCCAGGTCTACGGAAATCCCGTCAAACCACCGTGCGTTATCTTAAGCTCCGGCGAGGCAACGACACAGATATTGGATAACAGCCTGATTACAGGGCATGGCGGCCCAGGCCAAGAACTGACCTTAAGCTTCTCGATTCTGGCCGCTAAGACAAAGGGCGCCTGTATGCTTTCCATCGACTCGGAAGGCACGGATGGAACCACACCGGTGGCCGGGGGGATCTGTGATTCCACCAGCTATCAGACCGCCCTGGAGGGAGGCGTCGATATCCACGCCTCCCTCCGGGGCCACGCCTCCTATGAAGCGCTCGAGAAAATGGGGGACGCTGTATTTACCGGAAATACCGGGACAAACCTTTGTGATTTTAACATACTATATATTCCGAAAGTTGAGGACTAATATCATGCGTTCAAAAATAAAAACGATCCGTGCACGTCAAATCGTGGACTGCAAGTGCCGTCCCATGGTGGAAGTGGACGTTGTGACAGATGACGGCCATCTCGGAAGAGGCTGCGCGCCTACAGGCTCTTCCGTGGGAATGTTTGAATCCTGTGTACTGCGGGACAATGATCCACATGAATACCACGGACTGAGTGTCCACAAGGCAGTCGACAATGTAAACAAAATCATTGCACCCGCATTATGCGGCATGGACGTATCCCACCAAGAAGAAATCGATCGGCTCATGATCGAGCTAGACGGTACGCCCGATAAGTCGTCCCTCGGCGGAAACGCGGTCTACTCCACTTCCATTGCCGTACTTAGGGCAGCCGCCGCGTGCGCGCATCAGACTTTGTACGACTACATTGCCGGGAAAAGCATCCGGACGGTTCCCGTGCCGAGCTTTAATGTCGTCAACGGTGGACGTTACGCGGACCTGACCCAGCCGTTCAATGAATTTATCATCATGCCGTACGGCGCCTCGGATATTTATGAAGCGGTTGAGATGGGTATCCATACCTTTCAAGAATTGGAAAAAATCTTAACCAGCTACCTGGGGCGCAGGCCGGAAGTCGCGCCATCCTACGGCTACGCCTCTCCGTCCGAGGATGCCGAAGTGAATCTTGCGCTGATTTCCGAAGCCATTGAAAAATGCGGGTACACAGGAAAAATCGGCTTTGCCTTTGACTGCGCTTCCAGCGAAATGTACGACAGAGAAACGAAAAAATATCTTTTGAAAGGGAAACGTGTTGATTCTGATGAGTTGATTGCATATGCAAAAATGTTAACAGAAAAGTTTCATTTCGTATTTATTGAAGACCTGCTTGACGAGGAGGACTGGGAGGGCTATCAGAAAGCCCACAAGGAGATCACCCGCACCAATCTGATCGGGGACGATTTTATCGTAACAAATATGAAACGGCTTAAGAAGGCTTACGAGATGGATGCTTTGGACGGCTTTATCCTCAAGCCGAACCAGGTGGGGACGATCACCGAAGCCCTGCAGACCTACGCGTTTGCAAAGGAACACGGCCTGCTCGCCATACCGTCCGGCAGGGCAGGCGGCGTCATCGGCGATGTCGTCATGGATCTGGCGGTCGGCCTTCAGGTCGGATTTATCAAAAACGGCGCCCCCAGATCTGGAGAACGGATCGACAAACTGAATTTCCTGATGCGCACATGCGACCTTGCCCCAGGATGCCGGTTAGCGGATATTAGACCTTTATTAAAGTTTTAGAATTGCATATAATAGTCATTAAAATTAATAATAAAGCTACTGTTCAAATCTGATGATTCATGTTATATTATAGTCACGAAAGGGGGATGTAAAATGGCAAACGTATTTGACACCGCAAAATATATTCTTGAACAGCATGGAACGATGTCAACGATGAAACTTCAGAAATTATGCTATTATTCTCAGGCGTGGTCCCTTGTTTGGGATGATTCTCCTTTATTTAGTGAAGATTTTCAAGCATGGGCAAATGGACCGGTTTGTCCCGAATTATTTTATAAGACACAAGGAAAATATTCTGTAAGCGCAAGTGATGAAACGGGTGGAGATGATGATCTGTTCGATAATCAGAAGGACACGATTGATCGCGTGCTTGAACACTATGGGAGTCACAATGCACAGTGGCTAAGTCAGTTGACACATATGGAAGCCCCCTGGATTCGGGCACGGGAAGGTGTTCCGTCAGGCGTGGGGTGTAATAATGTAATCACAAAAGAAAGTATGGCGTTATACTATGGCGGGCTCTAAGAAGACTAAGCAAATCAAACAAAAAGAATCTCCGAAAGGAAAAAGTATTGCTCAGGGTGGAAATCCTGAGCAATACTATATAGAGAATCCAGCATGGAGTTTCGCCAATTCAGACCAGGATATGTGGTCCTTTACTAAGGAGCATGTTGGCGAATTGATTTGGACAGAAATTCTTCCTCGTTTAAAAGCGCTGGAAAGCCAGACGTGGAATGAAATTCTTGTTAAAAGCAAAAAACAGAATCATTCTATAAATGTAGAAGATTTAAATAAGGTGGCACAGGAGAGGTTAGGGGCAAAATATATAGAGGCTGAGTCCTTGATTTCATTACGTATAACAGGCAATCATAGACTTTATGGTTATATGACGGGAAGGGTATTTAATGTTTTATGGTATGATGATGACCATGGCGATAACAAAACATGTGTTTGCAGTTCCCATTTAGGGCATACATAATCCTCCAAAAAAAGTGAATTTACTGGGATTTGATTTGTTTTACTAATATTTCAGACAGACGATATGCTATTGTACAGACACATATGATAGATGGAGACAAGATGAAACAAGAATTAACACATGGAAATGTGCAAAAGACCATGATACTCTTCGCAGGTCCTATGATACTGGGGAACCTGCTTCAACAGTGCTACAATATTGCGGATACTCTGATTGTAGGTCAGTTTCTGGGCGCAAAAGGACTTGCCGCGGTGGGGTCTGCTTATACACTGATGACCTTTCTGACCTCAATCTTGATCGGGCTTTGCATAGGAAGCGGCTCTTTATGGTCCTTTTATTACGGTAAGGATGATCGGAAAAAATTACAGCGCAGTGTCTTTTCGTCCTTTCTTTTTATAGGAGTGTTTTCTCTGTCCATGAATATTCTGGTATTCGCGGGGATGGACTGGATACTTAAGGTTCTTAAGACTCCGGCGGAACTACTGTGGATGATGCGCGAATATGTACATATTATTTTTGGCGGTATCTTCTTTGTATTTCTTTATAATTTTTTTGCATTCCTGCTCCGGGCAATGGGCAATTCTCTGGCTCCTCTCTGGTTTCTTGGAATCGCCTCGGTATTGAACATTATATTGGATCTGTTCTTTGTAGCCGCGCTGAACCAGGGCATCGCAGGCGCTGCCGCCGCAACCGTAATCTCCCAGGGCGTATCCGGTATAGGACTTGGCGTCTACACATGGATAAAATTTAAAAATATAATCCTCGCTCCGGACGGTACGGAATCGAAGCAGGCAAAACGCGGTCTTTGGCCTGAAATCAAAAAAGCTTTGCCGGAAGTCGTAAAGTTTTCTATGGCGGCCAGCATCCAACAATCGGTAATGAATTTTGGGATTCTGATGATACAGGGCCTAGTCAACAGTTTTGGAACCACAGTGATGGCGGCGTTCGCAGCGGCTGTGAAGATCGATTCATTCGCTTATATGCCTGCGCAGGAGTTCGGCAACGCTTTCTCGATTTTCATTTCTCAGAATTACGGCGCCGGCAAGCGGGAACGAGTCCGGCAGAGTGTACGCGACTCCTTCCGGACCTCGGCAATATTCTGCATCATTGTTTCTGTTCTGGTATTTCTGGCCGCGCCGTATCTGATGATGATCTTCATTCATCCTTCCGAGACCGAAATCATTCGGATCGGGACAGAGTATCTTCGGATAGAAGGTTCTTGCTATTGCGGGATCGGCATCCTGTTTTTGTTGTATGGGTATTATCGGGGTATCGGAAAGCCGGAGATGTCGGTGGTGCTGACTGTGATTTCGCTGGGAACCCGCGTAGCGCTGGCGTATGCGCTGTCCCCGGTAATCGGAGTCCTGGCAATCTGGCTGTCGATACCGACCGGCTGGATTCTGGCAGATGTGACAGGAGTCGTTTACGGAGGCCTTGGCAAGAAAAGATGGCGGTTCGAGTAACCCCATATTCCTATGTCCTACTGGATAATGCCGCCCCAACAAACCCTGTGAACAGCGGGTGCGGCTTATTGGGCCTGCTTTTAAATTCCGGGTGGAACTGAACCCCCACATAGAACGGCTTCTCCGTGAGTTCCACCGTTTCTACCAGCCTTCCGTCCGGCGACATTCCGCTGAATACAAGTCCTTTCTCCTTAAGAACCTCCAGATACGCATTATTAAATTCATAGCGGTGTCTGTGCCGCTCACTTATGAGGTTCGTCCCATAGCATCGTTCCATCGTCGTTTTACTCCCGATCCGGCAGGGGTAAGCGCCTAGACGGAGCGTCCCGCCTTTGTCGATATCGTCGCTCTGCCCCGGCATAAAATCAATCACTTTGTTCTTGCACTGTTCGTCAAATTCTCCCGAATCTGCATCAATAATCCCCGCCACATTCCTCGCGTACTCAATGACCGCGATCTGCATTCCCAGACAGATGCCCAGGTAGGGGATATTGTTTTTCCTGGCAAACTCGGCGGCCACGATCATTCCCGCAATCCCGCGGCTCCCGAATCCACCTGGTACGAGGATTCCATCCACCCCTTTCAGCTGATTCGCCGCATTTTCCGCTGTGATCTCCTCCGAATCAATCCACGCAATATTTACATAGGTATTGTGATGATACCCCGCGTGATGAAGCGCCTCCGCCACCGAGAGGTAGGCGTCGTGAAGTCCCACATATTTCCCTACAAATCCGATCGTTACCGTATTCTTCCTCGCCCTGATGCGCTCCACCATCTGCGTCCATTCTCTCAGTTCCGGCTTTGGTGCGTCAATCCCTAGCTCCCGGCAGACGACCTCCGAAAAATTCGATTTCTCCAACATCAAAGGCGCCTCGTAAAGATTGGGCAGCGTGCGATTTTCGATCACACAATCCGGCTTCACATTACAGAACATGGATATCTTTTTAAATATAGATTCTTCTAGCGGTTCGTCGCAGCGCAGCACAATAATATTCGGATTGATTCCCATGCCTTGCAGTTCCTTCACAGAATGCTGGGTCGGTTTTGACTTATGCTCCTGCGAGCCGCGCAGAAACGGCACCAGCGTCACGTGGATAAACAGACTGTTCTCCCTTCCCACCTCCAGAGATATCTGCCGGATTGCCTCAAGAAATGGCTGCGATTCTATGTCGCCGATCGTGCCGCCGATCTCTGTGATGACAACATCCGCGTTCGTCTTTCTTCCCACACGGTAAACAAACTCTTTGATCTCATTCGTGATATGCGGGATCACCTGCACAGTTGAACCTAAATACTCCCCTCTTCGCTCCTTATTTAAAACATTCCAGTAAACCTTTCCTGTCGTAAGATTAGAATACCGATTCAAATCTTCGTCGATAAATCGTTCATAATGCCCGAGATCCAAGTCAGTCTCCGCCCCGTCCTCTGTCACATACACTTCTCCATGCTGGTACGGACTCATGGTGCCCGGATCCACGTTGATATACGGGTCCAGCTTCTGCGCCGCGATCTTCAGTCCCCTGGCTTTGAGAAGCCTTCCCAGGGACGCCGCGGTAATCCCTTTTCCCAGCCCCGAGACAACGCCCCCTGTCACAAATATGTACTTCGTCATCTATCATTCTCCTTTTCTGATTTCTTTCTGATTCCTCTGTGCCCCTTCTATTTTCCACTATCGCCATAATTGGAAAGCGCCCTTGCGGAAGGGTCTTTCACATCGCAACCCTCCCACTCCTTGTTCGGCATCCAGAAGTCTGCGACCATCTCCCCCTGCCCGGGATAATATTTTTCAAAGATCTCTCTATATAGCAGGGATTCCTTGGTAAACGGCCTTGCATGCCTATACTTCCTGCTTCCGTTTTCAAATTCCGCTTCCGTATAATACGCCTCGGCATACTCCTTCAGATAATCCACCATAGAATGCCCCACTGCGTCGGAAAACGCCGCCTTTTCCCTCCACAAGATCTCATCCGGCAGATAGTCCCCCTCTTCAAACGCATGGCGGAGCAGGTATTTTCCCTTTCCATATTTGTTCAGCTTCATCTCCGGGTCTATGGACATGACGTATTTTACAAAATCAAGATCCCCGAATGGAACCCGCGCCTCCAAAGAGTTTACGGAAATACACCGGTCCGCCCTGAGTACGTCGTACATGTGCAGCTCTCGCACCCGTTTTACGGATTCCGCCTGAAACGCCGCGGCATCTGGCGCAAAATCCGTATACTTATACCCGAACAACTCGTCTGAAATCTCACCTGTCAAAAGGACCCGGATATCGGTCCGTTCATGGATTGCTTTGCAGACCAGATACATTCCCATGCTCGCACGGATAGTCGTGATATCAAATGTCCCCAGGAGATGGATCACGTGCTCCAACGCAAACAGTACATCCTCCTTCGTTATAATGACCTCCATGTGCTCGCTTCCGATATAGTCTGCTACCTGCCTCGCATATTTCAGATCAATCGCGTCCCCGCTCATGCCGATGGCAAATGTTTTGATCGGCGCGCTGCTTTTCTTTGCGGCGATCGCGCATACTAAAGAAGAATCCAGGCCGCCAGAAAGCAAAAAACCCACTTTCACGTCAGCCACCAGCCTCTTTTCCACCCCGGCGACAAGCTTTTCCCGAATCTTCCGACAGGCCGTCTCCAGATCGTCGCCGCTAACCTCCGATACGTCAGTGATATCGCAGTAACAGATCAATTCGCCGTTCTTATAATAATGTCCCGGCGGGAACGGCATGATCTTATCCGTAAGCCCTACCAGGTTCTTTGCCTCGCTGGCAAAAATAACCACGCCCTTTTCATCATATCCATAGTACAACGGACGGATGCCGATCGGGTCCCGCGCCGCGATATATTCGCTGGTCCTGCCGTCATAGATCACGCATGCAAATTCCGCGTCCAGCATTTTGAACATCTCCGTACCATACTCAAAATACATCGGCAGCAAGATCTCACAGTCCGATTCACTGGCAAATGTGTATTTATGTTGGGACGCCAGCTCCTCCCGCAGTTTCTCAAATCCATAAATCTCACCGTTGCAGACAACATAACTTCCGTCTCTCTCAAACGGCTGCATCGCCTCCGGCGTAAGTCCCATGATGGCAAGCCTGTGAAAACCTAAAAGCCCATTCCCTGTGTCAATAATCCGGCTGTCGTCCGGTCCTCTGGAAATCGTTCTTCCAAATCCTTTTTGAAATATCTCAAGATCGGCGCCTCCGCAGTAACCCATAATTGAACACATACTATATCCCTCCTGTCCCCTTCTCCTATACGGCAAAAAGGGCGTCTTTGAGAGTAATGCTCTCAAAGACGCCCTTGTCTTTACCTATCACACTTTATACCCCGGATAAATATTTGTCAACTGTTTTTTCCAACAGATACAAAATTGGATCGGCAGTCTAGCGGCATTGCCTCTCCTGGATTTATTTCAACAAAGCCTATTCAAGATATGCTCTTAAGTATTTATCAAAATGATCTGTTAAATCTTTATCCGTCATCTCTGGCCTCCACATAAAGAAATTCTTATCATATTCATCAAACCAAAAGGCAACTTCCCTGTTTCTTTTTGGATCACGAGTTATGTCACCCACAAACACAACCCAAAATGGTAAGATATTCTCGGCTTGGATCCGCCCGATCGCCCTGTATGCTTTTAGCAATCCAAGGGTAAATAATTTGCACAATCTTTCATGTGCATTTCCACGGCCCGCACTAGGATCTTTGCCCTCCACCCATCCATCCTGACGCTTAATTTCGCCAAAAAGGATTTTGCCTGTTTTTGTATTTTCAATAGCAAAGTCAGGTGACACGCCCCATTTTGTTGTCTCAATCGCAATAGGCGGGTTATATATTTGACTTACAACATAATCCGGCAGATGAACCTGTGCATATAGACTTTTTAAATGTTTCGGTTTTTCATGCAGAATATATTCTGTACCTTTCAGATGTTCCTTGAAAACCTTATACAAATTTTTCTCCGCTTTGGATGCCTTTGTACCGCTTTGTGTCTGCCAGTTATCCCGGCCAGCCAACTCCTTCTTAGCCACTATGTACCTCCCTATAATCCTCTAAATAGTTCTTCTAGGCTCACTCCCAGCCCCTTTGCAATTTTATCAATATTTTTAAGGGAAATATTGCGTTTGCCGCTTTCGACAGACGCATAATAGGTTCTGTCCATATCTATAGACAGTGCAAACTTCTCTTGACTGATGCCCTGATTATTTCTTAACTGTTTTAGTTTTTCGCCAAATTTTTTTGTAATCATAAATACACCTCATATCATATGATACTTATTTGATGCTTTTCAGACAACGGTTTATGAGTAACAATCTTTTCTTGACTATTGAAAGTATAACGGTTATAATTATTTCTATCAATCAGGCCGAGGTAAAAAACTTATGGGAAATTGCAGAGAAAAGGAAATTACAGCATATTCTTTATATAGTGTGCAACAGAAGGAAAGAGTAAAACTCAATCCGCTGGAAGATATTTATCCTCCGTTGCCCGCTAAGAAATACCAAGTAATTTATGCTGATCCTCCATGGGATTACGGCGGAAAAATGCAGTATGATAAAACTACAATTAAAACCGAAAACATTGGATTTGAAAAAAAAATATTTTTAAGCTCCGCCACATTTAAATATCCGACGCTAAAGCTAAAGCAGTTAAAGGAACTCGATATTACCTCTATTGCAGATAACGACTGTCTTTTATTTATGTGGACTACAGGACCACAGATGTCTAATTCTATAGAATTGGGAAGCGCGTGGGGATTTGAATACAAGACAGTCGCTTTTGTTTGGGACAAAATGGTGCATAACCCTGGAAGATATACATTAAGTCAAACAGAATTTGTGTTAGCATTCAAAAAAGGCAGGTTTCCACAGCCGCGTGGAGCGAGGAACATCCGACAGATGGTTGCGGTGCACCGCGGGAAACATAGTGTAAAACCCGTCGAAGTTATAGACGGTATTACCAAAATGTTTCCACAGCAGGATAAAATTGAACTATTCGCCCGAAATAATTATGTCGGCTGGGATAACTGGGGTCTTGAGATACCGGATTCAAAGGTTGAAATTGCAACTGGTTTAGTAAAACCAATAGAAAATACCGACGAGCAGCTTACTCTAAGCTTATAATTGACAAATCCCTCCATCGACTGTATAAATAATACTAAGATTAAGAAGAAAGCAGGTGTCCGTATGAAATATTCCAGACAAGAAGTCGAGCAGTATATCGAAGAAGAGGACGTGAAGTTCATCCGCCTTGCCTTCTGCGATGTGTTCGGCAGACAAAAAAATGTATCCATCATGCCGCCGGAGCTTCCCCGCGCTTTTGAATATGGAATCGCCATTGACGCCTCGGCCATCGCAGGATTCGGCGACGAGACACATTCCGACCTGCTGCTTAGGCCTGACCCCGATACACTGGTCCCCTTACCCTGGCGTCCGGAGCAAGGGCGGGTCGTGCGCATGTTCTGCTCCGTCACCTACCCTGACGGCAGAGCATTCGAGTGCGATTGCCGGACCCTTCTCAAAAAAGCCGTCCAGGATGCAAAGGACGCAGGCTACGATTTCTTTTTCGGCGTAGAACAGGAATTTTACCTATTTAAGCTTGACGAGAACGACGCTTGCACCAGAGTTCCTTACGACGAGGCGGGATATATGGATATCGCCCCGGAAGACAAGGGCGAAAACATACGGCGCGAAATCTGCCTCACCCTGGAACAGATGGGCATCCGCCCGGAAAGCTCACACCACGAGGAAGGACCGGGCCAGAACGAAATCGATTTCCGCTACTCCGACCCAGTCACAGCTGCGGACAACGCCCTGACTTTCCAGATGATCGTACGCACGTTAGCGCACAAAAATGGCCTTTTCGCGGACTTTACCCCAAAACCGCTTGAAGGAGCGCCAGGAAACGGCTTCCACATCAACATGTCCGTCAAGGACCCTGCGGGCCGCGTTATCCTGGACAGTATGATCGCCGGTATTCTCGATCAGATCCAGGACATGACCGTTTTTCTCAATCCGTCAGAAGCATCCTACGATCGTTTCGGCAGCCAGAAAGCGCCGAAATATATCTCCTGGTCCAGCGAGAACCGTTCCCAGCTTGTCCGGATCCCCGCCGCTGTAGGAGAATACCGCCGGGCTGAGCTGCGCTCCCCGGACCCGACGGCGAACCCGTATCTGGCGTTCTCGCTACTGATTTATGCAGGCCTTCACGGGCTAAAGGACCTTCTGATTCTACCCCCGGCCGCTGACCTGAACCTATATACAGCGGACGCACAGACTTTGTCCCGGTTCCAATGCCTGCCGGAAACTCTATCGGACGCACGGATCGCTGCCGCCGGCAGTGCATTTATCAACGAACATCTGCCGGACTGCATCATCAATATGTATTGCAACAGATAAAACCATTTTACTTCGAGGAGGGTTGTCAATGAGTTTAAAAGAGCAGATTTACAGCACGCTTATCGTATCGGCATCTGAAAGCTTTAACTTGTCCCTGACAGCCCTGCTGCCGAAATCAAACTATTCTCCTGTGCATATTGTAAAAAATATAGCGGCAGCCAAACGGACTGCCGCCGAAAAGAACTTTGACTTCATATTCATCAATTCCCCGCTGCCGGACGACCCCGGCATGCGTTTTGCCATTGATACCTGCACTACAAAAAATACAGTCGTCATCATCCTGGTTAAAACCGATATCCACGACGTTGTCCACGGCCGCGTTGCCGAGCACGGTGTATTTACCCTGCCCAAACCCATCTCCAGATCCACGCTTCTCCAAGCCTTAAGCTGGATGGTAAGCGCTCGGGAATGTCTGCGTCGCTTTGAAAAAAAGACCCTGTCCATTGAAGAAAAAATGATGGAAATCCGTATCGTCAACCGGGCAAAATGGCTCCTTATCAGCGAACAAAATATGACTGAACCGGACGCACACCGCTATTTAGAAAAACAGGCGATGGACCGTGGTATGTCAAAACGGAGCATCGCCGAAGAAATCATTCATTCAAAATATATTTTTTCAACAGAGAAATGACCTCGTCCAAATTCACAGGCTTCGCTGTATGCGCGTTCATTCCACTCTCCAGACACCTCTGGATATCCTCGGAAAATGCGTCCGCCGTCATAGCGATGATCGGAATCGTCTGTGCATCCGGACGTTCTAAAGCACGGATTGCCCTGGTGCTCTCATAACCGTTCATAATCGGCATACGGACATCCATGAGTATCGCCTCATAATACCCTTCTTCGGATGCCTGGAACTTCTGCAGACAAATCTCACCGTTTTCTGCCCAATCCAAAACAAGGCCTATGTCAGCCAAAAGCTCTTCGAGAATCTCCCAATTCAGCTCATTATCCTCAGCAACCAGCACATGGCGTCCCGTCAGCTCCATATCTGTATCCACCTTTGTCGGCTCATCCTCAACGCCCATGTACTTCCTGAGTTCATGGAACAAGGTTGATTTAAACAACGGCTTGGAGATAAATCCGCTGATACCCGCGTCTCTCGCTTCGATCTCAAAATCACTCCAATCATATGCAGAGATCAAGATCAGCGGCATATCCATGTCTACAATTTTGCGGATCTGTCTGGCAACCCCCAACCCGTCTATGTCCGGAAGCTTCCAGTCCAGAAGGATAATCTGATAATCATCCCGCTTCTGGTGATGACTTCTTACCATCTCAATCGCTTTGGATCCACTGAGCGTCCATTCTGCCTCAAGCCCAATGGACTCAAGCGCCTCCACCGCGGTATGGCACAACATCTCGTCATCATCTACCACTAACATCTTCCAAGCTGGAAGAATCATATCTATTTCCTGTACGGCCGCCTTTTCCATGTCTAACACCAGGTGAATCGTAGTTCCCTCCTGTGGTTTACTCTCCACAGAAATCGTTCCGTGCATCGCGTCCACGATATATTTCGCAATCGCCATACCCAGTCCCGCACCCTCTGTCTTCTGCACTCTCTTACTGTCCGCCCGTGAATAAGAGTCAAAAATGTGCGTCAAGAACTCGGCCGTCATACCAATGCCGTTATCCTTCACGATAATATGTGTACGGACAAATTCATCGTCATTTTCTAGCTTTCCATTTTCTGGACTTCTATTTTCTGCATTTCCTTCCGGAGCCCCATCAGCCCTTCCTTCGGAAACCACTTCCTCCTGATATAAAGACAGCTCGATCTTACCGCCTTCCTGCGTATACTTCACTGCATTCGACAGCAAATTCAGCAATACCTGGTTCAAACGTACGCCGTCGCAATACACATCCTCCGCCAGAATGCGGTCGATGTGTACATAGAAATTCTGTCCCTTCGCCTTAACCTGCGTCTGTACGATACTCACGATCCCCTCAACGACTTCCCGCAGGGAAACTCTCTCCACCGTCAAAGTCATCTTGCCGCTCTCGATCTTGGACATATCCAGAACATCATTGATAAGTCCCAGCAAATGCTTGCCGGACAGAGCGATCTTTTTCAGACAGTTATGCACCTGCTCCTTATCGTCAATATGCGCCGTCGCGATCGCTGTCATCCCCACGATCGCATTCATCGGCGTACGGATATCGTGGCTCATATTTGAAAGGAACTCGCTCTTCGCCTTATTGGCCTGCAAAGCCTCCAAACGTGCTTCCTCCAAAGCCTTAAGCTGCTGTCGGCTCATTTTGAAATACACATAGAAAATGAGTAGTAATGCAGCGAGAATGACTGTAAATACAGACATTGTCGTGATTGTCGTCTTCTCTCCCAGCTCTTCTACCGTCTGATTCAGGCTTCCGAATGGCAGTATTGTTACCAGATTCCACTCCGAATAAGGCAGAGAGGTACAGTAAACTTGCTGATTGCTCCCCCCCAGGTTCATGATAGTAGAATAGTTCTCCCGCTTCTCCATCGCGACGGTCAGCTCTTGGACATAACTGTCAATCTTAGCGTAATCTTCCTTTCCATATCTGTCATATAAGCTCGTAAAATAATCCGCGTATTCTCCGTTTAAGTCACTTGCAATAAAACTTCCGTCCTTCCGGATAATATAAGAGTACATCAGCGAGTCTTTCCCCTCTGTCCCCAGCATTGTACTGATATATTCTATGGGAAGGGCGGCTAATATAGCGATACTTCTCTCCCCATTTTCCAGCGGGTACTCTGCATTGATACCAAATATGACGACCTCATTTCCCAGCTCGTCCTTTCCCACCGCGACCTTCTGTTCGTGATTCCGGATGGATTCATAGAAGGGTTCCGGATCCGCAAGCTCGATCTGCTGGCCTAAAAGCATCTCTAGAGAGCCATCACTCGCGCACAGCGCCAAATAATCAAAATTTCTGACGCTCACCCGATAAATTAACTCTTCATATATTTCATCCGTATCCTCCCCTTCCGGCGGGACAACCTTCACCACCGTATCAGCCTGCTCTAACTTCAAATTAATAAGAGTCTGGAAATGCGCGGTGATCTGTTCGTTCATCCCCGTCATGTACAGATCCCCCACCTGATGGATCGCCTTCTCACTGTCTCTGTTCATGTAATAACCAAGCCCCAGAAACCCTCCGGCGCTGACTAACAAAAGCAGTGAAAAACTTCCAATCAAAAAACGGGTGGTCCGGTTTCCCTTTTTATTTTTAATATTCATATGAATAAACTCGCCTTTCTGTAAAAAATAATAGTTCCCAAGTACACTTACCTGTACAATTAAAATAATATCTGATTTTTCACGGAAAAGCAAGGTCTTTTCATTCTTACAAATTGTTTGAGACACATTGTTTCAATAACTGCTTTACAAATCTGTCCTGGACAACTTTGGACACCCCGATAATACTTGACTGGGACATATCAAAGAACGGGATAATCTTAAGTTTATTCCTAAACGGCGCAAAAAGAAGCTGGGGGCCTTCGCAGATCTCATGGAACATATCCCAATAGTCGTCAATGTTACTTCCACATACCAGAACGACATCCGGATTATAGACACAGGCCAGATTGTTGATGGCAATTTTAGAATATGTACATGCGTCGTTTATCAAGTCTCTAGCCCATTTCATCTCTTTTACCCAGGCAGAATGAATCTCCTCAAACAAGATAATAGACGGATCATGTTCCTGGGCGCGCCTTATCAAATTCCCCTTGGAAATATATGTCTCAAGGCATCCCCTGTTACCACATGCACAGAGCATCCCCTTGGGGTCTATCACGGTATGCCCGATCTCAGAAAAAACCGATCTTTCCGGCGAAGTAATGATGCTGCCACGGTAACTAAACGCAGAACCGATACCTGATCCCACCGCCAGGCAGGATACGGATTGTTCATTGTACTCTGGATGGAGAACACATTGTCCTGTCAAAGCTGCATTACAGTCGTTCTCGATCACGATATTGTCCATATGAAACTTCTCTGCCAGCAGGTCATAAAGATTACTCTCGCCAAATTGTATCTGCAAGTCTAACTTGATAAGCTCCGGCCCAGTGATAATACACGGAACGCTCAGACCAATTCCCTTAATATTGGATTCCAATAATTTCGACTCCTTCAAAGCCTGGAGATATAATTCATAAGCCCTGTCAAGAAGGTCTTCAAATTTAGAGGAAATATCCGTCCTGATCCGTTTATTGATAATATTCTGCTTTAAAAAATTTAAGATAGACACATTAATATAAGAACTATCTATGTCAATCCCCACGGAATAGAACGCAGAATCATTTATCTTCAGAAGTGTGGCTGTCCTTCCTACTTTTTTTACCTCTGCCGGCGCCTCTGTTATGAGATTCAGTTCCAAGAGACCGTTTACAAACCGTGTGATACTAGTGGGACTCATACCGGATTTCTTTGCCAAATCTGCCCTGGATATAGGAAACAAATCATAGATCATATGAAATATTTCTGTCAAATTCACAAGTTTAAGCGCTGCCTGATCCAATACATTTGCTTTTTTCATAGAGAGCTCCATTCTGCCGTCTTTAAACGGCGTAATCATTCATCGATATCCTATTAACAGTATTTATAATACGCTGTTTGAATTAAAAAGTCAAATTTGATAAATGCTGTCATAGTCAAAAATATTCTCTTATTTTTCGTCTCTCTGCCATAAAAATATTTAATAACATCATTGGAGAAATATATTGACATCGTTTTTTTCTTACGCTATAATTAGCAGTAATCAAGGAATTCCTTCTTTTCTTATAAAAACTTAATAACGAAAGGGATAGACAATGTATGTATACTCAGCTTGTCAGTGAATACCGATTTGATCCATCTGAAAATGCACAGAACGCTACATTTGATTTGATGCATTACGGATATATCTGCGTGGTGGATGAAAACTCAAATGTGATTTTCCATGCTGGAGATACAGAGGACATGGTGTTTTACAGATCTGCTTCCAAGCCAATCCAGGCTCTCCCCGTGTTCGCATATAAGCTGGACGAGAAGTTTGGAATCGGGGAGATGGAATCTGTCATATTATCGGCTTCGCATGTAGGTGAAGAAATGCATATCCAAGCTGTTGAGGATATCCTGCGTAAAGGCGGTTTCTCAGAAGATATCTTATGCATGAAACCGACGAAACCTACCTCCGAAAGGGCCAATGAAGCAAGAATCCGGGACGGGCTTCCTCTGCGGAAGATCTATCACACCTGTTCAGGAAAGCACACGGCGCTTCTGCTCATTCAGAAATATCTGGGCGGCGCTCCGCAGGACTATTGGAGAGAGGACGCTCCTGTATTTAAGGAAATTCTGGACACAATATGTCTTATGGCTGAGACTGACCGAGTCAAAGTAGGGGTAGATGGCTGCGGAGTTCCTGTATTTGCCGTTCCAATGAAAAATATTGCGGTTTCCTATAAGAATCTTGCATGTACAGACAAGATCCAGAATGATGTCGTCCAGGCGGCGGCGGATAAAAATATAGCCCGAATCGCAAAATATCCCGATATGATCTCCGGTGAAAATTATCTCAGTTCCGTCCTTGACAGCGATCCCAATATCATCGCAAAGGATGGAGCGAACGGAGTCCTTACAATGGGATTAAAGGAACAAAGAATTGGGATTGCAGTAAAACTGGTCGATGGGACGCAGGAATCCTGGGCATTTCTAGCACTGGAAATTTTAAGGATGTTCGGAGCGCTGACCCCCGAAATCGAAAAAAAAATGGAAATATTCCATCCTACCTATTTCGTAAACGATAACGAGCGGATTGTAGGACAAAGAAAATGTGAATTTTTAAAGAAAGGAAATTCATTTGTTTTCGCAAAATAGCGGAAACATGAAAAGGTACATAACATGAAAAAAATTTTTCTTAAAAGACTTATGTTGGCGGCATTATCAGTAACTATTCTCGCATCCGTCGTCGGGTGCGGCGCTTCCACGGACGATAAAGACAAGTCCGGGGACGGTTCCGCCGAAGGCAGTTCCGGCGGTAAGCTCCAGGAGATCATTGATAAGGGAAAAATTGTGATCGGTGTGTATCCTCCTGGAGAACCCCAGTGTTTCTATGACGATAAGGGGAACCTGATGGGGCTTGATATCGACTGGGCCAATAAGCTGGCGGAAACGATCGGAGTGGACGTAGAATTTGTAGAGGTCAACGGTGAAAACCGAATCAGTATGGTAACCACCGGAAGAGTTGACGTCATTATCGCGAATACTACCGGAAATCTTGAACGCGCAAAAAGTATCAATTTCTCCATTCCATATCTAAAAACAGGTATCAAACTTGGAGTGCGAAAAGGATTAGATGAAGTGCAGGAAATTTCGGACCTGAACGATCCCAAATATACGATTGCCGCTGAGAGTGGGACGACAAGCGAGGAACTGGCTCTCCAGTATGCCCCGAACGCGAATATCATTTACCAGCAAAATCTATCCGACTGCCTCTTATCCATCCAGGAAGGAAAGGCGGATGCCATGATGCATGACGGCACCTCCATCGACTACGCGGCAAGCCAGGACGACTACCTGGAATCCCGGCCTACGATTTATACTTCCGACCCGATCTGTATCGGATATGCAAAGGGGGATGCTGATTTTGGCAGATATCTTGACATGTTCGTCTCCACAATGATTACGAACGGCTTCGAGGAAGAAACGTATGACAAATGGTTCGGCACTGTGCCGACAGGCGAACTTCAGGTACTTTATTAATCAGGGAGCAAATGAGGAAGCGCTTTTAAAGCGGATGTAGAAAGGATTGTCTCATATGCATTTAAATTTCCGATTTTTATCAAATCCGATTTTTATAGGTTTATTAAAGCAGGGAGTTAAAAATACTTTAATTATCGCGTCGTTGTGTATCATTTTTGGATTCTTGCTGGGAATTATTTTTGCCCTTATGAGAAGATCAAAGATAAAAGCTTTAAGGATCGTCAGTACTGTATGGGTTGATTTCTTAAGGAATACGCCGTTTCTTGTACAACTATTCTTCTTTTACTACGGCCTTCCTCAGCTTGGAATCCAGACAAATCCTTTGGTGACGTCTGTGATCGCTTTGAGTATTAATTCAAGCGCAGTAAACTGTGAAGTAATCCGATCCGGCCTCATGGCCGTCAAGAAAAGCTACTATGAATGTGCCGAGGCGTTAGGGTTCAGCTACGTTCAAACCCTCCGCTATTTTGTTCTCCCTATTTCATTGCGGGTTGCTTTTAAGCCTTTAGTCAATAACTTTATCAATCTGATCTTGACGACTTCTGTTTGCTTTTCAATAACAGTAGTAGAACTGATGGGAGCCTGTAAGGTTATAAACGGAAGAGTGGATAGACCGTTTGAAATCTATATCCTTCTGTTGATCGCCTATTGTATTATAACATTTGTGCTTTCATTTGTGTCTAAAATAATAGACAAGCGGATCGCAGTCGAACTGTAAGAGGAGGAAAATATGCAGGAAGCTCATGTTTATGGAAAATATGCACATTTCGCCATCAGTGATTTATTCACTTTTTTATCTTCATGCGGGACGACTTTGGCCGTGACTTTGATCTCCCTATTTTTAGGAAGTGTCCTTGGGGTCGTCATCGGGCTGATCCGTTGTTCGCATAATAAAGTTATCCGTACGATACCGCTCATCTTTATCGAGCCGCTGCGGAACTCTCCCTTAGTCGTGCAGTTATTCTTGGTGTATTATGGATTGCCGGTCGTTATGGGAACATTGCTGGACGTATATTCTGCGGCAATCCTAACTCTGTCGCTCAATACCGCCGCCTTTTTCTCCGTTCTGGTACATAACTCGATCAAGGCTGTCCCCACGGCACAATGGGAAGTCGGTTATGCGCTTGGACATGGCAAAGCGTCCACCTTCATACATATCATTGCGCAGCAGGCGGTCAGGCTCCTTATACCGCAGGCAATCACCTTATATATCGGGCAGCTCCAGTGTTCTTCGATTTTATCGTTGATTTCGCTTCGGGATCTGTGCCGAGTTGGACAACTCCTTACTGTCCGCACAATGCAGCCTTTTATTGTATGGGGTATCGTTTTCTTCCTTTATTATGCCATTTCTTTTCCATTGGCGCGTCTGGCAGGGTATTTAGAAAACCGTTTGAATTATTCATATTGATGAGGTGATGATTATGGCGATGATCGAAGTAAAAAGTATCACGAAAAGTTTTGGCTCTAACGTAGTGTTGCGGGATTTCAGCGTTGATTTTGAACAAAACGGCGTCACAGTGATTCTAGGTCCGAGCGGCACGGGAAAAAGTACATTGCTCAGGTGCATCAATGGATTAGAGAAAACGGATAAGGGCGATATCCTTGTGGACGGACTGTCGGTAAACAGTAAAAGAAACCTCCGCCAGATACGTTTAGCCTGTGGAATGGTCTTCCAACAAACCGTTATCTTCCCCCAGATGAATGTGATGGAAAATTTGATTCTGTCTCCCATCAAGCTTCTTAAGATGCCGAAGAACGAGGCAATAGACCGGGCCCGATTCTATCTGAAAAAAGTCGGTCTAGAATCAAAAGAAAAATCAAGGCACAATGAACTTTCAGGAGGGGAACAGCAACGAATTGCCATTGCAAGAGCGCTGATGATGAATCCTAAGGCTCTGCTTTTGGACGAAGTGACCTCTGCCCTGGATCCGGAAATGACCCGTGAGGTTTTAAATATCCTGGAAAGTCTTGCTTCCGACGGCGTCTGTATGCTTTGTGTGACGCATGAAATGCAGTTTGCAAAAGATGTCGCAAGCAGAGTTCTTTTCTTAGACGGCGGAAAGCTGATATGCGATACCGGGAAAGAAGAGTTCTTTTCAACAGCCCGAAAGGAAAATGAACGGATCAACAAATTCCTCAGTTTTATTGGCGACTAGCAAAAACCCCCTGCGGCAGGGAATTAATACCTGCCGCAGGGGACCGTTCTTTCATTGAGTCGCTATTCGTAGATGCCGTTTAACTGTGGCGGGCTTATTATCAGCTTGCTCTAAATGCCGCGGCGATACTCTTGAAGCTGGCAACGATCGTAAGGATATAGCCGATTACCAGGTCTGTAATATAACCTCCCATTAGATCCGATTCTTCTATAATATAATTCAACTCCTGGAAAATCTCTGCAAAACTCCACCCATAGTCTTTTAAAGAATCATACGCATCCCAAGTCCATGCGACTTTATTTGAGACATAGATCATAATCAGCATAATAACCACAGACCCGACAACGCCTTTCTTGTCCAGCCTGCCGCCAAGGAGCTCGTAACCTTTCATCGCACAGATCGCGGTGATTGCCCCGGCGATTCCGGCAATATACCCTAGCTTGTAGATCAATACCCATGCGGCGCATCCGATCAATGAGCCGAGAAGTGCTCCCACAAGACCGGCAATAAAGTTACTTTTTGCCGGCTTCGTGTCAATCTTCACTGTCTGTGTGTAATTCGGAAGCGCATTGGTACAGTTACGGCACTGGAAATGATACCCTCCGTCAATCTCACAACAATTCAATGTTTCTGATGCATTTCCACATTTATCACAGCCTGAAATATAATTGTGCTGGGACAAATAATCGAGAATAGGACAGATCGTTCTGTTTAGAATCTCTGGAATCTCTGCTTCCAGCTGAGGCTCTGGAATCCAGATCACACACATATACATGTAGGTCTGAATCTTAGAGACCGGATTATCGAGGGCGCTATATTGGTTCAAAAATACATTCAACTGCTGATTGTTCGGATCACCCGGAGTACTTGCATTTACCTTTATAATATACTCTCCGGGGGCCGATTCTATCGTGATATAGTAACCCCTGTAATTGCCGGCAAGGTACTTTGGATAATCCCGAAGACATCCGTCCAAGATCTGTGTGCGTATCGTTTCGTTAATCATTTTTCTATCCTTTCGTATGTATGTTGATTTAAAATACTTCTTTCAGAGTAGGATATAATTTCCTGAATTTTTGATATCGTTCTTCATACTTTGCGACAAGCCCCGGCTCCGGCTCTACTGTGTCCACGATCTTCACTAGTTTCGCGGCCGCTTCTTCCACACTCTTATATTCACCGCAGCCGACTGCTGCCAGCATAGCGGCACCATATCCCGGCCCTTCCTCGCTCTCGATCACATCCACCTTGAGGTTCATGACATTCGCGATCATCTTCTTCCACAGCGTGCTTTTTGCTCCGCCGCCGCAGATCTTTGTCCGTTCCATCTTGATTCCCAAGCTCTTCGCCACCTCCAGTGAATCCCGAAGCGCGAAAGCTACGCCTTCCAGTACCGCCTGCGTCATCTCCTCTCGGGTCGTGTCCATGGACATACCGAAAAATACAGCCCTTGCCCTGGGGTCATTGTGCGGAGAACGTTCTCCCATAAGATAAGGAAGATAGAATACCTGATTCTCCCCAAGCTTTGTGATGCCTGCCTGTTCCGCCGCAAAATCCTTCGTCCGCAGGATATCCTCGCTCCACCATTTGTTACAGGACGCCGCGCTCAGCATACATCCCATCAGATGGTAATGCCCGTCCGCATGGGCAAAGGAATGGAGCGCATTATTCTCATCCACGCCAAACGACCTGCTGGAAATAAAAATCGTCCCTGACGTCCCCAAGGAAATGTTGCACATCCCATCTCCCACAGTCCCCGTGCCGACTGCCGCAGCGGCGTTATCCCCCGCTCCAGCAATGATCTTTACATTCTCCGAAAGCCCCGTCTTTCTGGCAATGTCCGGCCTTAACGTACCGACCGGCTCATAGCTCTCGTACAGCTTCGGAAGCTGATCTTCCCTCATATCGCAGATTTCCATCATCTGTGGGGACCAGCACCGATGTTCTACGTCAAGGAGCAGCATCCCCGACGCGTCAGAATAATCCGTACAATGTACTCCGCTTAAACGGTAGGCAAGATAGTCCTTCGGCAGCATGATCTTGTCGATCTTCCGGAAATTCTCAGGCTCATTTTCCTTCATCCAGAGGAGCTTAGGCGCAGTAAACCCTGCAAACGCGATGTTCGCCGTATACTCAGACAGCTTATCCTTCCCTATGCGCTCATTGAGGTAGTCCGTCTCCTTCTCCGTGCGTCCGTCATTCCATAAAATCGCCGGACGAATAACCCGATCCTCCTGATCCAGCGCGACCAGACCGTGCATCTGTCCTCCGAAGCTGATGCCTCTGACCTGGGATGCATCCGCGCCATCCACCAGTTCCTTGATCCCTTCGATCGTTTTCTCATACCAGTCCTGCGGATCTTGCTCCGACCATCCTGGGTGCGGAAAATACAGTGGATACTCCTTTGACACGATATTGCGAATCTTCCCCTCTTCATCCATAAGCAGCAGCTTGACTGCCGAAGTCCCAAGATCAACTCCTATGTACAACATATCCTTCCCTCCTTTAGAATTTTCGAGATGCCTGTTAACTCTGCTTAAAATTATGATACTATAGGTAAATTCCTGTGTAAACCCTGTTTTTCGCATCTGTTTTCCGTACAAAATGATTGGCGTCGCATTGCAACGCCTGTAATCCTCGTTCATTCTATATCGCACAGTCAGGAAGAATATTCAAATTCAAAGGAAGCCCTGTCTGTTTCAAAAGCAAACAGGGTACAATCCCCTTTACAAAACCGGTAGAAAGCCCGGCAGGACGCACTTTCGTAAATCGTCCTTACCATATCTCCCTTCGCTGGAGCCTTAAGGGAGCGTCCTGATTGTTCGAGCATGCGTACATCCAATTCCAGATTGCCCTGTTTCACCCGAACCATTTCATTTTGTATCTTGACAACTTTTGCTCCCAGATAAGTAGCGATCCTATACTCTTTCCCTCGCCATAATACAACACCAATAATACCGGTAAAACGAATCTTGCCATGGGAATATCCGCCACTGACAACATCAAAGAGCCATCAGGAATAAAACACTGTGTCCACATATACTCTTTAGGAAATGACCGGCCACAGTCTCCTTCCCAATATCCCCATGCATTCTGGAAAGAATATTTTCGCCCGTTGATACACGCATTTCCTCTAACCGAATGGCACATACTCCAAATGCTGTGACGGCATTCCATAAATGGCGCCAGTACAAATGGTCCCATAATATCATATTTTAATGCGAAACGAGGTCCAAAATACAACGTTCCCCTAACAGTTACCCGCGGCGTGTGTATTGCAAGATGTATGCCTTTCTCACTAAATCGATTTTCTCCGATAAAAATATTTCGTTTTGTCCGTTTAAAAACATCCGCCGGAAACATAACTGTCCAGGCATCATTGTCCGTGATAACCTGAATAGAGCAGGCACGTTTATGTCCCATGTTGTGAATGGCAGGTATTACTGCCAAAGTCTGCGTATCGGACTGGCATTTCAAATACCAGCCATAAAAAGAATGATTCATCTACTTATCTCCATGAAAAATAATAATACTTATTTTTCCACAAATACGTTCAAGCTATTCAAAATTGCGGTTGTGGTATACTGCTTTTTTGTGTATACTAGACTTGAAAAGAGGTGACTTTGCATGGGAGCTTACTTAAATCCTGGAAATGAAAAATTCGCACAGTGTATCAATTCAGAGATATATGTTGATAAGACCGGCCTGATCCGCTACTGCAACCGGGTAATTAATTCACTGCAAAAATATATCTGCATGAGCAGGCCCCGCAGGTTCGGCAAATCTGTAACAGCGGACATGCTGACTGCATACTACAGCCGGGGATGCGATTCCCGGGGGCTTTTTGAAAAATGCGAGATTGCCAGGGATGAGCAGGGTGCGAAACACATGAACCAATATAATGTCCTGTTCCTGAATATGCAGGAATTTTTGAGCCGGACAAATTCTATGGAAAATATGCTGGATTTGTTGAAAAACCGGACCGTCCGCGACCTGACAAAAGAATACCCAGATGTAGACTATTATGACAAAAAAAATTTAGCAGGATGTATGCAGGATATATATGATGAAGTCAAGATTCCTTTCATCTTTATCATTGACGAATGGGACTGCATTTTCCGGGAATATAAGTCTGATTCTGATTCTCAGAAGATGTACCTTGATTTTCTGCGGGATTTGCTCAAAGATAAAGGATATATTGCGTTATGCTATATGACCGGAATCCTTCCAATCAAAAAATATGGCACACATAGCGCTTTAAATATGTTCGATGAATTTTCCATGACATTCCAGGGTGCCCTTGCACAGTATGTCGGATTTACCGAAGATGAAGTCAAGGAATTATGCCTGCGGTATCATATGGACTTTGAAGAAACAAAAAAATGGTATGACGGCTACCAGCTGGAAGATGTGGGTTCCATCTACAATCCACGATCCGTCGTCAGTGCCATGCGGTTCGGCAAGTTCCAGTTTTATTGGAATCAGACAGAGACTTTCGAGGCCCTCCGCTCCTACATTGACATGAATTTTGAAGGGCTGAAAGACGCGGTCATCGACATGATGAACGGCAGGAACCGAATTTCCGTGGACGTAAGAAGCTTCACAAACGATATGGTGACCTTCCATTCCAGGGACGACGTCCTAACCCTCCTCGTGCATCTGGGATACCTGGGATACTTAAGCGACACCGGAGAGGTCTTCATCCCAAACCAAGAAATATTGAATGAATATGTAACTGCCATCAGTAACTCTGATTGGGGCGAAGTCTCCAAAGCCTTGAAAAACTCAAAAGCGGCATTGGAAGCAGTCTGGAATCGCAATGAAACACTTGTCGCAAAAGCTGTGGAAGAAGCCCATTTTGAAAGCTCTTATCTACAGTACAACGATGAAAATGCCCTTAGCTATACGATCTCGCTTGCATTTTATGTGGCCCGCAATTACTATACGGTGATAAAAGAACTTCCGACCGGAAAAGGACGGGCGGATATCGTATATCTCCCAAGAAAACAATTTTCCGACAGGCCCGCCCTTCTGGTAGAGTTAAAGTGGAATAAAACTGCCGAAAGCGCCATTAAACAGATAAAAGAAAGGCGCTACCCTAAGGTGCTAGAAGATTACAGCGGGAACCTGCTCCTGGTAGGCATAAACTACGATGAAAAAACCAAAAAACATACTTGCAAAATTGAATCTCATTCGCTTTCATATCGAGGTTCTTTGTAATCTCAAATCTCAGACTATTTGACCTGCACTTGACTCCAAGCGCAGGTCCTTCTTATGGCTTTATTTTGGACAGTTCGATCCAATATCTCTGTACCACCCCGGATTCTCCAAGCCCTGGGACGTCCTCCACTTCATTTTCCAGCACCCCGCCGTTTGCGAGAATCGTTTTTGCCGAAGCAGGATTTTCTTTATCACAAGTGATAAGAAGCCGTTCCACTCCCTCTTTTTTACAGATGATGCAAAGCAGTTCCAGCATCTCCTTAGCATATCCCTTCCTTCGCTCTGATGGACGGATGCTGTATCCAACATTTCCTCCATAATTCAGCAAAAATTCAGACAACCTTGTTCTGTGGTCGATGATTCCAACTACACGTCCATCCGAGAGCCGAACGGCTAGATATACATGAGAGGGAACATAATCCTCTCCATACTTTGCTTTCAAACGACCGTCAAAATTCAACCATTCTTCATAACTTTCCATCTTTTCAAGTCCTGCACAGCCATCGAAACTGCTGCCCGCCTCAAACATTTCCGCCCGGTAGTTCATAACCTCTTCCTCATGTTCTTTTGTCGGTCGTATAAGTCTTATTCTTCCCATATACATATTCTCCTCGCTTCTATTTCACCAAATGTTCCTATTTACTATATCACATATATGGTTACCTCGCAAGATGATATCCACGGATTGCAAATTCAACGGCAATAGGCTAAGATAAAGATACGAAAGTCAAAAGGTATGGAGGAACAAGCAATGAGAAAACCAAAGATCGGAATCGCCGCAAATATTTTAATCATGGATAAAGGACCGGAGATGTTATTTGGCCTCTACCGGGCTTATGTAAATAACGACTATATAGAAAGCCTGGAGAAGAACGGCTGTATCCCCGTAATGCTCCCGGTTCTCCATAATACGGACGACGCCCGGGTACAGCTCGAAGGGCTGGACGGCCTTCTTCTCTCAGGCGGATACGATATTGACCCGCTTCTGTACGGCGAGATGCCGCGCAACGAACTCGGATTTACCATGAACGAGGTAGACTGCCATTACATCGCGCTCATCAAGGCAGCGGACGAGATGGGACTTCCAATATTCGGTATATGTAAAGGAATGCAGATGCTTAACGTCGCGTTCGGAGGAACTGTTTATCAGGATCTCCATTCTCAAAAGCCAGACAGTTATCAGCACACGCAGAACGCCCCCCGCTATTCGGCGAGCCATTCGGTAACAATAACAGAAGGAAGTTTTCTCGCAGGTGTGCTTGGAACCAAAGTAATGGTTAATTCTTTCCATCACCAGGCTGTAAAAGATGTAGCCAAAGGATTCCATGTCACAGCGTCGTCAGAAGACGGCGTTGTGGAAGCGATCGAAAAAGCAGGAAATCATTTCGTACTCGGAGTGCAGTGGCATCCTGAGATGATGGCAAAATTTGATAACGAAGACATGGCGCGGCTCTTCCAGGCGTTTGCAAAAATCTGCGGGAGGTCATAAGGTGCGCTGTCGATAGACGGTCAACCCGGGGGTAATTACACACAAAAGTAACCGTATCCTTGGCTTTAGGCGGTTACTTTTGTATGTGGTCTATTTATTTTCCTTCCCTCTCACTCTTTATCTTTTCATTCGCGCCCTCCACATTCATCCTTGAAAGTACGATCATAATGAGTACGTCGATTACCAATGGAAGCCATAAATACATGATATGCAGCATATCGATACAGGACTGTGGCTGCACCTCAAGTTTACCGTTAAACTTACTGAATTCCAGAAGCCAGCCGGCCGCCGCTGTGCCAAGCCCTCCTCCCAGCTTCACGCCAAGCGAGGTGCAGGAATACATCGTTCCGTCCACTCTCTTCCCCTTTGTCAAAAACGTATATTCCGAGCAGGACGCAATCACCGCGTTCATGTCTCCCTGCCACGGTCCCTGTCCCAGCGCGGCAAGCGCCGTAAACGCAAGCATCATCGGAACACTTCCTATATATCCGGCAAAGACCACGAACGCCCTGCCGACAACAGCAATCATATATCCTCTCAAATTCAGCTTATACATACCGTTCCATTTTCCCACCAAGACAGGTGTGAAAACGAGCGCGACGATCAGCGGGATATTGGACGCCCAGGAAAATACACCGTAAAGATTTTCATTTTTGAGTACATAAGTCATGTAATAGATCCCGGAATTAATCATCGCTGTATATAACTGCTGCAAAATATATACTCCGCATATCATCAAGTAATATTTATTCGCCGCAAGGAGACGAAACGCCTCGGCAATCCCGTATTTCTCTTCCTCTACATTTTCCCCGCCGCCGCTTAACTCCTCCTCGGACAGCTCCTTTACCGAAAACACGGAGACAGTGTTGATTACAAGACCGATCACGGAATAAATCACCGCTACGGTCCGCCAAGCCGCGGCCCCGCCGCCGCATTTTGCGACAAAACCAATTGTCACCGACTGGATGAGAAGGCTTGTGCCAAATGCAAAGATAAACCGGTAAGACCCCATCTGCACCCGCTCTTTGCTGTTCTTCGTCACCAAAGAGGTGAGGGCTGAGTAAGCGATATTATTTGCCGTATAAAACACACCGTTCAGCAATGTGTATGCGATGAAGAACCATGCGTACTGCGCTGTCGTACCCCAGCTTTCCGGTATCGCAAAGATCGCCGCTAATGTGACCGCGCAACCGACGTAGCCGTACAGCATCCAGGGCCTCGCCTTTCCAAGCCTGCTTTTCGTCTTATCGATCATCGATCCAAAGAAAATGTCGGTAAATCCGTCAAATAATTTTGAAACCGCGATCAAGGTTCCTACGATCCCCGCTGACAGCCCAACCGTATTGGTTAGATAAATCATAACAAACGAGGATAAGAATGCATATACCACGTTGCCCGCAATATCTCCGGAACCATATCCTACTTTGTTATACCACTTCAAATATGTCTTTTCTTCCATAAGAAGGACACTCCTCTCTATTTTTTCGTTGTTGACAGTTGCTTTTCGCTTCCAGGAACCCTTTTCCGGAGTTATGCATGCTAAGGCTCCCGAAAGCCTATTGAACCGGCCGGATTACCGACGGATCAAATCATATTGTCTACAGACTGCTCACCATTCCTTCACAAACGATACGACGATCAGGCGATTCCATTCAGGAACCCCAAAGACTATGATATGAACGGAGCTAATTGAAATTCAAAACAGAACCTTTCTTCATCAAAACGGTATTTTTCCATCACCGCGGGCCCGCAGCTGTTGGAACCGAGACCATTTAGCGCATAGTCCAGGCATAATATCGTATTTCCTGACTCTGCCAATTCAAAATTGTGCCTTTTCCCCTCCAATTCTTCCTGTGTATAGACGGACGCGTTAAATGAAAACCTTCTGTCCGACGCTGCCGCAATTCCAAATATCCTGCCGCCAACATCCTCTTTGTCTGCATCGCTTCCATCTCTGCCGCCAACGTCTCTGCCGCTGACTTCCACAAAATCGCAGTCGAAATGGCTTCCATTTTCTTGGGGCCGGATATAATCCTCATGTAACTGCGATACCTTTGCGTAATAAAGCCCGTGTGCCGCAGCCCTGTGCTTATCTCGGTAGCTTTCCATCGGACCGCATCCATAATAAGAAACATTTTCCAACTCGCCGGGCAGGAAAAGGCGGACTCCAAATCTGGGAAGATCCGGGAACTCTGTATTCCTAATGGCGTCCAGCTTCGCATGGATGCCTCCTGTTACATCGATCGTCCAGATTGCCGTGATATCAAGTATGCGCTGCACAGTCGGAGCTAGAACCGCCATCTTGCTTTCGATCACAATTTTTCCCTCCGCTTGCCGCACTGCTGTGTCATATGCCCTTGCGTACGCCTCATGATAATGTGCCTTCTTCCACTCTTCTTTGATATACATATCATTATCGGTGGGCGCCCGCCAGATATTCAGCTCCATGGGCCTGTCAAGATATTCCCTTCCGGCAAAGCTCATTTTTTCAAACAAACCGCTCTTCTTACTGTATGTGTAAACGAATTCGTTTCCTTCAACGACAATTTTCCCGTCCGTTTCCTCTATCTTCCATGTTCCGTCTGCATCTGTCCCGCTCTCAGGATTCAACAGCCTTGCCGCAGTCTGGTTTCTTCCATCCTCATTTTCAAGAAGAATCTCGTCAAACCCCAGTATATGCCCTGCGGGTACCAAAGGAGAATTCTCCCGGCTCTGGTATAGGATCTTCAAATACACTCTCCCGGTTTTTGGTATCTTCACATCCAGTACCACTCCCGCCTCGCTGTGCGGAGCCACGGAAAACTCCGGGAGCGCCCCTGTTTCCACACAGACGCCGTCGCAGGTCACCTCATAACGGAGCACAGCATACTCTTTCAGGTCAGTAAAATCCAGATAATTACGAAGCCTCAATTCCTTTGTCTTCACATCATAGGAAACCACTCTTGCAGGGCGGTGCACGTTCTTATACTCCAACAGACCCGTATGCGGCGTGCGGTCCGGGTAGACAAGCCCGTCCATGCAGAAATTCCCGTCATGGACCGTTTCATTATGATCCCCGCCGTACAAATATTTTGTCTTCCCATTCTTATCCTTTCCGGCATAAACCGCATGGTCGCACCATTCCCACACGAATCCGCCGCACATCCTATCATTGCCGTGGACAAGCTGGAAGTAATCCTCCAGATCTCCGGGACCATTCCCCATAGCGTGGCAGTATTCCACTAACATAAAAGGCTTGCTGGCATCTTTTTCAAAATACTCCTCAATCTCATCAAAAGGCGGATACATCCTGCTGTACAGGTCAAGATCCGAATAATCATAAATAACATCCTTTTTCCGATATCGCGCGCTCTCGTAATGCGTAATCCTTTCCGGGTCAAACTCCTTGGTCCACCGAAGCGCCTTTTCAAAATTACAACCATACGCGCTCTCATTTCCCATAGACCACATTAGGATACAGGGGCGATTCTTATCCCTCTGGACCATCCTCTGCACACGATCTAAAATAGCCCCTTCCCAGGCCGGGTTATCCGCGATCCTCTCGTTCCATCCTTCCATCCGATTCTCGTCGGTATCGTCTTTATAATAAAGCATAAACGGACCGTGTGCTTCGATGTCCGCCTCATCCATCACCATGAAACCATATTGATCGCACAGTTGATAAAAATATGGCGCATTCGGATAATGGCTGGAACGGATGGCGTTGAAATTGTGCTGCTTCATCATAGCGAGGTCCTTCGTCAGCTGCTCTATACTGACGGAAAGACCGGTGACCGGATCCGAATCATGCCGGTTTATGCCGTGCAGCTTTATCTTCTGTCCATTCAGATAAACAATTTTGTCCTTGATACAAATCGTCCTAAAACCCACCTGATCTGTAATGACCTCGTTTTCCGTCTCCAAAACAATGGTATATAAGTTCGGGCTTTCGGCGCTCCACAGTGCCGGCTCCTTGATTTCCAGAGAAATGTAATCTGCCTGAACTTTACCGGACGCCAGATCGTTTCCCTGCTTATCACAGACCGTGACCTTTGTATCAACCAGGCCGCTGATATACGAAATGTCTAACCTGATCTCTGCTTTCTTTTCAAAAATCTTTGTTGTGACCCGGTAATCGTAGACAAAATTTTCCGGCCTTTTCAGAAGATATACATCCCGGAATATCCCGCTCATACGGAACTTGTCCTGGTCCTCCAGGTAACTGCCGTCGCACCATTTCATAACAAGCGCCGAAAGAATATTTCTTCCCTCCCTAAGCGCCTGTGTGACATGAAATTCGCTCGTCGCATGGGATACCTGGCTGTATCCGATGTACTCTCCGTTAAGCCAAATATAGAAACACGAGTCCACCCCTTCAAAATTTAAGTACGCTTCCGGCGCCCGCTCATCCTCCTGATAATCAAATTCGCACACATACGCGCCGCAGGGAATATCCTGCGGGACATAAGGCGGGTCGAACGGAAACGGATACCGGATATTCGTGTACTGATGGGAATCATATCCAGCCATCTGCCAGACGCCCGGAACCTTGATCTCATCAAAACCGGATGTGTCAAGATCAGCCGCGTCAAATCCTTCTTTAAAAAATGGCTCTTTGACATCATAGATACTCTCAAAATATCGGAACTTCCAGTCACCGTTCAAAAATTGGATACGGTCGGACTCTTCCCGACGCTCCGTCAGATGCTCCATCCTCCTTGACGCGGGAATGTAATACGCCCTGGGCGGCATCGTCCCTTCGTGCAGAACCTCCAAATCCTCATAATACCTTGGCACAATCATCTGTCTGACCTCCTTTTATACATGCCTCACTACTGTAACATCATTATATAAATTTTCATCTACAAAGTCCATGAACATGATTGGACAAAACATGCACAAAGTTATACAATTATAAATCATAATACCGGGGGTGAAATTTATGTATATTAATTCGGCATACCTGAACAATTCTCGTCTGGATTTTAAGGACAAGACCAAGCCGCTCATTGTGTCAAGCTGCGGTACGTACCGGCTTTTAACGCGGCCTAAAATGCCGACCTTCCGCCCGAGGGGAAGGCTGGATTTTCAGATCATCTATGTTTCCTCCGGAATCGCACATTTTCACTTTGATAATGCAGAAAATGATACGATCGTATCTGCCGGGAATATGGTGGTCTACAGACCCAAAGAATTTCAGAAATATGAATATTATGCCTCCGACCAGACCGAAGTATACTGGGTCCATTTCACCGGAGGCAATGTAAAGAATATTCTGAGAAAATACGGCGTCAAAGATGACATGCGGGTATTCTATGTCGGTACCTCCCTGGAATTTGAAAGAGTGTTTAAGAGAATCATACTTGAACTTCAACGCTGTCAGGCAGACTATGAAGAGGTACTGGCTGTTCTTCTCCGCTATCTTTTGATCCTCATACACAGACGGGTTACAAAACAGCGCGTACTGAAAAACGAATATCTTGGGAATGAAATGGATCTTGCGGCCCAATATTTTAACGACTACTATAATACGGACGTTAATATAGAACAGTACGCCGCGTCCCGCGGCATGAGTGTCAGCTGGTTCATCCGCAATTTCAAAATGTATGCTGGCTCCACACCGATGCAGTACATTGTCTCCATCCGTATGACGAACGCGCAGGCGCTTCTGGAAACGACCACATATACGGTAAGCGAGATCGGGCAGATCGTAGGGTACGGCAATCCATTATATTTCAGCCGTATTTTCCGTAAACAGAAAGGATTTTCCCCTTCGGAATATCGAAAACAAGTTTTACAGACCCATCCATATCCATAGCAAAAATGGAAATTTGGGCATACGAAACCCCGCATACTACGTATGCGGGGTCTTTGATAACATTCTATTTCTTACAATTTCATTCTGTATCTTTGCGCCGCCAGGCCAATCGCAGCAGAACAGATCAGAGCGACAATCCATCCAATCGGCAGACGATCCCCGGTTCCGGGAGATGACTCATCTCGATTCGTCTGACCCTGCGACGGGTCTTTTGACGGATCCTTGGACGGATCTTTTGATGGATCCTTTTCTGTTCCTGCTCCCTGATCTTTGTCTTCCGTAAGCGTTAATTTTGTCTCGGCCGCACCATCCGCAAAATTTATCGTTATCGTATGGGCGCCCACGGGCAGCGTGTTCACATATTCTGCCTTCAAAGTAATGACAGTTGACCCTGCTGCCGCAGTATAATTCTCCTTTGCAACCTCTTTTCCATCGACAAACAAACTGCTGAATTTATTGAAATCTCCATCTACTTTGATCGTAACATCTTTCTTTGTTCCAGCTACAATCGTTTGGTTAGCCCCTTCCACAATTTTGTAAACATTCTGTCCGGAAGACACAGGCTTTAACGCGGATATTGCTGTCTCGATCGCCACGGCATATCCGTCTACCACCTCCTGATCGGTGATATTCTTCCCTCTGACGACAGCTTGAATCGCTTTCTCCACTTCTTCAAAATTCTCATAATCCTCTTTCTTCAACGCTTCCGCTTTCGCAATCGCTTGATCGACTTTGCTATAATCAGCATCCAGATACTCTACCCTCCCGGAACCGCTTTCTATATTTTCATAGGACGGCTTACCGTTTGAAGTAATCGTTCCTCCAACATGGATATCCCCTCTGGAGGAAATGTTTCCTGAGCCGATCTCTGTCGTTCCCCCGGTAATCGCTATATCTCCATGGGCAAGAATACTGCCCTTTCCCGTACCGCCTGTCGCTTTCACCTCGGATTCGGTGATCTCAACAGGTCCCTGGCAGAAAATTCCAACATCCGCTGTCGATTCTGTCTCTACGGAAGAATCGTCGATCACAGTGTTATTCACCACATAAAAGGCAGGCCAATATCCTTTTGCTACCACCTCCGAAGACTCCTTGATTTGCAGATTCGTACATACAATGGCATTACTCTGTTTTGACTCTATATTGGCTGAAGCGCCGGAAACGACGATCTTATCATCCGCCCCCACAGCTACTCCTGTCTTCGACGCGGCATCCACTTCAGCCCCATATAAAATCTCAAGATTCCCACAGGTAACAGCATACTCCTCAGCCTCCACTATGGAAAGCCTGCTTTCTGAAATCACCACTTCTGCACCAGAAGCGCCGATTCCCTGATCCAGATTCTCCATAACAACGCTTGAATTATTTGATAATGCGAGGGAATATGCTCCTGTCGCATTGATTCCCTGTCTTTTTGCATCTGCCGCGGAGCTGCCGGCAGACTGTGCGGTAATCTTTAAATGAGAATTGCTAATCAGATTATCCCTTCCGGTAATATATACCGCACAACCATTCTCTTTTCCTATATCGCCAAGAATCACTTCCAGGTTCGCGTCCTGGACAGTAAGCCCGCCTCCTTCAACAAATATCCCACGGCAGGAAAACGAAGAAAGAGACGGATCCTGGGCGGTATGGATCGTAAGGCTGCCGCCAGACGTCCCTTTTATATTCAGTGGATTGCCACTATAGATTCCATAATGCCCGCTGATCGTATTATCCCCAACCAGCTCAACCGTGATTCCCTCACCTTGAATCTCAACTCCATATATCAGAGCCTTCCCGCTGGAATCCTGGTCGATCACAGCATTCTCCAGTGTCAATGTTTTCGTGTCCGGATTGTAGCTTGCCGTACCGCTTCCGCACGGTACTGTCTGATCTGGCGCCTTTAAAATATCGACTCCCTTCACCTTGATCTGCTCTCCGGCCGCAAATACTGTCCCTGGTTGAAAGATCAATGCAAAACATAAAACCAGGAAAACATAAAATATCTTTCTTTTCACTTTCGTCTCCTTTTCTTTCATAAATGTAACAATAGGTATCTCAAATGCATTGTAATATGTATTTTATGTTTTGTAAATAACAACATTTTTGGTACAAATTGCTTCCCTGCCATGATACAATAGCTGTATTAAGGAGGCTTGTCATTATGAAAAAAATAACAATTATTTCCCGGGTTCTAAGTCTTGCCCTCGCCGTTTGCCTGCTGTGCACATCCTGCGGCTCTCCGGCTAAGGCTACTACCATGAATCTCATCAAGACTGAGGGAACGGTGGACGTCCGGGACGACGCCGGAGATGACGTCTCAATCTTAGAAAACCTGAAACTTTACAGTGGATACGGCGTGGAGACGCTAAAGAAAAGCTACGCCTGGATCAAACTGGACAACGTGAAACTTGCGAAGTTGGACGCGGTAAGTGAAGCTGTGATCGAAAAAGATGAGGGCGATCTGGAGATCGAGATAAAATCCGGAAGCCTGTTCTTCAATGTCACTGAGCCACTGGATGAGGATGAAAGTATGGAGATCCATACTTCCACTATGACGGTAGGCATCCGCGGCACCTGCGGATGGGTGGAGTTGGAAGATGAACGTCATATGAACGTATATCTATTAGAAGGAACGGTAGAGTGCACTCTCACCGATCAGTCCGGCAAAGAGACTTCCGCCCGTGTATCTGCCGGAGAGATGGCAACGCTGTCCCTGAATGAGGACGGTACTGGTGAAATCAGCGTAGCTCCTTTCACTGTATCCGATGTCCCGGAGTTCGTACTGACAGAAGCAGAGCGGGACGAAGCACTGGCGGAGGATATCCTGGACGCTTCTGGTCTGGACGTGCTGAATCCTCCTGCCTTCATTGGAACAGAAGCCCTCTCCCGGCTTCCCTACTACGGCGATCTCTCCCAGTGCCATATGACTGCCGAGCAGGCCCAGGCCTACGCGCAGATTCTTGAGGATAATGTACGCGAGAGCGAGACAGCTGTATGGAGTGAATGGTATTCTTCCGGCAATTATGCCAAACCGAAATTCATATGGGCCTCGCTTTTTGACACCGGGGACGGCATCCCCGCCCTGTGGGTCGTTGGAGGATATGATATGCAAATCCCGGTAGCTCCGCAGCCGTACCTGGGCGAGAATCCCGAGTTTTATCCCTTCATGTCCCGGATCTATCAGTGGGACGGTACGCAGGCAGTCCTGGCAACCGATACGATGCCTGAAAATGGCTACAGCGCCATAACCGAGGAAGGGCTTGTCTTCCTCCACCAGACTGACTTTAATTATAATACGATCAGCACTGCCGCGGAACTCTACCCCTTATCCGGCGGACAAGTTAGCGGCGAGCCGACCCACGTTCTCCAGAGTATCATAATCGAACAACAAAATCATCCTTCATCAGGGGAACTGCAGACCTTTATCGCAGCACATGGAAATTCGGACCAAAGCTATGATTACGGCACATTGTCAGGCAGCATGTGGAACGACTGGGGTATGGGAACTCCCGAATGGCACGTCTACGCGCTGGACGGGACATTTATGGGACCTGACGACGTCAGAACCGCATGGGAAGAATTGTCAGGACTCCCCTATTGGGGAATCATGAGCGACGCCTCAACCTTCGGTGAATTTGGATTCGGAGGATACGGCGCGCAGGATACCATCTGCAAATGGCGGGGCGATTGGCGCGACTGCACCGAGATCGCTACGTTACTTCGGGAAGCCGCCCAATAACATATGATACCAGTGCAAAAGGCCATTTCACACGGTAAGCTTGCTTGCCAGTGGGAATATGGCTCTATTCCCGCGAAGCAACGAGCCAAATAGCCATGCTAAGTGCCCTTTGAGTATGCATGGATATTTGGCGACTGCCGCGAGTGTCAAATACCCCGTAGCTTGCCGCGGGGTATTTGACTGTACGCCAGAAACGTCTCTCCACTCATTGGTACTGCCGGACCAACCGCTCGATCTCTCTCTTTATCTGTTCGACGACGTCGTCAGGTCCGACAATCTTCACCCCTTCGCCAAGGGAAATGATCCACCCCAGGAATTGTTTACTGACATGCACGTCCACCATTACTGTAAAGTGCTCCTTATCTGCCGGAATAAGCATCACATCTTTTCCAAACCGGTCTATGATGATCCCCGCCAAAGTGTTCTCCACCAAAAGCTTTACCTGCTGTTCTTTGCCCCGGAACATCCCGAAGCTCTTCTTGGCATAGTCCGCCATATCCAGCTTCTTAAAATGCTCCCTTCCTTCCCTTTTTTCTTCCGACATCTGAATATGCAGCATCTTATCGACCCGGTAATGCTTGATCTTACCCGCGTCAGAATCATATCCTACCAGATAATAATTCTCATCATCCCACGAAAGCCCCCAAGGACTGATATGATAGTATGCTCCGCCGTGACGCAGCTCCATCTCCTTTTTCACATTCCACTGAAAATATTGGAATCGGATCTTCTTATTTTCTGAAATCGCATTGTGAACCGCGTCGACCGTATAGTAGATACTCTCGTTCATCGTCTTAATCCTTCCGGACACAAATACCTGGCGTTGCAGCTTCATCGCCTCATATTTGCTGACAAGCTTTTCCAGCTTCCTGATCAGCGCGTTGGTCTTTCGCTCTGTAATAAATCTTGACGACTGAATTGCATCCACCAGAAGCTTCAGCTCCGGCAGCTCAAAAAGACGGTTCACCACATGATAATGATACCTGTTGCCTACAGGCTCGCCTTCCACCTCAATCCCCAGGATATCCAGGTCGCGAAGGTCGTTATAAATAGTCTTTCTGTCCGCGGTTATCCCATATTCCTCAAGAGAAGCTATAATCTCCGGCATCGTGATATAATGCTCGTCGTCGGTTTTCTCCATCATGATCTGTGCAAGCCGGTACAGCTTAAATTTCTGATTGGTTCCTTTCGGCATGTTAATCCCCCTCCACTGTCATATGGGAGCATCCCGCCTTCCCAATACAGCCCTTTCTAATCTTCCAGCCACTCTATATAATCAGACTCGCTGGCAAAGAGCCTGTATTCTCCGTCGACATATCCCATATAACCGTTCTCTGTATTGTATCCTTTCATCGTTTTCGTCTCCTTTATTTTGTATTCTTTTATACAATTTAAAGGATTAGCTGTCCAATACAAATACCACCTTGAAAGAGGCAGACAAAAAATGTGCTAAATCTACCCTTTCGACGTCACCAGCGATATGATCCCGATCACGATCAAGATTGGAAACGCTATCGAAACCAGTCCGCCTACGATCACTCCGATCAATATGATCGGAAATACTACAACTGTCAAAAGAATTTTTGAGATTCCCCATGCCGCCCTGATCCCAAAGATCAATAATTTTCCAAAAAACCAAAACATACATATAGCAAATAAAATTGTCAACATCTACTTCTCCTCCTTACATATTTTAACTCATCGCCGAATAGGCGATTGCCTTTCTTTTACTGACTTGAACTGTGAACTGTTCTTTATACCAAGCTTTTCACTAAACCCGGGATTCTTTTCCATTTTCTCAAGTATCCGTAACAACCGCATCCTCTTTACCGTATCCATATTTCCTCCTGTTCTATCGCCGCCAGGCGATTTAAAATCAGGTATCCCGAGTGTACACGAGGGGTTCCTCCTGTTCTATCGTCGCCAGGCGATTCAGACCGCTTGCACTTGCCATATCCCTATGAATCCGGTATAATAGGAGCACTTGATGAGGTACTTCACGAACCTAGTGCGAGTTACCCCCTGGGGTAATAGGAACGCTTAAATTTTTCAAATTTAATAAGATAAAGGAGACCGCACCATGGGTAAGCAATCTACCAGAGAAAACAAAAACATCTACCAATTATGCCGGGAAGAACAAGGTCTGACCCGCGAAAAAGCAAGCGAACAGATGACGGGCGTCTCCGCCTCCCGGATTGAAAAAATAGAATACGAACTTCAGGACCCTACACCTTATGATGTCGTCCAAATGGCCGATTGTTATAAGAGGCCGGACCTTTGTAATTACTATTGTTCCCACAAATGCATGATCGGAGACCGATATGTGCCGGAAATCGAGGTATCCGAATTATCCAATATCATTTTAGAGACGATCGCAAGTTTAAACGAGATCAACCCTCTCACCGGCAGGCTGATCCAGATCGCCCGCGACGGTAAAATCACTGACGACGAGATCCGAGATTTCGCATTCATCAGTAAAAAACTGGACGAGGTTTCCCTTGCGATTGATTCACTAAACCTGTGGGTCGATAAAACCGCCAGTGAGAATAAAATCAATATCCAGCTTTTGAATTCTGAAAAAGAACGGCTGAAATAATGACAGCGGGCAATGCTCTTCATTACCGGAATCATTGCCCTTTGCTCTTGCGCCTGACTGCCTGACCGCTTCCCCGTTTCCCTCACGCGTTTCTTACGATTCTTGCTTCTGAATGATTCTTAATAATTCTGCAGCTCGCTAAGAATATGCTCCACATGCCGAATCGCTTCCGCCACCTGTTCGTGCGCCTTATTAATACGGTCCTGAACCATCCAGTCTACGACAAACCCATCAAAGAACCAGTCGGCAAACGAAAGAAAATCACCTGTCTCGATATCCAGATTATAAAACATACTCACATCTCTCAGTTCTTGGCTGAACGCTCTGAGATCGTATCTTGCCTGCTCCATATTCTGTTTTGCATCGTCCATCTTAGAATGCTTGAGCATGGTGGTGATAAATCCTCCACCAAACATATCCCAAATTCCCCAGTTTTTCGCGCTATTCAGATCTTCCTGCGCCGCCCGGAGGCTTCCAAGAGCCCTTCTGCCCGCGTTTATCGCTTCCTGCTTTTCTCTTTCTAAATCATATGCCATATTTTCACCCCTCGCATTTTTTATAACACGATTATAATCCATAAGTATGACTGAATAAACCGTTATGTTATGGAAATAGGGCTCTTTATTCCTCGGTTTTTGATAAAATGAGAGGGAATATAAATTGTAATTCCGCGCTGCTTATGGTAAAGTACTCTATGAAAAATCTTATTCTACAATAGACCGGAGGTTATCATGAAAAAATTATTCACTTGTTTCTTATGCATCACTCTCTTTACCGTTTTTCTTGCGGGATGCGGATCAAAAGAGACTGACGACACACAGAAAGACAACTCGCAGAAGGACAACAACGCAAAAACAGAAGAAAAGGACACTGTTTCAAAAGAGAAAGATGGAGATGGGAATCTGGAAGGACTTCATCATGTAGAGATTGAGGTAAAAGATTATGGGACTATAAAACTGGAACTGGACGCCGACACCGCCCCCATCAGCGTCACGAATTTTATCCAGCTTGCAAAGAACGGTTTCTACGACGGTCTGACGTTCCACCGGATTATAAGCGGTTTCATGATCCAGGGAGGCGATCCGCTGGGAAATGGAACCGGCGGTTCGGATACACATATCAAAGGGGAATTTTCAGAGAACGGTGTGGAAAATGATATTTCCCACAAGCGGGGTGTGATCTCAATGGCAAGGGCCAACGACCCGGACAGCGCCTCTTCTCAGTTTTTCATCGTTCATGAAGACAGTCCGCATCTGGATGGAAACTATGCCGCGTTCGGCCATGTGACGGAAGGCATCGAAATCGTCGATGAGATCTGCAAAAATACGCCCGTGCAGGATGGCAACGGAACCGTAGCTCCGGAAGACCAGCCCACCATTACGTCCATAAAAGTAGTGGATTAAAAAGTCCTTACTATTTCAAAGGGGGTACAAATTGTACCCTCTTGTTTATTGTCTGTCAAACGAAGGATATATTTTTATTACAATTAAAACTGCCCCCAAAAGTATACAGGGAATCCATATCTTCAAATCCAGAATCATATTGATTACAGGCTGTGAGATCTGCGTGGCCGCATCGTAACCGGATAACTCTAAAAATCCCCCAACGATAAGGAAAGAAAACGCACCGAAAAATTTGCGCACAAACGTACTGACAGAATTAATAAAACCGGCATGCGCATTGCCAAAATGAATCTCTGTGTAGTCGGTACAATCAGGGATCAGTGAAAAGCAGCCTGTGTTGGCACATGTCAGCCCCAGTGTCGTGACCGTACTCATGAACATAACCATGATCGTGCCTGCATTTTCCCGCAGAATAAGAAGCACCAGCGCGGAGCCTGCCTGCAGAAGCATACTGAGGCATATGATACGAAGTTTGCCAAATCTTTTCAGAAGATAAGGCATAAAAGGCATTGCGATAAAGGTGACAATGATCTTAATGACAGAGATCGGCGCAAGAAGACCGACATTTTTCACTACATATTTTAAATAATACATGCTGATTGTCGCATTAAATGAAATTCCCATGTAAACAAAACCAAGCAAAAGCCCTGTGCAGAGTACTGCTTTATTGCAAAACAAAAGGTGCGCCAGTTCTTGAAACGTCGCCTGCTTTTTGGTCGGAATCGAATTGTAGTAATCCGTCCTGCGGGCGCTGTTAGAGGCGATAAAAGCACTGAAAACACACAGAGAAGCTACGATTGCCGCGGCCGCAAACCAGCCTATTCGTACACTTGTGAAATGTGAAACGACAGGGACCGTAAAAAGTCCTACCGCGGAAGTCGCGAAAGCGCCTACGATCTGACGGGATGTGAGAAGAAGATTACGCTGATGCGGATCCCGGGACATTACGCTGTTGAGTGCCTGCCATGGAATAGTAAATTCTGTATAAAATACGGAAAATAAGGCGAGCACGACCAGATAATACGCCATACGGACATGCTCGGACCCCGGTGGCACAATAAATAAAAGCAATATTGTTACAGCCCATAAAAGCGAGCCGAATATCATATGCGGGCGGTATTTTCCAAAACGTTTTGTATTTGTGCCATCAACAAACCGTCCGATGATTGGGTCGTTCACAGCATCCCAAATTGAAAGGAACATATTCCAGAATCCTACCGCCGCGATCGGCAGCCTGCCCACATCCGTCATAAAGTTCATACTGAACTGTTGCTTAAACTGATTCGGCAACGTACCCGCCAGGGCGCCAAGACCATAATACACGATTTCCTTTTTACTCAATTTTCCGGAAGAACAACAGCTATTATTTTTGTTCATCAAATATACCTCCTGCGTACATTTCAATGATTAAATAATATACTATTTAATAAATAATTTCAATTATAATAATAAATATATTTATAAAATATCCTATATTCTACTTTATGCATAAAAATAGCAAAAAGCATTCGTGCAAAATACACAATGCTTTTTGTTCATAAGTTCTCCTATAATAATATTTTATAAATCCGGCTGGGCCTGCCTTTGGAATAACTCTTTTTCTCGGAGGTTATCTCTGCAAATCCGCTCTTTAGCAGTGCATTTAAAAACCTGTTTGCGTTTGCGATCGTCACCTGGAGGGAAGACGCAAGGTCCTGGGTCGTAAGCTCCTTTGTCCCCAGCATCTCTGTTACGGAAAAAATACGCTGAATCGTAGTAACGGAAAGGCGGGACGCCCTGGAGGCGGCAAGGACGGACGCGGGGACTTCTTTACGTTCGTTCGATGTACCGGCCGTCTCAAGTGGACCGACCAAAACCTCGTTCTGGTTTATCATATAAGACTTTTTATTCCTCTGCGCGATCTTGGACGCGGCTGCCGCGTTATTACGGGCTTTTATCACATTGGCGCCAATGCCATATCCCACCTGAATATCAATGCCTGTCCGTCCAAATACAAATGTTTTCAGACAACAGGCTGTAAACTGATTTGTAATCTCCTTTACAATTTGTTGCGTCGTGTAGATCTCATAGCCATACAAAACCTGGCGTATCACAAGATTTGTCGTATGTTCCTGCCCAAACTCTAACAGACATTGTTGAATCTGCAGGTTGACGGGATTAATGCCCGTCGATTCTTCAAACGTCAATGCATCCGAAGTAATATGCAGTACAGCCGGAAGATCCAAGTCCATCTGGGCCAGCCTTATATCGCTCGTAAGGAGCTGCATGGTATCGATGACGGTATCGATCGTCGGATAAATGTAGGAACAAGGAATTCCCCTTTCTTTCAGCTTTTCATACGCTGTGGCAAATCGGCACGCAATATGGTCCGCTTTATTTTCATTGATTAAAGATACAGCATTTTTTACAATATTTTCTTCCGCAGCCATCATTACATCAATCGAGGTGTGCTCTATAATCTGTGACTGTCTGTCTGAAAAACGGTAGTTTGCATGTATAAATTCTTCCGCGTTTTCAGGAGTCTGCCTTTGCGTGTCTGTATCAAACCAAAGCGAAAAATCAAGTATGACACGTTTCAAATCGATGGACCGATTTTCATTGATTAAGAAGAAAAATTCTTTATAATACTCCAAAGAACGTGCATAGATGCATTGCATTGGTTTCCGGGGGAGATCGTCGACCTGGGAGATCACTCTCTTTGAGAAAAGGCCTGTTACGCAGAAACCGTCATATTGATCATAAAATCTTCGGTAAAGAGACGGTAGTTCTGCGATCGATTCATATTCATAAAAATCAAGCGTACAAAGATTGTCAAAATTATAATCATAATATTTCAAAAGCTGTTTGATGTGTTCGCAATAATGTGCCGCGGAAAGAAACAGTATTTTCGGCTTCATAAAAGTTACCTCCAAATATTAGGCTGGATTGTATTGTAACATAAGGAAACCCTTTTTGTAAATCGGATGAAATTAGTTTTAATATTGTCTGATCCGCCCTTTATAGGCAGTTTACACAAAAAACACGTGGAAAAATAATAAATTATAACCAAAAATTTAAAATTGTATTGACATATTCCAATATATTAATTATACTCTTTAATAAATAAAATATGTTATTTATTAAATAGGAGGAAAAATGGAATACAATCATATTTTCATGAAACGAGCGTATGAGATAGCGGAGGAGCTAATCCAATATCGCCGACACTTTCACCAAAATCCGGAAGTCGGGATGAATACAACAAGTACGGCAGCTTTTGTTGCAGAGAAGCTAGAAGAGATGGGATATGATCCCCAGCTTGTAAATGAATGCGGCGTTACGGCAACAGTAGGAAAATCGGAGGGGAAAGTATTACTTCTCAGAGCAGATATGGACGCTCTGCCGATGCAGGAGGACAGCGGTCTGGAATTTGCTTCCCAGGTTCCGGGAGCAGCTCATTGCTGCGGACATGACCTGCATACGGCAATGCTCCTCGGCGCCGCAAGAATTTTAAAAGAAGAAGAAAGCTCTTTGGAAGGCACTGTAAAGCTTATGTTCCAGCCGGCAGAGGAAAACATGCAGGGAGCCCGCGCAATGATTCAGGCAGGCATCCTGGAGAATCCTACGGTAGATGCAGCGATGGCAATCCACGTAAACTCGATTGCAGTGTGTGGACGCCTTCTTGTGTTTGCAGGTCCAACTTGCGCTTCTTCCGATCTGTTTAAGATAACGATCAAAGGGCATGGCGGCCACGGGGCAAGACCGGAAGAGACCGTTGATCCGCTGAACGTTATGGCTCATATCCACACTGCGCTTCAGGAGCTACAGGCAAGAGAGCTTCGTGCCGGCGAGACTGGCGTCCTCACAATCGGATGCATGAAAGGTGGCTCGACCTATAATGTAATCCCAAACGATGCGGTGATGATGGGAACGATCCGTACTTATAATAAAGAAATTCGGGAAATGCTCATCACCAGAATGCAGGAAATCGCCACCGGCGTCGCAAAAGTGTTCCGTGCAGAAGCTGCCGTTGTGTTTAGCGACAATTATACAATCCCACTTGTATCAGACAAAGATATGGCGGTGTTTGCGGTAGATTCCTTGAAAAATATACTTCCAGAGGAGCAGGTTCTTCCAATGCGCAAGTCGTTCCCAGGCTCCGAAGATTTTGCCTTTATTGCAGACAAAGTTCCGACACTTTTCATCGTATTGGGAGCTACGATACAAAAAGGCGTGGAATACGGACAGCATCATCCAAAGGTCCGGTTTAATGAAGAATGTCTTCCAGTAGGGGCGGCAACTTACGCATATCTGGCTTCGGAATGGCTGAGAAACAATAAATAACTCCGAAATAAGGAGTAAAGATTACGAGATAAGGAGATTCGTTATGGAAAAGAAGAGAGAAAAGATTCATTATGCATGGTTTATTTTAGGGGCGTGTGTTTTAATCAACACAATCGTACAATCGCTGGTAATGCAGGTCAGCGCACTGTTTATTCTTCCAATGTACAACGACCTGCAGATTCCAAGAACACTTCTTTCATTACAAAGTGTTTTGATAACCGTTGGAGCGGTGATCAGCGCACCTTTCTGGGGGAAGATATATAAAACAAAGGATGCGAGAAAATACCTTCCACTGTCAGTTGCCGTCACTGCCATCTGCACGGTCGGACGAGGATTTATGCCAAATATCTGGTGTATCCTCCCGCTTTCCTTTGTCAAAGGTATCTTCTTTACAGGAAGTACGCTGCTTCCTATCTCCGTACTCCTTACCGCGTGGTTCAAGGAAAAACGCGGACTTGCGATCAGTATCGCGACAATTGGAACGAGTGTGGGAAACGTAATCTTAAATCCGGTCGTGGAAAAGATCATCTCTACATATGGCTGGAGAACGGCAGATATTATAACCGGCCTGTTTATGCTTATTTCAACAGTACCTTGTCTTTACCTCGTGATCCGTAACAGACCAAAGGACGTAGGACTGCTTCCCTATGGAATCAAAGATCTCGCGGCATTAAAGGGCGGCACGCAGCAAAAACAGCAGAATTTAGAAGGTATGACTATGGCCCAGGCGCTAAAATCTCCGATTTTATATCTGTTTTTGTTCGCAGTTATGGCTATGACATTTGCAAACGGCGCGGCTCTTCAGACGCCAACTTACCTGGCGGATATCGGATACGGAACAGCGGTTGCGGCAAAAGCAGCATCGGCTTATGCCGCGGTAGGAATTTTCGGTAAATTAGTCTTAGGAGCAATCGTAGATAAATTTGGTGAGAAAAAAGGCGTTATTTATATCTGTACTGTGACGACGATTGCATATATTTGCTATATCTTCGCATTAAACAAAGTAGCGTTTATTGGACTTATCTTCTTCTATGGACTTTCCACAGGAATGGTGTCTGTTATGCCTACGCTTCTTACCAGTAAAATCTTTGGAAACAGGGATTACGGTCCGATTTACGGTATTGTTGTATCGGTAAATCGTTTTGGAGGCATTATCGGGAATGTTTTGGTCTCAATTTTGTTTGATATTACAGGAAATTATTCGATCATCTGGCCGGCATGCGCTGTAATGATTGTTCTTACGTTGATCTCTATCCTGGCATGTATATCTATGTCAAAAAAAGTTCAGACCTCAACTGAAAACACCGTAAAAGCGGTATAAAAAATGTAAATGATATAAAAGAGACGGCGAAAATTCCGAAAGTTCCGGAGTTTTCGCCATTTTTTCTTTATCCTTGGTATTTTAGAATATAAATTGTAATCCAACCATGCTTATGATACAATAATTCTGCGGTAAATCACATTCACATTCAAATACTCCGTATTGAGTTGATCAATCGGGTTGCCCCGAATGCAATTATAAAAGTTTAGGAATAACCAGGAATGAAGGTGGGAGAAAAATAGTGAATTTTTTTAATTTATTTGGAACAAAAAATGAGAAAAAAGTTACAGAAACAGAAGAAAAGGGCGTTATGATTGATCTCCAAAACTATTCTGGTATGCGGGTAGAGGTAACGGATTTTAACGGATATTTTCTTTTTGTTGCAAAAATACAAGGATTCTGGAACGATACTGCAAAATTATATCAATATTCTGAGTTCGAGAATTCTGATGAGAATATTCCTCTCCATGTTAGGATCCGCGGATACAGCGACCATGAAAGAAAGGCGGTTTATATGGAGGGAAATATTACTTCTGAACCGGAACATATGTGGAAGGTAGAAGAATTGACGGTTACCAAAATTACGAATGACCGCGCCTTTTTCCGGCTGAATACAGATATTGACGCAACGGTTACTATGTTCAGCGGCCTGGAAATTGGAGAAAAACCGTGCAAAATGTTGAATATCAGTGTGGGAGGGGCATGTATCAGTTCAGAATGCAGATACCATGAGGGCGATAAATTTCTGCTGAAAGTGCAACTGCTTGAGGACAGGCCAATATCTACCATGTACTGCCAGGTGCTACGTATTATAGAAAAAGAGGAATCCAAATATGAATATGGCTGCAAATTTTTAGAATTGACTGAAGAAGATCAATCTAAGATTACGCAAAGTATATTTGCAGCACAGGTAGCAGAACGGCGCAAAAAATTAGAGACTTCCTAATTTTCAGGGAAATGTTACGCTGTAAAAACCTTCCTGATTAACGGATCGACGCCTGCATCTTGAATTAGATTTACGACCAAACTAACGTGCACCCGACGGGCGCATTAAAAATGCCGAAAACACTGGGATTCCAGTGTTTTCGGCATTTCTTCAGACGTCGCTAAGAGGATTTGAACCTCCGGCCTACCGCTTAGGAGGCGGTCGCTCTATCCTGCTGAGCTATAGCGACTTATCATATTGAGTACGCCCTGCGGGTACTATTATATGATGGCTGAATCATTTTATAAAAATTAATTTCTCAGCCACCATATAATGATACCGTCAGAAACCATTTTTGTCAATATGCATGTTTAAAAAATCTTATTAAAAAAATGTTCGTTTAAGACCGGGTATTTATGGAAAATTTATATACCCCTGGAGCCAAATATCTCCCTTAAATCTTCTTCCGATCTCCGGCTGACCGGTAATGGATTCCATGGGCACACAGATGTCAAAAATCAATTCATTCACATCCAGTGTCAACACACAGATTTCCTCCCCGGTAATCCTATTTTCCAATATATCCATATTCAGGATTTCCCCAAGAATCGAATACTGATCGCATTCTACGCCGCAAGGCATAAAATACGTGTCCACAATACTATATACATCTTCACTGAGCAGACGCTTAGATACTTCCGTATATGTATCGATATCGTCCATAGTCAGGCTCTCGATTGCTTCTTCATTTCCTTCTCTGGCGGCAGTAAGAAGCATCATTCGATTTCTAGATTCTTCTTTTCTTTCCCGTTCCTGTTCTTTGCTTTTCAGCACGGGAAATAGAATCTTTCCGCTTACGGCAAGCCCGGCCAAAGTAACTGATGTGGATGCCTTTGGTATCCTTCCTAGCTGAAATTCTTTCATATATTCCATACCGTTTTGAAGATGGAAAATCAGGCTCACTCCTACCTTCGCATCCTCGCAGATTCCAATATATGCTTCTCTGTCGCTTCTTTTTTCTACTATAATATCGGCATAAGAAGTCACACCGCTTCCATAAAAATAGGGGACATAATATTCTCTTTCAAATGTCTCTTTTTCATCGATCTGCCCATATGAACAGATCCCGATATCCACTCCGAAATCTTTACGAAATTCACAGAAATCCAGATTCTCCTCCAAAGAAATCCGTTCATAACCTGTAAATGTATCCTCTGCCTCGCGGAGAATCTGATTCCATTCTTTTTCGGAACTTATTTTTTGAAATCCGATTGCTTTGATATATTTATGCACGATCTACCTCATTTGTCTATTTTTTATCTTATTTCGGTCATGCCTCCCATATAAGGCCGAAGGATTTCAGGAATTTTTACAGAACCATCTGCCTGTAAATTATTTTCCAGAAATGCAATCAACATTCTTGGGGGAGCCGTCACCGTATTGTTAAGTGTATGCGCAAAATACTTACTTCCATCACTGCCTTTTACGCGAATACCTAAACGACGTGCCTGTGCGTCGCCGAGATTAGAGCAGCTTCCTACTTCAAAATATTTTTTCTGCCGTGGAGACCATGCTTCCACATCGCAGGATTTTACTTTCAAGTCCGCCAAGTCACCGGAACAGCATTCCAGGGTTCGGACCGGAATATCAAGTGACCGGAAGAAATCAACGGTATTCTTCCACATTACGTCATACCATTTTTTGCTTTCATCAGGATTACATACCACGATCATTTCCTGCTTTTCAAACTGATGAATTCGGTAAACACCTCTTTCTTCAATTCCATGAGCGCCCTTTTCTTTTCGGAAGCAAGGAGAATAGGATGTTAATTTTTTAGGAAGTTCCTTTTCTTCCAACATAGTATCTATAAATTTACCGATCATGGAATGCTCGCTGGTTCCAATGAGATACAGGTCTTCTCCCTCTATTTTATACATCATGGAATCCATCTCTGCAAAGCTCATTACTCCGGTCACTACATTGCTCCGGATCATGAAAGGAGGAACACAGTAAGTAAATCCTCTGTCGATCATAAAATCCCTCGCATAACTTATCACTGCAGAGTGGAGTCTTGCGATATCCCCCATAAGATAATAGAATCCATTTCCAGCCACTTTTCCGGCGCTTTCCAAATCGATCCCATTAAATTTCTCCATAATTTCCGTGTGATATGGGATCTCAAAATCTGGAACAACTGGCTCTCCAAATTTTTCAATCTCTACGTTTTCACTGTCGTCTTTTCCGATCGGAACCGTAGGGTCAATCATATTTGGTATTGTCATCATTATCTTTTTGATCTTAGCCTCTACCTCTTTTTCTTCATCTGATAATTTTTCTACACGATCTGCATTTGCCTGAACCTGCTTTTTAAATTCCTCTGCTTCTTCTTTCTTCCCTTGCGCCATACATGCGCCGATCTGTTTAGAAATCTTATTTCGTTCTGCACGCAGTGCTTCCACCTCTTGTTTGATTTCACGATTCTTTTTGTCAAGTTCGATCACTTCGTCTACCAGTGGAAGTTTTTCGTCCTGAAACTTCTTTTTAATGTTTTCCTTTACGATATCCGCGTTCATTCTTACAAATTTAATATCCAGCATTTTTATTCTCCTCTTCCTGTTTAGTCTTCCACATTTTTTTCACTTATACAATTGCGGTTCATAGCAGGTTTTGCGTTTTTTATGTTGTGGGCTGCTGTGAATCGCAAGTTTTAACCGTAGGGTGATTCTTTAATCACGGCTTTTCTTTTTTACACTATTCTTAATCGCAGACTGTATTTCCGGGTCATATACTTCCTGGTAAATTGCACGTTCCAACGACTCAGCCTCTTCCTCGGCAAGTTCAATATAACTTTGACCTCTTATGATTTCTTTAATATATGTGTAACACCCTTCACGGCTATGCATTGCGTTAAATATCCATCCGCTGTCGTTTCCGTCCAGAAGCGTCAGCACAAAGCTGAGTTTGCCGCCCATCTCGTTGAATGCATCATACTTTACAATTCCAACCTTCTGATAATTACCTTTACTCATACGGAACAATTCTTTGATATCCGCGCTATTTTTTCTACATGCTCTTGCGATCATATCTAGTTCATCGAACTTTCGCAGAATGCTTTCCTCCATATTTCTTCCGTCATGTCCACGCATAAATGATACATAACTGCTTTTTAACCTATTATACTTCATATTTACATTTACGAATAGCAAGAACATAAATATAATCAACAAGATAAGAATAATAAATAGATAAGCCGGATCAATTCCGATTGCTGCTAATATTTTGCTTTCCATTAAGACTCTCCTTCTTGTATCGTCATAATTAGGTCGAATATACGTTCTAATTCAGATTCCGAATAATATTCGATCTCAATCTTTCCTTTCCCACCTATTTTTTGATTGACATGTACTTTACTTCCAATTACATTTTTCATTTTTTCTTCCAAATCTTCATAAATAAAAATATTCTTTTTTTCCGGTTTTACCTTTTCAGGTTTTGGCGTCTTGATATCTTTTACTAGTTTTTCAGTCTCACGTACACTTAGTTTCTCATCAAAAATTTTAGTTGCAAGAGTGTACTGTTGCTCTTCGTCATCGATCGCTAGAAGCGCGCGTGCATGCCCTGTTGAGATCATATCATCTATGATCATTTGCTGAACTCTTTCACTTAGTTTCAGGAGACGCATTGAATTTGTAACGGCAGTCCTGCTTTTTGAAACGCGTTCTGCAACTTCATCTTGTTTCAGATTAAATTCTGTTAAAAGTCTTTTAAATGCCATCGCTTCTTCAATGGGATTGAGGTTCTCCCTCTGAATATTCTCAATCAAAGAAATTTCCACGATTTCCTGTTTGGTATATTCTTTTACAATGACTGGGACTTCTTTGAGTCCAGCAAGCTTTGCGGCTCTCCAACGCCGTTCTCCTGCAATAATTTCGTGATAATCATCTCTTTTTTGTACAATCAATGGCTGAAGAATTCCAAATTGTTTAATTGAATCTGACAGTTCCAAAAGGGCGTCTTCTTCAAAATTCTTTCTTGGCTGATCTCTGTTTGGCTCCACATCATTGATTTTCATCATGATCGGTCCTGCTTTTTTTTCTTCGTCTGCTTTTATCTCCTGCCCCTTTACTGTTTTTGAGGACTTATTATCTGGAATTAAGCTATCGAGTCCTTTTCCCAGACCGCCTCTCTTTACTGCCGCCATTATTCATTCACTCCTTTACGGATGACCTCATCCGCCAGCAACATATAACTTTCTGCACCTGTGGACTTTGGATCGTAGTAGTTGATTGGAAGTCCGTGACTGGGCGCTTCTGCAAGGCGTATATTTCTGGGAATGATCGTTTTATATATATTCTGATTCAAGTTTTCTTTTACATTTTCTACTACTTGAAGGGATAGATTTGTCCGGGCATCATACATTGTAAATACAACGCCTTCCATTTCAAGCCTGTCATTTAATCGATTTTTTACCAACTCGATTGTTTTAATTAACTGGCTCAATCCTTCGAGTGCATAATATTCACATTGAATTGGTACAAGAACTGTATCGGCTGTAGTCATAGCGTTTATCGTAAGCATACTGAGAGAAGGAGGACAATCAATAATCACAAAATCATAGTTATCTCTTATTTTATCCACTTCTTTTTTTAGTATGTATTCCTTATTTTCGATATCCAACAGTTCAATTTCTGCTCCTGATAGATCAATATTTGTAGGAATGATATCTAAATTATTAAATACATTTTTGCAGAGAGCTTGTTCGATATTTGCTTCTCCTATTATTAGATCATAAATTGTATAATCCACACTTTCCTTATCTACACTAAGACCGCTTGTCATATTTCCCTGTGGGTCCATATCCACTGCAAGAACTTTTTTTTCCTTTGCAGCCAGGCAAGAAGATAAGTTGATTGCTGTTGTAGTCTTTCCTACACCGCCTTTCTGGTTTGCAATCGCAATAATTCTTCCCATTTTCTATTATACTCCCTTCTTCCAATGGTATTTTAAACTTTTCTATTATATATAGCTGTTTAATCCAAATGTCATTTTTTGGTTCCAATATCATATAGTATTACCACTTTTTTATTTAGGTAATATTATATCATGGATTTAAAACTAAATCCACTAATGTTTCACGTGAAACATTCAATTCGGCACTTTTTATAAATATCTACAATTATGCAATTATGATTCATAGCAAGATTTTCATGAAAACCTATTCACATCGCATAATTCATCTCAAAGTATAGTACATCTCCTCTTTCCATAACTAACAGTTTATCAACCTATTTATTGTAGGATGACTTTGTATTATAATTACATCCATAATAGTAAAATACTTGTTACCATCCATTATTTAATATTTCATTATTGTCATGTCATAATGTAAGTAGTTTATAACTTAGTAACACCCTGCTATACAAATAGAAGTTAAGTAAAAACTTCATAACATTCTGTTTCTAAAAGTCCTAAGGCACATATTAGCATGCAAGCATATCATACATAACATCTTGACCTTTGTGTACTATCTATACTATATTCATGCAAACCGCCTTATCTATCTGTAAAAGTACATCCAGTTCTTTCCTACTCCTAATATAATTAACTTTGCCCATAATCGCGCTCTTGGCTCGTAAACCATAAGATATGCTTATTCATGTAAACATATTTTTTTATCTTATATTTAAAGGCTAAGCTTTTGCTGCGGTTTACGGCCTAACCATCCACGAACTGTAACGCATTCAGTCCATTAAAAACTCGACTGATGGAGAAAAACTTAATGTTTAAATCCGTTATTTAATCGGACGAATGTCTTACATACCTTACATGCCTTACGGCAAAGTGCAAGTCACCGTAAATAGTAATGAACTATTACAAATATAATGTTTCACGTGAAACATTTGCTTTCTATTATTTAAAAAGTATGTTATAATAAAAGAAATTTTAACAACACTTATATCGAGGATAATAAATAATGAAAAGAAAATTAAAAATAACAACAATATTCATCAGTATATCAGCACTAATTATACATGTCATAAATAGAATGACTTGCTATCTTGCAACAATTGAAAATATTTTTAATAGTTCTGGAAATAATTATTATGATTGGCGCCATGGTAAAATTTATTATAAAAAGCAAGGTAAAGGTGAACCAATCTTACTGATTCATGATTTGAATTCAAATAGTTCTGGATATGAATGGAAGAAAATTGCTATACGTTTAGCAGATAAAAGTACTGTTTATACGATTGATTTGCTTGGATGCGGGCGTTCAGATAAACCAAATTTCACTTATACCAACTATCTTTACGTGCAAATGATAAATGACTTTATCAAAAATGTGATCGGTAAAAAAACAAATATTATAGTGACTGGTGATTCTGTTCCAATCGCAATTATGGCATGTAATACCGGCGAAAATACAATAGATAAGATTGTTACAATCAATCCAATCTCTTTAAAGGAAACAACAAAAATTCCTTGTAAGTATTCCAAACTTTTTAAAACATTGATTCAGACTCCAATCATCGGAACACTAATATATAATACTCTACATTCAAAAAAGCAAATAGAAAATGTATTCCAGAATAAATATTATTACAGTCCAGGAAGAGTCGATGAATTAATCAAAAAAGCTTACTATGAGGCAGCTCACTCAAATCATAGCCATTCCAAATATTTATTTGCTAGTATAAAAGGAAAATATACAAATATGAATATTATTCCTTTCATCAGCCATATCAAAAATGAAATATTGATTATTTCGGGAGATAATAGAGATTATAAAATTACAGAAGAATATTTAAAGTATGTACCTTCTATTCAAACAGCAATAATTAAAAATACAAATTATCTTCCACAACTTGAGTCTCCGGTTGAACTTACCAACCAAGTAAAAGTATTTTTTGATATATAATTCTAAAGATTACCAACAAAAGAGCCGATTCAATGAATCGGCTCTTTTGTTGGTAATCCAGCTCTCCTAGGAAATTTTTTTCCTGTTTCCTTCTTCTTTTTAATAACAACCAGAGAACGTTTAATATCTGTATCAGGCAATGTAAACTTTAAAACTTCCTTTTCTTTTCCACCAAGAACAGTAATGGCTTTTCTCGCATTTAACATTTCCTCTCCGATATCATCCGATTTATAAGCAATAAAAATTCCACCAACCCTTACAAACGGAAGACAATATTCTGAAAGTGAGGAAAGATTCGCCACAGCTCTTGATACTGCTATATCGTAATATTCCCTATATTTTTCCATATGGGCATATTCTTCTGCTCTTCCATGTATAGGACTGACATATTCCAGATCAAGTTCAGCTGCAACCGTATCTAAAAATAAAATTCTTTTATTTAAAGAATCGAGCAATGTAACATTCAAATGAGGAAAAACAATTTTTAAAGGAATTCCAGGAAATCCTGCTCCAGTTCCCACATCGATCAATTTGTAAACATGATTCATATCCACAGCTTTTACAATCGAAAGGCTATCTACAAAATGCTTTGTAATTACCTCATCATATTCTGTTATACCTGTAAGATTCATCACTTTATTCCATTCAACCAAGAGATCATAATACCGATTGAATTGGTCATGTTGCTTACCACTCAAAGATAAACCTATTTCAGAAAGTTTCTTTTCAAATATCTGATCCATAACTCTTCCATCCTTTAATACACAAAATTTCCCGAATCGCCTTCGGCGATGGAGTTAACAATGTAACCCTTTTCATGTACCCTTTCGGGTACATTCAGGATAACTGATTCTAATCGCCTTCGGCGATGGAGTTAACAATGTAAGTATACCATTAGTACTGAGATATCCGCAGGTGATACTCCAGATATCCGCGAGGCCTGTCCGATTGAAACAGGGCGATATTTTTTTAATTTCTGGACTGCTTCAATCCGAAGACTTTTGACTTTATCGTAATCTATATCTTCCGGTATTTTTCGCTTTTCTAATTTTTTAAATTGTTCCACTTGCTTCATCTGACGCATGATATATCCTTCATATTTAATACTGATGTCAATCTGTTCCATCACATCAGAAGTAATATCAAGGGGGCGATTGCTATCGATTGGTTCTAATTGTTCATAAGCTATTTCTGGACGCTTAATCAATTCAGCCAAAGTAGAACCTGACAGTAATCTTGTACTTCCGCAGGCGTCAAGTAATAACTGAACTTCTTTTGATGTACCCACATTTGTATGATGCAGCCGATTAATTTCTTCTTTTATCTTTTTTTCTTTTCTGAGAAGTTTTTCATAACGTTCATCAGAGATCAGGCCAATATCATGTCCTATTTTCGTCAAACGTTGATCTGCATTGTCCTGACGAAGCAAAAGTCTATATTCTGCTCTGGAAGTCATCATCCGATAAGGTTCATAATTTTCTTTTGTTACAAGATCATCAATTAATACTCCTATATATGCTTGGGAACGATCTAAAATAAGTTGTTCCCTTCCTGCAATTTCCATAGCAGCATTAATACCTGCCAATAGTCCCTGAGCCGCAGCTTCTTCATATCCGGAACTCCCATTAAACTGCCCAGCGCTGAACAAACCTTTGATCTTTCTAAATTCTAACGTCGGATACAACTGTCTTGCGTCAATACAATCATATTCTATGGCATATGCATTCCTGACAATTTTTACATTTTCAAGACCAGGCACAGTTCTGTACATTGTATACTGTACATCTTCCGGCAGAGAACTGGACATTCCACCTACATACATCTCGTTCGTCTCTAAACCTTCTGGCTCGATAAATACCTGATGACGACTCTTATCAGCAAATTTGACGACCTTATCTTCAATCGAAGGACAATATCTCGGCCCTGTTCCCTCAATCGTGCCTGAGAATAAAGGAGAACGATCAAGATTTGCCCGAATCACATCATGGGTCTTTTCATTTGTATAAGTCAGCCAACAAGATTCCTGATCGATCTGTACATCATCAGGGGATGTTGTAAAAGAAAATGGTATGATCTTCTCATCACCAAATTGTTCTTCCATTTTACTAAAATCAATGCTTCTCTTATCAATTCTGGCAGGTGTCCCTGTCTTAAAGCGATACATAACAATGCCAAGCTCTTTTAAGCAGTCTGTCAAATAATTTGCTGCCTGAAGGCCATTTGGACCAGTATTCATACTCACATCACCGTAAATGCATCGTGCCATCAAATATGTTCCAGTGCATAAGATCACCGCGTCACAGTGATAAATCGTCCCTGAATAGGTTTGAACGCCTACAATTTTACCATTTTCTACAATTACGTGAACGACTTCCCCTTGTCTGACCTCCAGGTTTTCCTGACTTTCAAGAGTCTGACGCATCAAATTGCTATATTTTTTCTTATCAGCCTGGGCGCGAAGAGAATGTACAGCTGGACCTTTTGATTTATTCAACATCTTAGATTGAATAAATGCCCGATCGATCACTTTTCCCATCTCTCCGCCAAGCGCGTCGATCTCCCGCACAAGATGCCCCTTAGACGTTCCTCCTATATTCGGATTACAAGGCATCATTGCAATACTTTCAATACTAACGGTAAAAATAAGTGTCTTAAGTCCCAATCTTGCGCACGCCAACGCTGCTTCGCAGCCTGCATGTCCAGCCCCGACTACAACAACTTGATACTCATCCTTATTTTCCCACACAGAACTTGCTGAAAATTTCATTTACCAAATCCTCTCCCATCGATTCTCCTGTGATCCTTCCCAAGGCTTCATACGCATCCATCAAGTCGATCGTATAAAAATCCTCTGAAAGTAAATGATCTATACTTTCAATCACTTTTTCCAAACTCTTATACGCATCATTAAGCGCTGCCAGATGTCTGGAATTTGTAATATATATCTCATCATTAAATGAAATCTCACCCTGATAAAACATTTCCTTAATCAATCCTGTAAGTTCCATCATCCCTGTTTCCTGTTTTGCTGAAACATGAACAATCGGTTTCTTTATCCACTTTTTGACCTCCGTTTCATCAATCACTGTGGATAAGTCTGATTTATTAAACAAAATAATAACACGTTTTTCCTGTATCATGTTGATAATCTCAAAATCATTTTCATTCAAAGGAAGTGAAGCATCGATCACATAGAGTATCAAATCCGCAGACTCAGCGCTTGATTTTGCTCTGTCCACTCCTATTTTTTCTACGATATCTTGTGTATTATGGATTCCTGCTGTGTCGACTACATTCAAGGTAATCCCTTCAAGCTGAATACTTTCTTCTAATATATCTCTGGTTGTACCCGCGACATCTGTCACGATTGCACGTTCCTGCCCTGTTAAAACATTAAGAAGTGAAGATTTTCCTGCATTTGGTTTTCCTAAAATCACAGTCTTTATCCCTTCTTTTGCAATTTTTCCGTCATTTGATGTTAAAAGCAACTTTTTTATTTCTTTCAATATATCATTTACTACTACTCGAAGTTTATCTCCATATCCTTCCATATCAATATGCTCAGGATCATCAAGAGCTGTCTCAATATAAGCAGTATGATAAATTATTTTATTTCTTATCTCGCCAATTATTTTCTTCACTGAACCTTTTAACTGATTTAAAGAGCTTTGCAGGGCAAAATCATTTTTTGACTGGATAATATCCATGACTGCCTCCGCCTGAGATAGGTCAATTCTTCCATTCAAAAAAGCCCTTTTAGAAAACTCTCCTGGGTCGGCCGGACGAGCTCCGTTCTTTATCACAGTATCCAAAATTCGTTTTGTTACATATATTCCACCATGGCAGTCAATCTCCACAGTATCTTCCCCAGTATAACTTTGAGGTCCTTTCATAAGAACCACCAGAACCTCGTCGATCATTTCATCTCCATCTTCAATAAAACCATAATGAACCGTATGGCTTTTCTGTGTAGAAATGAGTTTTCCACATTTTCCCCTATATATTTTATCAATAATTGACAACGCTTCTTCACCGCTAATCCTTACGATTCCAATTCCTGAATTTGAAGCAGCCGTGGAGATCGCTGCTATCGTTTCTGTCTGATAACCCATTCAAAACACCTCTTCTATCTACAAAAGGAGGCGGTTCTTCTTAAAGTACCGTCCCCCTTTTCTATACCGTCTCCTATCGTCTGTTCGGAGTCACTACAACTCTTCTGTATGGCTCTTCCCCTTCACTGTGTGTGGAAACCCTGTCGTCTGCTTGAAGTGCAGAATGAATGATTCTGCGTTCATATGGATTCATCGGTTCCAAAGATACCGGCTTCCTGCTTCGTTTTACCTTATAAGCAATATTCTTTGCAAGATTTTCCAATGTTTGTTTTCTTCTTCTTCTATAATCCTCTGTATCAAGCTTAACCCGGACATATCCTTCCTGGGATTTATTTGCTACCCGGTTCGTCAGATATTGCAGCGAATCCAAGGTTTGCCCACGTTTCCCAATCAGAATCCCCATATTATCCCCGCTCATCTCAATATCAAGGACTCCGTCGCTATCGATTTTTGAATTGATCTCCACACCGGACATTCCCATAGCCTTTAGGACATCTAATAAGAATTTCTCACATATCTTCTGCGTTCCTTCTGTTACAGCGGCAATGTCAAGTTCTTTCTTTTCTGGTTTTGTCTCTTCCTTTTTTTCTTCTCTCTTCTTTTCTTTTTTAGGATCCTTATTATAAGATTCTTTAGGTTCCTTTTTTGTTTCTTTCTTTATTTCTTTGCCGCTTTCTTTATGATTTTCCTTATGATTTTCTTTATGATTCTTTTTCGGTTCTTTCTTTACATCTCTTTTTTCTTTTTTATCGAAAGATGAAATTTCTTCTGAAAGTTTGATCGCTTCGATAACTGGCTCTTCCTCTTCTTCCTTCTTTCGGCGAGCTCTTATTACAGCCTGTTTACTTCCGATTCCAAGAAAACCGGCGCTTCCTTTTTCAATCACGTCATATTCCATCTCGTCACTCGCTACGCCGAGTTGTATGGAAGCTTCTGTAATCGCATCATTTAACGTTTTCGCTGACACTGTAATTTCTTTCATCGTTCCCCTGCCTCCTACTTATTACTCTCATTAAAACGTTTGACCATATTAGCCTTAGCCGCCAGGCTTCCTTCCTTAGCATTCGCATTCTGCCGTTTTGCCGCTTCAAGTTTTTCTTCACGCATTAGTTCGTCTTCTATCGTTTTTGTCTTTTTCTGCGCCATTTGGTTCAAATTCCTGGCGTCAACTTCTTTTTTATTCTTTCTCTTCTTTTCTGCTTTTGCCTTATTTTTTTCAATCAATACTTCAACAGGTATCTTATTTAGATAATGGTTAATAAAAAATGTCTGTACAGTACGCACCACCGCGCTCACAACCCAGTAGATTCCAAGGCCTGTCGGAAGTGTAAAACACATGAACACAGAAATCAAAGGAAACATGATATTCATGCTTCTCATTGTAGCGTTCATCTGACTATTTGCTTCAATACTATTATTTGTCTGCGTAGACACCTTTACGCTGAGATACTGTGTAAGGCCGGACAAAACTGGAATTAAAACTGCAGCGATAACAATTCCAATAGCCCCTGCCGCAAGTCCGCTTCGGATCAGCGCCATGGGAGCCTCCGCAATATCAAGCCCCAAAAAATAATTCATATGGTTGAGCTGTTCCATCGTAGACTCAATCGTATTCTCAAGGTGCGGGAACTTATCGATCAAAGTATCCCATGTTGAAGACTGAAATTTATAAAGAGCATCGATCAAAATATTCGTATTAGAATAATCATACTTTGAAGGATCCATAAGGATCGGTTGTTCCTTGCCGATCGCCTCCATGATCTTCTGCCATCCATCTGTCGCCATGATTCCATTCAAAAGCGGTGTATATACCTCTTTTACCTGACCTACATAGGCCGGAATTGCACGGATCACATACCACATGGCCCAGAGAAACGGAAGCTGGATAAACATAGATGAACATCCGCCCATCGGTGAAGTTCCATATTTTTCATAAAGCAGGTTCGTTTCTTCCTGCATCTTTTGCACGGAAACCTGATCTTTCTTTCCCTGGTATTTTTTCTGAATTTTCTGGAGTTCCGGATTCATAATGGAACTGATCCTTGTAAATTTCTGCGACTTGACCGTAAGCGGGATCATAAGTGTATAAATAACGATTGTCAAAAGTATGATACAAACGCCAATATTTTGAACTCCAAATACATTGTTCATCACTTGATAGATTCCATCCATAATCTTACCAAGCAGCCAGGCGGCTTGTCCGATAATCGGAGTCCCCACCTGTGTCATTAAAATACCTGTCATATTCTTTCCTCCATAAGTTTTTCCTCCAAATCTAGGCATATTACATCTTACGGCACCGGATCATATCCTCCTTTTGAAAAAGGATTACAACGAATGATCCTCCATATTGTAAGTATCCCTCCCTTAAACGCACCGTATTTTTCAACTGCTTCCAGTGCATATTCGGAACAAGTCGGTATATAGATACAATGTGTAGTTGTCTTTAAAGGGGATAGATACTTCCTGTAAAAGCGTATCAAATATAAGAACAGTCTTTTCATTTTCCGATGCCTCTTTGCACATCCATCTTTTTGATGTGCTGAACTGAACACGCGTCAGTCCGAATTTACTACATTATGGAGCTTTCCCAAGTGCATAAGAGCGCTTTCGATTTCCCTGTAATTTTTATCCTTTGCCGTCACTCTCGCAATGACCACAATATCGAATCCACACTGGAAATGATCCTCCTGCAGCCTGTAACTTTCTCTGATCAGTCGGGTCAGTCGATGTCTTATAATACTATTGCCCACTTTCCTGCTCACAGAAATCCCAATTCTGTTTCTCCCAAGTTCATTTTTCAGAAGATACATTACAAGATATTTATTTCCATATGACCGGCCATTTCGATAGACCTTCTGGAAATCCCTGTTTTTCTTCAACGATTCAGAAAATATCATTCTTTTTCTCCTGAAACCTATTTTTTTATAGAAGAAAAGGCCACAAAAATGCGGCCTACGCTGATAATACCTTTCTTCCTTTTGCTCTTCTTGCTGCAAGAACTTTTCTTCCGCCTGCAGTGCTCATTCTAGCTCTAAATCCATGTACTTTGGATCTTGAACGCTTCTTTGGCTGGAATGTCATTTTCATTGATATCCACCTCCTGTCCTGGTTTTTCAAACAGATAATTTTATCTGTATATTTCTGAATTATTTTTAAGACATCGTCTTTAATTATATTCAAAAAATGCCTTTGCGTCAAGCAAAACAAGGCTTTTTTATTTTTTACTTATCCACAATTTGTTGATAATTATGTTGATAACTTTTTTATAAGAAGTCGATAATCATTTTTTTCATGTTTATAAAGCATTTTTTATATACTTTCCGATGTTGATAATTCATATCAACGGATTTTTCATTGATTCTCCTTTCATTTTAATGTAGAATATAGTTGTACAAGTATGAAATTTACCTTATGTGGACGTAATAATAAACAGAATGGAGCAGCACATGGAGACGATGAAAAAAAACTGGCTTACAATTATTCAAAAGTTAAAAGAAGAATATTTTTTATCAAATATCTCCTTTGAGACGTGGATACGTCCACTGGAAATATATGATATCGCTGACAATATTTTATACCTGTCCGTTCCATTTAAGGCAAGTATCGAACATATCCGGAACAAATATCTTCTTCCTTTGCAAGTTTGCATCGCAGAAGTAACCGGAGTGGAATATGATATTACTTTCATTGCCAAGGATATGACGGAAACTGAATTGTCTCTATATCATATTCCAAGTAAACCTTTAGCAAATGAAGAATCTTCTTTAAAGAATAAAAGAATGGCTTCCTCTCCCAATATGTCGAACTTGAATCCAAAATATACGTTCGACACATTTGTCGTAGGAGGAAATAATAATTTTGCCCACGCTGCCTCCCTTGCCGTAGCGGAATCTCCGGGAGAAGTCTATAACCCTCTTTTTTTGTACGGAGGAGTGGGGCTTGGCAAGACCCATCTCATGCATTCCGTTGCCCACTACATTTTGACGAAAGATCCACTAAAAAAAGTACTATATGTCACCAGCGAAGTATTTACGAATGAACTGATTGATGCGATTCGTACCGGTAAAAATGGAAATGAAAGCGCCATGACTGCATTCCGTAATAAATACAGAAATAACGATGTCCTTCTGATCGACGACGTCCAGTTTATTATCGGAAAGGAAAGTACGCAGGAAGAATTTTTCCATACTTTTAACCACCTTCATAATTCTGGAAAACAGATCATCATCTCCAGCGATAAACCTCCGAAAGATATGGAAACCTTGGAGGCGCGGCTAAAGTCCCGTTTTGAATGGGGCCTGATCGCAGATATATCCGCTCCGAATTATGAAACCCGTATGGCAATCCTCTACCGAAAAATAGAACTGGACCATCTGGAACGATACAATATACCGGAAGAAGTCCTAAACTATATAGCGACCAACATTAAAACGAATATCCGTGAATTGGAAGGCGCTCTCAATAAGCTTATCGCCCTGTACCGCATTAATTTTACAGAAAGGAATCTGGATATTTCACTTGCTTCAGAAGCTTTAAAAGATATGATATCTCCCAATGAAAACAGAGTCATCACCCCTGAATTTATCATTGAGATCGTTTCTGAACATTTTAATATTCCGATCAAGGACTTAAAAAGCAATAAAAGAAGTGCTGATATCGCAAATGCCAGACAAATCGCTATGTATTTATGCCGGAAAATGACTGACACTCCCCTTAAGACCATAGGTCTCCTCCTGGGAGGACGCGACCACTCTACTGTGAATCACGGTGTGGATAAAGTGGCGAATGAGGTGGAAAAGAACGAAGCTTTCCGTAATACCATTGATATCCTTAATAAGAAGATTAATCCAGCATAAGAATTATCCAAGCTTCTTAAACAACCATTTTCTTCTATATCAACAGGGTTATCCAACTCTGAAGTACTTCATTTTCAAGGGGTTAAAGTACTTACCAACATATCAACATCCCCTATTAAGTATGATAAGAATTTATTTTATATATTTATAAATATTTCGCGCGTTGAAAGGAGTTATCAAAGTAATGAAAATTAAATGTCAAAAATCAGACCTTGTAAAGGGAGTAAGCATTGTATCAAAAGCAGTCCCTACCAAAACCACAATGCCGATTCTTGAATGTATTTTAATTGACGCCACAACCAATATTATTAAATTTACTGCAAACGATATGGAACTTGGCATCGAGACTGTCGTGGAAGGAGAGATTGAACAAAAAGGAATGATAGCGCTTGACGCTAAAATATTTTCTGATATTGTAAGAAAGATTCCTGATAATGAGACGGTCATCGAAAGCGATGAGAATCTCCAGATTATGATTACGTGTGAAAAATCAAAATTTAATATCTCAGGTAAATCAGGAGAAGATTTTTCTTATCTTCCGTACATTGAGAAGGAAGAGCCTGTCGTGATTTCACAGTTTACACTGAAAGAAGTCATCCGACAGACCATCTTTTCTATCGCTGACAATGACAGTAATAAACTAATGGGTGGAGAACTTTTTGAAATAAATGAAAATATGATGAGAGTGATCTCGCTTGATGGCCACCGTATTTCAATCCGGAAGATCGAACTGAAGAATCCGTATGATTTTAAGAAAGTGGTAGTCCCGGGAAAGACGCTCATGGAGATCAGCAAGATTCTTTCCGGTGAAGTGGAGAGTGAAGTGAGTATCTATTTGACGGATAATCATATTGTATTTGAATTTGACAAAACAGTCGTGGTATCCCGTTTGATCGACGGTGAATATTTCCGTGTGGATCAGATGCTCTCCAATGATTATGAGACAAAAGTAACCATGAATAAGCGTGAACTTTTGAATTGTATCGATAGGGCGACTCTTCTGGTGAAAGAAGGGGACAAAAAGCCAATCATCATGAATATTCTAGATGAAGTGATGGAACTAAAGATTAAATCTCAGCTTGGGACTATGGATGAGGAAATCATGATCGACAAGGAAGGGAAGGATCTGATGATTGGGTTTAACCCCAAGTTTTTGATCGACGCTTTGCGCGTGATCGACGATGAGGAAATCGATCTCTATTTCATGAATGCAAAGGCGCCTTGTTTTATCAAAGATGAAAATGAAAAATATATATATCTTATACTTCCTGTTAATTTTAATGGAATAGCATAGTGTACAAGACGGAGGAATAAAAAGATGGAAACGCTAAAATTAAGAGATGATTTCATTAAACTTGGGCAGGCCTTAAAAGCCGTGGGTTATGTGGATTCCGGTATTGAAGCAAAAGAAGTTATTATAGACGGGTTAGTAAAAGTGAATGGTGAAGTTGACACAAGGCGTGGAAGAAAACTTTATGACGGCGACGTCGTCCAGTATGACGGAAAAGAAATAAAAATCCAAAAATAAAATGGATGAGTTGGTGCGCGTATGATTATCAAATCATTAAAGCTGAAAGATTATAGGAATTATGACTTGTTGCATATTGAATTTGATAAATCAACAAATATTTTTTATGGCGATAATGCACAGGGAAAAACAAATATACTGGAAGCAGTATACATGTCCGGCACTACTAAATCGCACAGAGGGACGAAAGACCGTGATCTGATAAGATTTGGGGCAGAGGAATCCCATATCGAGACTCAGATTGAAAAAAGAGGAGTGCCTCACCAAATTGATATGCATTTGAAAAAAAACAGCCCAAAAGGGATCGCAATCAACAGGGTTCCCATCAGAAAAGCAAGCGATTTATTTGGGCTGATGCATTTTGTATTTTTTTCTCCCGAGGATCTGAATATTATTAAAAATGGGCCTTCAGAAAGAAGAAGGTTTTTGGATTTAGAACTTTCTCAGCTCGACAGTGTATATTTAAAGGATCTTGCAAATTATAACCGGATTATCAATCAAAGAAATAAACTTTTGAAGGATGCGTTTTACCAGAAAGAACTTTTAGATACTTTAGACGTATGGGATATGCAGTTAGTTCATTATGGAAATAAAATAATGGACAGAAGAAACAAATTTATATATGAAGTAAATAAAATAATTTACAATATACATGAAAAATTGACTGGAGGAAAAGAAAAAATACAATTATCCTATGAACCTGGATGTGGAACGTTTTGTTTGGAAGAAGCTTTGACAAGAAACAGAGAACGGGATATCAGAATGAAAAGTACTTCTACGGGTCCCCACAGGGATGATATTTGTTTTACAGTAGGAGGCGTTGATATCCGAAGATTTGGTTCGCAGGGGCAGCAAAGGACCGCGGCGTTGTCTTTGAAGCTTTCTGAGATCGAGATTGTAAAAGAAATCATAAAGGATACGCCGGTGTTATTACTTGACGATGTCTTGTCTGAACTCGACAAACATAGGCAAAACTATTTATTAGACAGTATTTATGGAATACAGACACTTATAACATGTACAGGTCTGGATGAATTTGTGAATCATCGTTTTTGTATCAATAAGATTTTTCATGTAATGGAAGGGTATGTGTCGAAAGAAAATTAGGAGGAAGCATATGAGTGCAGAAGTAGAATATGGTGCGGACCAAATTCAGATTTTAGAAGGATTGGAAGCAGTAAGAAAAAGACCGGGAATGTATATAGGGAGTACATCTTCAAGGGGACTTCATCACCTTGTCTATGAGATTGTGGATAATTCTGTCGACGAGGCCCTGGCAGGATATTGCGACCATATCCAAATATTTATAGGGAAAGATAATACAATTACCGTGATCGATAATGGAAGAGGAATCCCGGTGGGGATTAACCATAAGGCAGGGCTTCCCGCAGTAGAGGTTGTATTTACAGTCCTTCACGCAGGAGGCAAATTCGGCGGCGGGGGATATAAAGTATCAGGAGGACTGCACGGCGTCGGCGCGTCTGTCGTAAACGCTCTTTCTTCTTGGCTGGAAGTAGAAATATGCAGTGAAGGAAAAATTTATAAACAAAGATATGAGAAAGGAAATGTTGTTTATAAATTAAAAGTAATTGGAGAATGTGAACCTGAAAAAACAGGGACAAAGATTACGTTTCTTCCCGATGATACGGTATTTGAAGATACCGTATTTGACTATGATACCTTAAAACAAAGATTTCGTGAAATGGCGTTTCTTACAAAAGGGTTAAAAATAAGCCTGACGGATTTAAGAGATGAGGAGCCAAAAGAAAAAGTGTTCCACTACGAAGGAGGAATCAAAGAATTTGTTCAATATCTGAATAGGAGCAAGACACCGCTTTATGAAACGATCATTTATTGTGAAGGAAATAAAAACGGCGTGGAAGTAGAAGTTGCCATGCAGCATAACGATTCCTACACAGACAGTACGTATGGTTTTGTAAATAATATCACAACTCCGGAAGGAGGAACACATATTGTGGGTTTTCGTAATGCTATTACGAAGACGTTTAATGATTATGCAAAAAAGAATAAATTGTTAAAAGACAATGAACCGAGCCTTTCAGGAGAAGACATAAGGGAAGGGTTGACTGCAATCATCAGCGTAAAAATTGAAGATCCACAGTTTGAGGGACAGACAAAACAAAAACTTGGGAACAGCGAGGCAAGAGGTGCAGTTGATAGTGTCGTCAGCACGCAGCTGGGAATTTTTTTGGAACAAAACCCAGCGATCGGAAAAATGGTTGTGGAAAAATCCGTACTGGCGCAGCGTGCAAGGGAGGCTGCAAGGAAAGCCAGGGATTTGACAAGAAGGAAATCCGCTCTTGACGGACTTTCTCTCCCGGGAAAGCTTGCGGACTGTTCCGACAAAGATCCTGCGAAATGTGAGATCTATATTGTGGAGGGAGATTCGGCGGGAGGCTCTGCCAAGACGGCGCGCGATCGGGCTACTCAGGCAATTCTTCCTTTGAGAGGGAAAATTTTGAATGTAGAAAAGGCAAGGCTGGACCGTATCTATGGCAACGCGGAAATCAAAGCAATGATAACAGCCTTTGGTACGGGAATTCATGAGGATTTCGATATCACAAAGCTGAGATATAATAAAATTATTATCATGACGGACGCCGATGTGGACGGCGCCCATATCAGTACGCTGCTATTGACTTTCCTATATCGTTTTATGCCGGATCTTATTAAAGAAGGACATGTTTATCTGGCGCAGCCTCCGCTTTTCAAACTGGAGAAGAACAAAAAGGTGTGGTATGCCTATGATGAACCGGAGCTTGACCGGATTCTCAAAGAAGTGGGAAGGGATACGAATAATAAGATTCAGCGTTATAAAGGGCTAGGAGAGATGGATGCGGACCAGCTCTGGGATACCACGATGGATCCAGAGCATCGTGTTCTCTTAAAGGTTACAATGAATGAAGATACTTCTTCGGAGCTTGATCTAACGTTTACTACATTAATGGGTGATAAAGTGGAACCGAGACGTGAATTTATTGAGGAAAATGCAAAGTATGTCAAAAATTTGGATGTATAGTGCGCTGTAGCAGGAAGGAGACCGATAAATGGAAGACAATATTTTTGACAAAATCCATGAGGTAGATTTAAAGAAAACGATGGAATCATCTTATATCGATTATGCGATGAGCGTGATTGCATCAAGGGCGCTGCCTGATGTGAGGGATGGGCTGAAGCCGGTACAAAGAAGAATTCTTTACTCTATGATCGAGCTGAATAATGGTCCTGACAAACCGCACCGTAAATGCGCCCGTATTGTCGGCGATACCATGGGTAAATATCATCCTCATGGGGACAGTTCTATTTACGGCGCTTTGGTAAATATGGCGCAGGATTGGTCTATGCGTTATACACTTGTGGACGGACATGGAAATTTTGGCTCTGTGGACGGCGACGGCGCTGCCGCGATGCGTTATACAGAGGCGCGCCTAAGCAAAATTTCTATGGAAATGACTGCGGATATCAATAAAGATACGGTTGACTTTGACCCGAACTTTGACGAGACGGAAAAAGAGCCAAGGGTACTTCCCGCAAGATTTCCGAATCTTCTGGTTAATGGTACGACGGGGATTGCGGTCGGCATGGCGACGAATATTCCTCCCCACAATTTGAAGGAAGTCATTGCCGCGGTTGTGAAAATTATCGACAACCAGATTGCGGATAAAGAGGAAACCACGATTGAAGAGATTATGCAAATCGTAAAAGGACCTGATTTTCCTACAGGAGCGATGATTCTGGGGACAAGGGGGATCGAGGAAGCGTATCGTACCGGTCGTGGAAAAATAAGGGTGCGCGCCATAACAAATATCGAACCGATGGATAATGGAAAGAACAGGATTGTTGTGACTGAGCTTCCTTATCTGGTAAATAAAGCGCGTTTGATTGAGAAGATTGCGGAATTGGTAAAGGATAAAAAAATTGACGGAATCACATACTTAAGCGACCAGTCAAGCCGCGAGGGAATGCGCATCTGTATTGAACTACGCCGGGACGTGAACCCGAATATTATTTTAAATCAATTATATAAACATACACAGCTCCAGGATACCTTTGGGGTTATTATGCTTGCCTTGGTAAATAATCAGCCGCGTATCATGAATATTCTGGAGATGCTGAATCATTATCTGGTCCATCAGGAAGAAGTGGTGACAAGGCGTACACAATACGAGCTGAACAAGGCGGAAGAGCGCGCCCATATTTTACGAGGTCTTCTGATTGCGCTGGATCATATCGACAGAGTGATCGCAATTATCCGTGGATCCAAGACCATCGAAACGGCGAAGGCTTCCCTTATAGAAGAGTTTGAATTATCGGACAGGCAGGCACAGGCGATTGTGGAGATGCGTCTGGGAAGGCTGACAGGTCTGGAACGGGAGAAGCTGGAAAAAGAATATGCAGAGCTGATGGAAAGAATTGGCGAATTGAAAGCGATCCTGGGGGACAGGAAGCTTCTTCTGGGAGTCATCCGGGAGGAGATTCTTGTTATTTCCGAGAAGTACGGGGATGAGAGAAGAACTTCGATTGGATTTGACGAATATGACATTTCTATGGAAGATATGATTCCAAAGGAAGACGTCGTTATCACAATGACAAAGCTTGGCTATATTAAGCGGATGAGCAACGATACCTTCAAGAACCAGAACCGCGGAGGAAAAGGCATCAAAGGGATGCAGACCCTTGACGAGGACTATGTGGAAGAGCTATTCATGACGAATACGCACCAGTATATCATGTTCTTTACAAATAAAGGGCGGGTATACCGCATGAAAGCTTATGAAATCCCGGAAGCGTCGCGGACTTCGAGAGGAACGGCGATCATTAACCTTCTTCAGCTTCAGCCGGAAGAAAAAATAACGGCGATGATATCCATTGGAGAATACCGTGAGGGAGAATATCTCTTCATGGCGACAAAGAGAGGGCTTGTGAAAAAAACCTCGATCTGCGAGTATTCAAACGTAAGAAAGATAGGTCTTGCGGCAATCACGCTTCGTGAAGACGATGAACTCATTGAAGTGAAGACCACGGATAACAGTCGAGATATCATCATGGTAACAAAATACGGGCAGTGTATCCGTTTCCACGAAAAAGATGTGAGGGCGACAGGAAGGACTTCCATGGGTGTCCGCGGCATGAATTTAAGCGACCGGGACGAAGTGGTGGCAATGCAGCTTGATATCCAGGGTACAGACCTTCTAATTGTATCGGAAAAGGGCGTGGGTAAGAGGACGAAGATGGAAGAATTTACAGCCCAGAACCGTGGAGGAAAGGGCGTCAAGTGTTATAAGATCACGGAAAAGACGGGAAATGTCGTTGGGGCGAAAGCAGTAAATGAAGACAATGAGATCATGATTATCAATACGGACGGAATCGTGATACGAACGGACTGCAGCGGGATTTCCCTTCAGGGAAGAATCACGTCGGGAGTGAAATTGATTAACTTAAAAGACGGGGAAGAAGTTGCAAGTATCGCGAAGGTAAGGCAGGCCGCGGAAGAGATGGAAGAGGAGGATGATATACAGACGGATGAGGTTTGATATCAGGAGATTTGATGAATATAGAGAAAACAATCTTTTGTAAGTAAAAAAGGCAAAAGGAGGAATTCCCGACAGCCTTTGGGAAACATATTCTTCTATGGCGAACTGTTATGGTGGTGTAATTCTTTTAGAAGTAATAGAAAAAGATGATGGAAGTTTTCTAACAACAGGGATGAAAAATGTTGAAAAGCTACGGAAAGATTTCTGGAATACCATAAATAACAGTAAAAAGGTCAGTGTTAACATTCTGACAGATAAAGATGTAGAAGCCTATGAGGTGGGAGAAGATGCTATTCTTGCTATTAATGTTCCAAGAGCACCGAGGGAGGAAAGACCTGTTTATATTAGCAATGATTTGTTTAGAGGAACTTTCCGAAGGAATGGGGAAGGAGATTATCATTGTACTAAAAGTGAAGTCAAGGCAATGCTCCGTGACCAAATAGAAGAAACTTCTGATATGAAAGTACTTGAAAGTTTTGAAATCAATGACTTTAATATGGAAACAGTCCATACTTACCGTAACAGACACATAGCTTACCGGGCGGAACATGTATGGGAAGGATTAAGTGATGAAGAATATTTAGAAAGGATAGGGGCAGCAAAAAGATCAAAAATCGACAAAAAAATTCATCCTACGGCAGCAGGACTTCTTATGTTTGGCGAAGAATATAAAATATTGTATGAATATCCCGAATATTTTCTAGACTATAGAGAAATGCTTGATCCTTCCATAAAATGGACGGATAGAGTGCATTCGAGTGCAGGGGATTGGACAGGGAATCTGTTTGACTTCTTTTTTCGAGTGTATTCTAAGTTGGTAAAGGATTTAAAAATTCCTTTCAAATTAGAAGGAATAACACGTATTGATGATACTCTTGTTCATAAAGCGCTTCGTGAGGCTCTTGCAAACTGTCTTGTAAATACAGATTTTTTTGTAGTAAGAGGAGTTGTTATAAAAAAAGAATTTGATAAAATAATGATGGAAAATCCAGGATATATCAGGACAGGCAAAAATCAGATGTTAAAGGGTGGAATTTCTGATCCACGGAATAAGGCATTGATGAAGATGTTTAATATGATAGGTATCGGTGAACGTGCTGGAAGCGGAGTTCCTGATATATACGCGGTATGGGAATCTCAGGGATGGGAAGCTCCAACGGTTGAGGAACAATATAATCCAGATCGAACAATTTTAACGCTTGTTTTTCGTGAAAAACAAGCAGAAAAAACAAGCAGAAAAAATTTCTAAAAAGGAAAGTGGACACGGCCGAATAGCAAAAACCATAGAAAATAGAAAGAAGATTGTAGAATTTATCGAATCAGAAGGAAATGTTAAAGCATCTGATATTGCGCATCATTTAGGACTCAGTTCTGCAAGGATTAGAGTGATAATTTCTGAACTTGTAGAAGAAGGTATAGTTAAGGTGGAAGGTAATGGAAGATCAAGGAGATATCTATTGACCGGAAAATATAAATGATAGTAAGAAAAAGCCATAAACCAGGTCGATTTATGCGGGGTTTATGGCTTTTTTATAGAATTTTTCTATACTATCATATAAAAAAACACTAATGAACATGCCTCGTTTTGTTGAATAAGTTAATAAACAGTGTTATCCTTAAAATATGTGGTGGAATTTTTTCAAGAGAACAGAAATAAGGAGGAATAAAACAGGTGAAAATTTATATTTCTGTGGATATGGAAGGAATGGCAGGTATCTGCAGCACAAGGCAGGAAACGGACGATAATGTGCGTTTCCGCAAGGCATACGAACAGCAGGTGGAGTGGGTAATCGAGGGAATTCAAAAAAGCAGCAGGAATGAGGAAATTGAAGAGATTACTATCTCGGATTCTCATGGATATGGGAGGAATTTGAGTTACGATTTTACTGAAATGGATGAAAGGATTACGCTCATCAGTGGTTCTCCGCGTCCACATTACATGATGTGCGGGTTGGATGAAAGCTATGATATCGTATTCTTAGTAGGGTATCACTGTGGGATTGGAGATCCGGCAGGGAATATGGAACATACTGTAAACGGATATGCTTATTATAATGTAACCATTAACGGGGACTACATGAACGAAAGTACGTTAAGCGCGGCATATGCAGGATATTATAATGTTCCGGTTGGCCTCGTTATTGGGGATACCGGACTTAAGAAGCAGCTCCATGACGATAAGATGCTCCCGCACGTAGAATATGTGACGACGAAAGAATCCATCAGCCGGATGGCCGCAAAATATAAGGCGAAATCCCTTGTAAGAAGAGAAACGATCGAAGGGGTAAAGCGGACGCTGGAAAAGGATATTTCAGAGATACCGGTATATAAAATTCAGGGCCCTTACTGTTTGGAAGTAGATTTTACATACCGTCCCATGGCGGATGCTTCTTCCGGAATGCCTGGAGTAGAACAGAAAGGAAGAAATGTAGTAATGAACCTGGGCGATTATGTGGAAGTATACGACGCGCTCTTTTCGATCGGGACGATCGCGATGGCGCAGTATCCGTTTGACAGGCATTAAAAAATATGAAGAAAAAGTACTTTGAAGGGAGAAATATAGAATGAAATATGATTTTACGACCGTTTATGACCGGCGCGGAAAGGATGCAAGCGCGGTGGACGGTGTTGCAAGAGTGTTGAAAAAAGGAGTTAAGATAAAAGAAGGATTTGATATCATTCCAATGTGGATCGCGGACATGAATTTTCCAGTGGCCCCGGTAATTAATGAAAAGATTGCGGAAAGGATGCAGCATCCCCTTTATGGGTATTTCCCGACAAGCGACGAGTATTACAATAAAATCATCAACTGGCAGAAAGTACGGAATCACGTTGCCGAGATATCCAGGAAGGATATTGCTTATGAGAACGGCGTACTTGGCGGCGTTTCCAGCGCACTTCGGGCGTTCTGTACATATGGGGATTTTGTACTCGTACATGCTCCCGCCTATATTGGATTTACCGGCGTACTTAGAGGAAACGGATACCGTGCCATCTACAGCGATCTTGTAAAAGATGAAAATGGTGTATGGCGTATGGATTTTGAAGATATGGAGAAGAAAATTGTGGAAAACCATATCCATGCGGCGATATTCTGCTCTCCCCACAATCCGGCGGGGCGTGTCTGGGAGCGCTGGGAACTGGAAAAGATGATGGAACTTTATAAAAAGTATGATGTATATGTGATTTCAGACGAGATCTGGTCCGACCTGGTACTTTATGGAAACAAGCATATTCCACTGCAGTCCATTTCCGAGGATGCTAAGAATCGGACAGTGGCGTTCTACTCTCTGGCAAAGACGTTTAATCTGGCGGGATTCGTGTGCGCTTACCGTATCTGTTATAATCCTCTTCTCAGGGACAGGATAGACAGGGAAGAATCTGTGACCCACTATAACGATATCCACGTACTGTCCATGCATGCTTTGATCGGCGCATATAGCGACGAAGGAATGGAATGGCTGGAGGAGCTGAATCAAGTTCTTGGCGAAAACGTCAGCTATGCATATGACTATATGACCCAGAATTTTGACGGCGTCAGTATGGCAAAACCAGAAGGAACTTATATGTTATATCTGGATTGCAGTGAATGGTGCAATAAGACCGGAAAGACGATCGAGGATTTGATTCGTGCTGGACAGGAGGTCGGCGTAATCTGGCAGGATGGAAGAATGTTTATGAAGGATAATTCGATACGGATGAATCTGGCTCTTCCTATGTCGCGGCTGAAAGAAGGATTGGAGAGACTGAAGAAATATGTGTTTGTATAAAAATTAAATTCACATCTTCTATGCAAAGATTTGTTACATATTATCTTCTTCTTTGCACATAATTTTACTATAATTATGTGCAAAGAAAGGAGGTATGTAATATGCCGCAAATTAATGCCTGCGCTTATAGGAATTTGGATGAAATCTACACCTATATTGCAAAAAAACTATTAGAGCCTGGTACAGCCTGGTACAGCCTTGAATATGATTGATGAACTTGAAAATGCAATTATCAGTCTGGAACAATTCCCAGAGCGCGGTGCAATCCGTCATATAGGAGCCTATTCCCTCACACATTCTTCCGTATTATGCAATACCCCTCTTTTCCTCATGACCTTTCGGCCGCAGTCAATATATGAAGACATAGTTTTAAAAAAGATATCGAGTTCTTCTCTAGAGTGAATGGCAGAAAGCTCATCGATCAAAGCTGAATAGTACTCTTTATCAAGTTCACGGTGGAATTGGTCGCATTCTATCCCTAATCCCGTGGGGACCAAATATAGATTTTTCTGATTCCCATCCCTTTTTTCTTTCCGAATCAATCCTTTCTTTTCAAGGCTGGAAGCAATTTTTGAGGCGGCGCAAAGTGTAAAACCCCAGTGACGGGCGATATCGGAAACGACAAGTCCTGGGTTTTCAATAATGTATTGGAGAGTATGCGCCTCGGTAAAATTCATCAAATGTCCGTTGCCATAATTGTGCTGTCCCTTATTCCAAGGAGAACATGTTATCGTATAATCGTCTAATAAACGGAATGCATGAATATATTTCGTATAATCTTTTGATTTATTCATTCTCTTCTCCTTATACAAGAAAACAGTATGCCCGCGATGCATTTTATAAGGTATCCCTCATGCAGTGGCATTCGGGACTCGTGAACTCAATCGCCTAATCGGCGATGTGTTTCATAAGGTATCCCTCATGCAGTGGCATTCGGGACTCGTGAACTCAATCGCCTAATCGGCGATGTGTTTCATAA
>JAAWDY010000045.1 GCA_022793995.1 Coprococcus sp.
AATTTTTTTATAATTATAAACTATTACGTTGCGTTAAAGTCAAGTGTATTCCCGAAAAAAGCGACTTTCATATTTTTATTTCCTAAATACAGATATTAAATCTCTTGTTTTAAGCAGTTTCACATTGTTTAAGCAGAATTCCCCGAAAAGAACAACGACAGAGCCTTTACACTCTGCCGCTTTGTCTGCCTATGCGAAAATGATTTCTTCGTTCACAATCTCCCTCGCACACGCCCTTATGTTACCTAGCCGCTCTGTCCATTTTAAAACTCAATCGGTTATATAATCTTTATTTCCAGGATACGACGGGCTTTGTTCCCACATGCTACGGGGCGCTTGCTCTCCACCACTTATGTTTTGGTTTAACGCTCATGAGTTTTATAATCATTTCATCCACACAATCTGTATACCTTCCCTGTTCAATCACCCCTCATGAACCACTTTCAAGACTCGTGAGCCCAATCGCCGAATAGGCGATTAGATTCACGAGTCCCGAAGTGCTGTTGCACGAGGGATACCCTTCGGGCATCCCATTATGACCATTCGGCCGTTTCACAAGGTATAATTAAGAAGAAATAAGTCACTTAATTGTCTGAATTTGGGGGTAAATGCGTTACCCCCAAAAAGAAAACTCGCGCAAACTTCTCATCATTTTTAAAAAGAAAGAGGCAAAGTTTGAGATGCCATTTGGGGGTAGCCCCTTCCCCCAAATTTATTGTCAAAATGTGATAATTTATGATAAAATCCAGGTCTTCCTCCAGAATACCAAAAACCCCTGAAAATGCCCATTCTATGGGATTTTCAGGGGTTCGTGAATCATTTTTCTTCAGAAGTTTACTGATTCATCTGCTTCGCCACTTCTGCAGCAAAGTCTTCATTCTTCTTCTCGATACCTTCGCCCGTCTCATAACGGATAAACTTCTTCAAAGAAATGTTAGCGCCGTTCTCCTTCGCGACTTTTTCAACATATTTTGCAACCGTCAGATCGCTGTCCTGAACATATACCTGATCGTTCAGACAAATCTCCTTCAGTTCTTTATTCAGACGTCCAATAATCATCTTCTCAATGATATTGTCCGGCTTGTTCGGGTTCTCCTGTTTCGCCTGCGCCAGCAGTATCTCTTTCTCATGATCCATGTATTCCTGAGAAACCTCATCACGAGAAACATACTTCGGAGACATTGCTGCCACCTGCATCGCCACATTCTTAAGACATGTCCGAATCTCATCGTTCACCACATCCGTATCTGCTTCTACAAGGACACCGATCCTTCCGCCGCCATGGATATATGCCACGATACAGCCGTCAGACACGATTTTCTCAAATCTGCGGATGCTGAGCTTTTCTCCGATCACGGAAATCTTTTCTGTAAGAGCTTCATTGACGCTCTTGCCCGGTTCCGCCTTCCATTCTTCTGCCAGAAAAGCATCCAATTCTGTATTCTCTGTCGCGATCGCCTGCTCGGTTACATTCTTAACAAATCCTTGGAACTCTGCGTTCTTTGCCACAAAGTCTGTCTCAGAATTTACTTCTACGATTGCTGCAGTTTTATCGTCTTTGACTTCCGCCATTACGATACCTTCTGCCGCGATACGACCTGCTTTTTTCACAGCCTTCGCTTCGCCGTTCTTTCTGAGATATTCGACCGCAGCATCCATATTGCCGTCAGTCTCGCTTAAGGCCTTCTTGCAGTCCATCATTCCGGCCCCTGTCATTTCCCTTAATTCTTTTACCATGCTTGCTGTAATTGCCATGACCTATTCCTCCATCCGATCATTATCATAATGCTTCTATCCTTATTCCTCTGCATACTCGACAGCTTCTTCCATATCCTGTCCCTCGTATACATCTTCCGCCGCGCCTTGATTTGCCTCAATCACAGCGTCCGCCATCTTGGAAACAATCAGCTTTACAGCTCTGATCGCATCGTCGTTTCCTGGAATAACATAATCCAATTCTTCCGGATCACAGTTTGTATCAGCAATACCGATCAGCGGAACTCCGAGCGTATGGGCTTCCTGGACGCAGATCCTCTCCTTCTTCGGGTCAACAACAAAGATTGCATCCGGAATCCTCTTCATTTCCTTGATTCCGCCGAGGTTTCTTTCCAGCTTTTCCCACTCTTTGCGGAGCGCGATGACTTCCTTCTTCGGCAGTACGTCGAATGTTCCGTCTTCCGCCATTGTCTCAATTTCTTTTAAACGGCCGATCCGGCTCTGAATCGTCTTAAAATTCGTGAGCATGCCACCCAGCCATCTCTCATTTACATAATACATGCCACAGCGTTCTGCTTCCGTACGGATGGCATCCTGTGCCTGTTTCTTCGTTCCTACAAAAAGAATCTTGCCGCCGTCAGCTACGATATCCGCAACCGCCTGGTATGCCTCGTCTACCTTTCCCACAGACTTCTGCAGGTCGATGATGTAGATTCCATTCCTTTCTGTGTAGATGTACTCAGCCATCTTAGGATTCCATCTTCTGGTCTGATGTCCAAAATGGACACCTGCTTCTAAAAGCTGCTTCATTGAAATAACGCTCATGTTTCTTTCCTCCATTTGGTTTTCTGCTTCCGTGTACTTAATCTCCCGAAACCGTGCATTCTCTGCTTTGGCACCATCAGGGTAAACCGTACACGTGTTTTTTTGCAACATTAAAATTATAGCACAAAAGCCCTGCTGCTGCAAGGCTTTTTTCAACCTGTTGTTTTAAATCGTTACTGTTCATTCGCAATGTCAATTAGTTAAGCTGTAACTTTAAATCATCCGCAAAATAGCTGATATCCTACCAAAAGGCATATCAGAACAATTAAAATGCCCACGAAAAGATTCGGCAGGAACATATTAATCACCATTCCCACTGCCACAAAAAACAGTGCAAATCCAATCACCCGTTTCAATCTCTATGCCCGCCCGCTAGTTCTTTTTATATTCTATGCCGGACACAGAAGAATATGCCACGGAACAATCCCTATTGCATCCGTTGACTACAACAGCTCTTCATCTTTTTCGGCTTCGTCCAGAATCTCCGCCACCTCTTCTTCCGTCATCTTCTCACTTTTCGGAGATTTGAATTTATCGATTACATCCGGCACCATATCCAGGATCTTCGTCACTGTATCCTGATTCTTAATATTAACCAAACGGGTCGTCCCGTTCTGGATCACCAGGACTGCGCAGGGCGTCATCCTGCCTCCCAGCCCTCCTGCCCCTCGTTCCTTTTTATCCGCGTTAAACGCACCCGCGCCCACCGCAAACGAAATATCGACGAGGGGAAGGATGATCGTATTCCCTATGTGGATTGCGTCCCCTACAACTGTCCGAGAAGACACGACTCCGTTCATCCCGTTGAATAAAGAATCCATCGTTTCCTTAAACCGATTATCTGCCGCCATACCATACTCCTCCTGATTTTCTTAACATTTCTATGTTTTATTATGAATGTCCTATCTTGTGCTATATTCCAAGAAGCTTCCTCGTATCCTTGAAAAGTGTCCGTACATTTCTGTCAATGACAAGTTTTATGAAAAGCATAGCCATATGAAACAAATGCATACCGCCTTTGACATAAAGCTCTCCTTCCAAAACCTTCTCCTCAAAATCCGGCTCTACGACTATATACTCTCCTACAAATGGGTAAATCATACTCAAAGCTGCCAGTGCTTGACCGGTACGGTACGGATCTCCCAGACCGAACCGGATATCCATCCGCAGCTTCTTAGGCTTCAGGAAACGTCTGACCCAGACCAGTTCTTTACACATCCTCGCAAACGCCGACCTGTGCGCTTCATCCTCAAGATACTCTGAGAACGCCTCCTTTTTTTTCTTAAGCACTCCTATTTTATCACATATCTGCCGGAATGTATATTTCAACTTGCCAAAAAATGTATTGATTTTTTCTTTTAACCTTATGAAAAATGACTTTCGTTCCCTTTTAGGGCTTTCGTCTTTATCAGACGCCTCGCTCTTTGACGCCGCGTCATGCCTGTTCTTTCGTTCCAACGCCTTAGGATCCGCCGTATGCCTGGTCTTTTCTTCTTTGGCCGCATCCTCTGTTTTTTTTCTGTTCTCCTTCTGTTCTTCTTCTGACCTCGTTTTATCCTCTGCTTTACTCTTATCTTCTATCCTTTTCTGTGGCTTTTTCTCGATCTGCTTTTTATGCGCATTTTTTTTGCCTTCCACCGCCTCTTTTTCCGAAGATTCCACTCCATATTTCTTCCAGAACGCCCGGAGACGCCATCTGACCTCCCCCTTCTCATAGCTAAGCCGTCCGCTTATCAGATGACAGAGCCATGAAAATTTCACCTTTGCCCGCGCGTCCGCAGGCCTTCCAGGAAAACTTGCCGTGATCTCATACCGTATCGGTAAAAAAAGGACAACGAGAATAAGCAATACCAGAAGCCCTAGTATCCCCGCAAGAATCAGCCCTATGATCTTGAATATCATCCCGATGATATGTAGCATCCTTCTTATCTCCTGACGCCTTTATTTCCGCGAAGCAGCGACCAAAGCGAAGCGTAGACGAATACCTCGCAGCTTGCTGTGGAGTATTTGACTCTATCTCCCCGGCAGAGGTCACTCTACTCTCCCTCCTGCTCCATGATATAAGCACGGATATCTGCATCCCCTGTCTTCTCGTATACCTCCCGCACGATATCCTCCACCAGATATACGGCGTCTTCATGGCCCGAGGCCAGTCCGACCACAAAAAGCCTCTCTTTAGACACTATCTTCTGATACAAGAGAGCGGCTGGATAAAACTCGATCTGATTCTTGCCTTCTACCGGCATCACCAGAAGATACACTGTCAAAGGATACTTCCCTGCTTTTAGTTTTTCGATCAGCTTGTCCTTCTTCTTCTGAAGGCTGCCGCTGACATACAGGTTCTTGTAAAATCTCATATTTTGCAGCATAATGGTTTCCTGCCTTAAGCTTAACTTAAATATTGACAGCGATGATGGAGCGTTCCTCTGCAGGCAGCTCCTACGCCCCTATGTCTTAATAATAGTACGCATTAAAGATCTGTTTTGCCACGTTCACGCCTGTATTGCTCGCCGTATCCGCATTCTCGATCACCACACTGACTACCAACTCCGGATTATCCACATTGGAATATCCTACGAACCAGGAGTGCACTGTCTGTTTGTCCATACTTACCTCCGCTGTCCCGGTCTTCCCTGCTACCGTGTAGGCTTCCCCGGAAAGCGACGTCCCGGTCCCGTACTCCACGACGCCCTCCATATACTCCGCAAGCTGCGCCGCTTCCGCGGACGTCATCAAATTTGCGTATTTCTCCGGCATATACTTCCGTACCGTCGTACCTGAATAATTGGTGATCCGGTCCACAAGATAGGGTCTCATCAGAGTGCCCCCATTGGCGATCGCGGCTGTAATCATTGCCATATGGTACGGGCTTACCTGTGTCTTCCCCTGGCCCATCGCCGTCATCATCCGATCCGCGCTGTTTGCCCCTTTCTCAAGCTGGAAGCGGCTCTCCCGGTAAGGAAGGTCGCTGGGAAGCTCTTTGTCAAACAGAAGGTCGCCTGTCGTCTTCTTCCATTTTGCAATATCAAGCCCCAGGCTGATATTTGAAAAGGATGCGTTACAGGAATTCGCCACAGAATCCGCCAGATCTTCCTGCCCGTGCACCGCGCTTCCGTAACAATGGATCGTGGTTCCGTCCTGCGTGTGCTCTCCCTCACAATCATATTCATAGTCATGATAATCTGCGTTCTCACGGATATATTCTAAAGCTGTCACTAGTTTAAACGTCGATCCCGGCGTATACTGTCCAAGCGTCGCCCGGTTGAGCAGCGAACTGTCGCTGTCGTTATTCAATGCCTCCCAGTCCTCTGCGACCGTATTGGCGTCAAAGCCTGGTTTGGAAAGCATCACCAGGATCTTTCCTGTACTGGCCTCCATCACCACTACGGCGCCTTTGTTATCGCCCATCGCATCGTAGGCCGTCTGCTGGAGATGCGCGTCAAGCGTCGTCACCACACTGTCCCCGATGTTTTTCTCATCCTGAAATTCCTTCATCACTTTTTCCAGGAAAAATGCATTGGATGTCAGAAGATGGAAATTCTGCACGGATTCCAGACCATATTTCCCTTTCACCGAGTACCCCACCACATGTGCAAAGAGGTCGCCGTAAGGATACTCCCTTGTCTCGTTCCCCTCTTCGTCCGTCACCGTCTGCGCCAGCGCTTCCCCGTTCCGGTCCAGGATACTTCCCCGCACCACACGTTTTGCCAGAAGATCCTGACGCACATTGTAAGGGCTGTTGATGATTTCTTTGCTCTTTACCACATTAAAATATATCAAATATCCGACCATCACAAGGAACAGTGTCACAAACATATATGTTACCCTGGCAAATTCCTTGTTCGTCATCCGCTTTTGCTTTTTCTTAACCTCTCCTCTTTTCGGAGACTTTGGGGTCGGTTCTTCTTCGTACGCGTCCCGGCGCGCCTTCGGGTGCCTTTTTGGCATGACCGGAACCTGCAGATGCTCTTCTTCCGGCTTCTTTCGGCGCTTCGGCCGTCTTTCGTCGGGAAGGCTCTCTAGTCTCTGGTCCAAATCCAGGTCTGGTTCTGGCCGGCCTTTTCGCTTTCTTTCTTTCAATGTCTTCTTCCTCGTCCTCTCTTAAAATGTACAGGCCTTGAATGATCCCGAACATAATCACCGTGCTCAGCACAGAACTCCCGCCATAGCTTACCAGCGGAAGCGTCACCCCTGTGGAAGGGATGAATTTCGTCACCCCGCCGATGGTAAGAAACGTCTGGAAAATGTAACAGGTCCCAAGCCCCAGCGCCACGAGCTTATAAAAACGGTCGTGCAGCTGCATGGCAATATTTAAGAACATGATATACACACTTACACAGATTAGTATCAGGCAGATGGCAAAAATCAGCCCCATCTCCTCCGCGATCGCGGAAAAAATGAAGTCCGACTCCGACACCGGGATCTTATCCGCGGCGCCCTGGCATAAACCCATGCCAAACCAGCTTCCGGTTCCGATCGCCATCAACGACTGCGCCACCTGCTGCCCCCCTTCATGATAAGAGGCAAACGGATCCTTCCACGCGATGACGCGGACACGCACATGGCTGAATAGATAATAGGCAGCCACCGACGCCACGCTTCCCGCTCCCACTCCGGCAAATACGTAGAGCGGCTGCTGTGTCGCCACATACAACATGACAAGGTAAACGGCGAAAATAATGAGGGCTGCCCCCAGGTCTTTGGATACGACAAGGATCAGCACATGCAGCGCCGCCACAGTCGTGGTAATCACCACATTCCGAAAACTCCTGTCATCCTTCAGGCTCGCCGCCACAAAAAATACAAAAATGATCTTCACCAGCTCGGAAGGCTGGATATTGATGCCCGCGACTACGATTCCCAGCATAGCACCGTGGGAAACCGAGCCGATCACGATTACAATCCCCAAAAGGACCACGCCCGCCACCGCATACAGCTTCCTCCACTCCGAAAGAATCTTCATCCGCCGGATCACCACCGGAACAGCCAGGCTTACCGCCACCGCCCCTCCCGCGATGATGAACTGCTTAACCGCAAGCGAATAAGAAAGCCGGGTAATCATGATAAATCCGATTGCGAGCAGCATACACATGTTATTCACGACCAGCCTTGATACCTTTGGATAGAGCCTGGCATAGAGAATGAGGATCGCCAGGAATAAGATTACTTGCATCCCGTAAAATCCCAGCATCTTTTTCTCCTCAGTCTGGAGATACATCACAAGGAATGCCACAAAATGGATCATGAACATCAGGACATTCTGCCGCAGGAGAATGCTCTTTTTCGTATATTCATCTGAAAAACTAAATACTGCGAAACACTCGAACGTATAGACCGCGATCATCACAATCATGAGATATTTCGACAGCTCAACCACAATATTTACCAAATCTTCACCTACTTTATTCCGCTTTTCCAGTGCCCCCGGGTAAACGTCCCTTCCGGCAGGCCTTTTTTCTCCCTGTACAGCTTCAGTATCTCTCTTACTTTTTCTGCACTTTCCCAGGTAAACATCAGGCGCAAGCGGCCTGCTCCTGCCTTATACACCTCCTGCATCTGGTCGGCAAGGAAAAGAGGGACTTGATTATAGATCACATTGTAACAATAGTCACACTCATTTTTTACCACAAACTGCTTCCGATATCTGTCGGTTATTGTCATCTGCCCCGATTCTTTTTTACATTGTCCCGTCGTCTTGACGACGCACCCTGCGGAGACCATCAGGGGAAGATATCCGTATACAACCGTCTCGCCCTGGGAAATGTCTAGATCGCCCAGTTCCCTGGCCGTCAGCTCCAGAGGAGCGGTAAACCCATCTGCCCCTTCATCCTCCCAGAATTTCTTTGCATAATCATTGAACTGATATAAATTATAATCCGTAACGACCGGTTTTGCAAATCCATGTTCTCCAAGGAACCAAAAACTATCATAATTCCGGATGAGCACCCCGTCCCAGCCCGCGCAAAAAATAGTCTCGTACCCTTCCTCATACCTCTTCCGCGCGCTCTCCCGGAAAATATAGGGCATGATAAGATAGATTTCTTTGTGCTTTCTATGGGCTGCCTCAATCACAGAGGCGGCGCCGTTCTTCCAGATGTGGGGGAACGCAGTGCAGTCCGCATAGATCCTTGTGATCTCCTCCGCTTCCAGAAGCGCTTCGATCTGCGCAGTCGTCTGTGCAGACGCAGTAAATACTACTTCTTTAGAAAGGCGTATCCGAGATTTCCCGATTCTTCTCTGCTGCTTCGGCTCGCCTCTGCGGTATCGGCTTATAAACTCCTTCTCAAAGTAATCCAGAGCGTCCCTGCGCAGGGCATTTATATTCTGCATAGGAAGGAACACCTTCCCGTTGATCTCAATATCCAGCCTTCCAAACTCAAATTCCGTATCTCCTGTCTTCTCAAGCTGTCTTTTTACCTTCTCTAAGTCCAACGGCCTCTGCTGTGCCTCTTCTCCTCTTCCCCCTGTCACCGTCACCGGCACTTTGTCCGTATATACCGTTAGTGTAGCAAACTCCCCTGCCGAAAGTATAAATTTTCCATTAAGTTTTTCTTTTATTTTTCTGTCAGTAAACCGGCTGTTTAGATCTTGTATCAGCTTTTCATTTCGTACTCGATACCAGATATCGCCTTTTTTAAACGACACATCCTGCCCTGCGGGAAGACAGATCTCGTTCCCCTTTGCCACCGCGCTCCTGCAGGTAACATTTCTTGCCTGTTCCTGCCCTTTCCTTATCGGAAGTTCAATCACATCCTGCGGGGACAGATCGACAAGCGCCTTTCCGAACACACGGTTCCCCTGCCTTTTCATCACTTTTACCGCCGGAATCCCGGCATGGTTCGGGCGGTCCAAAGACACCATCTCTCTGCCATTCGCCATATGATAATATCCTGTGCAGGACCCACCTCTGTTGTACAGATCCAGGAGCATTTCCTTATCCTTCTCTTCCGCCTTGAACCGCTCTTTGGCATAGACGGCCGCATCCATCCCATCCGGCGCGCGTTTTCTCAGTTCATGGTATAGATCCGCATATTTTCGATATAAAAATGATGCGGCCGCCACATATTCGGGTTTCTTCATCCTTCCCTCAATCTTGAACGAGTCGATGCCCGATTCCATAAGCTCTGGTATCAAATCCAGCGTACAGATATCTTTCAGGCTGAGAAGATACCGATACCGGTCCCCTTCCGTCCGATATGGCAGACGACAGGGCTGCGCGCACTGTCCCCGGTTCCCACTCCGCCCGCCAAGGAAGCTGCTAAATAGACACTGCCCGGAATAACAGTAACAAAGCGCGCCATGGACAAAACTTTCGATCTCCAGGGACGTCTCTTTTGCGATCAGGGATACCTCTTTAAGCTGAAGTTCCCTTGCCGTCACGACCCTGGAAGCCCCGGCCCTCTCCAAGAACTTCGCGCCGCCCACCCCTGTGATCGTCATCTGCGTGCTGGCATGGATAGGAAGCTCCGGAAAATATTCCCGCACAAAGGAAAGCACTCCCACATCCTGTACAATGACCGCGTCTAGCCCCTGCTGATAAAATGGCAGCAGATAGCCATATAGTCTCTCCTGTATCTCGGATTCCTTCAACAAGGTGTTCACTGTCAGATAAATCTTCCTCCCATGCAGATGGACAAAGTCGATCGCGGCAAGGAGCTCTTCTTTTGACAGATTGTGCGCGTACGCCCTTGCACCGAATAGTGTCCCTCCCACATAAACTGCATCCGCCCCAGCGGTGACAGCTGCCCGCAGACTTTCCGGCGACCCAGCCGGAGCGAGGATTTCTATCTTATCTTTCATCGTTCCCTCCATAACCGAAAATAGACTGTCGTAAGACAGTCTATTTTTTACGGTGATTTTTCATTTCCGTCTCCAGCTGGATAATCTTCATCTGCAGTTCCCTGTTCTCTTCCTTCAGCTTGTCCATCGCCTTTTCCGCATTCTCATACTTGATCTGAATAGAAATCAGCTCATGCTTCAAATCATACATCTCTTTGTCTTTCGCTTCAATATCACTCTCCAGCGCGCCGCCTTGCTTTTTCGCTTTAAAGTAGTCGTCCGCAATATTCAGAGCCAACAGAATACTCCTGGCCTCCGAGCTTTGCTTACGGTATCCGTCGCTGCTCGTACACTCTTCGATTTTATGATTCAAATAGGTGGACACCTTCTGCAGATAATCTTCGCTCTCAAATCCGCTCAGCGTGAATACTTTACCGCCTATCAATACTTCCGTATAGTTTTTTGACGATGCCATAAAGAACCTCCTTACCCGCTCCTACTCCTCATATTATTATATACTATGTTTAGACAAAAACCAACTACTTTTCAAATTTTTCAGATGTTTTCCATTGAAATTCCTAAATGATGATACGCACTCTCTGCTGCGACGCGTCCTCGGGGCGTCCTGTGGATGAATCCGTTCTTGAGAAGGAACGGTTCGTACACATCCTCAATCGTTCCCGCGTCCTCCCCGATCGCAGCCGCCAGCGTGTCCAGGCCTACCGGCCCGCCGCCGAATTTATGGATCATTGTCAGCAGGATACTGCGGTCCACATGGTCGAGCCCGCATCGGTCTACGTCCAGAAGATCTAAGGCGCACACTGCCACCTCTTTTGTAATCACTCCATCATACTTCACCTGTGCGAAATCCCTCACACGCCTCAAAAGCCGGTTGGCAAGCCTCGGCGTCCCGCGCGATCTCCGGGCAAGCTCCCGCGCGCCCTCCTGATCGATCTCAACATCCAGGACCCCTGCGGAACGCAGGATGATTGTAGTAAGTTCCTTCTCCGTGTAAAATTCCAGGCGGTTGACAACGCCGAACCGGTCCCTGAGCGGAGCGGTCAACATCCCCGCACGGGTCGTGGCGCCTACCAGTGTGAACTTCGGAAGTTCCAGGCGGATTGACCTGGCGGACGCCCCTTTGCCGATCATAATATCGATCGCATAATCTTCCATCGCCGGGTAGAGCACTTCTTCCACCTGGCGGTTCAGCCGATGGATCTCATCGACAAAAAGCACGTCCCCCTCCTGGAGATTGTTAAGGATCGCTGCCATCTCCCCGGGTTTTTCGATCGCAGGACCAGATGTAATCTTCATATTCACGCCCATCTCATTCGCAATGATTCCGGCAAGCGTCGTCTTTCCAAGCCCCGGCGGCCCATAAAATAGTACGTGGTCCAAAGGCTCTTCCCTGGACTTCGCCGCTTCGATATAAATCTTTAAGGTTTCCTTCGCCTTCTCCTGCCCGATATAATCCGTCAAAAGCTGGGGCCGCAGATGATTCTCTATTTTACTGTCTTCTTCCAGATTCTCCGTTGTTATGATTCTCTTTCCCATAATAACCCCTTATAATAAGAACTTCAGCGCGCTCTTCAAAATATCTTCCACCGAGGTATCTTCGCGGACCTCAACTTGTCTAACCGCCTTAAGCGCCTCCGTACTCCCATATCCAAGCGCTGTCAGAGCGTTTACCGCATCTGCAGCCACCTCCTGCCCGATCATAGAGGACATATCGCCTCCTTCCGGCCGGCTCTCCAGGGTGTCGCCGATCTGCAGCTTATCCTTAAGTTCCAGTATCAGCTTCTCCGCCGTCTTTTTCCCAATTCCAGGAGCGGACGAGATCGCCTTCACATCCTTTGCCAGCACCGCAAAGCGCAGATCGTCCGGAGAAAGCTGCGAAAGGATACTAAGGCCCCCCTTAGGTCCGATCCCATTGACACCGATCAATAATTTGAAAAGCTCCAGGGCGTCGCGGGTCGGGAAACCGAAAAGCTGCATCGCATCCTCCTTCACATTCAGATAGGTGTGAAGCTTCACCTCTTTCCCCACTTTCGGCAGTCGTCCCATCGCCTGCGCAGGCATATAGATCCCGAATCCAACGCCCCCCACATCAACGATGACTTTATCTTTCTCAAACGAAACCAACTCTCCTTTTATATATGAAATCATGGATTCTTCTTTCCTCCCTGTATCCGTCCTATATCCGTATATCCAGCGCGGCAAGCCGTTTCAGCATCCCCGCCGCCACGATTCCGATCAACGTCCCGGTAAATACTCCGATAACTAAAAGCACCGGAATATAGTATGTGACGCTATAACTGTCCAACACAGCCACTGCCGCCGCAATCTGTCCCATATTGTGGAAGACTCCCCCGGCCATACTGACTCCATATACGCTGAATATGTCCCTTTTCCTGGCAAACGCCATCACTGCAAAGCTCAACATCCCCCCTGCAAGGCTATAGAGGATGGAGACGAGATTCCCGAAAAGAAATCCCGCAAGCACGATCCGCGACGCAGATACTGCTAATGCCTCCCGTTCCCCCATCTTGTATAACGCTACAATCACTACCAGGTTCGCTACCCCCAGCTTAGCGCCGGGAATTCCCGGATGCAGAGGGAGCAAAGTCTCGATATAGCTGAAAATCAGCGCCAATGCGGTGAATACACCCAAGTATGCAGCTTTTGTCTTCAACTGATCCTTCTCCTCCCCTGTCCCAGCCGACGCTAATTCGTTACTGCGTCCAGCTCGGACTTATCTTCCGGCTCATCCATGCTCCCGCTGGATCCCGCAACCTCTACGACAACTTTATTCGGCAGACAGATAATGCTCTCCCGTTCCCGGGAGATGGCTCTTTGACGGACACAAAGCTTGTCCGGACAGTCGGCCTCTATCATACTTGCCTTCCCACCCTCAATCAGCAGGATGTTGGTTCCTCCATTAAGAGAAATCTCCTGATCGACCGTCAGATCATATGAGGCTGTAAGCTCTCCGTCTACCCTCACGATCACATAAGCTGCATTCTTGCTTCCTGTCATGATCTGCATGGCAAAGATCAGGGCGGCAAGAATAAGGATAATGCCGAAAAATACACAGTCACTTTTTCTGATTTTCGTGATTCTCGTTTTCATAGCTTTTATTCTATCACAACAATCCAGCAAACGCAATCACATGTTCGATTGATTTTTCCCACAAGTATCATTATAATTGATTTAAATCGCCTGGCGGCGATGTACTGGAGGTAACCCCTCGCATACGCTCAGGATCCCTGATTTAAATCGCCTGGCGGCGATGTACTGGAGGTAACATGAATAAATATAGAACCAGATTAAGAAAAATACTGCCTGCCCCGGCGCTGCTTTCCTTGCCGCTCCTTTTGCTATCGCTGCTGTATGGCTGCGGGGCCTCCCCTGAAAAACCGATTTCCAAAACAACGACCCTTCTGGATACCATTGTCCGAATCGACATTTATGAGAAGGGTTCTGAGGACATCCTGGATGAATGCATCCAAAAGTGCGCGGATTATGAGCGCCGGTTCAGCAGGACGCAGGAGGGAAGCGAAATCTATCGGCTGAACCATGCAGGCGGAGCTCCTGTCGAACTGTCGAATGACACCATCCAGCTAATTCGACTTGGTTTAAAATACTGTGAACTTACGGACGGAGCCTTTGATATTACGATGGGAAATCTTTCAGACCTATGGGATTTTAAGAATAATCCGGGCCAAATTCCGGATACCTCGCAGATTACAGAAACCGTAAAACATATCGGATATCAAAACGTAGTTATGGACGGAAATACCGTCCGGCTTATGGATCCGGAGATTTCCGTTGACCTGGGCGGAATCGCCAAAGGCTATATCGCCGACAGACTCCGGGATTATCTGGAGGAATCCGGCGTCCGATGCGCCCTTATTGACCTGGGAGGCAACATCCTCGCTGTGGGGAATAAACCGGACGGCGCTCCGTTCAATATCGGGATACAAAAGCCATTTGACGAACTTGGCTCTGCCATTGCTTCCGTCAAAGCTGACGACTGTTCCGTCGTATCCTCCGGCATTTATCAGCGTTATTTTGAAGTGGACGGCATCCTCTATCATCATATACTTGATCCCACTTCTGGGTATCCTTATGAAAATGGTCTGCTGGGTGTCACCATTGTATGCGATTCTTCCGCCGACGCCGACGCCCTTAGTACTTCCTGCTTTGCCCTTGGGCTGCCCGCCGGAATGGAACTGATCGAAAAAACTCCCGGCACAGAAGCGCTCTTTATCACCGATGATTATGAACTCCACTATTCCAGCGGATTCGATCAGTAAATTCCCTAGAATATCCGAATAAAGGGGCTATCAAATTCCCGATAGCCCCTTCTTAACTCTTCCTAATCTGCCAACTTAAGTTCCACTTAATAATAGTAATAAAGCCCTGACGCCGCTGTGACGGATGCAAAAATAAACACAAGTATGATTGCGATCAATTCCACAATCAGATAAGCGCGGCAAAAATTCCTGCGGTGCAAATTCCCGCTGCTGCTGAACGCCCAGATCAGATATAGGATGATCCCCGCGCAGGGAATAAAGGCAGCCAGAAGCGTTAATAGCCATTCTCCCATCGAAAGCGGAGTCGTGTCCATCCCGTTGTACGGATTATTGTAGTTTGTATTTTGCGTATAATTGCTATTATAATTCGTATTATAATTTCCTGATGTATAGTTGCCTGATGTATAATGATTATTATAATTCTGCTGATAACCGTTCTGGGCGCCCTGGGAACCTTGGTTGTAACCGCCGGTATTCGGGTCATAACCGCTACTTGCATAACCGTTCGTTCCATAGCTGCTCTGCCCATAGCCGTTCTGGGCATTCCCGCCTTGTCCATAGCTGCTCTGGCCGTAACTTCCCTGCCCATAGCTGTTCTGATTGTATCCAGAATTCCCATAAGGATTATTCTGCGGCTGTTCATACCCCTGGGGGCTCCCGTAAGAATACCCCTGCGGATTACTCGTCGCTCCCCGGCTCCAGGAATCTGCTGTCTCCTGCGGGCTCTTCGTCTCGCTGCCCGCGCCTGTCTCCCCTGCGTTCGTTCCATTCCGCTCTGTGGTATTTGCGTCCGCTGTGCTTCCCCCCGAACCCGGATACCCTGTCCCCTGCTCCGAATCCGGAGTCTGATCATCAAAATAATTATCCATAGCTTTCTCCCTCCTGTGTAACGATCCATTTCTCATTTCTTTCTTGAATTATACTCAAGAGCATATCTATTTACCAAACGATTTGCTGTCTTTCTTGAAATAATAGATCTCTTCCAGCAAATGATCTGGTTCACGGATATATCATATCACACAAAGTTTGGAAACACAACTTAAACATTCGGCTTAAGCATCTGTAGGATCCGATTCAGAAGGTTCCCTCTATAGTAGCTCATGGGAGGTTCGCCCGGAAAATCGTGCAGCATGCGGTAAATATAAAATAAAAGCATTCCCACCGCAGCAACAACGAGATATTTTCCAAGGCACTTGACATCCTTCCTCCTGATATATCTCTGTACGACAAACATCACGACAAGTATCACCGCAGCATAGGAAAAGGGATTCAGATGCCATGCTGCCGCGAAATTCCCCTTTAGGATTGAAAATACAGCCCGTGTCATCCCGCATCCTGGACAAGGAAACCCTATGACAAGGACACTTGGACACAGACTGTACAAAAATTTTCTCCCAATCGCAAAATAAATCAGAAACAAAAGCGCCGGGACCCGCAGATTCTTCAGATCCCGCCGCAAAAGCGTTCTTAACATATGTGTATGATCTTCTTCGGGCATTTTTCCGCGCATTTTCCGCACCCCGTGCATTTTTCAGGGTCAATATGTGCCAGATTGTCTGTGATCGTGACTGCCCCACTCTCGCAGGCCTTTTCACACAGCCGGCATCCGATACAGCCTCCAGAACATACCGCCATCACATCTTTCCCCTTATCCTTCGAGCTGCACTGTACCATATATTTCTGTTCATATGGAATCAGCTCGATCAGTTTCCTCGGGCAGGCCTCGATACATTTACCACATGCCTTACACGCGTCTTTGTCCACCACCGCGATTCCATCTACCACATGGATCGCATCAAAGGGACAAGCCTTCACGCAATTTCCAAATCCAAGGCACCCGTAAGTACATGCCTTCGGTCCGTTATTCTGCATCATGTTCACGATCGTACAGTCCCGGATACCGGAATACTCATATTTCTCTTTTGAATTTTCACAGTTCCCGGCACATTTTACATAGGCTACCTTATGGATCGTCTCTCCTGCCTCCTGCCCCATGATCGCCGCGATCTTCTCCGCCACAGGAGCTCCGCCCACCGGGCACTGCCCCACCGGGGCCTCTCCTTTTGCAATGGCCGCCGCAAGTCCGGAGCACCCCGCAAATCCGCAGCCTCCACAGTTATTTCCCGGGAGGACGCCAAGGATCGCTTCCTCTTTCTCATCGACTTCTACCGCAAATTTCTTGCCTGCCGCTCCGAGGAAAACACCGATGAACAGACCAGTTCCGCCCACAATCGCAGCCGCCATTAAGATTCCTGTTATACTCATGATCCGTCCCTCCCTTCTATATGATTCCTGAAAATCCGAAGAACGCGATGGACATCAGAGCCGCTGTCAGCAGCACGATCGGAGTTCCCTTAAACGACTCAGGAATATCATTGTATTCAATCTTCTCACGGATTCCCGCCATAATCACAATAGCGATGGTAAATCCAACGGCAGTCGCGAAGCCGTTTACGACGCCCTGCAGAATGTTATAATTTTTCTGCACATTCGTAAGCGCAACGCCGAGCACCGCACAGTTGGTTGTAATCAAAGGAAGATAGACGCCCAGTGCATTATAGAGCGGCGGCATTGTCTTCTTAAGAAACATTTCCACAAACTGTACCAGCGCGGCGATCACCAGGATGAACACAATGGTCTGAAGAAATTCAAAGTGTGTTGGCACCAGAATAAAATTGTAAATCAGACCGGTTATGAACGATGCGATGGTGATGACAAAGACAACGGCGCCTCCCATACCAGCCGCTGTATCCGTTTTCTTCGAGACGCCGAGGAACGGACAGATTCCTAGGAACTGGCTTAGTACAACATTATTCACAAGCGCGGAACCGATTGCTATGATAAGTAATTCTTTCATCCTGTACTCCTCCTATTCTTTTTCGCCTGTCGGGAACACTTTGCCGTCGCAGCCACTGCATGAAGCACATCCGCCTTCCGCGCAGCCCTGAGGCTTCGCCACTTGTTTTCCCTTCTTCTCAAGATTCGCCATGATTTTATTCCGGCCGGCTACCAGGAATGCAAGGACCAAAAACGCGCCGGGCGCCAGGATAAAGATCGTCACCGGCTCATAGCTCCTTGGCATAATCTGAACGCCAAATGCTTTCCCTGCGCCGATCAGCTCACGCACAATACCGATACAGGTAAGCCCAAAGGTAAATCCAAGTCCCATCCCGATCCCATCAAAGATCGAGGGCAGTACCGGATTCTTGGAAGCATAGCTCTCCGCACGTCCCAGAATAATACAGTTCACCACGATCAACGGGATATAGATCCCAAGGGAAGCATACAAGCTTGGGACAAATCCTTGCAAGAGGAACTGGACGATCGTCACAAACGACGCCACAACTACGATAAACGCCGGCATACGCACGGAATCCGGAATGATCTTTCGCAGCATGGAGATCAACATATTGGAAAGCACCAGCACGACCGTGGTGGAAAGTCCCATCCCGATCCCGTTGATGGCCGAGGTGGTGACCGCCAAGGTTGGACACATGCCGAGCATCATGACAAAGGTCGGATTTTCTTTAATTAAACCATTATATAATCTTTCGGCACAATTATTCATTTCCACTGCCTCCTAACGCGTTTTGATAATATCCAAGCGCCGTGTTCACCGCACCGGTTACAGCCCGCGATGTGATAGTCGCCCCGCTTAGAGCATCGATCGCCTGACCCTCGCCGCCGTCTTTGGATACGTAAAACCGGTCTGTCTTCTTCTCTGCATACTGATTGTAGAACTTCGGCTCTTTCGCCCGCATGCCAAGCCCTGCCGTCTCATTTAAAGACAAGATAGAGATCGCGTTTACTGAACCGTCCTTCATGACGCCCACAGAGATCTGAACATCTCCTCCATATCCGTCTTTATCTGTCGTCGTTATAACATAGCCGACCTCCGAGTCTCCCATTTTGGCACTGTAGACTTCATCGACAGTGGCGTTGACGCCCATCTCCTTTACAGCCTGGGATGCGGCTTCTTTATCAATCTCCATACTTTCAAAAGAGTCCGCCTCCGGAAACGCCAACGCGCACGCCTCCTGTTTCTCAGCCGCCTGCGCTTTCGCGATCGGTTCCTTTGTCACTTCATAGACGAGACCCAGGGCAAGACCTGAGATCACGGTGATCGCTGTTAGGATCAATGTATTCTTCAAAATTTTATTCATTATTTTTCTCCTCCTTTGCCGAATGGTCTTGGAAGAGTAACTCTTTCGATGATCGGTACCAAAAGGTTACCAAAGATGATCGCATAGGACACGCCTTCCGCTGAACCTCCGAAAAGCCGGAAAATACCGGTCATAATGCCAAGAAGTATCCCATAGACGATCTGCCCTGTCTTTGTGATCGGCGACGTCACATAATCCGTTGCCATGAACCACGCGCCAAGCATCAAACCGCCTCCACAGATCTGAGCTGTCATGTATTGTCTGTTGAAAAATCCTACGCCGTCCACAAATCCGCCGAAAACAGCAATAAACAATGCGAATGTCGCAATATATGTCCCCGGGATCCGAAGATCAATGATTCCCTTTAAAATCATGATGATTGCTCCAATCATAACCGCAATGACAGAAGTCTCGCCGATCGTGCCCCCTGTCCTTCCAAAGAGCATCGCCATACTGTCGATCCCGGCAAGCGCGTCGCTTCCTGCCTCCACATTAGCACGCATCTGGGCAAGCGGCGTGGCGCCTGATACACCGTCATATACAAAGCTTGTCATCCTCCCAGTAAATGAGATCAGGAGGAAGCATCTCGCTGAAAGAGCTGGATTCATAAAATTCTGTCCCAGTCCTCCGAACAGCTGTTTCACAACCAGGATTGCAAATACACTTCCGATCATACCCATCCACCAGGTCGCTGTCGGCGGAAGATTAAGTCCTAGCAAAAGCCCTGTCACAACCGCGCTGAAATCCTGAATTGTAACCGGCTTTTTCATCAGTTTCTCATAAAGATATTCTGTCAGCACAGCCGTCGCCGTCGTCACGATGATAAGCAGCCATGCATTGGTATCGCGGAAATTGTAGATTCCATAGGCAGTCGCCGGCAAAAGCGCGATGACAACCCACAACATAATACTGCTGGTCGTATCTTTGGAACGGATGTGCGGTGAAGATGATACTTTTAATTGTTCGCTCACGTTATTTCACCTCTTCTTCCCTACTATTTTTTCTTTTTATTGGCGAGAGCCGTTTTTCTCATAGAGCCGATCGCCTGTTTCAGCTGCCGTTTCGCAGGACATACATAGCTGCAGGAACCACATTCCACGCATTCCAGTCCATTCATTTTTACAAAAGCAGCCTCGTCGTGCCTCTCCGCAAGGTCTGCGAGCCTTGACGGAATGATCCGGCTCGGGCACGCTTCCACACACCGTCCACAGTTAATACACGGCGTCGGGGCGTTAGCGGACACCTCGTCTTTTGTCAGACACAAAATGGAGGACGACGTCTTGGTGACCGGAGTATCCAGCGTATACATGGCAAATCCCATCATCGGCCCGCCTGAGATGACCTTCTCACAGCCTTCCTTCAGCCCTCCGGCTGCCTCCACCAGCTCTTTCTGGTTCGTGCCGAACAGAACCTTATAATTGCCCGGGCTTACCACGCCATCTCCACTTACCGTCACGATACGCTCCATGGAAGGGATTCCTTTCACTACCGCATTGTAAATGCCGATCAACGTCTCCACATTGTCGACCACACATCCTGCGTCGGCCGGAAGCATAGATGAATTGATAGCACGCCCTGTGGTCGCATAAATGAGCTGACGCTCCGCCCCTTGAGGATACTTTGTCATCAAAGCTTTCACTTCCATGCGCGGCTCATCCTTTGTCAGCTCTTTCAGTTTCGCGATACAGTCCGGCTTATTATCCTCCACACCGAAAATTCCTTTCGCATTATCGAACAACTTCAGGACTACCCGCATCCCTTCGATCAAAAGCTCCGGCATCTCCATGATCCTTCTATAATCCGCCGTGATATATGGCTCACACTCCGCACAGTTGGCAATGACGTAATCAATCTTCTCCGGCTCCTTCGGGGATAGTTTCACACGAGTCGGGAAACCTGCCCCACCCATGCCGACGATTCCTGCATTCCCGATCATCTCCAAGATCTCGTCTTTTCTCAGCTCCTCAAGCGGTTTTACCTGTGGATACTCTACCTCCTCATATTCGCCGTCGTTCTCAATAATGATGCTGTTCGTCTTCCCGCCTGTTGGATTCACACGCGGTTCAATCGCCTTCACAGTACCAGACACAGACGAATAGATCGGAGCAGATACGAATCCGCCAGCCTCCGCGATCTTCTGCCCCTTTAGTACACGGTCGCCTTTCGCCACAACCGGCTTTGCGGGCGCGCCGATGTGCTGGGAAAGCGGATAAGCAAGTTCGCCCTGCGGCATAAGCTCCGTAATTGCCTTGTCCTTTGAAAGACTCTTGCCGTCGTTCGGATGCACTCCGCCTTTAAAAGTCAAAAGTCCCATATTCTTCCCTTCCTCCTTCTTTCTTTAACTATGTTATAACTCTAACATACTGCAAAGTATATCATGCTGTAAAGTATACAAAAATTTAGCGTCAAAATCCAGAGATACACTGCAAATAATTGTATCTTTCCGCGTACACTCCTCTGGAATGTCTTGCCGCACAATAAAATCCGTTCCATATATAAAAAAGAATGTGCCAAAGCACATTCTCGCGCCGAGCGCGGTCGCTTGCGACATACTACTTCTTCGCGCGAGTGCGCATCCGCCCGGAGGGTTTTTATCATATAGGAAACAAAGTTTCCTATATGATAAAAAAGCAGAGGACAAACCATCCTCTGCTTTCTAAATCCTATTCACAGCATATCATCTATGCCTAAACTTCTATTCCTCTTCCTCCTGAGCAGACGCTTCCGCCATCTCAAGAGCCTTGATACTCAGACTGATCTTCTTCTCCGACTCATTCAAGTCCACGACCTTCGCTGTGATCTCCTGCCCGACAGAAAGTACATCCGCTGGTTTCTCCACATGTGCCCTGGAAATCTGAGACACATGCAGAAGTGCGTCCACTCCCGGAGCGAGCTCTACAAACGCCCCGAAGTCCGTCATCCTTGCAACGCGGCCTGTCACCACATTGCCTACTGCAAAATCATCCGCTGCGTTTGCCCACGGATTCGTCTCCGGGAACTTCAGGCTGAGCGCGATCTTCGTCTCATGGATATCCTTCACTAAAACTTCCAGATTCTCGCCCACTGTAAACACTTTCTTCGGATTCTCAACTCTTCCCCAAGACATCTCAGAAATATGAAGCAGACCGTCTACGCCGCCCAGATCAATGAATGCGCCAAAATCTGTCACATTCTTGACAACACCCTCGATTCTATCACCGATCTGAAGTCTTGCAAATAGTTCTTTCTGCTTCTCCGCTCTTGCCGCTACCAGAAGCTGTCTTCTGTCGCCGATAATACGGTTCCTCCTAGGATTAAATTCACTGATCACAAATTCGATCTCCTGTCCCTGGTACTTGGACAGATCCTTTTCATAAGTATCTGATACAAGGCTGGCTGGAATGAATACTCTCGCTTCTTCCACAACAACGCTTAAGCCGCCGCCAAGAATCTGTGTCACCGGCGCCCTCAGTACTTCCTTGTTCTCAAACGCCTCCCTCAGTCTCTCATTCCCCTTTTCTGCCACCAGTCTCTTGTATGTAAGAAGGACTTGTCCCTCTCCATCGTTGACCTTCAGCACTTTGACCGTCATCGCATCACCTACGGATACCATAGTAGTCAGGTCTGCATTCGACTCATTGGTATACTCGCTTCTCGTGATGATACCATCGGCCTTGTACCCTATATTCAAGATGATTTCATCTGGTTTCACATCAATTACAGTACCATCTACGACCTCTCCGTTATGAATTGTTTTGAATGATTCGTCTAACATCTGTTCAAATGTTAATTCGGACATTATTTTGAACCTCCTCAATTATATTATTGGGCGTGGATGCCCCTGCTGTAATTCCTACTGTTTCCACGGACCTTAATTGATTCATATCCAAATCGTCAAGTGTCTGTATATAGTACGTATTGTTACATGCCCTCTCGCAGATTTCAAATAACTTCTGGGTGTTGGAGCTATGCTTGTCTCCGATCACAATCATAGCGTCCGCTGCCGCTGCAATGCTCCCGGCTTCCTCCTGCCTCTCCTTCGTCGCATTGCAAATCGTATTTAAAACACTTATATCATAACCCTTTTTAGAAATAATTTCAACTAATTCTTTGAATTTATTGTAATTAAATGTCGTTTGTGCAACAATGCAAATCCTGCACTTTTCCGTACAGACAAATTCCTTTGCTCCCGCCGCATCTTGTACCACATCCGCCTTACTTCCCGCCCATCCCCGGATACCCTGAACTTCTGGATGAGCCGGATCGCCGATGATGATAATATGGCTTCCCTTAGCGCTCTCCTCTTCCACGATCCTGTGGATTTTTCTGACGAAATTGCAAGTCGCATCCACTGTGGTAATTCCCTTCTCTCTTAATTTGTCATAAATCCTTCTGGGAACTCCATGGGAACGAATGACTACCACGCCTTCGTCCAATGCGTCCAGCTCCTCCTCCGTCCGGATCACCTTCACGCCGCGCCCTTCTAGATCCTTCACCACTTCTTCATTGTGTATAATCGGTCCATAGGTGTAGATCTGTTTTTCTTTCTCTTTCTCCACCTGTTCATAAACCGTCTCGACAGCGCGTTTGACGCCGGGACAGAAGCCCGCGCTTTTTGCCCTGATAACTTTCATCCGCCTTCCTCCGAACATCTAATGATCCGCCCCCATATGAGGATACCTCTTTTGCCCCTCATATCACATAATTCTAAGATCAAAAACTGCCGTCCGGTCTATCCCGTACGGCAGCTTTATGACTTGAAACCGTAATATCCTTCCCTCTTTTTACCAGTATCTTCGATACCAGGGATTACCGTAAACTCTCTGCTTCCTCACTACATCGCCCGGCTGTGGCGCATGGATCATCATCCCGTCGCCTACATAAATCCCTACATGTCCGCTATAGCACACAATATCACCTGGCTGTGGATTCGACACAGCCCGTCCGCCTCCGCCTTGTGCGGACGATGTCCTGGCAATCGAGATCCCGGCCATCCGGTGACAGTACTGGGTAAGTCCGGAACAATCAAGACCTGAACCCGGCCTCGTCCCGCCCCATACATAAGGAGTACCGATCTGACCGTACGCTGCGTTCACAATCGTCTGTGCCGCGCTGCTGTTCCCTCCCTGGGAATTGCTCTCGCCCCCGGAATTACCATTGTCATTATTCGCAGTGTTCCCGCCTTCATTTCCTCCGCCGTTATCGCTACTGCCTGAGCCTCCATTATCGCCGCCTGCATTTCCCCCGCTAATGTCCTGTCCGCCGGAAGAACTGCCGCCGTTATTATTGCCATTACTGTTATTATTATTGTTATTCGCTTCCTGCTGATGTTGCTGCTGACGCTCACGCGCTTCCCGTTCTTCTCGTTCTTTCCGCGCCTTCTCCTCAGCTTCCTTCGCCGCGGCTTCCACCGCTGCCTGGAACTGTTCGTCAAGATCCTCGACTTCCTCCCGCTTTGCCGCAAGAGTTGCGTCAAGATCTTCCTTTTTCTCAGTAAACTCTACCTGAGTCTTCTCAAGTTCCGCCTGTTCTGTCTCCAAGGTTTGTTTCAGCTCGGTGATCTGTTCCTTTGTCTCTTGGTATGCATTCAGCTGATCCCTGTCGTATGTATGTACGCTTTGAAAATACTCAGCCTGGCTGAGCAGTTCGCCGATACTCCCTGACTCTGCGATCTTCTCAAGCGCCGTACTGTTGCCTTCCTCGTACATATACTTGATACGCAGCTTCATCGCTTCATACTGCTCCTGCTCCTTGACCTCAGCTTCTGCAAGATCTTCTGTTGCCTTAACAATCTCTTCCCCCTTGGCGATCAGCTTTTCCTCCAGATCGTTGATCTGCACCAGGACTTCCGTGATCTCCGCCTGCAGGGAATTGACCTGAGACTGCGCTTTATCCCTCTGTTCCTTGATCTCGTTTGGATCAGGGGCTGCGCTTACCGATGCTGCAACAAAAGAGCTCATAACAAGTGATGCTATGAGCGCCCGTAAATACCTTCTCTTTTTCTTCATAACCTTACCTGCCTTATTAATTATTCATTTGTCCTTATTCATATGTCCCCACATATTACTCTAAAAACCTTATCGCCATACAAGCGACTGATTTCTTCTAAGCATACAACAAAATGTCTTTTCTTTCAAGTCCTTTTCTGAGATTCCAGCAAATTCCGCCGGAAATCAATCCATCCTACTATATCTTGTAAAAAGAAGGCAGAACAACCACAAACGTGTTTCTGCCCTCTATCTAAATTCTAGATTTTCTACCAATAACGCCGGAACCAATGCGGCGCATAATTCACGCTTGCATAAGTGACCGCTTTCCCCGGCTCTGGCGCATGGATCATCATACCTCCGCCTACGTAAATTCCTACATGTCCGCTGTAGCACACAACATCTCCCGGCAACGCTTCCGCTGCGCTGACTGCCCTGCCGCCGCCGCCGATCGACCCTGAATTATGCGAAAGACTGATACCTACCGCCCGGTGCGCAAGCATAACAAGCCCAGAGCAGTCCACTCCGCTGTAGGAAGCGCCTCCCCATTCATACATCACGCCAAGATATCCTGACGCGGCGCTCACAATCGCATTTCCAACTGAACTGTCGCCTCCTGCCTGATAATCATCATTCGACCCTGAACCGCCTCCAGTTCCCGGATTGTCGTCTGAATCAGAAGAGCCGGCGCCTCCGGTTCCCTCCTCGTCAGATGAAGAAGGATTCTGGGCCATCGCTGCCTGACGCTCTCTTTCCTCCTGCTCCGCTTTAGCCTTTGCCGCCGCTTCCGCTGCAGCCTGGAGCTGCACGTCCAAATCCGCGATCTCTTCCTGCTTCGCAGTCAAAGTATCATTGAGGTTCGTCTCCTCATTTTTATACTCTGTCTGCATCGTCTGCATATCCGCCATCTGTGTCTCTAGGGTTGCCTTAAGATCAGCGATCTTCTGCTTTGTCTCCACATATTCCTGAAGCATCTCGCGGTCATACGTATGAACACTCTGCATATACTGTGCTTTATTCAATAAATCCGAGAAATTCTCCGCATTGAGCAAGGCTTCGACGAAACTGGAATCGCCCTCCTCGTACATATATTTGATGCGGAGCTTCATATCTTCATACTGCTGCTGTTCTCTTTCCTGGGCAGCGGCAAGATCATTCTCCGCCTGACTGATGTCCTGCCCCTTCTGTACGAGATCTGACTCCAACTGATTGAGTTTCTCTATTAAGGTCTGCAGTTCCTGTCTGAGTGCCTCTGCTTCGTTTTCCGCTTCCGCTTTGCTGTTCTCAAGGTCGCTTATACTCGGCGCCGCAAGAACAGGTGTTGCTGCAAGCGAGCTCGCCAGCAGAGATACCAACAGAACTTTTCCAAATTTTCTCATCTTCCATCCATCCTGACCATTTGCTTGATATATCCCCACTATTCCCTATACTCACCACAAACCTTTTCTTATTATATAGCATGTCCGTACCTTTTGCAATGTTTTTTAATACTTTTGTAACATTTTTTTGTGTTTTATATTTTTATTTCCACAAAATATGCCTTTATTGCGTCTTCTCCTGATACAGATATGGCAGATGTTCCAGTCTGTTTTATATGTATCGCTTATATTTTATATTTCTCATAAATTTTTTTTGCCCGTTCTGCTACGATTTCTTTAAGATACGCAGGCTCTATAATTTCTACTTGTGTTCCGAATGATAATAAATGCCCGATGAGCCATTCGTCTACCGGCATTTCAACAGATACGATGAAATCCCCATCCTCCCGCCTGCTTACCCTCTTTTTATCAAATTCATCATAAACACGATATAGCATACTCTGCGGAAACCCCAATCTAATCATCTTACAGGTGGTGCCAGGCTTTTCATCTACTTCTGGAAATGACCTTTTAATGAAACCATCTGTAAGAACTTCCAGCTCCATAATACGAGTCAGTTTAAAGATGCGGTAATCCTGTTTTTCAGTACAATACGCTTTTAAGTACCACGCCATGGACTTGTATGACATTTTTAACGGCTGGACGACCCTTTCACTAATTACTCCATAGGAATTTGCATAGGCGATTTTTACACATTTTTGTCGAATTACCGCTGATTTCAACAGTTCAAATTTCTCATTGTCAGTCCCTTCATTTCCCCATCTAGAAAAATCCACTTCAAGCCAGTTCTCCGAGCTAAGATTAAATATTGCAGAAAGCTTTTGCAGTGTTTGGCTGCCGCTAATCTGTTTCGTAAAATGGATCGTTTGTAAGGCTGTTAGAATTTCCTGCTTTTCTTCTTCTGACAATACCGCTTTGTCTAAAACAAAATCATTCATGAGGCGGATACCACCGTTTCGTCCTACCTCTGCATAAATAGGGATTCCCGCTCCGCTTAGGGCGTCAATATCTCTGTAAATAGTTCTCACGGATACTTCAAATTTTTCTGCTAATTCCGGAGCAGTAGCTTGTCCTTTATCAAGCAAGTGATACACAATCTTAAATAATCTGCTTTCCTGCATTGGCGCTCCCATCTTGGTACTATACATAGAGTTGTCCGCAAAACGATCATGATTGAAATGACTTAAAAAAAGAAACCTCGAAAACAACTCGTTCTCAAGGTTTCCCAAATTATTATGTAGCAGGGGATGAGAGAATCGAACTCCCGCTAAGAGTTTTGGAGACTCCTGTCATGCCATTTGACCAATCCCCTGTGCCGTCGTTCGGGTTTATCTCAAACGACCACCATCTATTTATACCACACATGCATCGCCCTTGTCAATCATCAAATTCAACTTTTCTCTTTTAAACTTTTCTCTTTTATTCGTAACAGTTGGTTACTGTTTACACCCGCACCATTCGTAAAGGCGCCTTCGGCGCTTTCCCATTGCTGTGTAAACGCATTGGACGGAACTATTCGTCCCGTCCGCCAGTTCTTCTATATGCCACAACCGTTTACTCTTCTACAACAAACTCTTCTTTACCAACTCCGCAAATCGGGCAAACCCAGTCTGCCGGAAGATCTTCAAACGCTGTTCCCGGCTCGATTCCTGAGTCCGGATCGCCCACCTCCGGGTCATATACATACCCACATGGTTCACATACATATTTTTTCACAGAAAATACCTCCTTTTTATTACAGAAGCGCCTATCATTTTATAGATTACCTCTGCTTTTCTACTACTATAGAACATCTATCCGAAAAATTCAAGGGCAAATCTGCTGATTGATACATAATCATTGTGGTTCTGCGAAACAATCCTATAAATCCTTCATCATATAAATACCTATATTTACATATATTTATTTATAGTAACATAGATAATATATTTAAGGAGAACGTCCATGATACAGAAAAAAAGCATTCAAAGGACCTTTACCCTCGTATTGATCCTCTCTGCCGCCTTTCTAACCGGAAATGCTGCGGCGAGACTCCAGGAACACTTCTTTCCAGGAACGCTCCCGGCTTCTTCCGAGGGGAACTGGGGCCTGAGTTTCCAGGAGGAGGGAGAGCCTCCGGTGGCAAACGCTACTTTTGACGAATTGAACAAATATGATGCTTACTATGCAGAAAATACGGACGAAAAAGTTCTCTATCTGACATTCGACGCCGGTTATGAAAACGGTAATACCAAACCTATCCTGGAAGCCTTAAAAAAGCATAACGCTCCAGCCACTTTTTTTGTCGTTGGTACATACTTGGATGAAAATCCAGACCTGATCCGAGAAATGACAGAAGCAGGTATCACGATTGGAAATCATACCTGGCATCATAAAGATATGTCTCAAATTTCCGCAAAAGAGAGTTTCGCCGAAGAAATGACGTATGTGGAGAACAAATTTCAAGAGATCACCGGAAAAGAGCTGCCAAAATATTATCGTCCTCCTCAAGGAAAATACAGCGAAACGAACCTGAAAATGGCGCAGGAAATGGGATATCACACATTTTTCTGGAGTTTAGCTTATGTGGACTGGTATCAGGATAAACAGCCTTCCCATGAGGAGGCTTTTAGCAAACTTTTATCTCGGATCCATCCCGGAGCCGTCGTCCTTCTCCACAGTACTTCTTCAACAAACGGCGAAATCCTCGACGAGCTTCTGACAAAATGGGAAGAAATGGGATATACATTTCGCTCCCTTGATGAACTGATAAAAACCAACAAAGAGGAAGATGCTGTAAATTAAACAAATACCAATCATATAGGAAGGATTTATCTTCCCCTACTCGCCTGCGCTGGGGCGATCTGTGATAGCAGCAAGTTCCTTTCCGCTCTATGCGCATAAAAAACGCTCAATTATCCAACTGGATGATCGAGCGTTTTTCTCACATACTTTATAATACGGTGTACCTTCAAAACGGCATACGAAGTATCTCCCATCCTTCTCCCTGTCCTTCCTTCTCTCTGGTCATGCCCTCGACCGATTAGTTGCAGTCCGCTCCATACATTACTGTACTTCCACTCCTGCCCTATCTACCTCGT
>JAAWDY010000046.1 GCA_022793995.1 Coprococcus sp.
TTATGTTCTGACAAAAGATGAAGGTGGACGTCATACTCCGTTCTTCAACAACTACAGACCGCAGTTCTATTTCAGAACAACAGACGTGACAGGCGTATGTAATCTTCCGGAAGGAACAGAGATGTGCATGCCTGGCGATAACGTAGAGATGTCAATCGAACTGATTCATCCGGTAGCTATGGAGCAGGGTCTTCGTTTCGCTATCCGTGAAGGCGGACGTACGGTAGGATCAGGCAGAGTTGCTAGAATTATCGAGTAATTGCGCGAAAGCAATGAGATAAGCGCATAAAAGGTGATAATAACAGGGACCTCAAGTTTACTTGTAAGTCCCTGTTTTATTGCCTTTGCGGGCATTTGACGAATGCCCGCGACCGAGGGAATGCGAAGCATTTTCGAGGTGTGCTTGGTGGTTAGTATAGGGCTTTTCGAGGAATCGGAAAGCCCTTTTTTACTAGAAATTAAGAGACTCTATTATTTGAAATAGATCTATCGATGCGAAAACGGTGTCAAGAAAATAAGTTGATAAATTTATTATCTGTGATACAATCAAGTATAAGCGGGAGTATGCATTCAATATAGTCGACATTATATCCGAGCTTCATTTTGACGTCAAGTATTTGACATCGAAGTTTCAAAAAGGAGAGGAAGATATGTCAAGTGTATTGTGTAGAATGTGTCAGAGGGGATGGAATGTTATATGAGTGAAGTTTTCAGAATAATAGATAGATTTAAAGTTACCAGAAGAGGAAGCGTTTATGCAGTTGAAATACCAAAAGGCTTTGCTGTTCGTATTGGCGACATTCTGTTTGATTTGCGAGGGAACAAGTTTAAGGTCAAAGGGATAGAGATGTTTAGACGTATCCCAGAAAGTAAATTAATAGAAGAAATGCCGATGGGGCTTTTATTTGAGCTACTTGATAAGGTTGAAGCATCTGGAAATATTCTTGCAAAAGCTATGTTGGATATAAATTTTATCTTTTGCAATCATCCGCTTTACCAGAGGCGTGTTGATGAAGATTACGAAGAAGAATATCAAGCTGCTGGTTTGAAACATTCATGTGTGCTATTCAGTTATGAAGATATGCAAGATGGAAAACTTTCTTTATTTGGAGAAGATATATCTGGATTAACGGTCTATCGTGGCTGGATGATGAAGCCTGAAATGTATAAAGCTTTTTATGAAGCTTTGGAGCAGAGGGGAATTATGCTCATTAATACGCCAGAGGAATATAACAGATATCATCTTCTTCCAGGGTGGTATTCTGATTTTCAAAATGACACTATTGAAAGCATATGGGCAAACACAAGTAATCTTGAAGATGCTATTAATCTTTCCAAAGGAAAAGAGGGAGCTTACATTGTAAAAGACTTTGTAAAAAGTAGAAAACATGAATGGTATGACGCTTGCTATATAAATAATATTTGTGATAAAGACAGCGTGAGTAAAGTGATTGGAAACTTTATTAGAAGACAGGACGACAGCCTTGTTGGAGGTATTGTTTTAAGGCGCTTTGAAAGGCTCAAACAAATCGGATTCCACGAAAATAGCAGAATGCCATTATCTGAGGAATATCGTGTATTTATTTATGCAGGACGTATTTTAGCTATAGATGATTATTGGACGGATAAGCACAATGTAAAACTATCTGAGGATGAATATACCTGGATAAAAACTATTGCAGAGCGAGTGAAAAGCAATTTTGTTACCGTGGATCTTGCCAGAAAAGAAGACGGAAGTCTGGTTATCATGGAATTTGGGGATGGTCAGGTTTCTGGGTTGCAACAGCTTGAAGCAGACAGTTTTTATAGAACATTTGATGGTCAGGATATTCATAATCCATATACTATAGATGATATAAAAAGGATAATCACCACATTCGTCAGAGTGGATATCGAACCAGAAATGTCGTTGTCTTTTAGAGATAAAGAGTCCGAATACATGATAATAGGTTACCCCGGGCATGTTTCGTTTCAAAGATGCGGATCTGACAATGGCAGCGGTGAAATTGACTATGGAAGCTTGGACGAACTTTTTGACGCTGAATCAATAGACGAAATTTGCTTAACAAGAGATTGGTATAAAGTAACAGACATATGGTGCCAACCTGACATAGAAGATTTAGATAATGTTATTGATAGTTACAGAGTTGCAGCAGAAAAAAGAAAAGAAGAGCTTGGAGATCGGTATCAGATTTACAGAATTGTTAAGGCAGAAATAAATAAGTGGAATCCGTATGGATTGTTACCGGATGCGCCCCATGATGAATTTAATGGAGAGAGTGAAGAACTCTCAAAATACATTAGGTTTGATTCATCTATAGAGCAAATTGCAAGAGCCGTGTCGAAAGTATTTTCAAGGTCGTTTGAAACGCCAGGCTTTATGCCGGAGGATTGTTTAGATGTAGCCAGAGAAATACAGAAAGCCCTGGATAAATAATGTGCTTAGTATGCGTTGTTTGGATTCTACATAGACGTCAGATATTAAAGGAAATTGCAGAGTATCAGTTGAATGTTCTTAATGCGGCGGAAAAGGCAAAAATCCTGGAAGCTTTTTTATCCAACTATAATGATGGCCGCAAAAAGACATTTTTTTATGCAGCCGTCAACCTTTTAGAACTGCAAGACCTTCAAACGGCGCTTAGAGAATTTGAACATAAACCTATATGGAAACACTGACGCTCAAAGAAAAAAGCATCTTTGTCGCTGGATTACTGTAGGATATGGCAACAATTAAAGATGTAGACTTAAAGCCCCGTAAGAAAAAGGGATAAAGTATTTGATCCTGTATAGAGGCGATTTGTGAGATAATGGATGTAATACACAGGATTTCCACAAATGCGAATACCTATCGATTGTGCCGGCGCTGGATGTGAAGATGAAGCGAGGGCATATGGAAACAAAATCGGTGCAGGTAAGCCTTGTGATTATGGATACCACAGATACGGATGAAAATGGATTATCAAAGGAGCGAAACCCCGATGGCGGGATACCTGAATGGAATCGCCTAACCGGCGATGAATAAAGGAGGAAAAATATGGTTTTCACGAATTGTACCGTCTGTAGCGTTTATGGAACAGACAACTCCTCCCGGACAAGGGTCCGGGTAAAGTGCAGCGGGGAACAGATCACCCTGCATCTGATGAGGCAGAAGGAAGTCCCTGAGGGCGAGAAAGTACGGATTGATTTTTTTGACGAACGAATCGGCTGTGTAAAGACATATTGTGAACTCAGGGTCAGACAGAATTATGATCCGTCTGTGCCAGAACCGTGGATCGCGGACTGCGATATTCTGGAGGTGGCTGAGATCATACAGGAGAGACAAGGATTCCGCGCGAAGACGGAGAAAGAGACGATCATCACTTCTTCGGAGCAGGGAGAGTTCAAGGCGGTTATCCATAATATCAGTGTGGGTGGAATTTATTTTGTCACTACGACACGGCTTAGTTATGCGGATACGGTCGAATTTTCTTATTGTTTTATGGAAAAGGAGTATCGGCTTCAGGCAACGGTGCTGCGGGAGGAGGATTTCCAGGACGGGAATCTGGGATATGGCTGTCAGTTCGCCGAGCTTCCCAAAGGAGCGAGAAGAGATATCCAGCAGTATGTATTTCAGCGGCAGAATGGGCGTATTTGGTAAATTTTGACAAACGCAACTGCCAGTTGACAAAGAGAATGGGCGGCTTTCTGGTACGCAACCGGTATCTGTGCTAGGATTGAGCATGAAAATAGAAGCTGATATACACAGCGGCAATAGAAGGAGGAAGCAATATGATATTAGCGGATAAGATTATCAATCTTCGTAAAAGAGCAGGATGGTCCCAGGAGGAGCTTGCAGGGCAGCTCGGAGTCACCAGGCAGTCAGTGTCTAAGTGGGAAGGGGCGCAGTCGGTGCCGGATATGGATAAGGTAATCCAGATGAGCCGGATCTTTGAGGTGACGACAGATTACTTATTAAAGGATGAGATGGAAGAGCCAGAGTATATGGCGGGAGAAGTTCCCCCCGCGGCAGGCGCACAGCCGATGCGCCGTATTACAATGGAAGAGGCAGCGCGTTACCTGGAAGTGAGGCGCAAGGCAGCGCCAAAGATCGCGGCAGCTACATTTCTGTGTATCATTTCGCCGATCTGCCTGCTTCTTTTAGGCAGCTTCAGTGAATATACACAGTTCGGTCTTTCAGAAAATCTAGCTGGAGGGCTGGGGCTGTGTATCCTGTTGCTCTTTGTGACTGCAGGAGTCGCTATATTTATTTCATGTGGCGCCAGGTCAAAGGAGTTTGAGTTCCTAGAGACAGAAGTATTTGAGACAGAATATGGAGTGACTGGGATGGTGAAGGAGCGTAAGAAAGAATTTGAGAACACATATACGGGGCTTAACATAAAAGGAACAGTGATCTGCATTTTAGCTGTGATACCGCTGTTTATAGGGATGGGAATTGATAATGAATTTCTCTCGTCCATTGCCGTATGCCTGCTCATCTTCCTGGTAGGGATCGGGTGCATCCTATTGATCTACGGGGGCGTGATACAGTCATCCATGGAAAAGCTGTTGCAGGAGGGCGAATACACACGGGAAAATAAAGAGAAAAGGCATATCCTTGGGCCGATCAGTGCGATCTATTGGCTGGTGGTCGTAGCCGTCTACCTCTGGCTGGTAATGGGGACGAATGGTGAATGGGCAAGCAGAGCCAACCGGGCGATGTGGGCGATCGCAGGCGTCGTTTACGGCGTGGTGGTCGTCATCGTAAAACTAATCGAGCGTCTGATTAATAAGTAAAAGGATACCGTTCACAGTCCCCTCCACCCACATGCGCACTCGCCGCCTCTATGAGGCGTCATTCCCGCTCCTTACGGAGCTAAGACTCTTATGCGGGTGGAGTTCCTGCTTCGCAGGTCTGATCTGGATTTACAGATAGCCTCTTACATGCAAGCATGAAGAGTCTGTCTGTAAATCCAGATCGACTGTGAATAGTAAAAGGATAATTTGCAAATAAATTGATATGGGTCTTGAACAAAGCGGGGGAACTGCCTATAATTGGAGGTATCGGAGGTGTGAAAATGAAAAGATTATTAGTTAAAAACGGATGGATTCACGACGCCGTCCGCCCGGAGAGCTATCAGGCGGATATCCTGGTAGAAGATGGGAAGATTGCGAGGATCGGCGCAGGGCTTGAGGCTGAGGGAGCCGAGGTGATCGACGCCGAAGGCCGCCAGGTGTATCCCGGGTTTGTGGACGCGCACTGTCATCTGGGTGCGGACGGATTTGGGATGGGCTTTGAAGGAGACGACTGCAACGAGATGACGGACATCCTGACGCCCCAGCTTCGGATCATCGACGCCTTAAATCCACAGGACGAGACGTTCCCGATGGCAGTGGAAGGCGGCGTTACCTGCGTAGGCACAGGTCCCGGAAGTGCCAATGTACTGGGCGGGATGTTCGCGGTAATCAAGACTCGGGGGAAACGGGTAGACGACATGATCGTCAAGTTCCCGGCCGCTATGAAGTGTGCGTTTGGGGAGAATCCGAAACGCTGCTATAAGGAGAAGAGCAATTATTCACGTATGTCCACAGCTTCCAAGCTGCGGGTAGCGCTCCGCGAGGCAAAAGAGTACCAGGAGCAGTTAAAGGAAGCAAAGACAGCAAAGGACAGACCCAAATATAACGCAAAGCTGGAGGCGCTCCTTCCAGTGCTTAACGGGGAAATCCCTCTGAAAGCCCATGCGCATCAAGCGAATGATTTATTTACGGCGATTCGGATCGCGAAAGAATTTGGTGTAAAATTGACGCTGGAGCACTGTACAGACGGCTCTCTGATCGCAGAGGAGCTGGCGGCGGAAGGGTATCCGGTCTGCGTAGGCCCGACCTTAGTCCACGCTTCAAAGATCGAGATGAGAAACGTAAGCTTCGAGACTCCGGGAATTTTGGCAAAGGCAGGATGTCAGGTGTCGATTATCACAGACTCGCCGGTGATTCCGCAGCAATTCCTGCCGTTGTGTGCTGGGCTGGCAGTGAAAAACGGAATGGATGCGTTCGCGGCCCTTCAGGCGATCACAATTAATCCAGCGAAACACCTAGGGGTGGAAGAGCGGGTCGGCTCCCTGGAAGAAGGGAAAGACGGCGACCTTGTTATCGCAAACGGCGACCCGATGCATTCACAGACAAGGATTCTGTATACCATCATTGACGGAGAGGTATGCTTTCAGGCGTAACACTTTACATATGGTATAAAAGCGACGCTGCAAAATAGATGCGATCATCTATAGGGCAGCGTCCTTTTCATCGCCGATCCGGCGACGATTTGAATCGCCTAATCGGCGATATGGAGATAGAGGAACCCCGTCGCTATGCTCGGGATACCTGAATTGAAATCGCCTAATCGGCGATATGGAGATAGAGGAAATGAGGAAGATTTTGATTATAGAGGATGACGTTGATTTAAGAGAGGGACTGCGTTTTTCATTTGTAGGAGACGGGGATTCTGTTTTTGATGTGGGAACAAAAAGAGAGGGCATCCAGGAGATCAGAAAGGGAATCTATGATATCGTCCTTCTGGACTGCAACTTGCCGGATGGGACAGGATTTGACCTGTGCAGGGAGGTCAGGCAGTTTTGTACGGTGCCGATTATTATGCTGACTGCACGGGATACGGAGATGGACGAGATCAAGGCGTTGGAATTAGGTGTGGACGATTATCTGTCGAAACCATTTTCCTTAGGAGTGCTGAAAGCGAGAATGAAACGGCTCATAAATGGAAAACCAGAGTCCGAAAAGCTGGTTTCGGGAGGCCTTTTGATTGATAAGAGCGCCTGCAAGGTCTGCAAAGCTGGTAAGGAGGTTTTCTTAAGTAAGCTGGAATACAAGCTTCTTCTGTACTTGATCGAAAACCGGAACCATGTTTTATCAAAGGAACAGATCTTGGACCATATCTGGGATCATGAAGGAAAATACGTGGATGGCAATACGGTCTCCGTAAATATCAGCAGGCTGAGGACGAAGATTGAGGATGATGCAGGAGAGCCCAGGCTGATTAAAACAGTCCACGGGATCGGATATATCTGGAAGGATGAATAAAAATGGCATTGAACTTGGTATTTCTGGCGTTCGTTTGCGCATTGGCTGGATACGGCGCTTTCTACAGTAAGAGAAGAATATACCGTTCCATCGACCGGATGCTGGACTGTGTGCTGAGCCGGGAGGAGATCGAGTACTCCGATGTGAAGGAGGGAGAGTTGTCCGCCCTTGCAAATAAGATCACACGGATTAAGGAGGTCCTGGAAAAGCAGATACAAAGTGCAGAGGAAGAGAAGGAACAGGTAAAAGGCATTGTTTCCAATCTGTCCCATCAGCTCAAGACGCCGCTGGCAAATCTTTCTGTTTATACGGACATTTTGACCGGACAGGAGATGGACGAAGAGCAGAAAACTCAGATCTGTGAGAAGCTGAAAAGGCAGATTGATAAACTGGACTGGATCATCGGCTCGCTTGCGAAGATGGTAAAGCTGGAACAAAATGTGATTGTATTCGAGGCAGGGGCGTATCCGATCAAAGATACAATCCGCGACGCGATTGACTCTGTCTACGAGAAGATCGAGAAAAAGGGACTGAGTATCGAATCCGAACCGTATGAGGACCGCCTTTTATACCACAATAAAAAGTGGACGGCGGAGGTATTTGTGAACCTCCTAGAAAACGCGGTCAAATATACGAAGCGTGGAGGGGCGATACAAATCAGGGTAAAGCCCTATGAGATGTATACCGAAATCCAGATCGCCGATAACGGATGCGGAATCAAACAGGAGGAAACCTCGCAGATCTTTCGCAGATTCTACCGAGGCAGCCAGGTCGAAAGCATAGAAGGATCCGGAATCGGTCTGTATCTTTCCAGTTTGATACTGGAGAAGGAAAAAGGATACATGACGGTAAAATCTGTTTATGGAGAAGGAAGCTGTTTCTCCGTGTTCTTACAAAACTGTAAGAACAATCTGTCGCCTTGAAAAGGAAATGCAAGATGAGGCAGTTATACTGTCTGTATCAAAAAGTAAAGGGGCGACGAGAATGAATATCTTAGAATTACGCCATGTAGAAAAGGTGTATGGTGAACATGAAAACCAGGTGCGTGCGCTTGACGACATCAACATCCAGGTCAAAGAAGGGGAGTTTATCGCGATCGTAGGGACTTCCGGTTCCGGCAAATCGACTCTTCTGAACCTGATCGGAGGGCTTGACGCGCCGACAGGAGGCGAAATATACATCAGGGGAAGAGAGATCAGCTCTTTTAAGCGGAAGGAGCTGACGATCTTCAGGCGGAGAAATATTGGATTCGTTTTTCAGAATTACAGCCTGATGCCTGTCCTGAACGTGTATGACAACGTGGCGCTTCCAATCGCATTTGACAAGGGGAGGCATACGAGGGGGAAATACATTGAGGAGCTTTTGCGGGAACTGGGGATATGGGATAAGAGGAAGAAATATCCGAATGAACTCTCCGGCGGGCAGCAGCAGAGGACTGCCATCGCCAGAGCCTTGGTGAATAAGCCAGCGATCCTTTTGGCCGACGAGCCCACCGGGAATCTGGATTCCGTCACAACGATCGAAGTCATTGGGCTGTTGAAGGCAAGCTGCCGCAAATATAACCAGACCATACTGATGGTTACGCACAATGAAGGAATCGCGCAGACCTGCGATCGGATTATCCATATTGAGGATGGAAGGATTTCCAGGGGAGGAAGCTTATTTCCCGAAAAAGGCGGTGATGACGTATGTTAAAGCTTGCCTGCAAATATATGCGTTATTATAAGAGCCAGACCTTCGCGATCTTAGCCAGCATAATCCTGACAGCGTCACTTTTGTCGGGAATCAGCTCCCTTTTGTACAGCAGCCAGAAAAGTGAGCTGGCGAATAAGAAGATCATGTACGGGGACTGGCATTATCGTATCTGGGCAGATCAGGAGATGGCTGGCGAGGTGCAAAGAGGAGACGCACAAGAGAGCTTTCGTCTCGCGCAGATTGGGATAAAAGAAATCAGGAGAATCGTAAGGGAGCCTTACCAGGTTGCCTTCGTCAGCGCGGATGAGAGTTATATGGGGATGACGCACCGCAGTCTTACTGCAGGAAGGTATCCGCAGAGAGCGGACGAAATCGCCGCGGACCAGTACACGCTGCGGAATTTGGGTATTTTGACCCAACCGGGCAGCCGCGTGATACTGTATGGCGAGGAGTATACCCTTACCGGAATCGTGAAAGGGGAATGGTCCTCCGAGACGGATGAGATGGAGATTTTCGTAGGGGATGCGTTTGCAGGGGAAGGAAAACAGACCTGCCTTTATCTGCGGTTCGAGGAAGATGGGAAACTGTACAGGCAATTACAGGCATTTCAGGAAACATACCGGGTTTCCGGTGAATGGATCGAAGCAAACGAGGAAGTGGTAAGCCTTCTGGGCGGCGAAAAGCCGGATAGTATCTACGATATCGTCAAGTTTGCCTTGACGGATGAAAGAGGGAATTTTACGTATATCGTATTGAAACTGCAAAGCGAGTACAATCTGGCGCTCAATGGGATGATCTTCCTTTTGTGCCTGTTCAGCCTATGCGTGATTTACAGTATCTTCAATATTTCTGCTGCGAAAAGGACATCAGAATACGGGCTTATGCAAACGCTGGGAATCAGTGGGGCGAGGATTGGCGGAACCTTGGTCTTTGAGCTGTGGATCTTATTTCTGATCGGCTATCCGGTCGGATGCCTGGTTGGAAACGGCGTTTTAAACGTTTTATACCAAGGGATGGGGGCAGTTTACAAGGAGAAGATGTCCGGCATGGAAGAAGCGCAGGCAGGAGAATTTCATATTGCCTGGCAGGCGATGGCAGTCGGATTTATCTTCTTATTTGCCGCAATGGCAGTGATCGGCTTTGTGACAATACATTCCATGCAAAAGGAATCCCTCCTCCAGACGATGGCAGGGGATACGTCTTTTGTGGGGAAAAGCAGGAAAATATACGGCAAAAGGCATAGGAATCTGGCAAATGTGGTTGTGAGAAAGTTCATGTTCTCCAACAAGAAGAAAGCGCTGGGGATACTCATTTCCTTATCCATTGGGGGCTGCGTGTTCCTGTGCGCTACGTATATGGTGGAAAATCTAAAGATTCATGCCGAGATGTCCATGAAGTCGGACGACGGACTGGGCTCGCTGTGCTCGGAATACCGCGTTTCGCTTAAATCCGGCGACTTGTCGGATACGATACCAAGGGAGGTAATCGACGAGGTTAGAAACATACCGGGGCTCGCGCAGGTTTATGCATCAAAATATAGTTTAGGTGAGCTTACCATTCAGAAAAATGAGCTAAAATGGGACGAATATTTTGATGAAATGAATCAGGACGCATATTATCAGCAGCGTTTCGGAGGAATCTGTGTGGAGAAGGAGGACGGGACTTACGGGATTAAATACGACGTCTATGGTTACGACGAAGGGATGATGAAGCAGCTCCGGGAGTTTGTGCTGGAGGGAGAGATTTCCCTGGATGATCTGGAAAAGGGAAATAAAATCATAGTGGTAGCGAACAAAGACGGGCAGGGAAATTATGATTTTTATGGCAGACACCCCGGGGATACCGTGACCGTCCGTGTGCCGAAAGATTTGGATTGTGCAAAAGAGGTCTTGAAGTTCAGGGGAGAGGAAGAGTATTATATAGAGAAGGAATTTGAGATTGCGGCGGTTGTGAGCCGTGCATTGGCGCAGGAAGAAGGATTTCTGAACGCGGAAGGCTGGAATGGATGCCAAAGTTTGATTATGACGAACGGGCAGATGGAAGAGCAGTATGGAATCTTGGATTATCGTTTCATCCATGCGTCCGCTTCCGACGGGGCGGATACAGAAGCGGTGAGCGCAAGCTTGCTGGATATAATAGGGGATGTGCCGAAAGCTGTACTGAAAGATTATAAAGCGGCGATCGAGACACAGAAGAATTATCTTGGCCGGCAGCAGTTATTTTTCACGGGGGTCGCGGCAATCTTATTGATTATTAGCCTGTTCCACATCATGAACAGTGTGAATTACTCAATTCTCTCCCGCAGGAGGGAATACGGGATTATCCGGGCGATGGGGATAACGGACAGCGGATTTTATAGGATGGTCCTGCGGACGGGGATAGGGTATGGACTTTTGGCAGACTTGTTTATTTTCCTGTTCTACAATATTGTCCTTCGGAGAGTCATGGATTACTATATGGCGCATGTCGTGCAGTTTTTGCACTTTACGGCAAAAGTCCCGGCTGGGATTACGGCCATGGTGATGCTCCTGAACCTGCTCCTTTCCGTGACGGCGGTGATGGTTCCGGCGCGAAAAATCATTAGGACAAGTATTGTCAGTGAAATTTCGATGTAAAGCAAAGAAAAAGAGAGGTAGGGAGGAAATTGTATGTTGACGGGGATTGCGGTGATACTGCTTTTGGGATTATTTTTCGGACATCTTTTTTCAAAGATGAAGCTGCCGGGACCGATCGGGATGATTCTTGTAGGCATTATCTTGAGTCCGCACGCACTTGATTTGATCGACGGGTCTATTTTAGAGATTTCAGCGGATTTAAGGCAGGTCGCCCTGGTAATCATCTTGACAAGGGCAGGTCTGTCGCTGGAGGCGGATTCTTTAAAACGGGTGGGCAGGCCTGCGGTTCTCATGTGCTTTGTCCCTGCGTGTGCGGAGATGGCTGGGACGATTCTTTTGGCTCCCGCGCTGCTGGGAGTGTCGATTCTGGAGGCAGCGATCATCGGAAGCGTGATCGCGGCGGTATCTCCGGCTGTCATTGTTCCCAGGATGATCCGGCTGATTGAGGAGGGATATGGAAGGGAACACAGTATTCCCCAGCTCATATTGGCGGGAGCATCTGTGGACGATGTCTTTGTCATTGTTGTATTTACCGCACTGACCTCCCTGGCATCCACAGGCAGGATTTCCGCGCTCAGCTTTTTCCAGATCCCTGTTTCCATTGTACTTGGAATCGCGGCAGGGGTGGTCCTGGGGAGCGTGTTAATCATGGTCTTCGAGAGATTTCCTATGCGGGATACGGTCAAAGTCCTGACGCTTGTCAGTTTCTCCTTCCTGCTTCTGGAGCTGCAAAGCCGCCTTGAGGGTATCGTGCCGCTCTCTGGGCTTTTGGCGATCATGGCGCTGGGATTTATCATAAAACAAAAAGACGGTGAACTGGCGGCGCGGCTGTCAGGGAAATATAATCAGCTCTGGACGGCAGGGGAAGTGTTCCTCTTCGTCCTTGTAGGGGCCACGGTCGACCTGAAATATGCTGTGGCGGCAGGGGGAGCCGCCCTTCTTCTGGTGGCAGGGGCGCTCATCTTCCGCATGCTGGGAGTGGCGTTGTCCCTGGTGAAAACGAACCTTACAAGAAAGGAAAGGGTATTTTGTATGGCGGCCTATACGCCGAAAGCCACGGTGCAGGCTGCGATCGGGGCAATCCCTCTTGGTATGGGACTTGCCTGTGGGCAGACTGCATTGACCGTGGCAGTACTTTCTATCCTTATTACAGCACCGTTTGGCGCGATCGCCGTGGATAATCTGTATAAAAGATTGTTGGTAAAATCTGACGCCTTGCGGCAGACAGAGTAGGATCAGGCCGAGGGAGATCAGAGCGCATGAGATCAGACTGAGGAATGCCAGATCTACTTCACTGCGTCTTTCATCACGCGCAGTACATTTTTATGGCAGATTTTATCGATCTCACTTTCTGTAAATTTCTCTTTTTGCAGCCTGTCGATCAGGATTCCGAACTGGGAGCTGTCGCTGATCTCCAGCTCGCCCGATATGCCGTCCAGGTCGGAACCGATGCCGACGCAGTCGATTCCGCCCACGTTTGCCATATGCCGGGCATGCTTTGCCAGCATAGCGGCGGTGCTGTTCTTATTGCCAGGCTCTTCATTCAAAAATTCCGGTGCGAAATTTAAGCCCGCTACGCCTCCCGCGTTACCGAGTACCCGCAATTGATCGTCGGTTAAGTTTCTTTGGTGCGGGCTGAGTGAGAAGCTGTTAGAATGAGTCGCCGCAAAAGGCTTTCTACAGATATCAGCTACGTCGTAAAAACCGCCTTCCGACAGATGCGACACGTCCACAAGGATGCCAATCTCCTGCATATAAGCGACAGCCTCCTTCCCAAAATCAGTAAGCCCTGCCCTCATGATATCAGGGTCCTTTGAATTTGGCGAGCCGAAACAGTTCTTGCCGTTCCAAGTAAGGGAGATGGCGCGGAAGCCTAAGTCATAGTAACGCTTTAAATTTTCCAGTTTCCCATCCACGGCTCGCCCGTCTTCCATTGTCAGGATGGCGGACATTTTCCCATTTCTTTGGTTTTCTACGATATCACCGGCACCATAGGCCATGGCGATCAGGTCTGCATGATTTTCCACATTGGTGAGAAGGTAATTCCGCAGCGCGGCAATGTATTCTTCATCGGAAGGAACCTTGATCCCGGAATACTCAAACATTTCAGAGGTCGGCAGAAAGACCGCAAAAAACTGTGCTAACTGGCCTCCGGCCTTCATGCGCGCAAAATCGACGGATGTAACCCGGGAATTGAAAAGGTCTGTCTCTTCCGGGTGGAAGTACAGCTTCATCAAAGAATCACAGTGCATGTCAATAAAGTTCATCGTTCATTCCTCCTTTAGGATCTGCTTATCGTAATCTATTCTACTATATGTACCGTATCGGGGTCAAAAGGTATTTCGAGAAGGCAAAAGGGGAAAAATCATAAAAATGTATTCTCTAAAAGCAGGATATATGATATTCTCGTATTGTGTCATGTACTTTTTTCATTCAAAAAGTTATTCTGATGGTGAACCTCGAGGGCTGGGTACCTGAACTCGATCGCCTGGTCGGCGATTAAAAATTAGAATTTAAGGAGGCGCATAGTCCAAATGGACCAGAGGAAAACCGGGAAGTTCTTAAAAGAACTCCGCAAAGAGAAAAATTTAACACAGGAACAGCTTGCAGAAATGCTCGGTGTGTCAAACAGGAGCGTTTCTCGCTGGGAGAACGGCGTTAATATGCCGGATTTTGACCTGGTAATCGAGATCGTCAACTATTTTGATGTAACGATCGAAGAATTTTTGGATGGAGAAAGGAAGATGGAGATGGATAAGAAAACAGAGGAAACATTGTTAAAGGTTGCAGATTATGAGAATAATGAAAAGATGAAATTCTCAAGAAGGCTCTGCCGCATTTTTATAGCGGCGCTGATCGCTTTTATCGTCTATATGGTTATAGACATTCAGGGACTTTCATCGACAGGGGTGTACGAAAATATAGCGGATTTCTCACTGGGGCTTGTGTTCGGGGTACTGATCCTGGGAACCTTATTTACAAGCCGGTATATGGGGCGAATCCAGGCGTTTAAGAGGAGGATCCTGCACAGAAAGGGCGCGGAGTAAGTTTAACTGTGCGGCAGGCTTTTGCGGATCACATTTTTCAGCTCTCTTTTTTGTGCAGATATTAAGAGGAAAGCCTTCTGGAAAAATGATATGATGTTGCAGGAACACAAAATAAACAGGAGGTAACACTATGGAGTGGGTTGAAAAATTAAACCAAAGTATGAATTACATTGAAGAGCATCTGGCGGATGAGATTGATTATGAACAGCTTGGGCGGATCGCCTGCTGTTCTGCCTACCATTTTCAGAGAATGTTCACGTATATGGCGGGCGTCACCTTGTCGGAATATATCCGCAGGAGACGGATGTCCCTGGCGGCGGTGGATCTGCAGAGCGGGAATGAGAAGATCGTTGATATTGCGGAGAAATATGGATACCATTCTCCGACAGCGTTTAACAGGGCGTTTCAGGGAGTTCACGGCCTTGCACCCTCGGCCGTCAGAGGGGAGGGAGTAGCAGTGAAGTCATTTCCTCCCATTACGTTTACGGTTGCTGTAAAAGGGGCGGAGGAGATGAGTTACCGGATCGAGACAAAGGACGCTTTCCGGATTATCGGGATCTCTTCGCCGCTTGAACAGGAGATCGAGAAAAACTTTGCCGTCGTCCCCCAAATGTGGCAGAGGGCGGCAGGGGACGGGACGATCCCTAAAATGGCGGCGCTGATGGATACGCAGCCGATGGGGCTTCTCGGGGTGAGCGCCTGCAATGACGAGGAAGAGTGGAAATACTTCATTGCTGTTGCCAGCACGAAGACAGCCGAAGACTTGGAGGAATATATCGTGCCGGCGTCAACCTGGGCAATCTTTTCCGGTTCAGGAACAAACCAGTCTGTACAGGAGTTGGAACGGCGTATCGTGACGGAGTGGCTGCCGACGTCGGGATACGAATATGCCAACGCCCCGGATATTGAGGTGTATCTGAACCCGGATCCGGCAGACGCAAAATACGAGGTATGGGTGCCTGTGGTGAAAAGGCAGGGTGAAAAACAAGGTTAAAGTAAGATTTTTTCGCGCCTGTTAAAGCAGGATATGACAGAGGCAACGCTTTGTGGCGGACTGAGGAATTTGTCGGAGCTTTTGCAAAAGTATTACGACAGTAAGGTTATCATTTTAATCGACGAGTACGATGTGCCGCTTGCGAAAGCATTTGAAAATGGTTATTATGAGCTTTCTGAAGCTTACGGCAGGATAAAAGAGTGGTATGACGGGTATCGTTTCGGAAACGTAGAGGTATACTGTCCGTGGGACGTTATCAATTATTGCGACCTCCTCCGGGCGGATCCGGAAGCTGAGCCGCAGGATTATTGGTCGAACAGCAGTAGTAATGAGATTGTAAAGCAGTTTATCCGCAGGGCAGGCGTTGGAACGACAAAACATGAGATCGAAAAACTGGTGGCGGGAGAGACGGTAACAAAGGAGATCCATCAGGAACTCACGTACAAGGAGCTATATAGTTCGATCGATCATATCTGGAGCGTACTGTTCACCACAGGGTATCTGACGCAGCGGGGAAAGCCGAGGGGAGACGTATTCGATCTTGTGATATCGAATATGGAGATCCGGAAGATATTTACCAGGCAGATCATGGAGATGTTCAAAGAAAACGTAGAAAAAGATGGCGAAGCGCTGGAAGCGTTTTGCGAGTCGTTAAAGGCGGGAGACGGCGATCTGGAAGCGGGGCAGGGTTGAGCTTGCAAAATAGAAAGGCAAATGGCTGGAGTCTAAGGAGTGTGTCCGGACTCCGGCTTTTTATTCCCGTGTGAACCGTAGCAGAGCATAGACCAAATACCCTGTAACTTGCTATGGGGTATTTATCAGCCTGTTCATTCAGCAAAGTATATTGCAGGTAATCAATATAGTCGTTCAGTTGGGACAGGACTTTTGGCGAAACGATTACGTTAAATGAATCCATGCTGTTTTCCCATCCTGTTCAGTGCATCTTCCATATCAAGCCCCTTTCCGTCGGAAATCTGTTGGCGTTAAATTCAATATAGCGGAGGAAGAGTTTCCCGAGATTTTCCGAAAAAATCACCGAAAAATCTGTTGATACTCCCTCTTTTTTGTGGTAAAATGTTCTTCCATTTACGCCGCAAAGGCGTTGTTCGGGGATGGGACGGCAGTCTTGGTTTCAGATGGGGAACCATGGAAAAGGAGGAAGAAATGGATCAGGAAAAAAGTGAGGAACGTTTGTTGGAGGAGCAGCATTTGTTGTCATGCCTTGAGGTCGTCCGTGAGAACATCCGTGTGTATACGGAGAGGGAAAGCGCGTATAAAAAGGAGGTCACTCAGCTCTTCCAGGCTGTAAAAAAGGGGGAAGGCGATTCCTACGGCCAGCTTGTGGCAGGACAAAATATCCTGGAATATACACAGAATGTTCTGCGCAAGAACCGTGCGGCGCTTAAGAAAGCGTATTTTGGCAGGATAGACTATGAGGATCTGACGTTCGGGGGCAGTGAGGTCAGATATATCGGGAAGAACGGAGTGAATAAAGGACCGGATGAGATCGTGATCGTAGACTGGCGGGCGCCGGTGTGCAGCGTATACTACGAAAACGAACCGGGGATGGGGAGTTATCAGGTGCCGGGGAGCGGAACCGTAGAGATCGATTTGCATAAGAAAAGGACGTATGATATCGAGGAGGAGGATCTTCTGGGATATTATGACGACGACACGGCAGCCAACGACGAGCTTCTGGTGAAATATCTTTCTCAGAACAAGGAGGCTGTTCTGGGGGATATCATCGCTACGATTCAAAAAGAACAAAATGAGATCATCCGCGATGTGCCGTGGAAGAATATGATCGTGCAGGGGGTGGCGGGAAGCGGCAAGACCACCGTGGCCCTGCACAGGATTTCATACTTGCTTTATAATTATGAGGATAAATACAAGCCTTCAGAGTTCTGTATTGTGGGAAGCAGCGATATGCTCCTGGGTTATATCGGCAGCGGGCTGCCGGAACTGGATGTGAATCATGTAAAGCAGATGCGGACGGATCGTTTTCTTACCTATTTAATGGGGAAGGCGTGGAAGAAGTCATACAGTGTGATACCGGACGACGCTATGGCGCCGGTTAAAAGCAAGCTTGATTTCATCCGAAAACTGGAAAATTTCCTTGGGGCGTGGAGAAGAAAATGGTTGGAGCCGATTGATATCACGGACAGACAGATCGGCTGTATCCTCTCAAGGGAAAGTATGGGGGATATCTTAGATAAGAATTCCAGACTCTCAATGTTCCAGGCGGAAAGGCTCCTCAATCGTAAGATCAGTGCAAGGATCGAGTTCTTATGCTCAGATTGGGAGAAGGGACCGAAAAAGGAAAAACAGGCTGCATATAAGAAGTATTTTGACTTGGCGCCGAAAAAATGGACAGAGGTTTCCATCTACCGGGAATTTCTTGAATATCTGGAAAGGGAGGAGAATACGCCCGGAAGGTGGGAGGAAACAGTGAATCATGTATCAAAGGGACGGATGGACGTCTATGATACGGCGGCCCTGGCGCTGATCTGGAAAAGAATCCTCATGAAAAAGGAGGAAGACGAGTTCAGCCAGATCATCATAGACGAGGCTCAGGATTTTGGAGAGACAATCTATCACGTCATGCGGCAGATCCTTCCGGACTGCTATTTTACGGTCATGGGAGATGTTTCCCAGAACATTCGGTATGAGACAGGGATGAACGACTGGGAGGATTTAAAAGAGGTATTATTTGAGCAGAAAAAGGATAGCTTCTATCTTCTGTCAAAAAGTTACCGAAATACCATCGAAATCTCCAATTTCGCGGGAAAGGTTCTGGAAAAAGCTTCTAAAAGCCAGTATCAGATTCAGCCTGTGATACGCCATGGGAAAGAAGTGACCGTAATCCGGGAAAAACCGGAACAATTAGCGCAAAGGCTGCAGTCGACGGTAGATTCTTTGAAGGAACAAGGCTATGAGACGATCGCAGTGATCTGCAGAGAGGAAAAGGACGCCGCCCAGGTGAAGGAGTACCTGGGAGTTTTGCAGAAAGAGCAAGGGGAGCAGGAGGAGTTATTTCACAACGGTGTGATGGTACTTCCTGTGACGCTCACGAAGGGACTGGAATTTGATGCAGTAATCTTGTGGAGGCCCGATGAGGAGCATTACGGAGATAACAGCAAGGAAGCGAAGCTGCTCTACGTAGCCATGACACGGGCCCTCCACGAATTATATCTGATAGGAGATCAGGAAATCAGTCCGCTTTTCGGATAGGAAAGACTTGCCATCTTATCTCCAAGGATCGCAAGCGAACAGGTCCATTCCCCATAAATATCCAGTAATTTTTCATAGTATGCGTTGGTTTTTGCATCCGGGAGGAGGTACTCTTCTGTTTGGTGGAGGGCGGGGATAAGCCCATAGCCGTCCCACATGCCGCAGGCGTTGGCGGCTAGCGCGGCGGCTCCAAGTGCGGCGGCGTCCTGGTCGATATTTGTCTTTCGGACGGGCATATTATAGATATCCGCAAAAATGCGGCGCCAGACGGCGCTTTTGCTTCCTCCGCCGCACAGGAGCATGTCGCCTTGGATATCAATCTGGCTTCTTAAAATATCTAATGTTTTCCGCAGCGCCATTGCCACCCCTTCCATGGAAGCACGCACCAGGTCTTCCCGCGTGTTTCCAAGAGTAAGGCCCATGAATCCGCCGCACAGATGGGGGCTTGGCTCCTGAGCGCTTCCGCCGGATAAGGAAGGATTGAACAGGACGCCGTTGCTTCCAGGGGGGACGGATGCGGCCATTTGGTTCATGATATCATAAGTCATGGTATCCCTAGCATGGTCCTTCAGCAACGTATCGCGGATCCAGCGGAAGGAATTCCCGGCGGAAAAGACGGAGACAGCGGACGTATAGAAGCCCTTTTTCGCATGGGCGAAAACAAAGGGACGGGTTTTTACATCGATCACCGGTTTTTGGGAGGTGACGGCAATCCAGCTTGAAGAACCCAGTGAAGTGTAGATCATGCCCTCGTTAAGACCGCAGGTCCCCAGCGCCATGCAGGTATTATCGACAGCGCCGCAGGCGACGAGGGTGCCTTCGCATAGACCGCACTGCACCGCGGCGCCGGCTGTCACATGACCGATGATCTCATCAGAAGGACGGATAGCTGGAAAAATTTCTTTGCTGATTTCGGCGGCGTCGAAGAAACGGTCTTCGTAATCCCAGCTTTGGAGATTGAACACACCGAATCCAGAGGCATAGGAAGGGTCAGTACAGATGGCGTCCGTAAGCTTGTAATTTATAAAATCCTTTGATCCCATTATTTTATAGATTTTTCTGAAGATTTCCGGCTGATACTTACGCATCCACATTAATTTTAGGATGGTATAAGTTTCAGCCGGATCTCCATTTCCCGTGGTTTCATACCATGATTTGTAAGGCAGGTCTTTAAAGAAGACCGGAATCTGGTCCGTGGCGCGCATGTCACACCAGATCGGAACCTGCCTGCTCAAAAGATTCCCATCTTTATCAATCGGAACTGCCGCCAGGCTGTGGCCTGATAAAGCCGCGCAGGCGATCTCCTCCGGCAGGGAGCCGCTCTCTTCCAGCAGTCTGCGCGTGACAAGGCAGACGCACTTCCACCAATCTTCGGGTCTTTGCTCGGCAAATTTGTCGTTTGGAAAAAAGGTATCGTATTGTTGAAAGGCTTCCGCCAGAGACCCTCCCTTTTCATCAAAAAGAGAAGCTTTGATTCCGCCTGTACCAAGATCATAGGCGATCAGTTTCGTTTTACCCATTATAATCACTCCTTCTATCTTTTCTAGTTGTCAGACAAAGCAGGGACAGAAGGTTTAAAGGTTTTAAGCCGAGTGAACACATATATTGTGCAATGAAAAAAACTGCCTGTAATGTTCCGAAAAATCAGGATTGGTGACAATAGTCTTAATATCATCAATGCCGCACACTTTACGGAAGGAACGTTGGTCGAACTTTGTGGAGTCGATCGCCATGATCATCTCCTGCGAATGCTTTTTCACGCACTGGATGACTTTCAAGACCGCAATGTCGGACAAGGTGTAACCTGCACATAAGTCGAGCCCATCGACAGAGAAGAAAGCCTTGTCCAGATAAATATTGTCCAACTCCGATTCCAGGTCATCCGGGACCGCATAAAATCCTGGACGCTGGAACCGTCCTCCCAGGAACATGATCTTGGCATGTGGGGAATCCTTCAGCGCGTTGACGACTAAAAAGCTGTTCGTGAGGATGCTGATATTACTTCTGTGGGCCAGCGCCTTTGCAATATAATAGGTGGTAGTGCCGGGGCCTAGGAAGATCCATTCGCGCTCCTTCACCAATTTGGAGGCAATAAAGCCGATCTCTTCTTTGTTCCTGTCATAGGGAACCATCGCGTTGTCACAAACATTCGTAGAGCCTGACGTTTCAGCGTAATTGAGCGCCGCCCCGCCATGGAAACGCGTCAAAAATCCCTCATTCTCGAGTTCTTCCAGATCATTGCGTATCGTAGCATCGGATACTTTTAAAAGAGTGCTTAACGCAGAGACTTCCATCTGCCGGCGTTCAAGCAGGAGTTCTTTTATTTTTTGGATTCGTTCTATTTTAAACATGGTCTACCCTTCTTTTTCGCGGATCTTAGAGATGTGCTCTGTTATCATCATACCATACAAAAAAGTCATTTGCAATCAAAATGAAAGACGAATAAATAAAAATAAATAAAAGAAAAACGTCACTTGTAATAGTTAATTCCACTTTGTAAAAGTAACTTCCACCTTGTAGGATTAAATTCCACTGGGTGGAAGTTTTTTCTTACAAAAATGGTGGTATTTATGTCAAAAAGCATCTATAATAAACCAAAAGCCGGAA
>JAAWDY010000047.1 GCA_022793995.1 Coprococcus sp.
ATGCCAGACTCTTCAAACTGTTGTATACTCTTAATCATAGGGAACACCTTTCTTTGTGCTATTGGTCTTCGTCGACTAATATAATAACACAAAACTGGCGTTCCCTTTTCTATGTGTCCTACAAAAATTTTACGCTAGCGACAGTTCATTCCTTCTTCTATACACGGATGGGGATTTCAATCTGTGTAATATAATCCTCCATCCGGTCGATCACCGTTTCATTGATTCCCATCTCATAGGAATATCCACATAAGGTCAGGCCGTGCTTTTCGGCATAGTCGAAGATTCTTTGATAGCAGGAAAAGATCTGCTCCCAGTCTCCTTTATGGAACGCCCTTACATACCTGCCGCTGGGCTGTACATGAAGCCCGTCCTTTTGGTCGAAAAAAGGGATTTCAATAAAAAGCCGGGTATAGTCGTCAAAATTTCCGTCCAGAAGGCTGGATACAGGGATCATAGAACCGTAAGAGGCGTCATGCAGTCGGCCGAGATGGTATTTTTCCGTCTCTGCGGTAATCATTTCCACCTTTTTTTCAAAAGAAGTATCTTTATGGATGTCTACGGTCACAAGGCAGCGTTCCTCCTTATTGACGACGCTGATCTCGGATAAATCCATTGTGAGCAGGGTCTCCATATTCTGTTGGTGTTTGCACAGGGTTTTCCTGACAGCCTGCAGGTGGGTGATGTTACGGTCAAAATCAGCTATTTTTTTGTCAAGGAGGCATTTCATGCTGGCGGCGGAACGGTCTTTCATAAAATCCTGTATTTCGCTTATAGATACATCCAACTCCCGCAGGAGAAGTATTGTCTCCAGGATGGGGCTCTGATGATAGTTATAACAACGGTATCCGTTCTCCGGGTTGACGGCGGCGGGTTTGAACAAGCCGATCTCGTCATACCACATCAATGTTTTTTTGTTGATTCCATGCATGTCGGCAAACTGGCCGATGGTGAGAAGTTTATTTTTTTTATCCATTTTTAAAATTCCTCTTGATCGTACTGTTACTGTATGGTTTATGATACTATACACAGAAAATAAAAACAAGGCAGGAGGAAAAAAATGGAAAACAAAACTATATATGAAAAGCCTGTTACACTGAAAAATATTTTTAAATTCGCAGTTCCGACCATAGCTATGACGGTGTTCATGTCGTTTTACACTATGGTGGACGGACTGTTCGTGTCAAATCTGATCGGGACGGACGCGCTGTCCGCGATCAACCTGACCGCGCCGGTCATCCAGCTCGTGACGGCGATTTCCACTATGCTTGCCACAGGCGGGAGCGCGGTCATTATGAAAAAGATGGGGGAACAAAAGGACCAGGAGGCAAAAGAAGATTTTACATTTCTTATCCTGGTAAACGTGTCGGTTGGATTTCTGATGTGCGCTTTGGGATATCTGGCAATGGACCATATATTTGCAGGTATGAATCTGTCGGCTGAGGTGGAAGGATACTGTGTGGAATACCTGAGCCGTTATCTTCTGTTCACAGTCCCGATTCTTCTGATGAATAATTTCACCCTCTACATGATCGCGAGCGGAAAGGCCACGCTTTCCCTCATTTGTTCCGTGGCGGGCGGCGTTCTGAATATGGTGCTGGACTACGTATTCATTTCCATATTTGATATGGGAATCAGCGGAGCGGCGGTGGCGACAGGGATTGGATATTCGGTTACGGCTGTCGTGGGTCTGTTTGTGTTCGGAAGAAAGAAGAGCCTTCTATATTTTACAAAGCCGGTGGTACGCCTCAAAGTCCTTGCAAACGCGGCTTCAAACGGATGCTCCGAGATGGCGACGGCGCTTGTGACGGGAATCGTCACCATGATGTTTAACTGGACGATGCTTAAATTTGCGGGGGAAAACGGGGTCGCGGCGGTCACGATCATCATGTATGTGCTGATGTTCGCGAGTTCCCTTTATACTGGGTATTCTTATGGGGTAGCGCCGATGGTAAGTTTCTATTATGGGGAACAAAATCATGGGAAGCTGAAAAAACTGATCGCCGTCAGCCTCAAAGTGATCGCAGCGATTTCCGTCCTGACGGCAGCGGGTTCTTTTGCCTTCACGAAGCCGCTGGTATCCGTGTTCGCGCGCCCGGATAATCCGGTCTACGGTCTGGCGGTGACTGGAAACCGAATTTGTACGATCGCGCTGCTCTTTATCGGATTTAACATTTTTGCCAGCGGAATGTTCACCGCGCTGTCGAACGGAGCAGTGTCCGCAATCCTTGCGTTTTCAAGATCCTTTGTGTTTATGGTGGCTATGATGCTCCTGCTTCCCGCGGTTTTGGGCATGAACGGAATCTGGCTGGCGACGCCCGCAGCTGAGCTTTTGGCGCTTGCGCTTTCCGGGGGAATGTTCTTTAAATACAGAAAAAGGTATCAATACTAGAGAATACTGGAGAATATCGGATACTGGAGAAAAGAAAATACTGGAGAAACCCGCTTGACATCGCGGATTCTTATAGTATAATATAACAGAACGAAAAAACGAACAGAAAAAGGCTATGACCGCGCAAGTAGAAACTGTTTTCCACCAGAGAGAGGGGATCCCCGGCTGAAAGTCCCCTTTGGTTCAGACAGAAATCGAATTTCACGCGCGAGCTGCGTTTTTGAAATCTTAAAGTTCAGGAGAGTAGGAAGCGACGTACCTCTGCACGTTACGCAGTCTCAAGCGCCTGCTTTTGCAGGAAACAGGGTGGTACCGCGGTAACTTCGTCCCTTTTGGAGGACGGGGTTACTTTTTTTGTAGTTGGGGATACCTGAACTTAATCGCCTATTCGGTAATGAGGAGAAAGAGGTAATCCCTCATGCCCGGAAACGGGCAAACGGGATACCTGAACTTAATCGCCTATTCGGCGATGAAGAGAAAGAGGTAAGGAGGATATCATGAAAGAAAAACTTGAAAGCATCAGACAGGAAGCCATGCGGCAGATCGAGGCATCTGATGTACCTGAGAAGCTGAATGACGTACGGGTAAAGTTCCTCGGAAAGAAGGGGGAACTTACCGCAGTACTTAAGGGGATGAAGGACGTTGCGCCCCAGGAGCGCCCGAAGGTGGGACAGCTCGTCAACGAGACGCGCTCGGCGATCGAAGCCCTGCTGGAGGAGACGAAAACAAAGATGGAGGCGGCAATCCGCGAGGAGAAGCTGAAACAGGAAGTCATTGATGTGACGCTTCCGTCAAAGAAGAACCAGGTCGGACACCGTCATCCGAATACTATCGCGCTGGAGGAAGTCGAGAGGATTTTCGTTGGCATGGGCTATGAGGTTGTGGAAGGACCGGAGATCGAGTACGACCTGTATAATTTTGAAAAGCTGAATATTCCGGCGGACCACCCTGCAAAAGACGAGCAGGATACCTTCTATATTAATAAGGAAATCGTGCTCAGGACCCAGACTTCCCCTGTCCAGGCGCGTGTGATGGAGCAGGGAAAGCTTCCGATCCGTATGATCGCGCCGGGGCGTGTGTTCCGTTCTGACGAGGTGGACGCGACGCACTCGCCGTCCTTCCATCAGATCGAAGGGCTTGTCATTGATAAGAAAATCTCGTTTGCCGATTTAAAAGGAACCCTGGAGGTATTTGCAAAGGAACTCTTCGGGGAGGAGACGAAAACCAAATTCCGTCCGCATCATTTCCCGTTCACCGAGCCGAGCGCGGAGATGGACGTGTCCTGTTTCAAATGCGGCGGCAAGGGCTGCCGTTTCTGTAAAGGCTCCGGCTGGATTGAAATTCTGGGCTGTGGTATGGTACACCCTCATGTGTTGGAAATGTGCGGCATCGACCCGGAGGAGTATACAGGGTTCGCGTTCGGCGTAGGGTTGGAGCGGATCGCGCTTCTGAAATATGAAATTGACGACATGCGGCTGCTTTATGAAAATGATATCAGATTTTTGCAGCAATTCTAGGAGGGGGGAGAGGAAAATGAATACTTCATTATCATGGATAAAAGCATATGTCCCGGATCTGGATGTGACGGCACAGGAATATACGGACGCAATGACGCTGTTTGGAACCAAAGTGGAAAGCTATGAAAAGCTGGATGCGGATCTGGATAAAATCGTGATCGGGCAGATCGAGAAGATCGAGAAGCACCCGGACGCGGATAAACTGATTGTCTGCCAGGTAAACGTAGGGACTGAGACGGTGCAGATCGTGACCGGGGCGCCGAATGTAAAAGAGGGAGATAAGGTTCCGGTGGTACTGGACGGCGGCAAGGTCGCGGGCGGACATGAGCCGGGACAGAGGGTCGCAGGCGGAATCAAGATCAAGAAAGGAAAGCTCCGGGGCGTGCCAAGTAATGGTATGATGTGTTCGATCGAGGAGCTTGGCTCCGACAGGAACATGTATCCGGAAGCGCCGGAAATGGGAATCTACATTTTTGACGACGACGCAGTAGTAGGAGAGAGCGCGGTGAAAGCCCTCGGTCTCGACGACGCGGTATTTGAGTATGAGATCACATCAAACCGTGTGGACTGTTTCAGCGTGGTCGGAATCGCGCGGGAAGCCGCAGCCGCGTTCCGCAAGGAATTCCACCCTCCGGTTGTGACGCCCACCGGAAATGGCGAGGATGCGCATGATTATATCAAGGTCAGGGTGGACAATACGGATCTGTGCCCGCGTTATTGTGCGAGAGTGGTAAAGAATATCAAGATAGGACCGTCGCCGAAATGGATGCAGAGAAGGCTGGCGTCCGTGGGAATCCGGCCGATCAACAATCTGGTGGATATCACCAACTACGTTATGGAAGAGTACGGGCAGCCGATGCATGCATACGATATGGATACCATCGCTGGAAATCAGATCATCGTCCGTACCGCCGAAAAAGGCGAAAAATTCGTGACACTGGACGGACAGGAAAGAGAGATGGATGAAACAGTTCTGATGATCTGCGACGGCGAGAAAGCGGTCGGCATCGCGGGAATCATGGGCGGAGAAAATTCGATGATTACGGACAGCGTGAAAACAATGCTGTTCGAGGCGGCATGCTTCGACGGAACGAATATTCGCAAATCCAGCAAGAAAGTCGGTCTCCGTACGGATGCGTCCGGCAAATTTGAGAAAGGGCTGGATCCCAATAATGCGCAGGCGGCAATCGACCGGGCGTGCCAGCTTGTAGAGGAATTGGGAGCCGGGGAAGTTGTCGGCGGCATGGTGGACGTATACGGGAAGAAAAAGGAACCCGCGAGAGTGCCTTTCGATGCGGATAAGATCAACGCTCTTTTGGGAACCGACATCCCGGAAGAAGAGATGCTGGATTATTTCAAAATGCTTGGGCTGGATTATGACGGGAAGACGAAAGAGGTCGTCGCGCCCACGTTCCGCCAGGACTTACTCTGTCTGGCGGATCTGGCGGAGGAAGTGGCGAGATTCTACGGGTATGACAACATTCCTACGACCCTTCCGACCGGGGAGGCGACCACCGGCAAGCTTTCGTTCAAGCTTCGCGTGGAAGAAGTTGCAAGAAATATCGCAGAATTCTGCGGTTTCAGCCAGGGCATGACCTATTCGTTTGAAAGCCCGAAGGTATTTGACAAACTTCTGATGGATAAAGATGATGCGTGCCGTAAGGCAATCCCGATCATGAATCCGCTGGGAGAAGACTATAGCATTATGCGGACGATTTCCCTAAACGGAATGCTCACGTCCCTTGCCTCCAATTATAATCGGAGAAATAAAAACGTCCGTTTATACGAACTAGGCAATATTTATATTCCAGAAGAACTGCCGCTAAAAGAACTGCCGGACGAAAGGATGCAGTTTACCCTAGGCATGTACGGGGACGGCGACTTCTTCACAATGAAGGGAGTTGTGGAAGAGTTCTTTGAGAAAGCCGGGCTGAAAAAGAAAGAAACGTACGACCCAGGCGCGGGAAAGAATTTCCTGCACCCGGGACGGCAGGCAAATATCCTGTATGATGGGAAAGTCGTGGGATTCATCGGGGAGGTTCATCCGCAGGTGGCGGACAACTACGGAATTGGTGAGAGAATGTATATTGCTGTGATTGATATGCCAATGATTGTTGAACTTGCAACATTTGATCGCAAATATGAGGGGATTGCAAGATTTCCTGCAGTCAACCGTGATATCAGTATGGTAATGCCGAAAGAAATTCTTGCCGGGCAGGTCGAGGAGGTCATTGAAAAGAAAGGCGGCGCTTACCTGGAGAGCTATAAGCTGTTCGACATTTACGAAGGAGAGCAGATCAAGAAAGGATACAAGTCCCTTGCTTATTCCATCGTTTTCAGGGCAAAGGATAAGACACTCGAAGATGCAGATGTATCCGCGGCGATGCAGAAGATTTTGAAGGCATTGGAAGAAATGGGGATTGAACTTCGTCAGTAGTTGCGGTAAGATTAAGGAAGAAACAGCGTTGTTATACTCACGGGTATATATTAGGGAAGCGGATATTTCAGTCCGCTTCTCTTTCTGAGAAGAGGAAGATTTCATGTTGAAAAAAGAAGATTTTTATTTTGATCTGCCCCAGGAATTGATCGCCCAGGCTCCGCTTGCGGACCGCAGTGGTTCCCGCCTTCTGGTGCTGGATAAGAAGACCGGGGAGATACGGCATCACATTTTCCGGGAGATTGTGGATTTTATCAATCCGGGAGACTGTCTTGTCATTAATGACACGAAGGTGATACCAGCGCGTTTGATCGGAGAAAAGGAAGGAACAGGGGCAAAGATAGAAATCCTGCTCCTGAAACGCAAAGAAAACGATGTGTGGGAAACTCTGGTAAAACCGGGGAAAAAGATGAGGCCGGGCGCGGAAGTGGTGTTTGGGGAAGGTATCCTGCGTGCCAAAGTCCTCGAAGTGGCGGAGGAAGGGAACCGTCTGATAAAGTTCTATTATGAAGGGATTTTTGAGGAAATCTTGGATAGACTTGGACAGATGCCACTGCCGCCGTATATCACCCACCAGCTTGCGGATAAAGAGCGGTATCAGACGGTGTACGCGAAGCATTCCGGTTCCGCGGCCGCCCCCACGGCGGGTCTGCATTTCACGCCAGAGCTTCTTAGGAAGCTTGAGGAAAAAGGGGTGGAAATCGCCCATGTGACACTGCATGTAGGACTTGGTACTTTCCGTCCGGTAAAGGAAGAAAATATTTTAGAGCACCATATGCATTCGGAATTCTACCGGATCGAAGCGTCCGAGGCGGAAAAGATCAACCGCGCCAAAGAAGAAGGACATAGGGTCATCTGTGTGGGGACGACGAGCTGCAGGACTGTGGAATCTGCGGCGGACGAAGCAGGAAGGCTTACAGAATGCAGCGGGTGGACGGATATATTCATTTATCCAGGATACCAGTTCAAAGTGCTGGACTGCCTGATTACGAACTTCCATCTGCCGGAGTCCACGCTCATTATGCTGGTGAGCGCGCTTGTGGGGCGGGAACATGTATTGGCAGCGTATGAAGAAGCGATAAAGGAGAGGTATCGGTTTTTTAGTTTTGGGGATGCAATGCTTGTGATTTAACACCGTTTTCGTACATTTGTAAACAAGTAAATATTGAGGAAATGTGCCGGAGAATTGCTGATCTTCGGCTTTTTCATGGATTTAAGAAAAAATAAAAAATTGCTTTATTGTTGTCTTGCAAAAGTCTTTAATGAAGTTACGGTTAAGAAATGGCAAGGACTTAAAAGGAAAGGAGTAAATCATATAGAGGTATTAGAAATGACTGAAAAGAGCATGCTACTAATTTGATGGATAAGTTTATTGATTTGCAGAGAATCAAAACGGCAGGAGATAAGGACAAAGAAATTGAGTATCAGTTAAAGACAACAAAAGCAAAGCTGGAAGCTCTGGGAATTGTGACAGAGAATCTTGAAATCAACGTATAGCGATAAGTAGGGCTTGCCACCGTCCTATCCATTTTATGCCTAAAACAGAAAAGAACATTGTAGTAAATACGATGCAGATAGCGGATGCTCTGAAATGCCAGCACCACAAAATCATGAAAAGGCTGGACGCTTATTTAAAACGGCATCCGGAACATAAGGTAAATATTATTCTCTCACAGTATGAAGTAGGGACGGGCAGGTTTTACAAGAAGTATGACCTGACATAAAAAGGGCTTCAGATTTATTTGAAAATGAGATATGAGGATGTCGGCAGAAACAGCCCCCAGACTATGGCAGGATTGCAGCAGCTTGGCAAGCTGATAGAGGAGGTACCGTTGGCCGGTGAGATTCCCGATCCTGGGAGCAATGTTTTTCCAAAAGACCAAAGACGTACCCAGATTGCCGGAGTGGATGAATTGTATCAATTATACCGTGACAGAGCAAATTTGCGTCCCGCTCCATCCAATGTCAGAGGGGAGGAATGCGAAAGATGGGCGAGGAACGCATTACTTAACAGCGATCAGGAATGGAGCCGCATCATGGAATCCGTATATGAATACGGCGAGAGCCGGGAATTGAACGGCTACCGGGAAGGATAAGAAATATCTCCTGTTTTCTGCTATAATGAGTTTAACTTATCGAAAAATACTTGATTTCTAGTAATGAAAAACAGACCACTCGAAAGGAGTGTGTCAGACTAAATTCCACCGGTCACATTTGAAAAATGTGAAAAGTTTACTTTCCGTCGGACAGCAGATTTCGAGCAGTTGATGAGTAGTTAAAGCGGATCAGCTTAGGCGTCAGGTTCACCTCGTCCGGGGCAATCGATCTAAGCTGAAATGCGTTTAACACGTCTTCGCCCATTGTTTCGAGTGCAGCACGGTAGGGAGTTCTCCCTCCAAGGCTTTCTTGGGGTGTTGAATTGATATGGCTTACAAACAGGTTCACATCCCACTGGGTAAGGAATACATAAGTTCCCCAACGCTTTTCCAACCGGTCAAGTACGAGGTGGACAGCGCCTTGCGTGCATCGGTTCATCACTTGGTCCAGATAAGCATACACAGTTCGGACCGAAAGAGCCAGTTCCGGGCGGTTAGTAACGATTTGATACGGGGACTGCCCCTGTTCAATAAGCGGTGAGATGATTCTGTCTGGTTGCATGTCGGACAGGAAGCACATTGGATGCCAAAAAGAAAAATCTTTCCACAGGCATGGGTCTTCTTACAATGATATCTATGAACACAGAAGTTTTTGGCATTGTAGAAGGTGCCCTTGTGATACCAGTCTGAAAGGCGATGAGCCATTACTTCTTTGGAAATGGTTGTGGGGTCCATGCACAAAAATTTGGCAATATCCTTAAAGGAAGTGCCTTTGTTTAATTCATTTTCAATGTAAATGCGGTTTTCGAGAGTAAGATGTTTTTGGTTACCAGGTATATATTTACTCATGATTCCTCCTTCTACTGCTGTCAGAAGGAGAGATAACAGTACCACATTTGTATGAAAGAGTAAATATCAACTGTGCGAGAGTAAATTCCACTAGGGAATAAGGGAGTGGAATTTAAAATTTCATTTTAGGATCCAAAATGTTTGGGAAAATATTTATTTCGTAATCTCTTTCGCCATGTTATAATCTAAGCCAGAAGGGATGTGACGACAGGGGACTCTCAGAATTTGAACGAAAAAAGATGAGAAAATTATAAAAATGAATCTGGGTGAGATATTTGAAGGTGTTGAGGGATAACAGTTGATATAGAAGAGAACAGGAAGGGGGTAATTTTCAGATATGAAATTGTTGTTTAAGCAAAGATTTTTTTCGTGGTTCGACAGTTACGATATTTACAATGAGTCCGGAGAAACGGTATATACCGTAAAAGGACAGCTTTCGTGGGGGCACTGCCTGAAAATATTCGACGCCCGGGGCGGCGAACTGGGGACGGTCAAGGAGCGGGTTCTTACGTTGATGCCGAAATTTGAGGTGTATTTAAGGGAACAATACATAGGATGTATCAGCAAGGAATTTACCTTCTTCAAGCCGAAATATAATATTGACTTTAATGGCTGGCATATTGAAGGGGATTTCTTTGAATGGGATTACACGATCCTGGACGGAGCGGGGAGGCGTGTCGCTGTGGTGTCGAAAGAGCTGATGCATTTAACCGATACTTATGTGATCGACGTATATCATCCGGAAAATGCACTTTGTGCGTTGATGTTCGTGCTTGCAATCGACGCGGAGAAGTGTTCCCGGGATTAGGAGAAAAGGGAAAAGAATTTCAGGAGGATGCCATGCGGCACCCCCCTGAAATCATAATAAGACTTATGACGGAATCCATATAAGAGATCATTTAACAAAGTAAAGCGAGGCGAAATAGGTGCTCAGCCGGTTGGCTTCGTCCTGGCTCATATCCGTAGGTATGGTGAACGATATAACATGGTTCGGGCGCAGGGGATATGATATGTCGACCGTGCCGGAAGTATTGTCGGCGGGTTTGTAAAGCTTTCCGTGCGCTAAGGCGTCGATTTCCTCGCTATGGCGCGAGAGATCTGCTGTGGTTCGATGCACTTTGAGGGAAGAGCGGAGCTCTTTGGTAAGTTGTTTCCGCGACGTGTTGGCGAGCCATATTACCGTTCGCTGATGCGGATATCCGTCTGTGTCGTTATCTACGGATGGTTCGTGATAGTAGTTGCTTATAATTTCGGCAAAGAAGATGTCATCTCCGTCCGGAACAAGGACAAGGTCGCCGGTCTGCATCTGATTGACAAAGATATCAATTATAGCGTATGCGTTGCCGAGCGCCAGTCCGCTGAGGTTATACGGCGCTTTTGACAGGATGTCTTTCAGTTCTTCCCGTGATTTACCGGTAAGATTGCCAATTCCAGGCCAGCCGACGGCGACGATATTTTTGGTTTTGAATTCGTCGAGACGTTTTTTGTTGTGTGGATAAGGTCGTACAAGCCAAGCTTTTTTTACAAGATTCATGATGAAGCCTCCTCATTAAAAATTTTTCGATATCGTCCATATTTATTGTTTAGAATAGATATGAATAAGATATCTTTCTGATATTTGCATTGTAGCACGATGAAAACAATATGTCAAGTAGATATCAACAATATTTCTAATATTTTTTAAAAACTATTTTATTGGATGTGAAAGGAATAAGAATGAGAGCATTATTGATCGGAGGGACAGGGACAATCAGTACGGCGGTGGTAAAACGCCTCGTAGATGAACTGGAGTGGGAAGTGTGGATTCTCAACCGGGGTGGCAGGAACAACGTCGCGCCAGAAAAAGCGCGCCGAATCACGGCAGATATCAACGATGAAGCGGCGGTAGCTGAGAAGATCAAAGACCTTACTTTTGACGCGGTCTGCGAATTTATCGGATTCCATGTGGAGGATGTGAAGCGGGATTACAGGCTGTTCAAAGAGAAAACCAGACAGTATATCTTTACCAGTTCAGCATCCGCATACCACAAACCGGCTTCGGATTATGTTGTAAATGAAGGGACGTCGCTTGCCAATCCATATTGGCAGTATTCCAGGGATAAGATCGCATGTGAGGAATTCCTGATGGAAATGTACCGCAGGGAGGATTTCCCGGTCACGATCGTTCGACCGAGCCATACCTATGATGAAAGGAAGATTCCGCTGGGAGTCCACGGGAAAAACGGCTCCTGGCAGGTGGTTAAACGTATGATGGAAGGAAAGCCCGTCATCATCCAGGGAGACGGGACATCGCTTTGGACGCTCACATCCAGTAGGGATTTCGCCGTGGGCTATACAGGGTTGATGGGAAATCGCCATGCGATCGGGGAGGTATTTCAGATCACAGGGGACGAGACCTTGACATGGAATCAGATCTACGAAACGATCGCGGACGCGCTGGGCGTGGAGCTTAAGGCATACCATGTGGCGTCGGAATTTCTGGCGGAGGCGGGAACGAAATATGGGTATGATTTTACAGGCAGCCTTTTAGGGGATAAATCGTCGTCTGTAGTATTTGACAACAGTAAGCTGAGGAGGGCAGTCCCGGATATGAGGACGGGGATCCGGTTCGACCAGGGCGTCAGGACCGCACTGGGTTATATCTTGGCTCACCCGGAAGAATGCCAGAAAGAAGATCTGGAGTTTGACGCGTGGTGCGACCGTGTTATAGAAGCGCTTGAGGGTGCGAAGAAGGCGGTATGATAGGGAGATCGGGGCGTTGTGGGACAAAAACGTAAATATACAGGGTCGCTTGGGATGGCGCTCTTGCGCACGATAGCATATGGATTTGTTTTGAGTATTATTTTTGGTACCGCGGTATTTTTGTGCCTGATGTTTCTTCCGGAAGGAGTGGCGGAGATACTGTATGGTATCATTCGCTGGCCGATATCTGTAGTTCCTGGTATGCTGCTGGGATTTGTCATTGCCTTTTTCAGGTGGACTACAGTGGAAATTGAGGGAGAGCAGATCAGGATCAGCCGCGCCGGACATCAGGAAACGTATTTGCTTGGGCAGTATGTGAATACTTCTATCATAAAAAAGCTAGGATCGGTTCTTATACGAAATACGAGACAGTACAATGCAGTGTTATATTTGACGTCCCGGGGGGAATCCGGAAAGTGCGGCTGTACGGGTTTGGAGAAAGGGAGCTGGAGGTCCTGCTGGACGCTATGCGGGATGCAGGAGTACGGCGGATGACGGTGGAAGAGAAGGCGGAAGTAAAAGAAATATACCGCGAGGAAGCGGTGCAGGCGTTGCTATACGGAAAAGAGAACCGCAACGAATTCGTGCTCCCGGCCGCTGAGCTGATTAAGAAGGAAAAGAAATGCCTAAAAAGGATTTCCATGGTGATACTCGCCGTAGTTCTGGCAGTGGGCGCGCTGGACGTCTGGGCGGTGATGGAAGAGCGTTCATTTAATATGAAGCTTTTATTTCTCACAATGATGGCGCTGGCTCTTGTCATCTTATTGTTTGCAGAGTATTTGGGATTATATGTGAGACGAAAAATAGGCGCGGAAAAGATCAGCATAGATGGGGAACATTTGCGTATTGACGGACGGTATTATTCTTACCTGGGAATCCAGAAGATTCGTCTGACGTCGCCGCGGAAGAAGAGCAGTTCCATATTTCAGACGCACAGGTATTTGTATATTCTTGATGGCGAGGGGAAAAGGAAATACTGGCTTGGCTCAGAGGCGTCTTTCGATGAATATGATCGTCTGTGTAAAAGCCTGGAGCGGGCAATGGTTTCGTACCCCGAGAAACTGGAATATATATAAGAAACGTAAAGCGATCGGTTAAAGGGGGGAAGAACGAAAATGCTAAGCAGCGATATTAAGAAGTATAACAAAAAATATGATTATTCCTACTGTATGGGGGCGTTTCCGACGTTTGAGCTGATACAGTGCAGGCCCAAAGCGGCGGACAGTGTGTATGTCCATTCCAAAACAAGCGAAAGTATCCGGGAAAAGATCACGGACGAATGCCAAAGGGCAGGAGTCCCGGTTGTATTCAACGACCGGGTGATAGAGAAGGTAAGGGATAAGGAGAGCTGCTTATTACTGGGCATATTTTATAAATATGAAATGTCGCTGACCCATGGAGAAAACCATGTTGTGCTGGTTAATCCGAGTGATTCCGGGAATCTTGGGACGATCATGCGTACATGCGCGGGATTCGGGATCAAGGATCTGGCGGTCATCGAGCCGGCAGTCGATCTGTTCAGCCCTAAGACGATCAGGGCGTCTATGGGAGCAGTCTTTCATCTGAACGTCCAATATTTTACGGATTTTCGTGAATATGAAGAGATTTTCGGCCAGGAGAGGATTTGTTATCCGTTCATGCTCAAAGGGGAAGAACAGCTGGGAGACTTTTCACATTCACAGGAAAAGGCGTTTTCATTGGTCTTCGGAAATGAAGCGACGGGGCTGGACGACAGTTATCTGGAGGTGGGAAGAAGCGTGCGTATCGCACATTCGGAGGATATTGATTCTCTGAATTTGTCTCTTGCGACTGGAATCGGGATTTATGAATTTACGAAAGGTGCGGATTTTTCGAGGAAGAGGTAAGAGGTGAACAAAGTTGGGGCGTTCTATAGATGACGATTATATCTATAGAGCGCCCTTGCTTTGTCTTAATAAAACCCGTCCTTCTTTTGGACTCATCTTCTGTTAAGCGCATCAGTCTTTATCATTCGGAGGGATATACTCCAGTAAATCATTCAAGTCACATTTAAGAGCATAGCATAAGCGTGAAAGAACGCTCATATCCAATCGTTGAATAGAACCATCATAATAATGCTTTAATTGTGTTCTTTGCATTTCAGCGCGGTAAGAGAGTTTGCTTAGGGATATGTTCTGTTCTTCCATGAGTTCCTTTAGATGCAGTTTTATTATTCCAAATTCTAAGTCGTTCATATTTTAAATCCTCCTGCTATATGTGTAATGCTATTTTATTTTTATTGCTATTGTAAGAGGTGGATATATATGGTGTTATTGATGTGTAGATATATACTATACATATCGAACGAGCATACTGTAATCAGATGTAGGAAAAAATGCATAAGGGATTGATGCAGGTTATAAGCACTGTGTTTATAAAGGAAGTCAAGGAGAAAGATTATGAGAAAAAGGCAAAAAACTACCCACTATATGAACATCAAGATTTTACGAATTTCAGACAGCTTATCACAGAAAAATCCAAATCCAGTCCCAATCATGTTGCATACCAATATTTAAAGCATGGAAAGTTAGAATCCATTTCATACAGCCGTTTTCATCAGGATATTAACGCCTTGGAAGCCTTTTTGAACGGACAGGGACTCCGTAATATTAAGATAGCCCTTTTAAGCGAGAATAGCTATGAGTGGATTTTAGCTTATTTTGCGGTTGTAATAAGCTCGAATGTCATAGTTCCGCTTGACAAGGAACTGTCAACAAAAGAAATCGGCGGTCTGTTAGCGCACAGTGACGCGGAAGCATTAATCTACTCTGATACATATTCGGACATAGCGGAGACTATAATGCAGCAGGGACAGGTGAGCAGGATCTTAAGTATAGCCGACCTTCCTGCTTTTCTAAAGGATGGAAGAAAATTGATTTCCGATAGGGATTATGTACCTATAGAAAACAGGGCGGATGAAAATAGTGTCTGTTCCATTATATTTACATCCGGGACAACCGGCGCACCGAAGGGTGTTATGCTCTCCCAGAGGGGGATGATGGCGGCTGCTATTAATAGCAGCCGTAACGTATATTTTACCGGAGCCTCTCTGCTCACATTGCCGCTTCACCATACGTTCGCATTTACAGCAGACATTTTGATAATGCTGATCTATGACTGCCCGGTCTGCATTAGCAAAAGCCTGCGTACATTTCAGTCCGACATGTTGACGTTTAAGCCAAGACATATGTTCCTGGTTCCTCTTTTTGTGGAGAATCTGTATAAGACGATCTGGAAGGCGGCCCGGGAACAGGGAAAGGAAAAGCTGTTAAAGCGGATGATTCGATTCAGCAACCTGGCAAGAAGATGCGGTTTCGGTTTGCAGAGAAAATTATTTCATTCAATCCTGGAACAATTTGGCGGGCATTTGGAACTGGTGGTGTCGGGCGGCGCGCCATTTCTCAAAAATATGTGGATGGACTGGAGGACATAGGAATACAGGTGTTAAATGGTTATGGTATTACAGAGTGTTCTCCGGTTATCGCTGTAAACAGGAATCACTATTTCAGGAGGAATAGTGTGGGGCTTCCCATAAAGAGCTGCAAGGTTAAGATCATAGACGGGGAAATTTGTGCAAAGGGCTCCAATATAATGCTGGGGTATTATCACGACGAAACAATGACAAAAGAGGTACTTGAGAACGGCTGGTTTAGGACAGGGGATTTAGGATATATAGACCAGGATGGTTTTTTGTATATTACGGGGCGTAAAAAAAACCTGATTATCTTGTGCAACGGGGAGAACATCTCTTCGGAGGAGCTGGAAGAGCGGATTCAGGAAATTGAGCTTGTAAATGAAGTACTCGTTTATGCGGAATCTGAAAACATTGTTGCGGAAATTTTTGGTGAAGATGAGGAAGGGATTCGGGAAAGTATCCGAAAGATGAATCAGGAACTTCCGGCATAAAAAAGGATACAGAAGATCAAGTTTCGGAACACTGAATTCGAGAAAACAAACACGAAGAAGATAAAGCGTTTTTAGTAAAAAGGAATGAGGGAGAAAAGAAAATGTACGATCTGTCAAAGCCACAACAGTCGGTTTATGATATGGAAAAATATGCGGGAGGCGCGATCTCTGTGATCTGCGGTAGTGTCATATACAGAGGGGCGAGAACGCAGAACGAATTGGAACATGCTGTAAACTATTTGTATCAGATCAATGATGCGCTTCGCATGCATATTATTTGTACAGAGGAAGGTATGAAGCAGACGGTTGAAAAGTTTATATCTGGTAGTATAGAAATGTTGAATTTTGCGACAAAGGGGGAGCTTGATGTCTATGCATGCAGATATGCAAGGGAGCCGATTGATATAGAGGGGAAAATATGTGAGATTAAGATTATTTTCTTCAACGATGGTTACGGGCTTTTGATAAAAATGCATCACCTTATTGGCGATGCGTGGACGATGTCGCTCGTTTGTTCTCAGTTTAACAGTATCTTAAAGGGTGAAGAGCCTATTGCATATTCATCAATCGAATCTATATTGGGGGTAGGCAGAGTTGGAATTTTGGATAACTTTTTTGATCTTGGAGGCGATAGCTTAAAGGCGGTTGAATTGATAGCCAGGATTGAAGAAAATGGCTATTACACAGATACGAGAACCATTTTTTCCTGTGATACTGTTAAAGAGTTAGCAGAGGCGCTAATGGAATTATTGTCCAGCGGGTTGCAGATCCTGTGTCATTTTCAGTAAAACAAATCAAAAATGACGATGTTTCGACATTTATACGACCATTTGATTTGGCAAAGGCTCCTTTAATAAGGGCGGGCTATGATGGGAATATTATTGTAATAGATATACATCATATAATAGCCGATGGAGGCTCTCTTCCTATTTTACTGCATGAATTAAATGAGTTATATATGGAAACAAGTTTGGAGAAAAAGTTGCACCTTATTGGCAGTTTGCCGTGGAAAAAACAGACTATACTGAAAGTGAAAAGTATTGGCTGTCTGTTTATGATGGTGAATTGCCAGAACTGGAGCTGAACACAGATTATAAGCGGGGTGGAAAGCAAAGTTTCAAAGGAAACGCTGTGTACGATTTTATAGATATTGATTTACATAATAAGATTTTGGATAAATGCAAAGACCTAAATATAACAGCGTATATGTTTTACATTGGTGCATTTAGTATCCTGTTATCTAAATTTTCCGGAAATGAAGATATCGTAATAGGTGTGCCGGTTATTGGAAGAGACAGTATGTACCTGAATACAATAGGCATGTTTGTAAATACGATTGCTTTTCGGAGTATAGTAAACCGGAGGGGGAAATACAAAAACGGCTTGCCGCAATAATGGAGCAGGTGCTTGATTATAGTCCTATTGGACGCGATGATGATTTCTTTGATTTGGGTGGGGACAGCCTGAAAGCAATCGAATTTGTGTCTAAAGCTCATAATGAAGAGATTTATTTTAAGAAAATGATCGAGCAGCAGGATTGCATATTGTCTGGTGCGGGGGAAGGACATAGAAGAAAGTAGAAAAAGACTATATGATTTGCTACAGTTTTATTTTGACGGTAGATACCAAAAGGAGCAGCGTTTTAGAGTGATTTGCGCCGATCTGCAGAAGGATAACTTTGGTATGGATGAGCAGGAATACATTGAGTTGGCGAATCGGATCGATACAGTAATCAATGCGGCTGCCAGTGTGAAACACTATGGCTCGTATAAGTATTTTGAAGAGGTAAATGTAGGGACAACGAGAAGGTTGATAAAATTTTGCTTGGAAGCCCACGCTAAATTAATTCACACATCAACATTGGGGGTATCAGGAAATAGTTTTGCAGATACTTTTGATGGTTATACAAGTGAGGAAGAGAAACATTTTTACGAAAATAAACTATATATCGGTCAACCATTAGATAATGTATATGCACGAAGTAAGTTTAATGCAGAAAAGATTGTCTTTGAGAGTATAGGTCAAGGATTGCAGGCCAACATTATGCGAATGGGAAATTTGACGAACCGATTTAGTGATGGTGTATTCCAGAAAAATTATGCAACGAATGCATTTTTAATGCGCATAAAAGCAGTACTGGAAATGGCTATGATTCCAGATTATCTTGAGGAGCTTTATTTAGAATTTACGCCCATTGACGCGGCGGCATCTGCGTTATGACACTTGTGAGACATTTTAATACGAACCAGACGGTATTTCATATTAATAGCGATAAAGTGGTCTATATGGATAAATTATTGGATTATTTTCGGAAGCTTGGATGTAAACTTGAAATGGTAAACAGCAGTAAATTTACAGAATGCTTGCGCAATACGATGAAAGAAAGCGGACGAGAATATATTTACGAGACATTTATCAATGATGTGGACTCCGATGACCGGTTGAATTACGATAGTAAGATCCGCATTGAGAATCGTTTTACGGTGGATTATTTAAAACGGCTTGGTTTTGAGTGGCCGGAGATCGGGCTTGAATATTTAAGGAAGTATATAGATTATTTTAGAAAAATTGGATATTTGGAGGTGTAGAATATGTTGCTTGAACAGGTGAAAAGGATATTATTGCGATATACGGAAAACCCTAAAATCACTGAAATCACGGAAGAGACTCAATTGATTGCTGACTTGGGATTGTCTTCATTCGATCTGGTTTCGATAGTTATGGAATTTGAGGATGAATTTAAGATTGAGATATCAGATCGGGATATTCGTAAGTTTATTTGCGTCAATGATATAGTGGGATATCTGGGGAAAACAAGGATAGGTATACAGACTTAGTACGATTATGGAGGGAGCGGAGCCTGCAAAAATAATCCGAAGATAAGCTGTCTTCGATAAAAATGGGGTTGCCGGTTTGTACCGATTTTCCGATGGATTCATTGCAAGGGCAACCGGATTATGATATTATAAGCATAAGAATCGAAGGGCAGGTGCGTGAAATGGAGAAAGAAAACCGGGAACATAAGGATAGTCTTTTGTCGACCTCTTTTACCAGGATGAGACGGCAAAGAAAAACCTGCTGAGCCTGTATAATGCGTTACATGACACGGATTATCAGGATGAGGAGGCCGTCCGGAAGGTTGGGATTGAAGATGTCCTGTACAAGAATTTCAAGAATGATATCTCGTTCGAGGTGGATGGCAAGGTGTTGGTACTGGGGGAACATCAAAGCAGCGTTAACCCCAACATGTGCCTGCGCTTTTTGATGTACGTAGGGCGTGCCTACGAGCAGTTGGTGGATAAAAAAGCCCGCTATCGGACAACGCTGGTGAAGATACCTACCCCGGAATTTTATACCTTCTATAACGGAAAAAAGGAACAGCCATTGGAACAGGAATTAACACTGTCAGATGCGTTCCTTAATCCGGCTGGGACAAATTCTGTAGAATTAAGAGTGAAGGTGATTAATATCAATTCAGATAAAGCGCATGAGATTCTGGGAAAATGTGGAATACTAAAAGAATACAGTGAGTTTATCGGTACAGTCAGAAAGCATGCAGGGGAAAACGGCGCTATTCAGAAGGCAATCCGGGAATGCATCGAACGCGGAATATTAGCGGACTATCTGAAACGGAAAGGAAGCGAGGTGGAAAATATGTTGATTGCAGAATATAGCTACGAGGAAGATATACAGGTAAAACAGGAGGAGGCAAGACAGGAAGGACGTCAGGAAGGACTCCGTGAGGGATTGCTCTTGTCCGCTAAGATTTTCCGGGCGGTGAAGAAGCAGGCAGATGCGGCAGATGAAAAAATAGCACAGGAAGTGGGCTGTACCGTCGAAGATGTCCAAAATACAAAGAAAATGTTTGGTATTTAATCCAACGCTATTTTTTAGTTTCAAATAATGGAACAGGTGAGTCAGTGAAGCAAGCAGATCATTGGCTTACCTGTCCCGAGACTGTGTATTTCCTGACAGAAGCAAATATTTTGATAAATAATTTATATCTCACACTATCGCTGAGCGATCATCTGATGTTCTGCAAGTCACTTTATCCGCACTAATTTTACAATCCAATAAAACAAGTCCCCGAACACCAGAACCAGGATGAAGAGGGTAAACCATCCTGGCAGATCCTTTTGCATCAGGGAAAAGAATGTCATGAGGGAGAAATCAAAGACTACGATCACTTTCATGGTTTTCAGCAAATATTTTAGCGTCCGGTAGACGCGAGTCTGGTTATCCTCCGTCACGCTCACGCCGGTATTCCATACTCTGGGGAAATGCTCAACGGCTGAGAGAAAAAGATACATGAGCCATGTCATGACCGGAAGGATAAGGAGTTCTATCTTTCCTCCCCAGCGGTCAATGTTCCCGTTCCAGTCATAGTGCATCGGTATCTTATCCGGGATACTATGCCAACGTATGAGCATATAAAATGCGGCGCCGATGAGCATAGTTAGGCACAGAATTTCTAATATGATATCCATTTTCGTTTTTTTAATCTCGATTTTCATTGAAATTCTCCTTTCCTGCTTTTGCATCTCCTTTACTGCATCCACAGACCTTCCAGTTCCATATCCTGGTTAAAATAAATAGTGTACATAACGTTTGCGTTTTCATATGCAGCATGCATCTGCACGATGGCGCTCTTTTTGCCGCTCTGGGTCAGTTCCACGATGTAAGTATTCCCTACGGACTGCCGCGCCCCCCAATCCGGTCCGATAAGAGCTTTTCCGTCCCTTAGATCATTTTGCTCCAGCACCATCTTCATCTTTTCGTCGCAAATTTCTTTCAGGGCGTCATAATCGTCTTTGTCCAGAAGATCAATCACGGTTTCCGCCTGGCTCATGACGGTCTCTTTGTCAAATATCCTGCTGTCCTCAATCCAAATCTGTTTGGGAAGGCTCCACCATATGAAACCAACGATGGCGGCGACGATCAAACCAACGACGACGAGTACGGTCAGTAAGATTTCGTTCCGGTGTTTTTTGAATTCACTGTCGGAAAAATTATTGTTAAATTCGTCGGCGACCTCGTTGGGAAGCCCTATCTGATCGATGATTTCCTGTACGGTCTTACCGTCTTCAAGCCCGGAGGTGAACTCGGAGAGCAGTTGCTCTTTTATCTCTTTTCGTCTTTTCCGGGAACACTTTAATTTACTGATGATCTGATTAATATATCTATTCATCTTTTTTACCCTCCATAATCATTGTGGCGCTGCGGTTAATATCTTCCCATAATGCCTGGATCTCTTTTAAAGCATTTCTTCCAGCGTCGGTAATTACATAATATTTTCTTGGTACCTTTTTCCCGGCCGCTTCACTCCAGCGGCTCTCCACATACTTGTCGTCTTCAAGCCGGTAAAGGATGGGATATAATGTTCCTTCTTTGAGTAGGAAACGGTCGTTGCTTTTTTCGCTTAATTCATTGATGATCTGATAGCCGTATTTTGCGTCTTCTTCCAGAAGTTTTAAGACCAGAATGTCTAGAACTCCTTTTTTCATCTGAGCCTCGTATTTTGCATTCAGTACAGTCACCCCGCTTTGAGATACTTAGTATTACTAAATATATTATATCACAATGTAATGTGGATGACAATCCTATGAGAGAAAATATTCTACTCCTTATTTGCTTCCTGATTTGCATAATCTTTTGCGGTAGGTTATCTTGTGGATACGTTCCAGATATGCTAAACTGGACACACGATGGAATGGAGGGTGGAGAAAGAATAGTGAGGCTGATTATTACAGATACAGGTTTTATATGGAATCAGGATAATCCGTTCCTTAAAAAGTATAGAAATATTGTTTTGGTTGTCTGCCTGCACGGGAGGGCAGTCACAAACAAGTATGAATGTTTTGTTTCGCCATATGTTTCTCGCGCAACGGCGTTTGGAACCCGTGAACCCGAACACATATCCGGCAACGCGTTTCATAAAGGGAAAGATGCAGACACAGGAACAGAGAAATATGGTATGGCGGATCCCAGATTTCAGGCGTTGGTGTCTGTCGGGGAAAAGTTGAACGAAGAAATGGGATACCATGACGACCTTGTGTTTCTTACAGATAATGAGCCAAGTACTCTTTATCCGTATTGTGTTCTCAAAGAATTGAACGAATACAATAAGCTCCATCTTGTGGCAATGTACTCCGGGAACAGAGAATAAGACTGGCTGCGGCAAACAACATCCCATTTCAGAGTGAAATATGCCCTTCAATTGGACCGTGCGCGGGAACATGTAAGAAATGCGATGCGGAATCTGAGTATTTAAAGAAACAACTGGAAAAAATTCCGGAGGAAAAGCGCGTTTATCCACAATTTAATCCAAGCGAGGAGGGGTAGGTATGATAGGGGATATAATGTCCATTTCACGCCTTAGAATGGGGACCGACGGAAAAGGCGTAACCACGCTGGTTGCGTTTTTTGGCTGTCCGCTGCACTGCAAATATTGTATAAATAACTTTTGCCATGAGGATGAAGAGCATTCTGACAGCGTCCCGAGAGGCGCTTATACATCGAAAGAACTGATAAAAATTCTGGAAAAGGATGATCTATATTATCGTATGTCCGGAGGGGGAGTGACATTCGGGGGAGGAGAGCCGCTTCTTCAATCCGCTTTTATCCATGAGGTATGTAAACTGGCAGATCCAAGCTGGCAGATGAGAATAGAAACATCGTTGAACGTGCCTTGGCGGTATATAGAACCCATAATTCATGATATAGATGAGTGGATTATTGATATCAAAGATATGAATCCTCATATATATAAAGCCTACACAGGAGTCAGATACGATAATCTGATCGAAAATATATTCAGGCTAAAAGAATGGGTAGACACTTCAAAGTTACATGTGAGGGCGCCGAGGATTCCTGAATTTAATGAAGAGAAAGATGCGGAGGAGTCTGTGAAATGGGTAAAGGATATCTTAGATGTAGAGCCGGAAGTGTTCGATTACATTCAGACTGTGTTGATAAAAAGGATGGCGATGAGGAAATATTAAGTGCACTTATGGGGCTGATTGGAGCCTGCAATAATAATCCCCAAAACAGCAGGTACGGATAAGATCGTGATGAAAGCGCTGGCATATCCACTCCTCTATCGGGAGATGGTTGATGAAAGTTTGTCGCAGATCGTGGATGAGACCCATGCAGAGAAAAATATGGTGGTGTCGGACTGCGCCAAGTGTGCCTATCCTTGCGGAAACACCTCCGATTATGATATAGAGAAGATTTATGGGGTGGAGAGCGTAAACAGAGAGATTAAAAAGGAAATAATTTCGGAGTGTAAAGTTCTGGCGGCAGAGTCTTTACAACACAGTGCTATATGGAGGCGTGATGATGAAGAAACCATTACCGGTAGGTGTTGATAATTTTGAAAAAATGATAAAAGAGGATTACTACTATATTGATAAAACGATGTTTATCAAGGAACTGCTGGATTTGAAAGGAGAAGCCAATCTGTTCACACGTCCGAGAAGATTTGGAAAGACGTTAAACTTAAGTATGCTCCGGTATTTTTTTGAAGATACCGGGGATACAGAGCGAAACGAACGGAATAGAACGCTTTTTCAGGGGATGAAGATCCTGGAAGCCGGGGAAAACTACACGAATCAGATGGGAATGTTTCCTGTGTTTGAGCTGACGCTGAAATCAGCGAAGCAGGAAGACTATGATATGGCTTATTATATGATAGAAAGTGCAGTCAGTACAGAGTTTGAACGGCACAGGAGCGTGGTGGAGAGTGGAAAAGAAGCGTTGTCCGCCAGGGAATATGAACAGTATACCGCTGTCGCAGAAGGAACGGCGGGAGAACAAACATATCATTTCGGTGCTAGATAAAAAGTACAGTGAGTATTTTGGATTTACAGAACCGGAAGTTTTGCAGATGATGTCTTATTATGAGGTGGAAAGCCGTTTTCCGACTATGAAAGAGTGGTATAACGGATATTTGTTTGGGGATACGGAAGTCTATAATCCGTGGAGCGTAATCAAGTTTATGTATGACTTAAACGCGGACATCCATGCATTTCCCCGCTCGTATTGGATTAACACCAGCTCCAATGACATTATTAAGGAGATGATCGTTAGGGCGGACCGTGAAATGAAAGGGCAGATTGAAACGCTTCTGGATGGCAAAACTCTGGATATTCAGGTGCATGAGGAGATTACTTATGGGGATATGCACAGCAATGAGGAGAATCTATGGAATTTTCTTTATTTTACCGGGTATCTGACAAAAGAAAGCGAGTACTTTAAGGAGTTATCCGTCTGTTTGCGAGCGCGAATTCCCAATATAGAGGTGAAGACCATTTACGGGAGCACGATCATGAATTGGATGAAAGCGATGATAAAAAAGGAAGATTTCCATGATCTGTACCGTTCGATGGAAGAGGGAGATGCCGGGAGGATGACAGACATATTGAGTGGGATTGCTATGGGGTCGCATTTTACAGAAAAGACTGCGAGGTCCGGTTTGGGACAAAACAAAGGAAATGATACAAAGGTAACGGCGGAGCGAAATGGTAATGAGGTTATTCCATTTTGGATTCCGCCGTTTTTAGCGTATCAAGCCAAACCCGTGATTAACGCAGGAGATCCATGCACTTCTCCGGTTCCGGCGCAAAAAGCGACGTTACTTTCACACGATCGTCCAGGCGCTCTTCTTTCAGCATTTCTTTCAACACATCCATAAGGACGCCGGGACGCTTCACAAGATGGCAGTCGGAGAGCGTTTCGTCCAGGTCCTTTCGGCAGTCAAAGGAGCCGTACCAGTTTCCTTGGCAAGTGTAATCCACCCCGCAGCTCGGGCTTCCGTCCACCCCGACGAACCCGAGGACTTCAAAGAAGTCTTCGTTTGCCAGATATTCTTTTAGCTGCTCAATGACGGGAGCAAGGATACGGCGACAGTGGGAGCGGAAAAATACATTGTCAAACTGGTCGCTGACATGCCCCCAGCGCTTTGCACCGTAGAGCGTGAATTCCGGGCAAGGAAGCTGTATGGCCTGGATCTCCTTGTCAATGACCTCGTGCATAAATTTTTTGCGGAGATTTTCTTCCGCATCAATTTCTTCTTGGTTGTACAGTACGACTTTGGAAGCTGTGTTAAGGATGCAGTGTGATACGAATACGATCTTTTTCATGGTTTCATTCCTCCTTGGTATGTAAAAAATTAGTCTTGCTTATATTGAATTTTCTAAATTCCTTCTTTCCAAAATTACGACGCTCTGATTGCCGCTTTTTCATTATGGATTATTCCACCGCCATGCAGGTACGGCATGGAGCTGGACTTCTGACATTGTAATTAAAAAATAATATCGTCGTACCGGGCGGCGAGCCGGTCAAAATGTTCGCGATCTATAACAATTTTTCCTCTCTGGAGTGAGAGAAAACCATTCTGCTCCATGTAGTCGATATGCCGGTACAGAGATCGCAGATTGATGTCAAGAAGCTCAGAGAGAGCTTTGCGCGTCAAAGGGCAGACATAAGGCGTCTTGTGCTGGGCTTGCAGATATAGATAGTGCCCCAGCATATCTTTGGGACGAAATAGCTGCTTTTTCTCAGCAAGGTTCATACTGTGGTCGGAGATCTTGCCCATGACAACTAAAGTATGATAGCAGAGTTCATTATTCTGTCGGAGGATACAGATGAAGTCAGCGGCTGGAATCCGAAAAAGAAAGCAGTGGGTCTCAGCGACGACAAACGCCGTGTAAGACGGAATATTCATAATAAATTCTATCAGGCCCAGTATATGAGGCGGTTCCACATAATCAATGATACTATCAACGCTCCAGGAGATACGGTTCATAATCGTGACGCGTCCGCCAAGAAGAAGATAGAAATATTTTGCAGGATCCTTTTGGTAGATAATGGTGCGACCCTTTTCAGCGTTTATAAGCCAGCCGGACGGTACTAAATTCTCGAGTGCGGCGAAAGGATTCTCTTTATCGTACTTTTCTTCAAGGATGATTCCCAGAGCCTTAACAAGGGTGTTATTATCCATAAAAAATCTATATATCCTTTTACTTATTATAAAAAATGACCAATAAAATGACAAATGTCATTTTATTTATTATAAAATTATGGTATAGTAATTGCAAGTGAATTTTTATTGTATTGATACAAAGATTTTGTATGAATTCAATGAAGATACTGCTGATTCAGAGATGTCGGGAGGGACAGGGAACGAGACAGTAAGACACTTTATGAGGAACGTGTAAGGGCATATCCGATGCGTCCAAAAAACGTGGACGAGAAGGAGGAAATACCGAACGGTATACCTAGATGTCCAAAAAACGTGGACAATAAGGAGGAAATGAGAATGGAAAAAAAGAAATACTCAATCAAGGAAGACTTTTCAATGCTGGCGTTGCTGATTATCCCAGTAGGGGTGGCAGTGAACTTTGTAGGAGGGCAGCTTGCATCGCTCCTGAAATTGCCGATGTACCTTGACACGATCGGGACAATTTTTGCATCTATGCTTTGTGGGCCGTGGGTAGGAGCTGTGACAGGTGCCCTCACCAACATTGTGACAGGCATCGCGAACCCGGTTAACTTTGCATTTATCCCGGTAAACGTACTTGCAGGTCTTGTGACAGGTTTTCTTGCCAGGGGGAAGATGTTCAGTGTATGGTGGAAGTGGATTCTTTCCATGCTGATTATGGCGGTTGTATCAATCATCTCTTCTGCACCGATCGTTGTGCTTGTATACGGCGGTGTTACAGGAAGCGGCACATCCCTCATTACGGCGGCGGCTATGGCTGCAGGAGCTAATATCTGGGCGGCATTCTTCGGAACAGAAGGTATCTTCACCGTGCTTGACCGTATTATATCATTCTTGATCTGCTGGGCAGTAATCAAGGTAATTCCGGCAAGAACGCTTGTTAAGTTTGGCTGCGGAAGCAACTACATAAAAGACAACAAATAAGCCGTACCCTCCCGGCGGTGCTCTGAATTTTTTCGCTAATTATCTACTTGTATTGAAAAATGCAAAGAATAGAGGAATTTATGGAAAAATCATATATCGAAAAAATACAAATACATAAGACGAACAAAGTTGCGGGGCTGCATCCCGCGACAAAGTTTCTGGTAGTAATCATGTATACGATATGTACTTTTGTGCTGAGTTCCGTATCTTTGACGAAGATCGGGCTGCCTTTGCTTGCGATCCCCTGGTTCTTGGTGGTTTTGCTTCTCTGTGCGGCGAGCGGCGCATTAAACAAATGTTTGAAGGCACTTAAGGCGGTCGTATTCATAGCACTCATTATTTTTGTGGTGCAGACGTTTTTGGTTCCGGGCGGGGAAGTGCTTGTAAGATTCGGATTCTTGAAGATCTGTGAAAAGGGGCTGCGAACAGCTATCTCCCTTTCATTTATGATTCTGGATATTGCCGGTATCTTTGTATGGCTCTTCCAGACTACGGAGAACAAAGAGATTTCCAGGGCGCTTGAGGAGTCCGGCATGAACTATAAGGCAGCATACGTGTTCACTTCCACGCTGCAGATGATTAACATTTTAAGTGATAACAGTAAGACGATTATGAATGCACAGCGTGCCCGGGGAGTGGAGACAGAAGGGAACATGCTCATACGTGCCAAAGCCTTTTTCCCGACGCTTGTCCCGCTTGTTCTCGGGGCCGTCATGGGTTCGGAGGAAAGAGTGCTTACACTGGAGGCGAGAGGGTTCTCCATGCAGGGCGAGAAGACACACTTATTTAATCTGGAAAAATCAGGAGCAGAAGGTGCGTTTAAGGTGGTTTCTATCCTTATTACTGTTCTGGTTGTAGTTGGGAGGATTGCTTTATGGATATTATAATGGAATGTAAGAATGTGACGTATTCGTATCCTCTCACGAAAAAGCCAGCGATCAAGGATTTAAACCTGAAGCTTGAAAGAGGAAAATTTTATGGCGTTATCGGGGAAAATGGTTCCGGAAAAACAACGCTCTGCGCTGTCCTTCGAGGATTTGCTCCGAGCTTTTACAAGGGCGAGATGGAAGGAGAAGTATTGGTCGAGGGGAAAAAGATCGGTGAATACGGTGGAGAGCTTGCAAAAAAGATCGGTTTTGTATTCCAGAATCCATTCACCCAGATCAGCGGTGTCAAGGACACCGTATTTGAGGAAGTGGCCTATGGGCTTGAGAATTTCGGCGTCCCGGTGGAGGAGATCGAACGTCGTGTCGTAGACGTTATGAAGATGACGGACATTGAACACCTTGCAGAAAAGAGCCCATTTGAACTGTCCGGTGGACAGATGCAGAGAGTGGCGCTTGCGTCGGTTATTGTTCTTGAGCCGGATCTTCTGATTATCGACGAGCCTACCAGCCAGTTGGACCCGGAAGGGACAGAGAGTGTATTTGCAATCATACAGAAGATGAAAGAGAAGCATAAGACGATCGTTTTGGTCGAGCACAAGATTGACCTGATCGCGGAATATGCGGATGAAGTTTTAGTATTTAAGGACGGCACCATGATCGCGAACGGAGATAAGAAAGAGATTTTGTCGGATATGTCTCTTCTTGAGCAGGGAGCGGCTCTTCCCCAAGTTGCGATACTTGGAAGGAAGCTTCAGGAAAAGGGGCTATCCCTCTCTACGATTCCGGTAACTGAGAAACAGGCGGTAGAAGTCATTGCCGAAGCATTGAAAGAGAGGAAAAGATCATGAGAGATTTAATACTGAAGGACGTAAGCTTTTCTTATCCGGGCGGCTTTTTGGCAGTGGACAATATCAATATGGAGATCAAGGCTGGAGAGAATGTGGCGATTGTGGGTCAGAACGGAGCCGGAAAAACAACGACTGTGAAGATGATGAACGGTCTTTTAAGGCCCACGCAGGGAGATGTTCTTATTGGCGATATGAATACGAAGAATTATACGACGGCTCAGGTATCCAGGGTAGTCGGATATGTATTCCAGAATCCGGACGATCAGATATTTCATTCCACTGTGGAAGGCGAAGTTCGGTATGGACCGAAGACGATGAAGCTCAGCCCTGAGGAAGAGGACAGGCGTGTAAAAGAGGCCCTGGAAATCACAGGAATGGATATTTACAAGGATGAAAACCCGCTGAACCTGCCGCTTTCTATGCGTAAGTTCGTAACGATCGCCGCCGTTATCGCGATGGGGACGGAGATATTGATTTTTGACGAGCCGACAGCAGGGCAGGATATTGAAGGAAATAAGCGTCTGAGCGCGATCTTGAAGACGCTGCATGAGCAGGGCAAGACTGTCATCACCATTTCCCATGATATGGAATTTGTGGCGTCTAACTTTGCGAGAGTGATCGTTATGGCAAAGAAAAAAGTGGTGCGTTTCGGGACGCCGCAGGAGATTTTCTGGGATTTTAAGTCATTGGAACACGCTATGTTGAAGCAGCCGTATGTAAGTAGAGTCTGTAAAGAACTTGGTATCGAGGGAAATATCATTGATATTGACGGCGCGGTCGAAGCAATTATGAGTAGGTAATGAATATGCAGAAGAATCACAAATGGATTGCTTTTTTAGCATTTGCAATGTATTTCTTGACCGGGGCAGCCTGTATCGTTGTAGGGAGCAGTCTGCCTCATTTAGTGAAGATGTACGATATGGAACTGGATAAGGTTGTGCTGCTTGGCTCTGCCTATGCGGTCGGAAGGGTGATGACCGTTTATGTAACAGGGCGGATGGTGGAGAAGATCGGTCCAATGAAGGTCCTGGCCCTGGGAGCGGCGCTGATCGGTATTTTTCTGTTTGGCATACCTACGATCGTGAACTATTATGCCGGAATGGTGTTTGCCTTTCTGGGCGGTGTAGGAATGGGCGCGCAGGATACGGTGTGTCCGGTGCTTTTAAGCAGGGGATTCACCAAGAATTACGCCGGCGCTATGAGCGCAGGACAGGCGCTCTTTGGGCTTGGCAATTTTGCGACTCCATTTTTGGTAGGAGTGATGCTCTCAGGAAAACTTCCGTTCTATTACTCCTATTATGTGCTCATCCTGGTTCCAATTATCATTCTGATCTGCATACCGTTTGCAAAATTTGATCTGAATGAGGAGGGAGAGAAACAAGAGGAAGAAAAAATCCGCCCGTTGTATACGAAAAAGATGGGACTGGCATATGGCGCTATCCTCATCATATGTATCGCTTATAGCGCGGTGGTGAATACGTTGATGATGTATATTTCCAGTTTCGCGGAGAGTATCGGCGTCTCTCCCGCAAAATCGGCGTTTATGCTGACAGCTTATAATGTGGGCTGTTTTGTCGGCTCGCTTGCTTTCATTCTAATTTTGCGTAAAGTGAAGGAACAAAGCGTTTTGCTTTGGAACCACATAGCCGCGGCTGCGGCCTTGGTACTGATGCTTGTCATAAACCAGGTGCCTGCATATTTTGCGGGAGTGGCAATCGCCGGTTTTTTCCTCGGTGTATTGTTCAGCGTGATTGTGACGGTTGCGACAAGGATCGACCATGAGCATATCAGTAGGGCGAGTTCCCTTATCGCTACGGCGGGAGGAGCGTCCGATATTATTACCCCGGCCATCACAGGGGCTCTTGTGGGCAGGATGGGAGTCGGGATTTCTTTTAAATATGTCATCATTTTGATATTCGCTACGATTGCGGCGGCAGTCATTTTGCGGACGAATACCACAGAGGTTTCTCGGTAACCCCGAGGGCGGGGTCCCTGAATGGGATCGCCATTCGGCGATGAATTTCATATGGTAACCCCGAGGGCGGGGTCCCTGAATGGAATCGCCTATTCGGCGATGAGGTTACATAAGGTAACCCCGAGGGCGGGGTACCGAAACTCAATCGCCTAATCGGCGATGAATTTCATATGGTAAGGAGGTTTTATAATGGCAATACAGAGTAAAGAAGTAGTAGATAATGAAGGAAGGCAGTATCATATTCAGTGTAAAAAGGGCGATGTGGGAAGGTATGTCCTGGTTCCGGGAGATCCGTTCCGTACGGACAAGATCGCGGAAATGTTCGATGACCCAAAGCTTGTGGCGCATAACAGGGAGCATAAGACCTGGACGGGGACATTGAACGGTGAAAAAGTGTCTGTTACCAGTACAGGGATGGGATGTCCGTCTGCGGCAATCGCCCTGGAAGAACTGATTCATTGTGGAGCCGATACGTTTATCCGTGTGGGAACCTGCGGGAGGATATGCCCGGAAAGTTATGACGAGAGCCTGGAGGGTGTCATTATCACAGGCGCAGTTCGGGATGAAGGCACAACGGTGCATTATGTACCGATCGAGTATCCTGCTATGGCTGACCGCCATGTGACGGACGCGCTTGCCCGTGCATGCGAGGCGAAAGGATATCGTTTTGCAGAAGGGATCGCACAGTCTAAAGACTCTTTTTATGGGCAGCATGACCCGGACAGTATGCCGAACAGTGGAAGACTCCATCAGAGATGGGAAGCATGGGAAAAGAGCGGCGTCATGGCGTCAGAGATGGAGACGGCGGCACTTTTTATTGTATCTTCCGTTAGAGGCGCAAGGGCGGGTGCGATCATGGCGTATGGGAGCATGAACGACCATACGATCGAGCTGGCTTGTGACGCCATCAAGCTTCTCATCGAAGAGGATAAGAAAAAGGAAGCAAAATAAGGGAGAGGCGTAAAATGGGATTTTATGAAGAAAAATTGGTTCCCGTTATTAAAGAGGTGTGCCGGGTGATCGAAGAAACGCCGCATATGCAGGATATTTTAAATGGAACCATGTCGCTTGAACGGTTCCAGTTCCAGATCAAGCAGAATTATCAGTATTTGATGGATTATACTCGTTGCTGGGCAGTCGGATTTTCCAAATGTGCCTGCTTTGAGGAAATGCAAGAGTGGTACCAGATCATGAAGAATACGATGGAAGGAACGGTTATGATGAACCGGACATTCTGGGCAGAGCAGATCGGAGTTTCGCCGGAGGAAATGGACGCCGTCATCGAGGCGCCGGGAAAACGGTCTTATACTTCTTTTCAGCTTATGTGCGCGGAACAAGGGAAACTCGTAGACTGTATGATGGCGCTTTTTCCATGCAATATCCTGTATCGTTTCTTTGGGGAAGATCTGCTGCCGAAATGTACGCTGCCCAAAGATAATATGTATTATCAGTGGCTAGAGTTCTATACGAGCGACGAATATGTGGCAAAGACGGACAATGAGATCGGTATGGTGAACAGGTTGTGCGCATATACCACACCAAGGGAGCAGGCAAGGCTTCTGGAGATTTTTGCGACAAGCTGCAATTATGAGATCCTGCAGTGGCAGGATTTGTACCACAATATGACGACTTGGCCGATTGATTCGATTTTCCCGGCAAAATTTACAACAATAGAGGAGTAATTCATGGAAGAGAAAAAGAAGATTATTATTGATACAGACTGTGGTTCGGACGACGCGATGGCGATCGCCATGGCCCTGAACGATCCTGCATACGAAGTGCAGCTTATCACGGCGGTCTCCGGCAATGTGCCGATGCGACAGGCTGCGACAAACGCGCTGACAACGATCGAATATGCAGGGACTTACGAGCCGCCGGTATATATGGGCTGTGATAAAATGCTGCTAAAAGAGCTGGAGTGCGCCTATGAGACGCATGGAAACGACGGTATGGGCGATATCGGCCTTGTACCCAAGCGTTTGAAAGTTTCCGAAGGAAATGGAGTCGTCAAGATGATCGAGGCGCTGAACGCAAGTAAGCCTGGAGAGATCGACATTGTCGCGCTAGGCCCGCTTACAAATCTGGCGATCGCGATCCGCCTGGATTATGAGGCGATGAAAAGGGCGGGAAGAATCGTCATCATGGGGACGGCAGGCCTTGGGGAAGGCAACGTATCTCCTGTAGCGGAATTCAATATATGGCAGGATGCCGAGGCGGCAAAAATTGTGGCAGAGTCAGGGCTTGAGCACATCGTATTTGTGGGGTGGGACGCATGCCTGGGCGAGGCGATGCTTACGCCGGATGAGATTAAGACCATAGAAGAAAGCGGCCCGCTTGGTAAATTCGCAATTGAATGTAACAGATGCCTGATGGAATTGAATAAAGAGCGTTTCGGGGATTACTATCTGGATATGGCGGATCCTTCCGCAATGGCGGCGGCGCTATACCCGGATTGTGTTGAGAGATGCGAAAAATATTATTGCGAAGTGGACATATCCAACGGACCAAGCTACGGCGCCGTGCTGGTGGACAGAAGCAATGTACTTGGCAAAGAGCCGAACGTCTATATCTGCAGCAAATTGTATGCAGATAAATATAAAGAATACATTTATAAGACTTTAAAAGTGAAGTAAGGAGGGTCAAGATGAGCGCTTTAAAAGTGAAATTTTTGATGGGACCGGCAGAATGTAACGACAGGAATATTCCGGAATACAGCAGAGAATTTTTGGCGGAATTGAGTAAAGCGATGGGTGAGGAGGTTGTCTGCGCTGAGATGGACGAGGTAAGCGCACAGCCGCTTCCCGTATACTTTATCGCTTCCGGCGGAGCGGAACGTGGATTTGAAGCAGCCTATGAGCAGACCAAAGAGCCGTATATTCTTCTGACGACGCCGGCGTATAATTCGTTGGCGGCTTCCATGGAGATTATGGGATTTCTTCAGGAGCATGGTCTAAAAGGCGAGATTCTTCACGGTTCTGCAGAGACGATTGCAAAGCGTCTAAAAGTGCTGAAAAGAGTGGCGGATGCGAAAGCGAAGCTTGCGCACACACGTCTGGGCTGTTTTGGAACACCGGGCGGTCTGATCGCCAGCGAAGCAGATTTTGATGTGATGAAAAAAGTAAGCGGTATGGAGCTTGTACTTTTTGGCCTGGATGAGCTCGTAGAAGAGTACCACAAAGGCGGATATCCAGAGAATGCCTATACGGAAGATCTTAAGAAAAAGGGATATGCAGCCGATGAAATAGAAAAGGCATTAAATGTATATGGCGCATTAAAGAGGCTGATCGATAAATATGATCTCCAGGGCGTTACGGTGAAATGTTTTGACCTGCTCGACCTAATCCACACAACAGGGTGTCTTGCGCTTGCAATCTTAAATGCAGAAGGAATCCCGGCGGCGTGCGAAGGAGACCAGAAGAGCCTTGTTAGTATGGCGGTACTTGCGGCCCTTACCGGTGAGTCCGGGTTTATGGCGAATCCAAGCTGTATGGATCCGGAGGCAAGCGAGATCATATTTGCACATTGTACGCTTCCCATTGACATGCCGGACAACTATACGCTGACGACTCATTTTGAGTCAGGAATCGGTGTGGCGGTAGCGTGCGATATCGCGTCTCAGCCTATGACGATCTTTAAGTGCGACGATACGCTTACCAGATACTATGCGGGGAGGGCGAACCTCATCGAGACGATGCACAGGAAAGATCTTTGCCGTTCGCAGATGCGCCTTCACTTAGAAGACGGGACGGGATATTTCTCAAGCCATCCGATCAGCAATCACCATATCATCTGCAAGGGCGACTGGAAAGAGGTAATCGACGAATACTTTAGCCAGATGTAAGGGTGAAAGGAGAGAAGATGGAGAAATATCAGCGGATATTTGTAGTAGTTGTAGATTCGATGGGGATAGGTGCTATGCCTGATTCCGAGACATTCGGGGACATCGGGGTCAACACGCTCGGGCATATCTCGGAGTCTATGGAGAGTTTTGATATCCCCAATCTTCAGAAACTAGGGCTTGCCAATCTATGTCCTTTAAAACAGGTGGAGGCTGCGACGAAGCCCCTGGGATACCACGCAGTGCTGAAAGAAAAAAGCATGGGCAAAGATACCATGACAGGGCACTGGGAGATGATGGGGCTTGAGGTGACAAAGCCGTTCCAGACGTTCACGGATACAGGGTTCCCGCCGGAATTAATCAGGGAATTGGAAGAACGCACCGGGAGGAAGGTCATCGGCAATAAAAGCGCCAGTGGAACAGAGATCTTAGACGAACTGGCGGAAGAGGAAATTGCAGAGGGCCACATGATCGTATATACGTCCGCGGATTCTGTGCTGCAGATCTGCGGAAATGAAGAGACCTTTGGGTTGGATGAACTGTACCGGTGCTGTGAGATCGCCAGGGAACTTACCATGCGCGACGAGTGGAAGGTAGGACGCGTCATTGCAAGACCTTATGTTGGAAAGAAAAAGGGCGAGTTTGTAAGGACGAGCAACCGCCATGACTATGCGCTAAAGCCGTTTGGAAAGACAGCGCTTAACGTTTTAAAAGAACAGGGCTTCGATGTGATTTCCATCGGCAAGATCAACGATATCTTCGTAGGAGAAGGAATCACAAAGGCATTAAAGTCTGTAAGTTCTGTCCATGGGATGGAACAGACGATCGAAGTTGCGGGAGAGGATTTTCATGGGCTTTGCTTCGTCAATCTAGTAGATTTTGACGCGCTCTGGGGACACAGGCGCGATCCAATAGGCTATGCGCATGAGATCGAAAAGTTCGATGTAAAACTAGGAGCCCTGCTCGAAAAACTCCGAAAGGACGATCTTTTGATTATCACTGCGGACCATGGGAATGACCCGACCTATACAGGGACGGACCATACGCGGGAAAAGGTTCCGTTTCTGGCATATTCCAAGTCCATGGAAGGAAGCGGAAATCTTGGAGCAGCCGACACATTCGCGGTGATCGGCGCAACGGTTGCAGACAACTTCGGTGTAGCTATGCCAAAAGATACGATCGGAGTTTCCTGGCTGGATCGGTTGAAATAGAGGAGGAAGACTTATGGGAACGCCACATAATGAAGCAGAAAAAGGCGAGATTGCAAAAAAAGTATTGATGCCGGGTGATCCTCTCCGCGCAAAATATATTGCCGAGCATTTTCTGGAGAATGCAAAGTGCTTTAACACTGTGCGGAATATGCTGGGATATACAGGAACATATAAGGGCAAAGAGGTTTCCGTCATGGGCGGAGGAATGGGAATGCCGTCCGTAGGTCTTTATACCTATGAACTATTCCATTTTTATGATGTGGATACGATCATCCGAATCGGCTCTACCGGGGCAATTCAGGATGATGTGAACGTTCTCGACGTTGTGATCGGGATGGGAGCGTGTACGGATTCCAACTATGCGTCGCAGTTTGAGTTGCCGGGTACGTTTGCCCCAATCGCGGATTACGAACTTCTTGCAAGGGCTGTGGATGCAGCGAAAGAGAAAGGAATACCTGTCAGAGTGGGGAATATTCTGTCTTCCGATGTGTTTTATAACGATAATAACACGGTAAATGATAAATGGAAGAAGATGGGGGTTCTTGCGGTTGAGATGGAAGCGGCGGCGTTATATATGAATGCGGCCAGGGCAGGGAAGAAGGCGTTATGTCTTCTTACTGTATCCGACCACATATACCGTTACGAAGAGCTGGATGCCAGACAACGTCAGAATGGACTAAACGACATGATTCAAATTGCGTTGGAGATCTGATGAGGCAGAGTATCTGTCGCCTTTGACAATATTTGATTTAGGAGATGCTATGCGGAGCAGGATAATGGTAGTGGATGACGCGGAAGTGAACCGCGAATTACTGCGTGAAATACTGGAAGATGAATACATCGTGGATACGGCGGAAGACGGAGAAGATGCAGTACGGAAGCTACAGGGTTACCATAGTGAGATGGCGGCGCTCCTTCTTGACCTGCAGATGCCGAAAATGGATGGGTTCGCAGTGATCGGCGAGATGGAGAGGAACGGGTGGCTGCAAAAAATCCCGGTACTGATCATAAGTAGTATGAGGGCGGTTGAGATTGAAAATAAATGTTTTGATCTGGGGGTTTCGGATTTTATCCGTAAACCCTTTGACCCCTCTATTGTAAAAAATCGGATTAGGAATGCTGTGCAGCTTTTCGGGTATAAGGAACAGCTTGAGCAGAAGGTGGAGGAACAGACGGCCACGCTGAAAAAGCAGAATCAAATTATTGAGATGCAGGCTGAAAAGTTGAAGGAAGCAGTACCCTTTAATAAGCTGATGATGCAGTACCAGGCAGCGATTATGGAGATTGAAACAAAACTTAAGGTTTTGAACATGGAATTTTCCCAGGAGTATAATAGAAATCCATTTGAGTCGATCAAGAGCCGTTTAAAAACGCCGGAAAGTATTTTTGAAAAGATGGCGCGCAAAGGTTATCCAATCACAGTAGAGAACATGGAACTTTTGTTGTCGGATGTGGCTGGGGTCCGTGTGATTTGCTCGTTTCCGGATGATATTTACCGCCTTAAGGAGCTGCTTATAAAGCAGGATGACATTGTTTTGCTGCGGGAGAAAGACTATATCAAGAATCCAAAGACAAACGGTTATCGGAGTCTCCACCTCATTGTCAACGTACCGATTTTTCTGTCCAATGAGAAAAAGTATATGAAGGTGGAGGTACAGTTCCGTACGATCGCTATGGATTTCTGGGCGAGTCTGGAGCACAAGCTTAAGTATAAGAAGAATGTGGATAATCCGGAGGAGATCGGCAGGCAGCTCAGGGCATGCGCGGAATCCAGTGCGGAGCTTGACTATAGGATGCAGAAAATACGAAATAAGATCGATAAGTCTAAGGGATAAGACGGAATAGAATTGGGGCTGTCGCACTAAGTAATTAGTGCGCAGCTCCTTTTCTATGCAAAAAACAACTGCCAGACCTCGAAAGAATCCGGCAGTTGGTGTAAAATTAATGTATGACCAAACACATTAACTTACAGAAAAATTATAGTCTAA
>JAAWDY010000005.1 GCA_022793995.1 Coprococcus sp.
CGGCAGTATATCCGGTTCGCTTAAAATATCTTCATTCGGCAGGCATATTGCGTTTTTGATATGCCCGGAATCATATTCCTCCTGCGTCCGGACATCCAGAATAATCACATCCGCCTCTTTATCCATTCTCTCTTTTGCTTCCTGCGGACTGATCTGCTCATAAGACATCATTGCTTCCTCCTGCTTCTGATTCTTATGAGCTTCCATTATATTCAAAATAGCCTCCACGGTTTGCGCCTGTTGTTCCTCCCGGCTGATCCCTGCAGCATGGTCGCCCTTTTGCTCCCCGTAATTTCCAAACTGCGCATGGTTTCCTCCTTCTATGCAGACTTCCACATAGTCCGCGGGCATGTATGCTTTCCCTTCCTCCACTTTCTCCATATTCAGAACACCATCCTCGCTTCCATAGAGCGACAGAACAGAAAAGGAATCCGACTTCAGGCTCTTCGTCGGATATGCTGCCAGAAGCACCAGACCATTAAGACTCTCCAAATGCCCGGACGCATAAGATGCCGACATTGACCCGCCCAGAGAATGCCCGTAGAGATACCAGTAATCGTACTCATAATAATCCATAATCTTTTTCGATTTATTTTGCCCGAAAAACGCAAGATTACACGGCATCTTGATAAGAAAGCAGTCGATTCCTTGCTCTGCCAAGTCACTCAATAATGGAAGATATGCGGTATATTCCACCTTCGCACCTGGATAGAAGACCATTGCTGTATCGTCTCCCGGTCCATCCAGATATAGACCGTCAGACATCTCTGTTACAGAAACAGGCTCTTTTTTCTGCAAATATTCCTGTACTTTCTCATCTGCATGATAGTAGTCGTTTACATACCAGATACAAACGATTACTATAAAGAGAAAACTTATTACCGGAATAATAACTCTTTTCTTCCATCTCATGTTTTTATACCGATCCTTTCTAAATTATTCCTTCATTACTTATGTTTGATTACTGGCACCTGTTTCCACTTTTTCCCGCATTTTCTTCTTTCCAATGCAAAAACCCTATCTCCTGTGCGTTCAAAATAACCAATGTCCCTTTTCCAGCCAATGCTTTTTTCATTATACCCTTCTTTCTCTCCCTGCGCAATCATTCCTCCACCCGTTCCCCATTCTCGAGGGGCATAAAGGAAGCCATCGCTGCCTACGGGTCCTACCATCAACATGACAGAGTTTTACTGAGAGTTCTGCACGCTCCTTGGACTGGAGGCGTCTGGAAACAAGACAGGGATGTTCCGTGCCATCCACAGCTGCAGCGAGGGGAATGCAAGAAAGATTGAAGAGTTTGAATAAAATGGTGGTGGAATCGTGATTTGGACACTTTTTACAAAGTTCTTCAGAAAAATGCGTCAATACCGACATCAGAATCTTTAAAAACGACGATTTCTCTTAGCCATACCATAATAAAAAACGGATTGCTGTATGCCGTAAAATCGGGCTGGATTGAATCCAATAGAATTACCCGTTATTCTGGCTGCTTTTTATGGGATGAAACAGAGTGAAATTGTCGGCTTAAAATGGGACTGCATTCATTTTGAGAAAAAGATCATCTCTATTCAACATGTTGTTACGGATATTTATTTAGACGATCACTTAGTTACTATCGAAAAAGATAAAACAAAAGCCAAGTCAAGCACAAGAACACTTCCTTTGGTGAAACCGTTTGAAGTTGCACTTATAGAATTGAAAAAGCAGCAGAAGCAGCAACAGAAGCTATGTGGTAACGCTTATAACAAAGATTATTTGGAATATGTTCTCAGAGATAAGATGGGAAATAGGATAAAACCAGGGTACGTCAGCCAGCATTTTAGGATTGTTCTGACAAAAAAACAACCTGAAGCTGATACGTTTTCACGATCTCAGGCATAGCTGTGCAAGTTTGCTGTATGCGAACGGCGTTGACTTGAAGGCCATTCAGGAATGGCTGGGGCATAGTACAATTACTACAACTGCCAATACTTACACCCATTTTGATTTCAGCAAAAAAGTTCAATCTGCTGAAACGATTATGGGGAACGATCCCGCGCAGACCTGGCAAAAGCGGGAGGGAAGATTGGGAAGGATGCTCCTTCATCAAAAATAAAAAGACTTATCCATCCACGAAATAAGCCTTTTCACCAATGCCGCAGACCGGAATCGAACCGGTACGGGTATCACTACCCACGGGATTTTAAGTCCCGGGCGTCTGCCAGTTCCGCCACTGCGGCAGAACCGACGCGAATGTGACTCGAACCCACGTCATCGGACTTGTCTGGGCGGCGCTCTAACCAACTTAGCCATCGGGCCTTATTTAATTGTACTCTATATTATAAAATATTCTCTTTGAAGTGGACCTTCAGGGACTCGAACCCGGGACCGATCGGTTATGAGCCGATTGCTCTAACCAGCTGAGCTAAAGGTCCACATTGATAAATGTTCCTTTTACAGAACAAAGCCGATGATCGGACTCGAACCGATAACCTGCTGATTACAAATCAGCTGCTCTGCCAATTGAGCCACATCGGCAAATTCAATAAGCAAATTACTGAAATGACTCCGACGGGAATCGAACCCGTGTTACCGCCGTGAAAGGGCGATGTCTTAACCGCTTGACCACGGAGCCTCATGACGCGGCAGGCTGCCGCCAGCAACGACCGAAAATAATCATAGCATACCTTCCTGGATTTTGCAAGTTTTTTCGCTATTTTTTACATTGATTTTTACAATAGTTTTTTTAATCTTTCTACCATGCTTTGCTTTTTTGTCTGCCCCGTTTCTCTCTGCCTGATATATTCATCCAGTTCAAACTGCCACTTCATTTCTTCAGACATAAATATTACCTTACCCCCCGTTGTTGGACTCTATAAACATTTTCAAAAAATCATAAATCTCCGTCTCTGTGGGCGGGCATCCCTTCTGGCAGTATTCAAAATTCCGGGTACAGTTCCCGATTCCAAGCCTGCCGCTTTTCTCCCTGAATCCCTGTCCAATACAGATTTTATCCTCCAGCTTATCAAGAAGCCCCTCTTCCCTCAACCGGTCCAGAGCCGGTATCAAATATCCATAGCATGCGCTGCAAGAATCCACCTCTTCCACCGCGTCTTGGAGTTTTAAAATCCTTCTGGTATCCGGCGTTTGAACCTCCTCGCCTTCATTTAACGCATAGATCTTCATCCTGCCGATGTCTGCCGAGCCGACGCCAAGGTTTTCCGCAAGCCGTACATATCTGACCTCATCCACTTCGTACCCCATCAGGTCGCAGACATACGCGTCTACCAGCACCGGGTCGGCCGCCGCCATGATCCGGTTCATGACGACCGGATGTCCTCCGTCCTCAAAATCCCAGTCTCCGCAGATATTGTCCACCACGATAAATCCCTGTTTCAGCCGGGTATTCAGATGTGCAATCGGCTTATGCAGCCCCATACTGTGAAAATGGCGCTTCTCCTTATTGGGAATCAACCCCTTCATATTCTTTAAAGCACAGGTGATCTTGGTCTGGCAATGTCCCTTCATAACCGGCACGTTAATAAGGAAATCCAAATCCAGCGCACTTTTGCAGATATCAAGCTTCAATCCCCGACAGTCGCAGGTTTTCACCTCATCCTTCTGCGTGTCAATGAACGGCACATGATATTTTTCCGACACCTCGTCATACCCGCACAGCCGCATCACTTCTCCTGTCTTATCTCCCACCCAGGAGCCCTCCAGCATCACCAGATTCCCGTATCCCCGCTCCTGCAGATATTCAATGATACCGCACACTACTTCCGGATGCGTGGTCGCACCATAGGAAGGAAGCGAAGCCGAGACCAAGTTTGGCTTGATACCAATCCGGGAATTTTTCTCCGGAATATGCCCTTCAAGGACCGCTTCCGCGAGAAGCGTTTTTGTCATTTCTTTATAATCTGTGCCATGGATGATATATATTTCATTTGCCTGCATAAAATCTGAGTCCTCCTGTATTTACCGGTCTACCGCCCAAAATTCATTCTATTATTGCATCCCGTTTCCAGATATGCTATATTAGAGAAAGAAAAGGAAAGCCACAGAAGCGGCTACCCTTTAACAGTTAAAGGCTAACTTTTATGTCAGCCGTCACTATTCGCAGTAGTGGCGGCTATCTTTTTCCTCTGAACATCTGATAACACAGACTTATTTCCAATATAACATACACCTTTTTATCAGACAATATTAAAATTCAAAAAAAGATAGTTGACTTATCCTGGGTTCTACCCCAAAATAGCTTTAAAGAAGCACGTCGAAAGCCCAAATTTCAAGCAGGAGGGATTACCTATGAATCAACCTATGAACACTTTTCATCAAATCCACATGCCGCAGATTATCTGCGGAAGAGGTTCTCTGTCTTTTGCCGCATCTCTTGGCAGGAAACGCATTGCCGTAATTGGCTATGATGATTCCGTCAAAGAGCTGGCTGAAAAAAATTTACAGGCATGGATATTTCTTTAAAATACATCGCGACCATCAATCGTGAACCCCTGGTAAGCGATATCTATGATAACCTGCAAAATATCTGTGAATTTGAACCCGACCTGATCTTAGCCATCGGCGGCGGGAGCGTTATGGATGTCGCCAAAGGGCTTCATCTTTTTTATGAGAATCCTGACATGTCCTTTGAAGACAGTTTAATTCCTTTTTCACTTCCTATTTTAGGAAAAAAGGCTGTATTGATCGCCGTTCCCACCACCAGTGGAACTGGATCTGAATCCTCATCCGCCGCTGTCTTTATTGACGAAAAAACCCGTATTAAAAAGCTGCTCCTTTCTAATACTTTGATTCCGCACTATGCCGTCTTAGATGCAGACCTTACAGACAGCCTTCCTCCTTCCATTCAGATCGCAACCGGACTGGACGCGCTGTGCCATGCTGTAGAATCCCTGACCGCAAAGAATACTAATTCCTTCACTCGTGCTATTGCCATGGAGGCGGCTTTGGATATTCTTGAGTATCTCCCATATGCGGTAAATACAGACATCCCTGCAGAAGCGCGTATACTCGCAAAAGAAAAACTGCATATGGCGGCTACCATGGCGGGAATCGCAATCACGAACTCATTTACAGGTATTGTCCACTCCTACGATCATCCAGGGCCTTGCTTTAAAATCCCCCATGGAATCGTATGCGCCGTTATGCTTCCCTACTCGATGAAACTGATCGGACCGACGGAGCCTTATGCAGATATCGCCAAACGTCTAGGATATAAAGGCGATGCAGAAGCTCTATTTGAACAGTTTGTCAGCCATCTGATCCAGTTCAACGGTCGGCTTGGTCTTCCCCGTACCTTCAAAGAAAAAGGGATACCTGAATCTGAATATTTTGAAAATGTACCTGAATGGGCCAGAATCTCATTGACCGCCAAGGCAACACAAATGTCACCGGCTGATATGAATGAAGAAAAAGGGCGGCTTTTCTATAAGATGTGCTACGATGGATTGAGCGAATAGTTAGCTGTATGAATACTTAACCGCACCAATAGTTAAAAACAGAAATGAAAAACCACCCTTTTACTGATATGACGCCCAAGAAGACAATGGACATGTCATATTCACAAAAATTTTAAGGGTGGTTTTTCTATTCATCTTCTTTTCAATTCAGCGCGCCGTCCACGCATTAATATGCTGGAAAAATCGTCATAATCCACGCCACGGAAATGATACAGATTATTACTGCAAGCAGCCAGCCCATCTTTAAAAGATCTTTTATGTTATAGCCGCCGGTTGCCTTAACCATTGGGACGACCGGCGTCGCCATTGGCGTCATATATGCTGTCAGGCATCCAACAACCGTCAGCATCAATGGGCCAAGTGGATTACATCCAAGCGATTTGCAGGTGAGGATACAGATTGGCGTAAATATATTGGCAACGCTCCGGTTCATCATAATCTGTGTAAGCAGGAACGGTGTCCCAAAAAGCACTGCGCCAATAAGATAGCCGTTAGCGTCTTTCCCAAGCAAGTCGGCGATAACGCCTCCCTGTCCTTCACATTTTTGCCCGTAATCGTCCCCGTCCCTTGTTGTTCATATTCCGGTGCAAACCGTGGAATTATAAAAACCGCAAAAAGAACAACCGTCAACAGAATCGGGATTCGTCCTTTACAAAAATCCATAAATCCGTATAGATACTCTGTATATCCATATGTTTCCAGATATCCGTTATATTGAGCAGCAAGAGTCGCCCCTCCCCCGGCCGGCAGGATATCGACTGTCGCAATCGCTGTAACGGCGATTGGAAACATAATCTTTGAGGGCTTGATATTTGTATTCTTGCACATGGACAACGCGATTGGGAACACAATTCCAAAAACTGCTACCGCGCTCGATACAAACTGTGCCAAAAGACAGGTTAGCGCCACATATCCTATAAGTATCTTACGTTCAGAACCACTACTAACTTTATATATAAGATTTGAAAATTTCTTTACCATTTGTGTCCTGCTTAATCCCTCAGCCACAATAAAAATCGAAACTATCAATATGGCATTTGAGTTTGAAAAGCATGCTAAAGCCGTTTCACCATCAATACATCCCGTAAGGACTAACGCTATCATGGCTAAAAGCGACGTGATCGCAAGCGATACCTTATTTATAATAAATCCGGCTAACATCAAAGCAAAAATTGCAGAAGCGGCATGCATTCCTTTATGTACTATTGACGATTTTCCCTGTGCTGTAATCTGCCAGGAGTGTCCCGGCGTCCCTTGCGCATAGCAGGCAAGCGTAAATATCGCCGTCGGAACGACCCAGCTTACATTGCCCACGTCATTGGAAACCGATTGGATTATTCCTTGCATATTTTCTATATAGTTGTCTACCGGCGCATATGTTATCCCATGATTTTTAGCACGGCTGAGTAATGATGTTTGTAATTCTTCCGGTAAACTTTGGGTGAAGGATCTGGCATAAGCTTCTTCTTCTGAGGTCAGCCCAAACGGGAGCACTTTTTGCATATTCTGCCATACAATATCACTTAAAGTTTCATTTGGCAAAACATTTGCATAAATATTCATCAACTGCACATCCACCTTGGTATCCGTCATTAAAGCCGCCCCACTTGCTATATTACGGAGCTTATCAAAGAGTCCTTGCAGATCATCCATCTGCGGACACCTGGCCGCATAAATCAGGGACGCTTCTGACTGGACGACATTGGGCATTTCTCCCCCGGCGCTTGCCATAAAAGCGGTTTCCAGATTTCCAATATTGGTTTCAATCCGAAACCCCAGTTTTTCCATCGTTTCGATTTGTATGGCAGAAGACCTATGCTCCTTAAAACGTAATTCGGGCGTCTGCCATATCTCATCGTTTACATCTTCAAAAAGCTGTGCATTTTCTTGCTGACATTCAGTAATTAATAATTGGTTCAAAAGTTTTCCCTCCTCGCCGCCTTGTGTAATTTATAGAATCGTATATATTTTAGCCCACTGAAATACCGGCTGTCTAATACCGAATTGTTGGTATATTAAAAGAAAATTCTATAACCGTTTTCCCCGTCGAATGTTGCTTACTTACATATAAGATGTTATACTTTGTGTGGTGATGAAAATGAATATCAGACAAATCCAATTAGCACTCGAATTATACAGAACAGGTTCCATTAATAAAACAGCTAAAAACCTTTACCAGTCGCCGCCTAATATCAGTAACGCCATCCGTTCCCTGGAAGAAGAACTTGGGTATCAGATATTTATCCGCACAAAAAAGGGAGTCTGTCCCACAGAAATTGGTATGAAATTTTTCATAATTGCAAATAATATTTTGGAACAGTATCAAGAATTGCTCAATATACCGGAAACGGAACGAACCGCCCGTTTTCGCCTTGCAACCGTATGCAACACCCCACGTTCCGCCTATCTAAGGCTTTGCAGGCAATACTGCAATTTTAGCCGGATTGAGTTTTCTATGAATAGCGCTTCTTTTGAAAAAATGACAGAGCAGGTCGCGTTATTACAATCAGATATTGGTATCGCCTTGCTTAACAATCAAAATCTGAATAGTTACCGTTCTTTATTAAAACATAAAATGATCCAAATAAAGGAACTTTGCCAAATTCCTTTCTGTATTACTATCGGTTCAACTCACCCTTATTTTCAGCAGGAACATATTAGCCCCGAAGATATGCAGGATTTTACATTTGTGGATTATAGCGACAATGCGGTAGCCACTGATATCAATATCATAAACCGTTATAACATCAACATGAATCGCCGGATCATAATTGAAGATCAGTTGAGCCGCCTTGAACTGGTCGCGTCAGCGCCCGTATTTATCATTGGATGCCAAATCTCCTCTTCTCTCTTAAAACAGTACAATTTACGTTCCTTCCCGATTGCGGAAATAGAGCTTAAACTTTGTTCTTTTTTGCGCCGTGATATCCCAAAAAGTAAAGAAGTACAACAATTTCTTATGTATTTAGATGAAGATCTTCGCGAGTTCACCTAGTCCTTCATGAGTTTCCGCAAACTGCAATAAAAAGATAGATATGTCTCCCCCCCCCTAAAGTAGCATGCATTTTTTTACCCGACAATGTTTATATTATTGACAATATGGTTTATCCATGATAAACTCTTCCTAAAGTTTATTCAAGATAAACCATTCCAAAAAGGAGGGTATCTGTCATGCCCGAACTGGAATTAGGCATTGTCCAAACCCATTTTGCCGAACTGATCTGGCAGCACGAACCGATCTCATCTGGTGAACTTGTGAAAATCTGTGAAAAAGAATTGAACTGGAAGAAGCCTACCACTTATACTGTACTGCGGAAGCTATGCGGGAAAGGGCTGTTCCAAAACGTGAACGGAATCGTCACCTCACTCATCTCACGCGATGATTTTTACTCTGCCCGGAGCGAGCAATTCGTGGAAGAAACCTTCAACGGTTCCCTGCCCGCCTTTATCGCAGCTTTCACTTCGCACAGATCCATTTCCAAAGAGGAGGCAGAAAAAATCCAGAAGATGATTGACGTTTCCTTAAAGGAATCCACATAAAGAGGAGGCGCCATGACGGAAAAACTATTTTTAACATTACTTAACATGAGCATTACTGCGAGCTGGCTCATTGCGGCTGTCATCCTTCTGCGGCCATTTCTGCGAAAGGGCCTTAAGTGGAGCGCCTGCCTGCTGTGGGGCCTTGTCGCCTTCCGGCTCATCTGTCCCTACTCGTTGGAAAGCTCTTTCAGCCTCATCCCAACTTCAAAGCCTATCCCGGTACAGCATACATACCTCGAGGCTTTGCCCGCAACAGCCGCTTCTGCAGAGCGTCCTTATGATTTCCGGCTGTCAAATGAGCCTACCGCCGATAGTCTCCAGGGCAGTTCTTCCAAAGAAACCGGCAAAGACTGGGTATATTCCAGAATTAAGGTCTTTACAGGCATCTGGTTTACCGGAATGACGGCTTTCCTTTCCTATGCCCTCGTAAGTTTCTTACGCCTTAAGAAAAAGGTGGGCGCTTCCCTTTGTCTCTATGGCAATATTTTCATCTGCGATGAAATACACTCTCCCTTTATTCTCGGCGTTATCAGGCCAAAGATCTACCTTCCCTCCGGCATGGCAGACAGACACTTGGCCTCAGTCACCGCGCACGAACGCGCGCATCTGGCGCGCCGCGATCATTTATGGAAACCCTTCGGGTATCTTCTTCTGGCCGTTTATTGGTTCAATCCTCTTATATGGAGCGCATATTTCCTTTTTTGCCGGGATATCGAACTTGCCTGTGATGAGAGGGTTTTGCGTCACATGAGCCCAAAAGAGATTTGTGCTTATTCTCAGACTCTTCTGGACTTTAGCCGTCCACGCAAGCTGATCCATGCCTATCCCCTTGCCTTCGGCGAGATTAGTGTGAAAAAACGCATAAAATCAGCGCTGAATTACAGGAAACCTGCCCTTTGGACCTGCATTCTTGCGGTCATCGTCTGCGCGGCCACTGCGATTTGTTTTCTGACGAATCCAAAACAGGTCTTATCCGGCTCCAAAACAGACCTTCATACCTCCTCCGGCGGTATGGACTCTTCTCCCGTCGGCGTGAAAGATTCTGTTCCGAAGGATCCCATCTCGACGGCCATCCTTGAAGCAAACGCTTCCTCTAACTCCGATAAATATGATTTTGAATGCTGTGATTTTGTCACCTTGGAAACAGAAACCCGCCCCGCCGCAGACTCTTCCGAAAAGGACGTACACACTGTGGTCTATTATGGCTGGGCGCTGTATCAAAGGTATAATATTTCAGAAAATGGGATCGAAGATGTGGGAGGAAGCCATGTCCCGGTTGCTCTCACTTTTGAGAAAGATAAAGATGAATATACTTTGAAAGAATACTGGCAGCCCCGCGACGGAAGTTATTTTGCATCGGATATCCGGGCAAAATTTCCGGCACACATTGCGGATGACGGAATCGACAGCCAGAAATATATATGGGGACAGATACAAAACTGCTATAAACAAGCGGTAGAATTTAGCGGCCTTGACACAAATGACGTAATAGAAAGGCTTCTGGATACAATATGTTCCAGCCCGGCGGTTTCGTCAAATCCTTATGATTATATTGACGAGCACTATATTGAATACCGGGAACTTTTGTATTATGGCGAGTATACGCTCCGTTACTGCTCCCAGCGCTTTAACCGTGGCGGCGAGACAGGGCTGGAAGGTAAGATCATGGAGATCGTGTGCGAGGAGCTTCATCAGGCAAATGGGGGAGGTTAGTCCTCCCCCATCACCACCACACTGACCTTCCTGCTCTGGGCGCCGTCGTACTCACAGAAGAAGATCTCCTGCGCGCCGCCGCAGGATAGTTTCCCGTCCTGTACCGGGAACACCGCATGGTTTCCAGTCAACATGGACTTTAAGTGCCCCGTTGGGTTCCCAGCCGTCGTTCCGTAGGAATGCAGCATCCTGCCATGAGCATAGGGCGCGTCCTCCGGCGCCAGCCGCCCCAGCATATCCGCCATGTCGCTCTGGAGACACTCCAGAGCCTCGTTCACCGTGATCGCCGTCGTGGTATGGCTCGTAATCACAAAGGCCACGCCTTGTTCTATCCCGGACGACGCCACAATTTCCTTCACTTTCCGTGTAATGTTGATAAAGTCCTGATATTTTGTGGTATGTATTGTAAAATTTTCTATCCTAACCATGGCTGTTCTTCCTCTCCCAAAAATACGCGTGCATTTCTCTCTGTAATTAGCGAAACGGTCTCGTCCCGCAGCCCTAACCCTTGCAGCGCGGACAACATACGCATTTCCTCAAACCTGGGCATATTGGAGCCAAACATCACCTGATGACGGATGCTGCGGTCCAGCCAGGTAATCGGTATTTCCCTCTGGAATATATATTCGTAGAACTCACGGGCGCTGTCAAAGTAAAGTACAGCCGTATCGGCGTAAAGATTCGGATATTTGAGGAGGAGCATCGCCGTCTCCTTCACCCAGGGGAATCCCATATGCGCAAGGCACATCCGCACTTCCGGGAATGCCTGCGCTACTTCCTCAAAATAAAGTGGATGGGAATATTTTGCCAGCGTACCCGGCTGCCACGTAAATCCGCAGTGGAACAGAATCGGCTTATTATACTTCTTACATATTTCATAGATCGGATACAGCTTCTTATCGTTCGGATAAAATCCCTGCTTCGACGGATGCAGTTTCAGCCCTGACAAGTGCAGCTTTGCAAAAGCATGCTCTACGATGTCCACCGCCTCTTCCCTTGCCGGGTCAACTGACGCGAATCCGTAGAAGCGCCCTTCTCCTAGCTCCACAATTCTTGCCATGTCCTCGTTCTCAATCCTGTCCCCGCTCACCGTCGTATAGTCGTGTGGCAGTAAAAAACACTGATCTACGCCCGAGGATGTCAGTCGCTCAAAGATTCTTCCAACCGCAGCGACCGGAGTCTTATAATAAGCCATATCGTTTCTTCGTTTTTCTGCCAATTCCTCATTCCCGCATAATTCTTCAAAAAACGCTGGATGATAGTGTACATCAATTACCATATGGTTTTGTCCCCTCACTTCTCTTCATAAATTCTTCTACTTCGTGCAGCCGGCGCGCGCCTTCCATTGGTCCAAAAGACGCGGCCTGCAAAGCCCCAACCGCGTTCGCAAACGCTCCCGCCTCAAAAAGTTCTTTCCCATCGATCAATCCGCACAGAAGTCCCGCGCAGAAAGAATCCCCACATCCCGTGGGATCTATTTCTTCTATATAATAGGGTGGTATGAGGATACATTCTTCCTCAAAATAAATCTCGCACCCAGCCTTTCCCTTTTTTAACGCAATGATTTTTCCCGCTTTTGCCAAAATCCTGCAGGCTTCCTCATCCGAACTGGCCCCCGTTAGTTTCTCTGCCTCGCCTTCGCTCGGCATAATCAGGTCCGCACGTTTCACAAATGGCTCCATGATCTCCACTAAATTAGGCAGATCCGTCGTAAAGTTAGGGTCTAACGATAGCTTACTGTCTTCCGGGATACTTTCCAGAAGTTGAAGGACCGCTTTGCGGCCTTCCCCGTCCCTACAGATGCTTAGGATTTCTCCGCTTACGTGGATCCATTTGGCATTTCCCACTGCTTCTGGATGAATATCCTCTTCCCGCAGCTGTGTACACGCGGACTGGTTCACCAGATCAAGATACTGCCTTTTCCCGTCTTTTTCATACCGCACGAACACCGTCGCTGTCGGATACCCCGTTGCTTTTCTCACGTACTTTGTGTCGATTCCGTCCGACCCGAGCCGCGTAAGAACAATATCGCTGAACAGATCATCCCCCGCCACGCCTAAAAAGCAGCACTTTTTACCAAGACGCGCGGCAACGTCCAAGAGAATACAGGTATCGCCGCTTGGATACGGGCCTGTAAAATCTGCCGCCTTCTCAAACGGAACCCCTCTCTCTTTTCTCATAATCTCTACCATAGGAAACCCTACTGTCAAAATATCATACCCTTTTGGGCACGTCGTATCCTTCATCATCCTTGTCACTACTTTCCTTTTAAGCTTCAGTCCACGCCCGGCTGGGACGTGGACTGTAACATACTTACCAACTTCTCCTTCTTTTCGTCAGCCCATGTACTTCTTGATCGTCTCAAACCCCGTCCTGGTTGCGGATTCCGGAGAAACGCAGCAGGAGGTATCCCCTATTTCTAAGGTAATATACCCTTCGTATCCAAAACGCTCAAGATCTCCCAGATAGGACTCAATGGGATGGTTCCCTGTTCCACAGGGCACATGACCTGCCGGGTTCCCATCCGTTAGATGGAAATGCGAGATCCGATTCCCAAACGCTGTAAAATATTCGTCCAGCGTTTTTCCTTCTACATATACTGGAACCGTGTCCACGCAGAGTGTAAAATATGGTGACTCGATCTCGGACATCATCCGCCTTGTCGCCTCAAAATCATGGACCAGATTACTTTCCTGCGGCCCTAAAATCTCAAAGGCAAGCTTCACGTTTTCCCTCTCTGCAAACCTTGTCATCATCTCCAGACTGTCCCTTGAACGTTTCCATGCTTCCTCAAAATCCTCATCATAATTTCCCCAGCCGGCGCAGCATAATACCTTATCGATTTCCAGTTCCGCCGCATTCTGGATATATCGTTGGAAATATTCAATACTATCCCGACGTAGTTCCCAATCCGCAGCCGCAATATTATAGGGATACATCACCTGTTCCGGCGTCAGACATACCATTTTCATCTTTCGCTGTTTTACTTTTCTCTTTATCTCTTTCACATCCGCCAGGGACGGATTCATGCAAAACAGATGCGGCGCGCCTGCCCATAGCTCAAAATTACGGAGTCCCAGCCGTTCCATAGAATCCAGAAAATAATCGAACGAATACTTCTGATACACCATGTTCATCGCGGCAAATCGTTCCTTTATCATCTCTGCCCTCTTTATCCTTTTACACCTTTTTGTTAGTCGTCCAGCATATCTTCTGTATAATATCCGCTGTCGAACAGAACTTCCTGATAATTATTTTTGTCAATGATCTCCGGCGCGATCAGGAACGCGGTTACGTCTTTCACACCGTTATTGAACGTCGTCTCATATACGTCCCCGGCGTTCGGAGTCTCGCCTTTAATCATGCAGTCCATAACCTCCGCCGCTTTTGCCGCGATCAGACGGTTGTCCTTAAACACTGTCATGCTGATCTCGTCCGCCCGGATTGCCCTAATGTTCGCAATATCACAGTCCATCCCTGTGATAATGGGGTACGGATTTGCTTCTGTTCCATAGCCCGCGTTTTTCAGGGACGCCAGAACACCTACCGCCAGCGCGTCGTTATTGCAGAGTACTGCGTCCACATGCTTGCTTCCATAATTTGCTGATAAAATTGTATCCATTCTCTCCTGCGCCTTCAGGCCTTTCCAGCCCTCCGTCGCCGTAACTTCACGCTCTACCTGCCCGCTTTGCACGACAAGGCTTCCGTCGTCCAGGTATTTCTTAATCGCGTCGTATGCTCCGTCGTAGAAATACGGTGCGTTACTGTCAGCTGGATCCCCGGAGAAGATCTCAATGTTGAACGGTCCTTTCTCCCCTTTATCCAGCCCCAAAGCGGAGACAATATATTCACCCTGAATTTTCCCGCAGTCGTACAAATTATCCGTAACATAGTAATCCACATTTTCCGTGTTGGAGATCAACGTATCATAGCAAAGAACCGGGATGTCCATTGCCGCTGCATTGTCAACGCAGGTAGATAACGCCGAAGCATCCCATGCAGAAATAATGATTCCCTTACACCCGCTCGCTACCATGTTGTCGATCTGGGCGCTTTGGTCCACGGGCTTCATTTCCGCATACTGCACCATCACGTCATATCCCAGCGCATCCAGCTCTTTCGTCAGATACTCCACGTCTTTTAGCTGTCTCGCCTGGGTCTGCGTTGACATGGAAATTCCGATCACCGGACGTTTGTCTTTGCCGCCCTCTTCTTTTTTCTCAGTTTCCGAACCGTCCTTGCCGCAGCCTGCCAGAAGCATTACCGCCATTGCGATGATACAAATAACCACTGTGATACCATTTCTTCTCTTTTTCATTTTTCTTCCTCCTTCTTTTTCATTGCCGAATAGGCAATTTAGTTTAAGCATTTGATGATTTGGATTTTGAATATATATCAAACGTAACCGCCAGAAGCAGGATCAACCCTTTTACCACTCTTTGGATATCCGTGCCGATTCCCATCATAGACATTCCGTTGTTCAAAACGCCCATGACTAATGCTCCGATGACTACGCCTAATATTTTCCCTTCGCCGCCGGCAGCCGCGCAGCCGCCAATATAACAGGATGCGATCGCGTCCAGCTCGTTTCCACTTCCCGCCGTGGTAGACGCCGCATTCAGCCGTGCAGCTACCAAGATTCCCCCGAACGCTGCTAAAAGCCCGCAGTTCGTGTAAACAATGAACATGATTTTATCTACCTTTACCCCGGAGAGCGCTGCGGCCTTTTTATTTCCTCCTACCGCGAATACATGGCGTCCGATCACCGTCTTCGTCGCGATGAAATGATACACCGCCACGATCACCGCCAGTATCAGAAGTATGACCGGAATTCCTCTCGCCGTCGCGAGCTTCAGCGTAATGAATAAAATTCCAGCGCAGAACAAAACGCTCTTTATTATCACAAAAGAAAGAACCGTCTCTCCTGTTCCATACTTTTTGCTCTTCTTATAAGCCCTGAACTCGCATATAAGCAGAGCCGCGCAGCATAAAACGCCGCACAAGAATGCAAATACATTCATGGAGCCGACCTTTACCGTCTCCAACACATACCCCGACGCGATCGACTGGAACTGCGGCGGAAATGGAGAGATGGAATGACCCTGCAGAATCCAAAGGGAACCTCCCTGGAAGATCAGCATTCCCGCTAAAGTCGCAATAAAAGGTGGAACCTTTAACTTCGCTATAAAGAACCCCTGAAACGCACCGATCGCAAGTCCCACAAGCAGGACGATGAGGATCGCGGGCCACATGTTCACTCGTTTATGTACGATGAGCCACCCTGCCACCGCACTACAAAAGCCAAGCGAAGCGCCCACCGCTAAATCTACGTTTCCTGTCAAGATACAGAAAAACATTCCTACAGAAATGCAGATCAAATAACTGTTCTGCAAGATAAGCCCTGAAATATTCATGGGAAGCAGCATGTTCCCATTGGTAAGTATCTGGAAAAATACAACGATCACAATGAGGGCGATAAACATGCCGTAATCCCGCAGATTAATATTGTGTTTCTTCTTGTTTCCCATAATTATTGTGCCTCCTCTTCCTTTAAGATGCATGCCATGATTCTTTCCTGTTCGATTTCCTCTCCGTATAATTCCCCTACCAGCTTCCCTTCCGCCATAACGTAGAGTCTGTCACACATACCGATCAGCTCCGTCATATCAGAAGAGATCAGCACAACAGAGCAACCCTCTGAAACCATCTCATTGATAATCTGGTAAATCTCGTACTTTGCCATGACATCGATCCCCCGGGTAGGCTCGTCCAGGAACAATACGTCGGCGCCGGATAGCACCCATTTACTGAAGATCACCTTCTGCGCATTCCCGCCGGAAAGACTGTCGATCTTCTGCGCGACGCTTTCCGCTTTTATATGTAGTTTTTCCTTGTATTCGTTAGCCGCCTTGATCTCCTCGTTCTCGTCCACGCTCGTCCCTTTTACAAACTTGGAAAGGCTCGGGAGGGTGATGTTATTCTTGATCGACTGGATTCCAATCATGCCGTAAACCCTGCGGTCTTCCGATACATATCCAAGCCCACTGTCGATCGCGTCCGCCACGCTTTTGATATGTAGTTCCTTTCCGTCTTTTAGAAGCGTCCCGCTGATTTTTTTTCCATAGCTTTTTCCGAAAATACTCATAGCAAGCTCTGTCCTTCCCGCTCCCATCAGCCCTGCTATCCCCAGGACTTCCCCTGCCTTTACGCGGAAATTCACGTTATGTATGATCTGTTTTGCATCATTTATCGGATCAAATACATTCCAGTCTTTTACTTCAAACTTCACATCCCCCACATGGCTCTCTCGCGTCGGAAACCGCTTTTCCATCTCACGTCCGACCATCCCTTTGATAATCCGGTCCTCCGAAACGTCATTTTCCTTCATCGTTAAGGTTTCAATCGTATGCCCGTCGCGTATGATCGTAATACAATCCGCCACTTTTGTGATCTCATGCAGCTTATGTGTAATCAAAATAGAACTAAGCCCTTGCTTTTTAAATTCTACGAGCAGATTCAAAAGCGCGTCGCTCTCCTCGTCGTTCAGCGCCGACGTAGGCTCGTCCAAAATAAGTAATTTCGCATTTTTCGACAATGCCTTACCTATTTCTACAAGCTGCTGGCGTCCCACGCCGATATCCCGAATCAAGGTATCTGGGTTTTCCTTTAACCCTACCTTCTCCATGAGACGGGCCGCCTGCTCTCTCGTGTTGCTCCAGTTAATCACGCCCTTTTGGTTCCTCTCGTTCCCCATAAAAATATTTTCCGCAATGGACAGCGTGGGAATCAGAGCAAGTTCCTGATGTATAAAAGCGATCCCTTTTTCTTCACTGTCCTTGATCGACTTAAAATTACAGATTTCGCCTTCAAAAACAAATTCTCCTTCATAAGTTCCAGCCGGATAAATTCCGCCAAGTACGTTCATAAGCGTGGATTTCCCGGCGCCGTTCTCTCCGCAAAGCACATGAATCTCGCTTTGCCTTACCTGAAACCGGACCCGGTCTAATGCCACAACTGGTCCAAAACGCTTGGTAACGTCCTTTACTTCCAGCAAATACTCTCCCATTCCTTCTCACCCTCCCTTTCTTTTTCATTTGTTTTTAAATTGTTTTTATAATATTATCATTTATTTTTATTTAAGTCAATATTTTTTTGATTTTTTATTCGTATTGTTTTTATAGCTCATTTGTAAAACTTACTTCCACCCCTATTTAACTTCATGCGGAACTTACTACTTCCAAATACAGGTGTGGAAGTTATGTATTCTTAATGCTATCTTATTCTTGTTCATCCATCTCTAAGCTCCGGCCGGAACTGGAG
>JAAWDY010000048.1 GCA_022793995.1 Coprococcus sp.
GACCTCGTTACATTTATCCATTCTAAAAGCCGAGGCCGTATTGCTGACCCGGAAGAGACAGCAAAAATAATACCGGCTGCAGCCCGTAATTCATACAGACTTGACAAATGTCTTTATGAACCCCTTACAATCTCAATCGCGCTGTACCGATCCTGTCGTACCTCCATATGGAGAAAAAAGGGTCTGTAGTAGAACGGATCCGCCTGCCGGAATAAACCTGCGGATAAAAGCGTTATTCGATTTAAATTTACATTGAATTTCAATAGCTGGCTGGCAATGTAAACCAATCTTGGTACGCTGTCTTCAAGATAGGAGGTGACATTATGGCTACCACACCAACTCAAATTCGTATTGATTCCGTAGTAAAAAAACAGGCTGCTACTCTCTTTGCTGATCTTGGTATGGACATATCCAGTGCAGTAAATATATTTCTTCGACAATGCATCCTCCACGGAGGACTTCCCTTCTCCATAGAGCTTCCAAGATACAGGCAGGAAACTGATGAGTTCGTTGTTTCTAAAGAAAAAAGCGCTTTTGAAAAAAGACGAAATAGTTTAAAAAAGATTATCAGTTCAAAGGACCATTAACAGAGAATTATATCTTACAGCAGCTTCGCGGCCAATTCGATGTGGAGCCATACTATTTTTCCAACAAAACCGGCGAAATAGATTTTGCCCTCCAATATGGGACAGAAATCATCCCCGTTGAGGTTAAAAACGGTGAAGGCCGCTCTGCGCCGACCTTTAAAAATTACATTTCCAAGCATCAACCGGAATATGCCATCTGCTTTTCCAGGCGGGGATATAAAATTCAACATTTAGTCATTTCCTACCTTAACGCAATACACCGTTGGCATACACAAAATCGGACATGAAAAAATGTTTGCAGTTTATGTATTCAAAATCAGGACTATTTCTTCTCAATGAAACATGTTATGATACCGATGAAAGAGGGTGGAAATAATATTTAAATTAGCTGAAAAGGAAGAAATCTGGCAATATTTGATTAACCGTATAGACGAACGCTTTGAGAGCCATCGGCAGTTTTGCGTAAAATACCTTGAAATCAATTCAGACGAACCGACGGATTGTAATCAAATACGGAAAATGTCCAACCGTCTGTCACAGATTTTGAATGGAAATAAGGAAATCCAACTATATGATCTCCCCTTGTTTTGCCGACTGCTGGAGGTGTCCTGTGAGGATATTCTCAGTGCTGGGAAGAGCCATGCCCCTGCATCTATGCGTTTAACGAATTACACTGTTGCTTTCTCTAAGGATGAACGTGATTGGAAAGCATTTGTTAACCGGGAGGATTCTCCGATTCTGAATGCTGACGAGTATGGGAAAACTTTCATTGATTACGCATTGGAAGCAGAAAATTATAATCTCCTAAAATATCTGATGGACAATCAGTTCATCTGGTTTGTGGGAACGGATCCTAAAGATTTTTTTGTGGGTTTTGGAGCTGGAACAAGCATAGAAAAAGCGATCTTCCCATATCCCAAGAACTGGAATGTTTTAAATGCGCAGCTAAAGATGAGGGACGAGTTGAGAACGCATATGATTGCATTGGCTATCCAACATAAGAACATAGAAATGTTGGAACATCTTCATGCGAAAGAAATTCCCACCTTATATCAAGTATCTTTTTATTCCTCTCCTCCTCCGACTACCTGCGGACAGTATTACAATCCAAAACTCATGGAAACTCTCGTCCATGCAGATGACAAAATTTTGGAGTACTTTTCAGGAGAGATTAAAATTATTGACAGAGTGGGATTTACAAACAGATTCCTCTTTCCTTTTATCGGAGAATTGATTGAGCGGCTTCTTCAAAACAAGAACAGTTTTACTGAATATATGCTGAAGGATGCTATTCGGCATAACCAATACGTTTATGACCAATTGGTTTCTTTATTGGCTGCTGCGGTAAAATTTTATAGAGAAATAAATTATGACATTACGAATACCACGGTAAAAAATGATTTAACAAAAGGAATCTTAAAGGATCTTTACTTTTATGACGAAGGCAGTTTAGTCAGTTATTTCGCGATGCCTCCAAGGATAAAGAAGGGATTAAGGTCTAATATTATTCATGTGAATGCGAAATCAACGGACGCCATGTTAAACCGCCGAATTTCGGAGCTGAACGATTTGTATGATGCAATTCACCACATAATGCCAGAATTTGAAAGAGATACAAAATAATGCTGATAAAGGCACGGGATAAACCCATGCCTTTGGCTATCTAAAGGAATGCTGGCAGACAGGACAGTATACGCTTCCCCTGCCGCCGACCACAATACGGCAAAGCATTTCCCCACACTTCGGACAAGGTCTTCCTTTCTGCCCGTAAACCTGCAAAAATGGTGTATTGCGATAATCCTGCCCTTTTGTTTCTAAATATTCTTCCGGCGTTATTCTGTTCATTTCGATAAAATAAGAAAGGCGCTCCGGAATAACAGCGGCAAGCCGTTCCCATTCTTCCATCTTCAAGCTGTTTGCCGGACGCGCCGGATAAATCCCTGCGGTAAACAAAATCTCGTCAGAATAGATATTGCCTATGCCTGCGATGGCACTCTGATCTAACAGACATTCTTTCACGGCTTTTTTACGTTTCCCAAAATGGGTGTTCAAATATTCAGCGGTAAGCAGCTTGTCAAGCGCCTCTGTGCCTAGTTTATGAATCCCACTGTATGTATCGGCTTCATCTTTCTTTATCAGCCAAAACCGCCCGAAACGGCGGGTGTCAGAGAACCGCAATTCTTTGCCATTGTTTAGACTGAAAATGACGTGTGTATGCTTTTCTTCCGGATAATCTGCCGGGGTAAGCAAAAGGCAGCCCGTCATTCGTAAGTGTAGTATCATACGGTCATCACTGTTTAACTGGATAGTAAGAAATTTCCCCCTGCGTGTCATATGGGAAATGGTCTGTCTCGTAAGCCGTCTGCAAAATTCGTCGGCCGCAGGGTAAGCCATAACTTCTGGGCGTTTTACCGTTACGTTTTCAATCACAAGCCCCTGTATCTGCGGCTCAATTACTCTTTTTATTGTTTCAACTTCCGGTAGTTCCGGCATAGCTCTCCCCTCCTCACTGCGCGACCCTGGAGATAGGACATACGTCCCCCGGACACATTGTGTTCTTTCTTGCAGTTTACAATATTGATTTACGATTCGTCAATAAGGTTGATAGAAACCTTATAGCATTTCTTCTCCCCCGGACGCAGGTATTTCAGCATCCCCGTCCTGCACATCACGTCGCGTCCGTCAGGGTAGCGGTTGCCGCACTCCAGCCCCAGCACATAATCGCGGACGCCCATCATCTTCCACTCCACAAAGCCGTCCAACTCTTCCGCGTTAAAGGTAATCGTAAGACCGATACCGAGCTTTGGCTGGTAAATAGACGCCTTTCCTTCCTTGTTCTCAAACTTATCCCTCGTGCAACGGCACTCGGGACTCGTGAACCCAATCGCCTATTCGGCGATGCATTTCATAAGGTATGGTAATAGCATTGCTCCTGGTACCCTGCCTGGGGTTTTTCCATATGCATCCAGTTCGCGAGGTCTTCGGCCGCATGGCCGTCCCGCGGGACCACCTCTTTTGCCGGAATCGTCACCACGCTTTCCTCATCCAGAAGCGGATAGCCCATATTCATATGGTACAGGATTTCCATGGGTTCGACCCTGTCTCCTGTATTTTCAATCTCGTCACAGATCGTAAAGCTGTTTTCCTTTTTTGAGATCTCCAGCTTCCGCTTTAAAACCAGTTTCCGCCCGAAGATAACCTCGTCCTTTACGACAGCGTGCAGTGTAATTTTGTCCTCGTCTTCCACCCAATAAACATTCTCCGCGGGCGTATTGCCGATCGAGCCGTGCAGCTGCAGCGTCTCGCCTTCATCCGTGCGGGGACTGCCCACCGCCTGCAGGCCGCAGGTTGTAAGGAACCCGGCGGTAAACGATTTTAACCAGTTCGATCCCGTCGCTTCATAATATGCCGGAGCCACATAACCGCAGGGTGAAAAATAACTCATATTGATTCCCCTGAAACGGAGCCTTGTGATATCCAGGCACCGATCCGGAGATAGGGATTCATACCTTCCTCCTTATCTCATTGCAAAAATCTGCATTGCCTTTTTACAGTTTTCCTTCATCGCCAGAGTGCCCCAGGATACGATATCGTGGTACATGACCGGCGCTTTGGCAAAATTCGGATTTTCCCCGGAGTCTTTGCCTCCTTCCTGCAGGTTTGAACGTATGCTCTCTCCACCTGCCATCGCCATATAGGTGTAATAATTGATCTTACGTACCCCGGCCCGTATCGCCTTTTGGAAGTCTTTCTCGCTTACGCCGGATCCTCCATGCATCACTACCGGAATGTCCGCCAGGGCGCGCACCTTTTCCACCACGGAGAAATCCAGTTTCGGCTCGCTGAGATACAATCCATGTGTTGTCCCAAAGGAGCAGGCAAGAGCGTCGACTCCGGTTGCATCCACAAAAAGTTTTGCCTGCCCCGGGTCTGTATAGATCTTTTCAGAGTCTTCCCCCGCCCCGGCGGATCCCTCTCCTGTCTCCCGCTTTCCCATGCTTCCAATCTCCGCCTCCACGGAAGCGCCCGTCTGCCTCGCAAAGGATACGGCCATCCTGGTATTTGACACATTTTCTTCATACGACAGTACGGAACCGTCATACATCACGGAAGTAAATCCCAGCTCCAGCGCCCTGCACACATAATCCAGTGTTTCACCGTGATCTAGATGTACGCACACCGGGACCTTCGCTTTCCTGGCAAAGCCGAGCATGATCGGGGCGATAACCTCAAGCGGCATCAACTCCTCGTGTACCTGGGCGTGCTGGAGAATCACCGGAACGTCCAGTTCCTCGGCCGCCTGTATGACCGCCATGACGGACTCCAGGTTCGGAGTGTTAAAAGAACCTGCTGCGCACTGTCTTGCCTCACATAAATTCAAAATCTGCTTTAACATCACTAACATAACTGTTCCTTCTTTCATCTTATAAACTTCATCTTATAAACTTCATTTTGTACGCCTATCCAACCAGATGCCTCACCGCCTGATAGACCTTACGGTAACGGCTGTAAATCTCCATGTACTTTTCATGCATCTTCTCATCCGGCACATACACCTTCGTCTTTTCCACCATATGCGCAGCGGCATCCTCAAGGTCCCTGAAACAGCCTGTGGTTATGCCTGTTACCATTGCACTGCCCACCGTTCCCGCGTCCGCGGTCCGAAGCGCGGTCAACGGCTTGTTCAGGATATCCGCCTTCATCTGCATCCAGACCGCAGACCTTGCCCCTCCTCCGGTTGCGTTGAGCATAGTAAAATGAATCCCCGAGTCCTTAAGCCATTCCATATTCAGCAGCATCTCGTAGACTACGCCTTCCATGCAGGCCCGGTAAATGTCGCCGACCGTATGGGCGGTTGTAAGACCTATCATCGCTCCTTTTGACCCAGTGTCCATATAAGGGGTTGCCGCGCCCGCAAAATGCGGAAGCACCAGAATACCGGAAGGTCCTGCCTTTTTGCCATCGCCATGGTTCTTTTCATATTCCTCTTCCAGATAAGCGTTGACCGAAATCCCCTTCTCTTTTGCCAGTTCTTTTTCCTTTTTTGCAAATGTATCCACGCACCACTTTATAAGCGCGCCCCCGGTATAAGAAAACGCGTAACATACATATTTTCCCGGAATCACATAGGGAACGACGGAAAAATACCCGTTGTACATCACATCCGCGGGAGGGAGCTGGTCGTAGAGAGGCGTAATACATTCCACCGTTCCCGCACCGTCCACAGCCGTCCCGGAATCGAAAACGCCCGCCCCCACGGCCGCCGCAACCTGGTCGTGGCTCACGGAAATGATCTGCACATTTTCCGACAAACCGGTCTCCCTGGCAATGTCCGCGCGAATCCTTCCGGCGGACGTCCCCGTCGGCACAGCCTCAGACATCAGTCCCAGATCAATCCCTGCCAGGTCAAAAATGTCTTGGCTCCACTTCAAAGAAGTGATGTCGAACGCCATGGTCCGGGTTGCAAGGGAATAATCAATCTGCGCCTTCCCCGTCAGATGAAACACCACAAAATCTTCCATCAAAAACGCGTGCTTTGCCTTCTCGTAGACTTTTGGCCGGTTCTTCTTTATCCACATCATTTTGGAAATACTGTACATTTCATGCGGACGAAGACCCGTGACCGCCGCGATCTTCCTGCCCCCCATCTTCTCAGCCAGCTCCTTGCACTCCTTCGCTCCCCTGTGGTCGGTGTAAAGCATTGCCCGGTGAAGCGGTCTGCCCTCCCCGTCTGCAAATACAAACGTCTCGCCAAAGCTTGTCACGCCGATTCCGTCAATATCCGGGTGCCTGTCCGCCATCGTTTTCATAACCGCCATCACGCCCTCCATGATCTGTTCGGCGTCGATCTCATATTCACTACATTCACTGCCGCCTCTTCTCGTCGGATAATCCTGATACGCCTGTTCCAAATAGTTCCCTTCCTCCGAAAAAACAGTCAGCTTGCACCCTGTCGTTCCAATGTCAAGTCCTGCAATCTTCATATAATACCTCTTTCTTTCCCGTAACGCCCTCTTCTCTTCCCACAGTACTTTCGTTTCTTCCCGTCTATCCGTCGATTTCCACCCATTCGTATCCCAGATAGGTAACAAACGCTTCCTTAAGGATTTCCTTCATGTGCCCTACGCCTACGGATGTATGATGTTTGAAACCGCCCCTTGCCAATCGGATCAGCTTATTCTGCATATCCTGGATCTCGCAGACGGCCGCGCATCCGAAAAATTCATCCTCAATCACATCCTCCGTAAACCGTGCCTCCGAAGCATACACAAGAATCTTTCCATCCTTGGTCTGGCAGTTCGCTATCGTGATATCTCCCGCTTTTATACGTCCCTCGCAGGTTCCGCAGCCGCTCCCCGCGTCCGTTTTGTCGAACATCTTGTGGCTGGTGACCCGCCCCTGATCCGTCATCAAAGAATTGGGAACCGGCCCGCAGTGGAATAATATCACTTTGTTCTCATCGTCGCCATAATTGTTGTTCCAGTCTAATACCGTGGTCGGATTTTCGCTCGCCAGCGCCATCGCACGCATGGTGACCGCCGAACACAGATCAATCTCGCAGGACGCCGTGATTCCTCGGTTGTTCAGCTCGGAAAGCAGCACACACGGGCAAACCCGCAGTATCTCTTCCATCTCATTCCAGCAGCGAAGTGCCAGCGCGTCCAGATGATATACCTCGATGTACTCGTCGATGACGACTGAAATCTTGGATAATGTGTTTTTCTTTTCCTCGGATACGCCTGAAAAATCTGTGTATGCTTCCAGCGCCGCCTTCTTAGCGGTCACCTTCTCATCATCGTCCGACAGTTTTCCAACCTTGAATACCAGTTCGGACAAATCAAAGGATTCCACATTGATACCGTACTTCTGCATGGCGATCTCATCAAAACGGACCGTCTTAAACGCTGTCGTCCTGGCGCCGATACATCCGATATTGCACCGTTTCATACCGTTCACCACCCGGCAGATGGCCGCAAAATCCCTTAAGTTTTCCGCGAATTTAGCGCTTAATGGATGCACCACATGGAGCTTCATAACCGTGAAGGGCACCTGATACTGGGTAAATACATCCGTCACCGAGAATTTGCCGCAGAAAGCATCCCTCCTGTGGGCAAAATCCATTTTCCCGATCTCATCCGGGTACGCCTGCATTAAAATGGGAACTCCCGCATCCTGCAGCGCGGTGATCGCTCCGTTTTCGTCCGCAAAAATAGGCATGGAAAAAATCACGCCGTCATACTGCCCTTCATGCTCTTTGAGCCATTTCGCGTAAAGAAGCCCTTCGTCCCTGGTCTCCACGCCGCCGTAACGTGTTAGCATTGCATCCATAGCAATATAATCGTAGCCCGCGTCCGTCACCGCTTTTATCATATCCTCCCTGGCCCCGTAAATCAATTCTCCCGGCATGAATCCCCGGTTGCAAAAACAAAGTGCGAATGTCATCTTCCTCATAGCAAATTCCTCCTTACCGTCCATTCTTCTGATGTCTCCTTTTCTCCTATTTTAAATCCCCTCCTCCATAGAATATATAGGCTTCTGTTCTTTTTACTTTAAATTTGTCCGCAGAAATGGTACAATAAGTGTCAATGTAATAATGATTAATAATGAAGAGGTGTCCGTCATGATTTCCACCTTTAATCTGTCCAAATTAAACTCCCTTCTCCGGGACTTTTACAATATCACACGAATCCGCATCACCGTTTTCGACGATTCCTTCCATGAGCTTACCGCCTACCCGGAGCAGATTGCGCCCGTATGCCAGATCATCCGCTCCGACCCTGACGCCGCAGAGCAGTGCGCTGCCTGCGACGCCCGCGCCTGCAAAAAAGCATCCCATCAGCGCTCCCCTTATACCTACCAGTGTCATGCCGGCCTCACCGAGAGCATTGTCCCCCTTCACCTCGGCAACATCGTGATCGGCTATCTGTTCTTCGGCCACGTATTTTCTTACCCCTCGCACGAGGCAGGTTGGACGAACATCCAGGGAAAATGTTCTTCTTACCACATCGATATGGATTCCCTGAAGATCGCCTGCCAAAAGTGTCCGATCATACCGGAAGACTATATCGTATCCGCCTCGCAGATCATGCAGGCTGTGGCCGCTTATCTCTGCCTGGAACGCATGGCTGTCCTGCGCCGCAAGGAGCTTCCGGTCCAGATCGACGAATATATTGGCACGCATTACACGGAAAATATCGGCGTGCTTGATATCTGCCGCCATTTCCAGATCAGCAGGACCTACCTAATATGAGATTTCCGACCAGAACTACGGCTGCGGAATCGCCGAACATATCCGAAAACTGCGCATAGAAAAGGCAAAGACCCTTCTCGCCGACCATCCGGGGATGAAGATCGGCGAGATTGCCTCTGCCTGTGGATTTTCTGATTATAATTATTTTATCACCGTGTTCAAGCGGATCACCGGGATGCCGCCGAAGCAATACCGGATGCGGATAAAAAAGGATTTTGAAAATCAGCCTCTATAATGCGCCCATTTATCCTCCCTCGAAATCTACTCCGCCACAAAGCCGTACGTTACAGTTCCCTGCTCCCATTTTGCAGTCACTTCATATACCGAGTCCTTCTTCGCATTCCGAAGAACCGCCTCTTTCTTCTCCAGATCAACCTCCTGCTCTTCGCCCTCGCCGGCGTCTTCTGCTTTCATTCCCTTATCCCAGCGCCTTACCTTTACACTCTTTGGGCTTTTGGAAAATAACAGTTTAATGTCAGCGGTTTCTTCATCCAGGCGGATCGGCTCCGTTTCTTTCATGTCCAGTACATGCGTCCCACATGCTATGATATTTTCTTCTTCACCATTTGCCGCCTCGTAAGACCATTCGTAACCCAAAGGTTCTGTCATAACTGTCTCAACCGCATCTTTACGCCGATTTTCCACATTCATGAATGGAATATCCGACGGATCCGGTTCCTGATACACCTGATCCAAAATATCTCTATACGGTTCGGTATCCTCCACATCCCCGTCTTTTATCCGCCTTACCTCTGTGATGGACGGATATTGCGCCGGGTAGCTTTCCATCACAACTCCTTCTCCATAGAAAGCAAATATGTCCCCGTCCCCCATATCCTCCAATCCTATCTTTTCACCATTTTCATCGAAGATATGATCTTCCGGTATAGAAACATAATAAGGCGACTCTGTTTCCGGATCTATAAACAGCATTCCATCTTCCCCAAATGTAAGAAGCATTCCTTCAACCACTTTTTCATTTTCAGAAATCCTTGCCTTTGCCGAATCTTTTTCTTTCGATGGATTTTCGGTGTTCCCATCAGCCTCTTTTTTCTGGCATCCGCCTGCAAACAGCATACAAAGAACCATAACGGACACAAACAACGACCTGCTTATCATTTCCTTTCTTCTCATACACGACTCCTTCCTAATATCTCCCCAATCGACTCTCCTGCCGCGATCTCCTTTACAGAAAATCCACAGGCTCCCTCTACTGATATTATTTCACATTTTTCAAAAAAAATAAAGAATGAATCGCCTGAAACTGCCTTCTTGACGTTGCCGCTGTATAGCGCTTCTGATTTCCACAAGTCATACCGTTTCGTATTCTTGTATTTCTTATTCCCGCGGCTCTTCTTCCACCTTACACTGCGGCAAGTTCCAGTCATAGTGCTTTGAAAGCACTCGAATCACAATAACCAATATCGCGCTAACGATCATAGATATGCCCTGTCCCAAATAACTCCTTGTCCACCAATAGAATACTGCCCCGACAAGAGATGCGCAGGCATAGATATGTTCACGCAGGACAGAAGGCACTCTGTTTGCCATAATATCCCTTAACAGTCCTCCCCCTACTCCTGTAATAACTCCCAGGAAAATCGTCAAAAAGATATATTCGTCGTAGTCGGAACTGAGCGCCTTATTTACCCCTACCACCGTAAACGCGCCAAGTCCTGTGGCATCCATCAGATTCAAGAACCAGTCGTAATGGAGCGGGCCAAGGCTCAGCCGTTTCACTCTCTTTGAGCCTTCTATAAAGAAAAATAGAATCGCCGTTATTACTGCGATCGTCACATAGATCGGCTTGCGGAACAATACAGGCGGAAGATCCCCGATCAAGATATCCCGGAACATCCCTCCTCCTACGGACGTCGTGACCGCTAGAACAATGATTCCCAAAAAATCCAGCCTTTTCTCAACCGCGACCATCGCGCCGGAAAAGGCAAACGCGATCGTCCCTATGATCTCCATCACGCTAAGCACACTGATTTCTATTGTCATCTCTATCCCTGTTCTCCTTCCTGATTAACAGCTTACAAACGCCCTGCCGCACGGCAGATTAGAATATATTATAAGAAACGCACATAAGTCTGTCAATTGGATTGTGCTTTCGTTTCCACGGTTGATTTCATTGTCTCATTTAAACAACGAAAATTTTTTATTCCAAATAGCCTTGAAATTTGCCCAAATTCACAAAAAATTCACTTGTTTTTTCCCTGCGGCGTATACTTATTTTAAGGAAATCAGTGATTTCTATTGGGCTGGTCACATGACCCAGGTCCATCGAAGGCGGGGAAGTTCCCCGCCGTTTTTTACTATATATCGAGATAAGAATCTTGAGGGAACTAAGCATTTTTATAGACGAATCCGGTGATTTCGGTAAATACGAATATCATTCGCCCTACTACATCATGACAATGGTTTTCCATGATCAGGATGCCAACGTCCAGCCAGCTATATACAAGCTGAATTCACAACTTGTTTACCTTGGTTTGGACAATTTATGCATACATACCGGTCCAATTATCCGCCGGGAGGAAATATATACTCATATGTCAATCGAGGAACGCAGACACATCTTCAACAAGATGGTTGCCTTTATTCGGCAACTTGACATTCTCTATAAGTGTTTTTTCATCGGGAAAAAACATGTTTCTGATGTCGTAGAATCCACCAGGAAGTTATCAAAACAAATTTCCCAATTTATACGCGAACACTATAACAAATTTCTGGCATATGACGTCGTAAAAATTTATTACGATAATGGCCAGGTTGAAGTTGGCAAAATTCTGTCATCTGTTTTTAATTCTTTGCTTCCTAACCCGATTTTTCGGAAGGTTATGCCGAGAGAATATAACCTTTTTCAGATAGCGGATCTCTTGTGCACGATGGAGCTTGTTAAACTTAAACTTGAAAATAACCTTCTTTCAAAATCAGAAATGAATTTTTTCGGCAATACAAGAGATCTAAAGAAAAATTACCTGAAACCGCTGGCACAAAAGGAGTGGCATTAAAAAAGCCGTTATCGCTCTATCTCTCGTATCATCCCCGAAGAAATCGCTCCTGTGGGGCACGCCTCCCTGCATTTCCCGCAGCGGATGCATTCCGGGCTGTTTATATTCTTCGTAACTTCCACGGTCATCGGACAGCTATGCTCGCATTTCTTACAGCCGATACATTTCGACTGATCCAGATGCATTTGGTAGAAACTGAAACGATTGAATACCGCATAAAATGCCCCTAATGGACAGAGATAGCGGCAGAACGGACGATGGATGAACGCAGAGGCTATGAGGATCGCAGCCAATACCAAAAGTTTCCAATCAAAGAGCGCTCCCGCAAGCATCCTTAGTCCCGGATCCGATATCATATGGGGAATTCCACCGCCCAACGTTCCCGCAGGGCAAATGTACTTGCAGAAATACGGCGGGTTGATCCCTGTTTTTGTCGTCCAAAAAGCCGGAAGAAGGATCACAACCACAAGTAAGATGATGTATTTCACATATCTTGCCGGTCTGTCAATTCCCTCCGGCACTTTCCATTTCGGCGCCGGGATTTTGTGGAGCAAATCCTGCACCAGTCCAAAGGGACAAAGCAGTCCGCAGACCACTCTTCCGAGCACAATTCCGAAAAGCATCAGCGTCCCCAGGACATAAAAGGGGAAATGATGCGTCCCGCCCAAAGCGGTCTGCAAAGCTCCGATCGGACAAGCCCCCAGCGCGCCCGGGCATGAGTAACAGTTCAGAACTGGGACACAGAGCGCTTTACTTGGCCCTATGAAAATCTTCCCCTTTTGGAAACCGGCGACGTATCCATTCCATACTACTGCTGAAAGAATCTGGATACGCCGCTGAAACGATATCTTTACCCGATTCCAATGCATTCCAGACATATTTTCACCGCCTTTTGCAATACTTCCAGATACTCCTGCTTCATAATCCCGATCACGATGAACAAGATAGAAACGGTCAATATACCGTATCTGACAAATCGCACCAGCATTCTTTTATTCTTCTCCATCACCGATCTCTGCCTTTCCCATCCCTTTCAATGCAAGGTTCACCGCCTCTGTGTAGACGTCCGCCAAATCTTCCCGTCTTCCGATGATCTCTTCCCCGATGATGTTCCCGTCTTTATCAACCACAAGCGTGGTCGGCGTATACTGGATATTACCGCAAAGCTTCCGAATATCTCCCGTACCTGCGATCAGCGTCGTTCCTTCAAATCCCGCCTCCTTCAGTATGCTTTCTGCATTTTCCGCATTACCTCCGCCGTCCAGACAAACCGTAATCAGCTGGATATGATCCGGGAGAGTCTTCGCAAACTCCGCGATATCCGGCATTTCTTCTATACATGGACCACAAGTTAAGGACCAGAAGTTGATGATCGTCACATCCTTGGACGCAATATCCTCCTGAGTAAACGTACCGCCGTCCAGCGTCTCTGCCTCAAAAGACTTAAGCGAGCCTATCTCATTTTCCGCTTGCCGTGTACCGCCGTCCTCCGAGCCGCTTGATCCTGCCCCGGCTCCTGCTCCGGAAGATTCCTTTTTCCCGGAACATCCTGCGATAGACAGAGCCAATGCCAGCCCCGCCGCAAACACTAAAACCCTCTTTCTCCTGTTCTTCATAGCAAATATTTCCTCCCATCTTGGTTTCCACTTATTCCTGCCCACCATTTTACCATACATTTCACCAAAGGACAGCAAAATCTTCATAAATGTCAGTATGCATAGATTGACTTTTTGAACACCGTTCAGTATACCACATTATTGAACAATGTTCAGGAGGGATATTATGGATAATAATAAAGAAACGATCATTCAAGCTACGATCGATCTCATCAATGAAAAGGGTGCGCAGATGAATGCCCTTACAGTACGGGAAATATGCCAAAAAGCAAATATCGGATTAGGGCTTATTAATTATCATTTTGGAAGCAAAGACAAGCTGATCGAATTATGCGTTGAGCGTATCGTGAACGGCATTGTCGAAAACTTTTGTTCGATCCGCGAAGAAACAGCGGGACTTACTGCTTTTGAAAAAATTGACCGCCTTGGAAACATGACGCTTACATTTCTATTTGAACATTATGCTGTGTCAAAGATTTCTATCCTCTCTGATATGCAAAGGCCAAAAAAGGACGATAACACACATAAAACCTACCTTGCATATCTCCCTCTTATATCTGCCTGCCGTCCGGATTGGGATCGGGAAAAGGTTGAGCGCAAAACATTCTGCCTGATTTCGGCGATGCAGCAATTATTTTTACGGCATAAAGTAATCGAACAGCTCTACGGTGTGGATATGATGATCCCTGAAGAGCGCGAAGCATTTCACAGGACGATATTACATGATATTTTGGAGGTATAGATGATGAAAATCACAGTAATAAATGGAACTGAAAAACATGGCGTTACATACCGGCTGAAAGAATTATTCCTACAGCCATTCCAGGAAAAAGCAGAAACCACGGAATATTATCTGCCAAGGTGGGGGATTCCCAAAATCACCGTATTTACAGGGAAACTTATGAGCGATATTGTCTGGGAAAAGCTTTCCGCAAGGAAACGTTCCCAATTTACCAAAAACATAAATCGCTTATCAGAAAAATTTTTGACTGTCAATTATGAGAAATCTCCAAGGACAAATGTGATTATCAAAATAAAATTTCTTTTCTGCCGCATGATGCAACAATCGTTACATGAAAATGACCCCGAATATCTGGACGGGAAATATTGGGCAGAGCGAGGATGGCTTGGAAGGAAAAGACCCCGGAAAGTCAAGTGAAGGCAACTGAAAGATTGAACCCATAAAGAACCTATTTATACTGTAACTGCATCAAGAAATCTACCTATTTCACATCTCCTAAGCAACAAAATTAGTTTTCGGCATACTATCAAAGAAAAGGGTATTTTTATGGAAATATATGTGGTTAAACCAGGGGACAGCATTTACCAGATCGCACAGAGATTCGGTGTTTCCCCGGTACGCCTGGCATATGATAACCAGCTTGTCGACCAAAGCGCCCTTGTTCCCGGGCAGGCTCTCCTGGTCCTGTTCCCGGAGGTCGTCCATACGGTAAGCGTCGGGGAAACCCTCCCCGGGATCGCGGCCAGGTATCAGGTGACGGAGAAGCAGTTATACCGGAATAATCCTTTTCTCCTTGACAAGACTTTCTTAACGGCCGGACAGCAGATCGTGATCTCCTATGAAACACAGGGCGCGGCTTCTCTTAAAGTCACCGGATATGCCTATCCTTTTGTGGCTGGATATATCATCCAAGAAGCGTTGTTATTCATCGATGAACTCCTCATTTTTTCCTATGGTTTCACACCTTCGGGAGAATTGATAAACCCGATCAGCGAGGAGGACTGGCTGATCCGGGAAGCACATCAATTCGATGTGTCCCCCATCCTGGTACTGACTCCCTTTTCCGAGTCCGGCACCTTCAATAATAATTTGGTAAAAATCGTGACGGAGAATGTCCAAATGCAGCAGACGCTTATTTCCAACCTGCTCCAAAAGGTACAGGAAAAAGGGTACTCCGGCGTGGATGTGGATTTCGAGTTCATCCTGCCAGAAGACCGTGCGGGATATGCCCAGTTTGTCTCAGATCTCCGGGAGGTGATGAACGCAAACGGGTATACCGTATCTGTGGCGCTTGCGCCTAAGACCTCCGCCGACCAGCCGGGACTTCTGTATGAAGGGATGGACTACCGCCTTCTGGGCGAAGCCGCGGACAGCGTATTCCTTATGACATATGAATGGGGCTATACTTACGGGCCTCCCATGGCTGTCGCTCCCATCAACAAGGTCCGCGAAGTCCTGGATTACGCAGTAACAGAAATCTCTCCGGATAAAATCATCATGGGTTTCCCCAATTACGGGTATGACTGGAAGCTTCCGTTCGAGCGCGGCGTGACGCAGGCGGAACTGATCGGCAATATGGAAGCGGTCCGTATTGCGGTGGAAAATAATTCTGCGATTCAATATGACGAGCTTGCCCAGAGTCCTTACTTTACCTATCAAAGCCAGGGAAACGGACATGAAGTATGGTTCGAGGATGTGCGCAGTATCCAAGTTAAACTGAACACGGTCAATGAATATGGTTTTCGTGGTTTCGGCTACTGGAATCTTATGAGGCCTTTCCGGGCGAACTGGCTTTTGGTAAACGGCGTTGTCCGGGACGTGCCGGAGGATAACGTTCCAGCTCCTTAGAACGTGCGCCCGGAAATCATCGCAAAGGACGAAGACGGGCTGGGCATGGAAATATTGGCGCGTATGTTCCAATTATTGGGAGTTACATCCACCTCTCCGGTATAAGACCGCGTCATCCAGAAACGATTCGCAAAGACAGGCAGCACTTCCCGCTTTGCCGCCGGGGAGGCTGCCTGTCTCCTTTGATCTTACTTTTATCGTTTATTCCGATTTTCCTTGACCTACTATTGTTTTCCCAGTTCCTCCCGCACGCATTTCAGGGCTTCCGCCACCACGTTATGCATGTCGAAATACTTATACATGCCCAGCCGTCCTCCAAAGATGACTTTGTCCTCCTTTTGGGCAAGCTCCCTGTATTTGTCATACAAAGCGTTGTTCTTCTCATCGTTCATGGGATAGTAAGGCTCGTCCCCCTTCTTCCATTTTGCCGGATACTCCCGGGTAACGACTGTTTTGGGATTTTCACTCCCGTTCTGGCATCCAAATTCAAAATGTTTATGTTCGATTATGCGGGTATACGGAACTTCATATTCCGTATAATTTACCACCGCGTTCCCCTGGTAATTCTCACAGTCCAGCTCTTCCGTCTCAAACCGCAGGCTCCGGTATTCCAGTTCACCGAAACAGTAATCGAAATACTCGTCGATCATTCCAGTGAACACGATTTTTCTGGCCTGCGCTTCCAGATTCTCCCGGTCGGCAAAGAAGTCCGTATTCAGCCGGACTTCAATCCCCTCCAGCATCTTTTCCACAATCTGCGTGTAGCCTCCTACAGGGATTCCCTGATAGCTGTCGTTAAAATAATTATTATCATATACAAAACGCACTGGAAGCCGCCGGATAATAAAGGCAGGAAGCTCCGTGGCCCTTCTGCCCCACTGCTTCTCCGTGTAACCTTTTACCAGTTTTTCATAGATATCCCTGCCGACCAGAGAAATCGCCTGCTCCTCCAGGTTCTTCGGCTCAGTGATTCCCGCCTCTTTGATCTGACGTGCGATCTCTTCCTTTGCCTCATCCGGCGTCTTTACTCCCCACATCCTGCTGAATGTATTCATATTAAAAGGCATATTGTAAAGCTCGTCCTTATAGCGCGCCACAGGGGAATTGGTGTAACGATTAAACTCCGCAAACTGCTGTACGTACTCCCAGACCTCTTTGTTGCTGGTGTGGAATATATGGGCTCCGTATTCGTGCACCTGGATGCCGTCCACTTCTTTCGTGTAAATGTTCCCTGCCACATGGCTGCGCCGGTCGATCACCAGCACCTTTTTTCCTGCCTTTGACGCCTCATGTGCAAATACTGCCCCGAAAAGTCCTGCTCCGACAATCAGATAATCATACATGTCCGTTCTCCTTTGTTTTTGATGTTTACCGTCATTATTATAAAGGATTTTCAGGAATCTTTCCAGGGCTTTACAGAAAATCATTCCACCTGCACGGTTGAAACCTCGATTTACGAGAACCGCACAAATGGATTCTCATATTTGGCGATACTTCCCAGCCGGTCCTCGATCCGAAGAAGCTGGTTATATTTTGCCACGCGCTCCGAACGGCAGGGCGCGCCCGTCTTGATCTGCCCCGTGTTAAAGGCTACCGCCAGATCCGCGATAATCGAATCCTCCGTCTCGCCGGAACGGTGGGAAATAATCGCATTGTATCCCGCGCGTTTCGCCATCTCGATGGCGTCGACTGCCTCTGTCAGCGTGCCGATTTGGTTCACCTTAATTAAGATCGCGTTGGCGATCTCCTTGATGATGCCGGCATTCAGCCTTTTCACATTTGTCACAAAAAGATCGTCCCCCACAAGCTGCATATTCAGTCCCATCCGTGTAGTGAGAAGTTCCCATCCTTCCCAGTCCTCCTCATCCAGTGCATCCTCGATGGATAAGATCGGAAATTCATTTGCCAAGTCTTCATAATAATCGATCATCTCTTCTGTAGAACGTGCGATCTTTTTCCCGTGCATTTTCGACTCCCCTTGGAAGACGTAGCGTCCGGCCTCTTTGTCATACAGCTCGCTCGCCGCCGCATCCAGAGCAATCACAATCTGCTCCCCTGGTTTGTAGCTTGCCTTTTCTATCGCCCGTATGATAAATCGAAGCGCCTCCTTTGCATCCGGCAGATCCGGTGCGAAACCTCCCTCGTCCCCAACCGCGGTTTGATACCCTTCGTCTGAAAGCAGAGACCGAAGCGCTTTATAGACTTCCGCGCACATCTGCAACCCCTGCTCAAAGCAGCATGCTCCCACCGGCATAATCATAAACTCCTGGATGTCGACCGTATTGTCCGCATGGCGTCCCCCGTTTAAAATATTCATCATAGGGACCGGCATCTGTTTCGCATTCACGCCGCCTAGATATTGGTAAAGAGGTATGTGCAGCGCTTTCGCCGCCGCCCGTGCCGCCGCCATGGAAACGCTCAGCATTGCGTTTGCCCCAAGATTGATCTTGTTGTCCGTTCCGTCCAGCTTCACCAGAACTTCATCCAGCTTTGCCTGTTCAAATACATTCATTCCAATGATCTCTCTAGCAATCCTGTCGTTTACATGCTCCACAGCCTTTCGTACCCCAAGCCCCTGATACCTGTGCTGGCCGTCCCGCAGCTCGATCGCCTCAAATTTGCCTGTGGACGCGCCGGACGGAACCATTGCCCGGCCCAGATATTTTTCTCCTGCCAATACCTCGGCCTCCACGGTCGGATTTCCTCGGGAATCCAGGATTTCTCTTGCGTATATGTCTGTTATCGGTAAATATTTATACATATGATATCCTCCTTTATGGCAGATAGTATATCCGCATATCGGGATAACATGCATTCGTTGTTTCGTATTCTTGTATACACGGATTAGCTCCTGATTCCTTTTGAAAAGTGTTGACTTTCCAAAATGACGGGGGTACAATTCGATGGGACAAAAAGACAGAATTCTTCTATTTGTCCTAAAATATTAAACAGTTGGGGAATATACATATGAATACAAAACTACGTACTTTTTCACTGATGACCTTCGCCACCCTGATTATGGCGGTGGGTACATATTTTTTCAAATTTACCAATAATTTCACCTTTGGAGGCATTACCGGCCTTGCGGTCTTGGTAGCCAAGACCGGTCTGATATCTGCCGCTGACTTTTCTTTTATCGCCAATATGCTTCTCCTGGTGCTCGGCGCCGCTATACTCGGAAGAAAATTCGTGGCAAAGACTGCTTACTGCAGCGTTCTTCTTTCCGTCGCTCTTTCTGTATTCGAACGAGTCTGGCCCATGAGCCATCCCTTTACAACAGAACCCATGCTGGAAGTCATGTTCGCTATCGCGCTTCCCGCATTTGGCTCCGCCATCCTGTTCAATATCGGATCGTCAAGCGGTGGAACCGATATTGTAGCCATGATCCTGAAAAAATACAGCAGCGTAGATATCGGGCGCGCTCTCCTTTTATCCGATCTAATCGTTACGATCGCGGCGTTTTTTGTGTTCGACACCAAAACCGGACTATACTCCTGCTTTGGACTTGCGATCCGCTCTTTCTTGGTAGACAACTTCATCGAAAGTTTGAACCTGTCCAAATATTTTAACGTAGTCTGTGACAAGCCTGAGACCATCTGCAATTTTATCGTGCACGACCTTAACCGAAGCGCCACTGTCTGCGACGGTCACGGCGCCTTCCTGGGCACCCAGAAGTATATTATCTTCACGGCCCTGAATCGGCAGCAGGCCGTACGCCTGAGGAACTTTATTCGTCATGAGGATCCTGCCGCTTTCATCCTGATCTCCAACACAAGCGAGATCATAGGAAAAGGATTTCACAGTGTATAAATATTCAAAGAAGGGATTCCTTTCACAGAAAAATTGTGTTATAGTAAAGGGTAAGTGGTGTCTCACGCTATGGGACTCCGCAATCGACATGCAAAGAGGGTTTACATATGGGAACACCTGTAGAAGATCAGCCGGTTTCCAGCCAGCCCACCGCACTGGAGACCCAATGGCTGAATGCGATCAGCCCGGAAGATTTTATCCGAAACAACAGAAATTTTAACAAACTGATGATGAATTATCGCTGTGCGATCCGTGAAATGAGGACGAAGCTTGAAGTACTGAACGACGAATTTTCTGTCATGAATAAACGGAATCCTATTTCCTCGATCAAATCCCGGGTCAAGACCCCTGCCAGCATCTATGATAAGCTTCATCGGAGAGGGTATCCTTTTACAGAGGAAAGTATCATAACGAATCTGGACGACGTGGCCGGTATCCGTGTCATCTGCCCGTTTATCAGCGATATTTATGCCATGGCGGACCTTATCACAGCGCAGGATGACATTCATGTACTCAAGATCAAAGACTACATCAAAACGCCAAAAGAAAACGGCTACCGGAGTTACCATATGATCGTAGAAATTCCGGTATTTTTCTCGGAAGGGAAAGTCCCTTTACGGGCTGAAATTCAAATTCGTACGATTGGAATGGATTTCTGGGCAAGCGTAGACCACCAGCTCCATTACAAGAAGACCATGAACTCCGTCAAAGACCCTGTCGTTATCGAAAGAGAACTCTGGCGGTGCGCAGAGACTGTCCATACGACCGACATGCACATGGAAGAGATCAAAAAGATGCTGGGAGAATTTGACGACATTTAGTTTCGATTCACAGACGATAGAAGTTGGCAGGCAGACTCGTCATGCTCGCATGTAAGAGTCTGCCTGCCAATTTCTATCGAGCCTGCGAAGCAGGAACTCCGCCCACATAAGCATTCTTAGCTCCGCAAGGAGCGGAACTGGAGCCTCGAAGAGGCGACGAATGCGCATGTGGGCGGAGGTCTGTGAATGATAATGGTATCAAGTTCCTCTTTTATCTTCCCTTTTCCGCCTCTATCCTTTTTGTGAACAGGATATCGTGGTTCACTGTCGTGTAAAACAGATCCCTGATCTTCTCATAATCCATATCTCCCATTCCCATGAGCCACATGAGTTTGGTGATTGTTGCCTCCAGAGTCATATCATATGCCTCAATCAGATTAAAGTCCTGTTTTACCCTTTTTCCAACCTCATATACGGTCATATTGCTGCCCTCATTGGCAACTTGGGTTGTCATCACCACGAATTTGCCTTTGCCGGACCATTTTTCCATCTCTTCATAGAACACCGGGAGCATGGTGTCCGGAATGCCTCCCACGCCAAAACTCTCGATCACAAGACAGTCATACTGCTGGAACAGACTGGAAAGGATCTCCGGCTTCATGCCTGGTATCAGCTTCAGGACACAGACGCTCTCCTTCATATCGTAATAGAATTTCACCCGTTCCCTGCACGGGATCTCCGGAATGTAGCGTATCAGCATTCCATCTTGAATCACTGCGGGATACGGGAAATTAATGCTGGAAAATGCATTGTAGCTCTTCGCTCTTTCCTTCTTCGCCCTGGTCCCCACGATCACCTTCCCGTCAAAGACAATATTTACATTCTGCGACTCCTGATCCGCCGCATAAATAAAGCTGTCGAGAAGATTCGTCTTTGCATCTGTGACATCCATGTTGATCGGCTTCTGCGCTCCCGTAATCACGATCGGCTTTGCCGAATCCTGGATCATATAGGACAGCGCCGCCGCCGTATATGCCAGGGTGTCCGTCCCATGGCAGATCACAAATCCGTCATAATCATAATAATTGTCCTGTACCGCCTTCACCATCATCTTCCAGTGCTCGGGCGTTACATTCGTACTGTCCAGATTGCACACCTGGATTGTATGTACCTCACACACTTCCTTTACCGCCGGAATGTAATTTAAAATGTCTTCCGGCTTTAACCCCGGGGCAAGCCCGTGTTCCGTCTGGCGGGATGCGATTGTTCCGCCAGTTCCCATCATCAGTATTTTCCTCATAACTTATTCCCCAAAATTTTTCTCGATCAGCCTGCAGTACTCTTCAAATACCGGTTCTTTTTCAAACTCTTTACGGAGCGCGTCCCGTATCCCCTTATAGTACCATCCGATCGTATTTTTGTCTTTCATCCTGAACCGACTCCACAACTCTTCGCCCAGCATCGGGTAGTCCCTGTCAATATCGCGCATGTTAGACAGTTTGTCCGCAAGTGCGATCGTCTGCACCTCTCTCGGTGAATCCTTGATATGCCTGATCGTCGTGCTCTTCCTCTCCATCCAAGTCCTGGACTTGTCCTCGCTTTCCTGTGCCACGAGCGACGCTACGCGTGGTGAAAACTCTTCCGCCAAGATCTGGGGAGTGACTCCTTCACAGTCCTCCACCGTATCATGCAGGATCGCCGCGCTAATCACTTCTTCGTCATGCGTCATCGAAGACACGATATCTCCCACCTCGACAGGATGCACGATATAAGGCCGCTTCGTCCCCTTCCGAAACTGACCGTCATGCGCCCTAGTTGCGAATTCTATGGCTCTGTCTATCATGACAAACCTCCTCGCATGTATCTCATTCAACGTTTCCGATTCCATCATAGCATTATCAGTTTCAAATAACAAGGAGGAAATCGATCATTGTTCTTCTTATTTTTCATAGTCGTAAATCTTTTCCCATTTGGCGTAAACCGTGATCTCCAGAGCCGGCGTCCTTTCATCATTCATATTTTCCAGAACTTTTGTTCGCTCAGTAAAACGAGTGTTGAGTTCATCCGGTATTTTTCCAAACCAGTCTTTTCCAGCCAGCTCTTTGAGCTTGTCCGTTTTCACCTTACCGGCACTGGTGTGTACATACCACCCTAAGAAACGATATCCGTCTCTATATGCCGTCGGGAGGGCGCCTTCGCTTAAGGCAAGGCTGTTACCGTAAATGGTATAGTCTATCGCGTATCTGCTGCTCTTTTGCAGGGGATCGCCGCTGTTTCCTAAGCTGATCCCGTCTCCACGCGACGCCGCAAGCGGTACGTTTCCCAAAAACGCCGTTGAGCCGGACGCCATCCCGGAGATGGCCGCGTCCTCCTGAATGATTCCTCCCGCTGCGTCATAGTGGATGATCGAGTAAGGAGCCCACACATAGGCTGTCCCAAATACCTGCGTCTCTTCCCCCGCTCCATTCTTATCGAACCGGAATCCATAATGGTATTCCTTCCCCTGGAAATAGTAGGTGAAAAACCCAGGGATTCCCGCCGGGATCCCCACCTCCTGATTTAGCGATTTGTGCAAATCGAACCGGATGAGCGTTGTACCGACGCCGTCTTCGGATGCATCCCCACCGGCCAGTACCCCGGACGACATACACATCGCCATTACGCCGAAACATAAAATCAGGATCACCATCCACCTTCCTTTATTCCTGAACCTTCCCATATTTATACCTGCCCCTTCAAATTATTTTAAACAAAACTTCCCTTGTTTAAAATCATATGTGGACAGGCTCTAAAAAATGCCTCTTATTTCAACTCAATTTCTAATTCGACAGGGCAGTGATCCGAACCGAGCACATCCGTCAAAATTTTCGCACCCACTAGCTGCTCTTTTAGGCTCCGTGAAGTGCAGAAGTAATCAATACGCCACCCCGCGTTTTTCTCCCGCGCCTTGAACCGATAGGACCACCAAGAATAGATTTCCTCCGCATCCGGATAAAAATAGCGGAATGTGTCGATGAACCCAGCGTCCAGGACAGATGAAAATTTTGCCCTCTCCTCATCGGTAAAACCGGCGTTCTTCCGGTTTGTCTTGGGATTTTTCAGGTCAATCTCCTGATGCGCCACATTGAGATCGCCGCAGAATATGACTGGTTTTTTCTCCTCAATTCCTTTCAAATAGGCAAGAAACGCATCTTCCCACTCCATCCTGTAAGAAAGCCGCGCCAGCTCGTTCTGAGAATTCGGCGTATAGACGGTGACAAGATAAAATGCCGGAAACTCCAGTGTGATCACACGTCCCTCATGGTCATGCTCCGGTATCCCGATCCCATACGACACGCTTAAGGGTTCTTCCTTCGTAAAGACCGCCGTCCCCGAATACCCCTTTTTCTCGGCATAGTTCCAGTATTGATAATACCCCGGCAGAACGAGGTCAAGCTGACCTGCCTGCATCTTCGTCTCCTGTACACAGAAAATATCTGCGTCCGCCTTCTCAAAGAATTCCATAAACCCCTTCTGCACACAGGCGCGGAGTCCATTCACATTCCATGATATCAGTTTCATTTCATTTTCCTCACTTTCTTTATTATCATTATTACGTTTCACTTCTTTTTTATCATACTTCTGCACGCCTTTTCATTCCAATAAAAGTGTGCTATAATGTGCACGAAAGCCGTGAGCCGTGCGGAAAAAGCAAAGTGTATTTTCGTCATGCTGGCATGTAAGAAAATGCACTTTTGCCTCTTTCCATAGGGCGAATGCCCGTGAACGAGGAAGCCGAAGGCTTCCGAGTCTGGCACGGCGAAGGGTGCAGAAAGTACCGGGCGAGCCTGACGCGAACGCATCGGAGCACTGCACGTGATACACTTGAACATGAAAGGAGACACAAATATGCTGAAAGGAAAAGTTGCTATTGTAACTGGCGGCACGCGCGGTATCGGACTTGCCGTCGTCAAAAAATATCTAGAGAACGGAGCAAGCGTCGCCCTTACTGGCTCCCGCCAGGAAACGGTGGACAAGGCTCTCGCCGGACTAAAAGAATACGAGGGCCGCGTCATGGGACTCTGTCCGAACCTGTGCGACGCGAAGGCTGTTGCCGCTGCATTTGCCGAAGTAAAGGATAGATTCGGAAGCGTAGATATCCTTGCGAATAATGCCGGAATCTCTGCAAGAGAAAGCCTGTATGACTATACCCCGGAAGCGTTCGACAAAATTATGGACCTCAACTTAAAGGCTGTCTTCATCTGCTCCCAGGCTGCCGCAAAGATCATGAAGGAAGAAGGCGGAGGCGTAATCATTAACACCAGCTCCATGGTAAGCATTTATGGACAGCCGGCAGGATGCGGCTATCCGGCAACAAAATTTGCTGTTAACGGGCTTACGAAATCACTTGCCCGCGAACTCGCCAAAGACCAGATCCGCGTCAACGCGGTTGCTCCGGGCGTCACCCGCACCGATATGGTCGCTGCTCTTCCTCCGGAGATGGTAGAACGTATTTCCTCTACTATTCCTCTCGGACGTGTCGGTGAACCGGAAGAAGTCGCGGATGCTTTCCTCTTCCTCGCAAGCAGTATGGCAAGCTATGTGACAGGAGAAGTCCTCTCTGTCGACGGCGCTGCTATGACCTAGAATAATCGGAAACCCCTTTCAGGTCAAGGGATTTTCCTGTGGATTTCAAATGAATTTCAGGCTCCTTGGCGGCGGTAACGCCTGCCGTGGAGCCTGTTTTTATGTTTGTCCGATGTTGTCGTGATACCCACAGATATCTCTCCTGTACAACATCTTACCTATTCTTATTGTAAATCACCTGCAGCCCTTTTAAGAGAAGCTCGTCATCCAAAATGATCTTCTTCTTGCAGTAAGGAACGATCTTCCCTGCCAGGCCTCCGGTCGCGACCGCTGTCATAGGCTGTCCCATTTCTTCCTCCAGCCGTTCGATAATTCCGTCAAGACCCGCGGCATTTACATACAGAATACCGCTTTTCATACATTCGATCGTGTTCTTTCCAATGATACGCTTCGGGGCTTCGATCCCGATGCCCTGGAGCTGCGACGCGTTGGCTGTCAATGCGTTCAAAGATATCTCGATTCCTGGGTAGATCATCCCGCCAATATAGTTCTTCCTCGCGTCAATAACACTGACCGTGGTTGCGGTCCCCATATCAAAGATCACCATCGGAGGCTTATATTCTGCAATGCCTGCGACGGCATCAGCCACCAGATCGCTCCCAAGCTGTGCCGGATTATCCATCAGGATATTAAGTCCTGTCTTCAATCCCGGTCCTACGACCAATACCTCCTTCTTAATGATCTTCTCTACAGCAGTCTTAACTACGCTTGTGACCTGCGGTACAACAGAGCTGATGATCGAGCCTTCGATCTTCGTCTTGTCAATGTTATAAAGATCCAATACAATCTTGATATCAATCGCGTACTCTAGTTCCAGTTTTGTCTTATTCGTGGAAAGTCGTTCGATAAAATGTGTCCTGCCCTCTTCCACACAACCCAGAACAATATTGGTATTACCTATGTCGATCGCTAAAATCATGCTTTTGCACCATTCCTCATTTTCCCTTTATTTCCTGTGTAAGAAGACTGCGCCACTTTAAGGAGCACCTTGCCGATCACTGTTACCAGGATTGCCGCCGCGATCGCTTCCGGTATCCCGGACGCCGTCACCGTTCCCATGACAAGCCCGAACACCGCGGTCAGAGCCACTTCCTTCGCCTCGGCATACTGCTGCGCGAACAAGAAATAAATGCTTCCCATTACGAACACTGTATTCACCATAGATCCCACAAATCCCGTGATTATGAGCGCCACATAGCTATTCAGCTTCACCTTTTTCAGAAGAATCCACACCCAGCCGGCAATAACGCCGATCATGATACGGCATCCAATTGAGATCCAAAGAGTCTTCACCACTCCCACAAACCCAGTCGTACTTAAAAACGGTGAAAATGCGAATGAAAGAAGAGTCGGCGCCATCGTATTGCTGATAAGGGAGCAGACTCCAAAAACGCCTCCCAAAATCGCGCCTGCCGCCGGTCCTAAAATCACCGCGCCGATAATGACGGGAATGTGTACCGTTGTCGCCTTAATAATCGGAAGCTGGATCATCCCCAGCGGCGTGTTTGCCAGCAGGATCACGATCGCCGCCATAAGTGCGACACTAACCATCCAACGAGTGTCCTTTTTGTTGCTATTCATTTTTACCTCCTTGTTGCAGCTCCTTAGATTTATACCTAATGGACTACATCGCCGAATGGGCGATTCAATTCACGAGTCCCGAGTGCTATTGCATGAGGGATACCTAATGGACTACATCGCCGAATAGGCGATTCAGTTCACGAGTCCCGAGTGCTATTGCACGAGGGATACCTAATGGACTACATCGCCGAATAGGCGATTCAGTTCACGAGTCCCGAGTGCTATTGCACGAGGGATACCTAATGGACTACATCGCCGAATAGGCGATTGAAAATGAAACGCCCGTCAAGGCATAGCCCGCAGGTACAGGATGCTGCACATGTATCCCTGATGCTCTTGCACGAGGGTTATGAATTAAATTACAGCGCCCACTGTTCCAGTGTACTCTACACCAGGACAGAGCGGTCTGTAATCAATTCCAGCATCACCTTCTGGTAGAAATCTCCTCCAGAATCTTATCTATAATCCGGACAGCCGTCTCCTCTTTACTCAAAAGTGGGAGCGGTATTTCGTCCTTCCTTGTTATTAAAGTAATACGGTTGGTGTCGTTCTGGAACCCGGCCCCTTCTTCCCGCAGGCTGTTCGCCGCGATCATATCCAGATTCTTCTTCTCCAGCTTCGCCCTTGAGTTCCCCGCCAGGTTTTCCGTCTCCATGGCAAACCCGCAGAGAAATTGTTCCGGTTTCTTACGGCTGCCCAGGTACAGAAGGATATCGTCTGTTTTCTCCAATTCCAGACTCAGCACTTTGTCTGCTTTCTTAATCTTCTCACTGCTGACAGCTTTTGGACGATAATCCGCCACTGCCGCCGCCTTACATACAATATCTGCATCCTCGGCTTCTTCTTTCACCGCCTCGAACATCTCTTTAGCGGTCGTAACCTGGATGATCTTCGCGAACAAAGGCTTCGGAACTGCCGTCGGCCCTGTTACCAAAACCACCTCGGCTCCTCTCGCCGCGCAGACGCGCGCAAGAGCATAACCCATTTTCCCGGATGAATGATTGGTGATATACCGGACCGGATCGATCGCCTCCTGCGTCGGTCCCGCTGTCACGAGGATCTTCTTTCCCGTTAGATCCTTCTCAAACGCAACTTCCCGATAAATATATTCATATAACACCTCTGGTTCTGGCATCTTGCCAAGCCCTGCGTCCCCGCATGCAAGATGCCCGCTGGCCGGAGCGATAATCTCGTAGCCATACCCCTCCAGCTTCTTCATATTGTCCTGCACCACCGGATTCAAGTACATCTCCGTGTTCATGGCGGGAGCAAGTATCTTCCTGCATTTTCTGCACGCCATGACCGTCGTCGTCAGCATATCATCTGCGATTCCATTCGCCAGCTTACCGATCACATTCGCAGTCGCAGGCGCCACCATCACCACGTCCGCTAACTTTGCAAGCGCCACATGCTCCACGTTGAACTCAAAATTCCGGTCAAACGTATCTACCAGGCACTTATGTCCGGTTAGCGTCTCAAATACGATCGGACTGATGAACTTCGTCGCATTCTCAGTCATAAGAACTTGTACATCAAGATTGCTCTTTACCAGCATACTTGCAAGAGTTGCCGTCTTATACGCGGCAATTCCGCCTGTCACCCCAAGCACAACCGTCTTTTTCTGCCCCATCTCTCCCAGCCCCGTCTTTCTATTCCAAAATCTTTTTTAACTCCGCCATGAATGTATTGACGTCCTTAAATTCACGGTAAACGGATGCAAAACGAACATACGCTACTGCATCTAAGCTCCGCAGCTTTTCCATCACGATCTCCCCGACGACGCTGCTTGGAATCTCCTTGTCTTCACGGCTGAAAATATTCGTCTCAATCTCGTCGATTGTCTTCTGGATATCTGACGCGGGAACCGGACGCTTATAGCAGGCACGCAGCACACCGCCCTCGATCTTCGCACGATCATACTGCTCCCGGGTATTATCCTTCTTGATAATAATGAGCGGAATCGTCTCCACTTTCTCATAAGTCGTAAACCGCTTGCTGCAGGTATCGCAGGACCGTCTCCTCCTGATCGCCGTCCCGTCATCCGCCGGTCTTGAGTCTATAACCCTGGTATCAAGGTTGCCGCAATATGGACACTTCATATATTATCTCCCTTCCTGACTCTTCTGTACTTGAAAATCATAAACCAGCTCTACATGTTATGCTGTAAAGTATAAAGGGCGGTTAAATCTTTGTCAAGTTAAATCCTGCGTCCTTTTTTCTCCTGCTGTTGCCACTTACAGTCGAATTAATTCTTGTCAAATTCCCATCAAATCCTTATCAGAAAGTACGATTGGTTCCTGTCCGAGTTCCGCAAGCATTTCCCGGCTCAGGTATTTTTTATGAATGACAAATTGAAATGCATATTTCTCAAGATAACTGTCGTCCATCAGATAGCGCCCCTGCATACCTGCCTGAACGCCCCAACTATTCTCCACTTTCCACACATGATATCCAGGCGTTTTCTCTTTAACGGCCACGATTACCATGTCATGGTTGGGACTGCTTTCACAGTAGTCCAGCATCTCCTCTTTTGACATCTCATAGGATACATCGAAAAGCCCCTTATAGTCATAGAGTCCATCCGTCATAACACCGCTTTCACGATCCATATCATTCATACAGTCACAGCCAAACCATACCGTCTCACCTTCTTCCAGTATAGAAAGCAGCAACGGTTTTATCTCTTCCATACTCAGATTATAATAAATTCCTCTCTTTCCCCAGACATTCCCCAAATTTTTCAAAGTAAATGTCTTATGGTAAGGGCGGTCTTTTCCAGGCATATTTATCACATACACATACTCGTTCAAATGACTGCAGCCGCACCCGCAAAATTCTTCTGCAAATTGCCTGGGTGTCATGTTTAACTGATGATACGTCCCTTCTGTATCTTTGAATTCATAAATAAATTCAGATGGCGGGCACCCCAGACAGCAGCACAGTAATTTATAGACAGAGGACAAAATTTCCTCTTTCTTTTCCATAAGCTCTCTTTCCGGTTTTCCTGCATCCATCATATGTAGAAGCTGAACCGCGTCATTACGGACGATTCTATTGATTACCAGCCAGAACTGCTGCGCATTTTCACTGTGATAAGTTTCCGGCATGCATTCTTCTGGCACAAGTCCATACTTTTCTGCCAGATTCACAAATAAATACCACTGTCCTCCTTCCCCGACCGGACAGGAGAACAGGGAACGGTCAATTTTCCCTCTCTCATCCATTCCTTTTTCCTTCAAAATTCTTTCCAGCGAATAGTTAGCACGTTCTAGCTTATCATAGAAATATAAATATGGAACGGAAAAACGAAACTCAGGTTTCATTTTCCTTTCACGGATCACTTTGCTGCGGAGTACGTTTAAGACAGCAAACATCCAGCATCTACCAGACTGCTTCTGTGCCATTACATCCCCGATTTTTGTTTCTTCCGGAAAGCACATCTGATTTGACTGCAGCAAATCCCTGTCTGTATATACATCCTTTAAATCATGTTTTACCAAGGCGTTACGCAGAAAATAATTTACTCTTTCTTCCTTAAAACTATCTTCCCAATGTTGTAATACATCTCTTGATATCTCTTGCTTCATTTTCTTTTCTCCCTGTTATTTAAGGTAGTGTCAAGTTTGCTACCCTATTTTTGTTTCTAAACCTTTATTTTTGGGAAGTTTCAAATAAAAAGAGCATTGACCTCCCTTTTCTGGTATAATGTCAATCGCCAAACCAACCTTATACAAAAGGAGACAATGCTCATGAACATTATACTTTATTTACTTCTGTTAATTCAATACC
>JAAWDY010000049.1 GCA_022793995.1 Coprococcus sp.
CTCCAGTTCCGGCCGGAGCTTAGAGATGGATGAACAAGAATAAGATAGCATTAAGAATACATAACTTCCACACCTGTATTTGGAAGTAGTAAGTTCCGCATGAAGTTAAATAGGGGTGGAAGTAAGTTTTACAAATGAGCAAAAAGAGAAGAAAGGAAAGAAAATATGGCTCATCGGTTGATTCCCGGCGGAAATGCGTTTACAATAAAAGAAGCCTGTTTAATCGGCGATGTGGTTTTATAAGGAAAGGAGAAGAGCAGAATGAAGATAGGGATTGCAAACGATCATGCGGCGACAGATATGAAGAAGCAGATCTTGGAGTATCTGGTGGAGAAGGGGCATGAGGTGGTAAATTATGGTACGGATTCATATGAGAGTGTGAACTATCCGGAATTTGGAGAAAAGATCGGGCGTGCCGTGGCGTCTGGCGAGGTAGAACTTGGGATTGCTATCTGTGGGACAGGGCTTGGTATTTCCCTGGCGGCAAATAAGGTCCACGGGGTGCGCGCTGCGGTATGTTCTGAACCATATACGGCAAGACTTTCAAGACAGCACAATAACGCGAATGTATTGGCGTTCGGAGCAAGAGTTGTCGGGATTGAGCTGGCAAAGATGATCGTTGATGAATGGCTTAGCGCGGAATTTATGGGGGGAAGACATCAGGATCGTGTGGATATGATTATGGAGATTGAAAATCGTCCGTAAAGGCAGAAGTGTAGAAGTAAGTTGGCTATCATCGAACTATAAAAAGCATTTTCTGTAAGCATGGTAAAACCTTTCTTAGACAGATGCATAAAAAGGGAGGATGCCGGGTCACCGCTTTCGCAGTGCCCGGCATGTATTATGAAAAAGTTTATTCCAAAAATAATCTTCTTATCTTCATTTGATAAATATAGTATAAGTCGGACTTGTGAAGAAACAATGTTTAACAAATGAAAGAATTTTAAAAGATAGATGAACAAATTATGAACGATCTGTCATACTTATCTACGGTAGGCAAAATACGGGAGCCCGTCCTGGGTGGGGACATCGACAGAACCCTGGATAAGCGGCGCAGCATAGAGGACAAAATCATGTCCGATATCAGAACCGTCGCTGATAATCCATTCCTTGGGAACAGGTTTTTCCTTATTGCACACAATACTTACGTCCACTGTCCCAAACTCCAGGTGATAAGGGGAAGCATCCGTACGCAGGAAACTGATCATCTTTCCTGTCTCGCCGGACAGAGCGGCATTTACGGCAAACCGTCCCGATTCTACCGCCTCGTTCAGATCAGCGGCAGAAAGGCAGGCGCTGGAGCAACGCTGGCAGACATTTAGTTCAATAGAGCGTACTTTTACATCAAGCCGTTCTTTGATGAGATTTTCCAGGTATTTCCCGGATCCGGTCAACATCTTATGGCCGAAATTATCGACGCCTACATCGCTTGCCAGCTCACAGATGAAAGTTCCGTTCCCATCATTGATACCTTCAGAGATACATACGACAAGATTTGACACAGACTCCATTTTTTCGCGTACTATTTCAATAAAAGCATCCGGGTCAAAGGCGGCTTCAGGCAGATAGATAAGCACCGGGTTATCGCCTTCAAACTTACGTGCAAGTACGCTTGCGGCGGTCAGCCATCCGGCGTGGCGTCCCATGATCTCTACGATAGTGACGGATTTCTTATTATCGTAAACGAAGGCGTCGATCGCGATCTCACGGACAGTGGAAGCTACGTATTTTGCCGCGCTTCCAAACCCCGGCGTATGGTCAGTTTCCACCAGGTCGTTATCGATCGTTTTAGGGACGCCGATGATGCGGATGTCGTTTCCGACAGAAGCGGCATAGCGCGAGAGCTTGCTTACAGTGTCCATGGAATCATTGCCCCCGATATAAAAGAAGTATCCGATCTCATATTCTTCCATTTTTTTAAAAAGTTTAGGATATACGGGATCCCCCAGGTCCTCGGGGAGTTTATAGCGGCAGGAACCGAGGAAAGAACCCGGAGTGGTACGGATCCGCTCCAGTTCACCGGAGTCTTTTAAAGGCTCCATCTCCATGGTACTGCCATTTAGAAAACCTTCAATACCGTTTATCATGCCGATGACTTTGTTGATGGAATTGTTTTCGATCCCCTCGGAAACAATTCCGTAAAGGCTTCCGTTGATTACAGCGGTCGGGCCGCCGGATTGTCCGACTAGTAAATTGTGATTCATGTTAGTGGCCTCCTTATGTTCCTGATATAACATTGTTGTACTGTTTAACTATAGCTGAATTTGGAAAGAATTACAATACAACGGCCAAAAAACAGCAGTTGATGAGTAGTGAAATATTTTTTGATTTAAAAAACGGTCATAAAAATTCAGATTAGTTATTGGAAAATAAAGCTAAATAGTCTATACTGAAAAACAAAGTGACAAAATGAGAGGAGAAAAGACATGAAATACATTTCTTTTGCGATTCCCTGCTATAATTCTGAGGCATATATGGAAAGGGCGATCGAGTCCGTTTTAAGGGCAGGTGAGGATGTGGAGATCATCATTGTAAATGATGGCTCAAAAGACGGGACTTCCAAGATCGCTCATAAATATAAGGAGCGTTTTCCATCTATTGTCCAGGCAATCGACAAAGAAAACGGAGGACACGGCGATGCCGTTAACTGTGGGCTTGCCCATGCGCACGAGAAATATTTTAAGGTGTTGGACAGTGACGACTGGGTAGATGAAGAGTCGATCATGAAGATATTGGAGACGCTGAAAGACTTCGAGAAACAGGATGAACAGGTTGACATGCTGCTCTCTAATTATGTATATGAAAAGGAGGGGATGGAGCATAAAAAGGTCATTGAATATAGGAATGTCCTTCCGCAGAATACGATTTTCGGATGGAAAGATATCAAGCGTTTCCATCTGGGACAGTATATTTTGATGCATTCTGTAATTTACCGGACAGATTTTCTACGGGTCTGCCAGCTTGAACTGCCCAAGCATACATTTTATGTAGACAACATTTATGTTTACTATCCGCTGCCGTATGTAAGAAAGATTTATTATCTGGATGTGGATCTGTATCGTTACTATATCGGTAGAGAAGACCAGTCGGTCAATGAAAAGGTTATGATCGGAAGGGTCGACCAGCAGATCTTTATTACAAAAACAATGATTGATATGTACGACATGCGTAAGGTTGGCAATCGAAAGCTGCGGCATTACATGACAAATTATCTCGCGATCATGATGACAGTTTCTTCTATTTTATTGATTCGTTCCAAGACGAAAGAGAATCTGGAGAAGAAGAAAGAACTGTGGAATTATCTGAAAAAACAGGATTATAGAACCTACTGGAAAATCCGTTATGGAATCCTGGGACAGACAATGAATCTCCCAGGAAAATCGGGAAGAAAGATTTCCTCCCTTGCATATATTGTAGCGAGAAGGATAGTAGGATTTAACTAAGATATGGATCAAAACATGGAAAATCTTCTGAATCTGGCGCTGGATGCGACGGAGGAGGAGAGGGAGAAATCCCTGAACCTGGAAGTAGGCTATTTCCCGATTGAGCGGGAATGGGAACTGATCGTGAAATATTCAGGCTCTTTGGATGCGGTGCGTAATTTTGCGGTCCAGGTTGTAGAGCTGAAGAATGAATATGCGATTGTTACAGTACGGGAGGAGGATATTGACCGGCTTGCACAGATTCCTCAGGTAGAGTATATTGAAAAACCAAAGCGATTATATTTTCAGGTGGAGAACGGAAGACGGGTATCCTGCATAAATTCAATGCAGAATACCCGTTTTCCGTCTGATATAGGTGCATTATTTGGGAAAGGAGTATTGGTTGCGGTCCTGGATTCCGGTATAGATTATGCAAATGAAGACTTTCGGACGGGCGATGGAGAAACACGCATTTACCGGCTGTGGGATCAAACTGTTCGGGGAAATCCGCCGCAAGGGTATGGAATCGGCACAGAGTACACGAAAGAAATGATTGACGAGGCGCTTTCAAAAGATACTTGGGAGGAAATGCGGCGTCTGGTTCCGAGCGAGGATACCTCCGGGCATGGAACCGCGGTCGCAGGGATTGCGGCAGGAAATGGACGGGGAAGCGGGGGACAAAACAGGGGAGTGGCAAGTGAGAGCGAGCTAATCATTGTAAAGCTGGGACGTCCGCAGGAAGACGGATTCCCCCGAACAACAGAACTGATGCAGGCGCTTAACTATGCGGTGGAGCAGGCGCTTGAAGCAGGAAAACCTTTGGCAGTCAATATCAGTATTGGAAATACGTATGGTTCGCATGATGGACAGTCTTTGCTGGAGAGATTCATAGACGATATTTCCAATCTGTGGAAAAGTGTGATCTGCATCGGTACAGGAAACGAGGGGGCAAGCGCAGGCCATGTGTCGGGAAGGCTTACAGAGGGCGGCGAGGAGCGTATCCAGCTTGCCGTGCAGCCAAACCAGGCGACAATCAACGTCCAGATATGGAAATCCTATGTCGATGAGGTAGATATTTCCCTGATAACGCCTTCTGGAACACACGTAGGACCGATTCAGTCCTTTCTGGGGCCGCAGCGTTTCCGGGTGGGAGGCACAGAAATTTTGTTGTTCTATGGAGAGCCAAGTCCATACAACGTTTCACAGGAAATCTATCTGGATTTTTTGCCGGTTGGAGATTATATAACCAGCGGGGTCTGGGAGATCGTCCTAATGCCAAGAAAAATTGTAAACGGTGGATATGAGCTTTGGCTTCCCAGTGAAAATGTACTGAACCGGGGAACCGGATTTTTATATCCGAACGAACAGATGACATTTACCATCCCTTCTACGGCGGAGAGGGTGATATCGGTAGGGGCTTATGATGCACGTGCGCTTACGTATGCTGATTTTTCGGGAAGAGGATTTATAAGCGGCGTAAACAGAATGAGAGGAAAACCAGATATCGCCGCGCCAGGAGTGAACGTGACGACGACCGCGGTGGGCGGCGGAACCGTGACAGTAAGCGGAACCTCGTTTGCAACGCCGTTTGCGACAGGGGGAGCGGCGCTTATGATGGAGTGGGGGGAATGTGTTATTATATTGCTAAGTTAGTAAGAACCCACTAAATACAGAGGGTTCCGCTGATTTAGTCCTACGAAAAAATGCCGTTTGGCAAGAAAATTTAGTGATAGGACGGGCCTGTTTTATTAAAAAATCTATCGGGAAATAACGGTTTGCATTCACGTAACACGAGGCGGTTCGTGGAGGGCAATGCTAGTTTCCTATGAAAAAATACGCTATATAGGACTGAATTGGCTTTATGCTTAATCACAAAGTGGTGATTTATACCAGCCGATGCAGTCCTATTCTTTTGCCCGGAGAATAGGAAGCAAAGACGGAAGTAAAAAGCCTGTTCATTCTATGTATAGTTTAGACATTCAGGGAGGGAATGTCAATCATACGTCTCATGTATTTAAAAGCAAATTCGGGTTGCCAGTTAGCCGCTTTTGAGATAACTGGCGGCACGAATCCACAAGGGTTTGGGAGTGTAGCTCCCAAGAAAAACTGGAAAAGTAACCAAAGTAATGAAGAAGATTATTTATGGAGGACAAGCGATGATAACAAATACAGCGAAAAGTGCATACGGGAGAAATACTTATACAATTGCTTTCAAAAATAAGGAACACAAGAAATTCTTTGAGACATACCTGCCGAAATGCAGATACCAGGATTCATATCATATGGCATTGGTATATTGCCTTGGAATTGATAGGGATACCAGGACAAATGTAAACAGGATTTACGATTTTAAAACAGGGAACGTTAGGACAGAGTGTTTACAGGAGGGATGGCAGACTAGCGGCAGTGTAAAGATTGTTAGGATGGCATTTGATCTATACTGTAATGGGACTCCGAGTGTCTTTGACAGCGAGGATGCGGAAAAACAGTTACAAGAGTGTTTTTGTTACACAGTGGGGGAACTGTTTTGCTGTAGTTATGCAAAATATTTTTGGGAAGCAATGAAGATTCGTTATCCGGACTATTGTTCCTATACGGATATGGAGGATATATATGCTGAAAATTAGAGTACAGGGGACGAAGGTTAGGTCAGGAGGTAAGTATATATGTGCAGAGTGATTGCAATCGCAAACCAGAAAGGCGGAGTCGGCAAGACAACGACCTGTGTGAATTTGGGGATCGGGCTTGCAAGGGCAGGCAAAAAAGTATTATTGGTGGAGGCAGATGCACAGGGAAGCATGGCAGTCAGCTTAGGGATTGAAGAACCTGACGAACTGGATGTGACGCTGGTAAATATCATGGAAAAGGTCATCAATGACGAGGATGTAGAGCCGGGAGAGGGCATTATCCACCATGAGGAAGGAATTGATTTCATTCCGGCGAATATTGAACTGGCAGGATTGGAGACATCCCTGGTAAACGTTATGAGCAGAGAAACGATACTTCGCCAGTATTTGGATAGCGTAAAGGGGCAGTATGAATATGTAATCATAGATTGTATGCCTTCGCTAGGGATGATTACGATAAATGCCCTTGTAGCCTCGGACAGCGTACTGATTCCGGTGGAAGCCGCCTATCTTCCGGTTAAAGGGTTACAACAGTTAATTAAGACCATTGGAAGGGTACATAGAAAGCTGAATCCGGGGCTTGATATTATGGGGATCTTGCTGACGAAGGTAGACCGCAGGACAAATTTTGCAAGGGATATTTCAGCACAGATCTGTGAGGTATATGGAGAAAAGGTACATATTTTTGGAAACTGTATTCCATTGTCTGTAAAAGCGGCAGAGACTACGGCAGAGGGAAAAAGCATTTATCTCCATGATCCGAGAGGTATTGTGGCAGAGGGATATTTTTTCTTGACACAGGAGGTGCTTGCAGGTGAAAAGTAAGAGCGCAGAGAAAGTAAAGCTGAAATCCTTTGATGATCTGTTTGGCGCAGAAGAAGCACCGGCAGGGGAAACAGTTTCTTTCGTTTCACTTAGTCAACTGCATACATTTAAAGACCATCCTTTCCGGGTGCAGGACGATGAGAAGATGCAGGAAACTGTGGACAGTGTAAAGCGATATGGCGTATTGATACCGGGGATTGTCCGTCCACACCCGGAAAATGGCTATGAGGTTATTGCAGGGCATAGACGCTGGCGTGCATGTGAGCTTGCCGGACTAGAAGAAATGCCGGTGTTAATCCGTAATCTGAATGATGATGAAGCCACGATCATCATGGTTGACACGGTGCGCCCGTAAGGCGCATGAGTTGGGCACTCATGCGGCGTGGGTCATTATAGATATTGCAGTGAGAATGCAATAGGTAAAAATATCAAGTGCAGAAATGCACAGCCTATCGTCAACAACTAACCTTGCGTGGAAACACA
>JAAWDY010000050.1 GCA_022793995.1 Coprococcus sp.
ATTGTAGTCCATGAGCGTGAAAAAAAAGACGGGAAACGGACACAGCAAATCGACATCTACTATTCCTATGTCGGGATTGTGGACATCCCCACGGACGAGGAAATGCGGGAAATGGAACGGGAATATATGCAGCGCACTACACGTCAAACCGCCTAAATACAGGCGTGGCAGGAGAAAATCTATGCTCCTGCCGATACATATCTATTTTTTATCCCTATCTGGTTTAACCCATTTGAGAATACTGTAAAAGAGAATAGAAATTTATATGGCACAGGAGATCTGGGTGAGGTATATGCAATATCGCTTGCTCAGACAATTGGTACTTACTCGCTAGTGACAGATGATACGAAGCAAGACGGACCATATATGTCATTGTTACAATTTGAAGACGATATTATGCCGTTTACTTTTGCAGATTTTTGATTCTTAGATATTTGCTTGGGATAGCAGATGAGAATCAAACGGTGAATGATTTTAACTCAATAAATACATCTTCAAATTGGAATTGGTCTTTTAAGAGTCAAGTGACAAAGTTCGTTAAAAGGTTCTATAAGGATCGATACAGAGATGCGGACACAACATGGATAAAGAAACTTGCCGCAGATAATAACATAAATGTTAAATTAAAGCTACCGTCATTGAGTAAGTTACTATGATAAATTGCGGATCGTGTAGGAATACATGGTCCTTTTGTTATTGTTATGCAGAAAAGCTTCGGTCGGCGCTGATCTTGCGCCGCCGGCGCATAGCATCCCTCGCGGCAGACACCATGCGCATGGCGGGGGTTTTCATATAAAGGATTCTCTGATTTTAAAGCGGAGAACTTACTCTGACGCGTGCGGGCTGAGAATGGTCGCTCCGCAGAGAATTCCTACGCCGCTGACACAGGATACCCAAAACGGCTGCCAACCCAGAGGGTTGCCCGTGTAATGCCAGACAGTCGCCAAAAGCCCTCCGACAAGGATTGCCCAGAAAGCGGCGGACGCGGTCACCCGTTTCCAATAAATGGATATAATCAGGACAATTCCCACGATCGCTCTGATCTGGAATGAAGCAAGCCACTCCTTTAAGATAGACTGCATATTCATGGAGAGGAACATCGCCCCGAACGCGATCACTACGATGCTGACCCGGGAAAAGACCATCTGCTCCCTGTCGTCCGCCTCTGGTTTTATCAGGCCAAAGATGTCTCTGGTAACCGTAGCCGATAAAGTCAATAAAAGCGCCGGGGCTGTAGAAAGCACGGACGCACAGATCGCCACAGCCGCCAATGTACTGAGAACCGGCGACAACTGTTCCGCCGCAATATAAATAATGCTGTTTGCATTAGCGTCTGGAAAGACTACCTTTGCGCTGATTCCAATTATCACAGGAAACAACGCGAATATCATAATAATGAGCGCAACGCTCCCTATTCCCTTCCTCGCATCCCTTAGGCTGCGGGCGCTGTAGCAGGAATTCACCACAGTCGCGGCGGAAACCATCGCAAACGCAGCTCCCAGGATTTCGCCTGACGCTGTTTTAAAATCCGGTAAAAACAGCCTGAAACAGGAGGCGTCCACTGTATTTACGACATTCTCCAGGCCGCCGGCGCTTTGAAGTGTTCCCGCGCCTATAACAGCCATGACCGAGAAGATCAAAATAGAATGTACTATGTTCATCCGTGCAATCCCTTTCAGCCCAAACAAAGCCAGGAACACAAAAAGCGCTGTACAGCCAACCATCAGCCCCCATCTGGACACCCCCAGAAGAGGCTCCAGGATTCCTACGATCGCCGCCGGCTGCATAGCGTACACAATGGTAAACGCCATCAATACCACGAGGGAAACCGCCGTTCTCACCTTTTTGTCAAAACGGCTTTCAAAGGCTTCCGCCACAGAAATTGCTCCCTTTTGTCCCGCCTGATAGAAAAACCGGGAGGCAAAGACTACAAAAATAACACATCCCAACGCTTGTCCCCACACGCCCCAGACCGCGCTGACGCCTTCCGTGTACGCGCCCGCCGCATTTCCTACCGTCCCTGCCCCTGCGACCAGCTCGCCGAACAAAAGTGGAATCAGCATTGTAAACGGAAGGTTTCCCTGCGATACAAAGAACTCCCTTGTATTTTTATTTCCTCCTCTTCCAGATATCACACCGACTGCGATTGAAAGAAGTATATAGATCAAAGTGATACTTACCGCCAGCATTTGTTACTCCTTTCCGGCCTGCCCATATGCATACAGAAAACATACGGCCGATATGATACACAGTACAATACATCCCATCCATCCAGGCCCGTAAGACCCGGTAACGTCATAAGTGAACGCCAGCATCAGCCCGCCGAGCGACATTCCAAGCTGCATAGGGCTTTGCGTCAGACCGCGCATCAAGTTAAAATTCTTCTTTCCAAACGTAGCGCCGACAACCAGGGGCGCTGAAACCGTGCCTACTCCATTTCCAATGCCGTAAAATACTGCCATCAAATACAATAGCCCCATATATTTCCCAAAAAGCAGACACAAAAAACCTAATATCATCAGCCCAAAAGCCGCCAATGTCCCTTTCATGCTGCCGAACCGATCGTGAATCATTCCCAAAAGCAGTTTCCCGAATATTCCGATAAACGAATAGAGGGATACAATCAGCGCCGCCTTCGCAGCCCCATGCAGATCTTCCACATAAGGACTGATCTGCCGAAGCGGAGCGGAACAGACCACACCCAGAAAAAACATCCCCATAAGATGGATATAAAAATAAGGTCGTTTTCTCGCTCTTCCAATCTCTACTTCCCGGCTGCTTTCTTCCTTCTGCTCTTTGGGGGCGCCGCTTTCCTTGCCGCTTTTAAATGGTTCCAGGCGCATATCCTCCGGATTGCCCCTCAGGAGCAGAAATGATGTTGGCACCGCGATTATCATCACCATCAGACCGATGAGCCGATAGGAATTTCTCCATCCCTGCGTTATGATTAAACTGGATATCAACGGGCTAAGTAAAGAACCGCCTATCCCGATTCCGCCTAAAGAGATACTCATCGCCAGCCCTCTTCTGGAATCAAACCAGCTTGTAATCAACATTGATACGGGAAGGAACGCACATCCCTGATAAAATATTCCCACCAAAAATGCGGAAAAATATAGCTGAATCAGTGAACCCGCTACGGAATAAGACATATACCCCAGGGCGAATCCTGCCAGAGCCGCACTCAGTACCAGACGCGCGCTGTATTTCTGGTAAACTCTTCCCCAGAACGGCGCGAGTACCATTCCGCACATCGCAACGATCGTATTCGTCATCGTAAACGCACTGCGCGATATCCCGAATTCTTTTGTAACCTCAGTCAGATACAGGCTTGCACAGGCGTTGACAAGCGGCGCGGTAAAAATCATGATGATAAAGCATGCCGCACAGACAATCCATGCGTAATGCACTCTCTTTGCCATAAAATCATCTCCCTTAGATATGATGTGCTTCCAGCCATTTCATAGCGCACTGACAGTGGATCGCCGTTCCAACCGGAAGAGCGTCCTCATTAAATAAAATCTTGGGATTATGAGGCGGATACAATGTTTTTGCGCCATACGGCATACAGCCAATACTGAAAAATACGCTCGGAACCCGCTCCGCCACCCGTGCAAAATCATCTGACGCGCTTGACGGCGGATAATCCCGGTAAGTAATCCCAAGCTCCCTACAATACCCGATCATCTCCTCCTGAAGCTCTGGTTCCGTGTAAAGCGCCGGCACGTCGGATAACACGATATGCTCTATTTCCGTCCGGTACGCTTTCCCCATCGCCTCCTCTATCTCCTGAATCCTTTCTTTTAAAAAAGCCCTCGTATTTTTGTCAAATACCCGCAAGGTTCCCTGCATCGTCACATCGGAAGGTATGATATTCGCGGTATTTCCTCCTGTGATTTGTCCAAACGTCAGTGTCGCCGTCTGATCTCCCGGCGTTTCTCTTGCCAGCAGTTCCTGAAACGCCAGATAAATATTGACTGCTGTGTGAAAGGGATCTGTCCCTGTGTGGGGCCACGCCCCATGGCATCCCTTCCCATGAACGACCAGCTTCATCCCGTCGCAGGACGCGCACGTATATCCTTTGCATACCGCCACAGAACCAACCGGATTTTTCGCGTTCATGTGCATATCCACCGCAACGTCCACCTTTGGCTCCTCCAGAACCCCGGCTTTTATCATTGCCTGTGAACCAATGAAATATTCTTCTCCTGGCTGGAACATCAGCTTGACCGTGCCACTTAATTCTTCTTCATGGTTTTTCAATATCTTAGCAGCGCCCAACAACATCGCCGTGTGCAAATCATGCCCGCAGCAATGTCCATAAGGTGTTGATGACGCAAAGGGAAGGCCGCTTTCCTCCTTCACGTCCAGCGCATCCATATCCGCTCTCAATAGAATGGTTCTGCCCGCACCTTTTCCAATCCGTCCTACGATTCCCGACTTACTGATCTCCCGATTCTCGATTCCCCACGAGCTAAGTTTATCACGCACAAACTGCGACGTTACCGGAAGTTCATCCCTTATCTCCGCATTCCGGTGGAGGAACCGCCGCATCTCAATTAGTTCTTCTTTTATGCTTTGAGCTTCTTTCATAAAATCGTACATATCTCCTCATCTCCCTTTCTTTTGTATCATTTTTCCTATTTCTGATATTTTCCTCATTTATCATGAAGTTTATCCCAATATAACATAAAGCTGCGCAGAGGTATGTAATGCACATTACATATCTCTACGCAGCCTTCCTTGGCATCCTTCTATTCCCTTACCCTCTATTCCCTTACTCCTCTATTCCCCTATTACCATGTCCTCAGAACAATACTTCGTGATCTTTTCCAAGTTTTTCACATAAATATATCTCCGTCCGATTTCAATGGCTCCTTCACTCTTGAGCTGCTGCATAATCCGATTCACATTTACCCGGTCAAGCCCTACAAAAGAGGCTATATCATTTTGGGTGATTACCATCTGTTCCCGCTTGTGATTGTGGCTTACTTTATAATCATTTACATGATAATAAATAAAATCGCACACCCTCTTCATTCCTTCGTCATATAGCACCCTGAGCGTATCAAACTGCGAAGAATAAATTCTCTTAATCGCACAATCATACATCTTTTTCAGCAGCGCCGGTTCAGAACCAATCAGCTTCTCCAACTCTTTTTTTGTGAATTCGACTACCTCGATATCCATGTAGGCCTCACAGAGAATGCTCCCTTGCCACACCGCATGGTCCTCAAACGAAAAAAAAGGCTCGATACACCCCGCCCCCGTAATACATACGATCTTTTCATATCCGTCAACATGACAGATTTTCACCTTTACCAAACCTTTTTTAATATAATAATACGTTTCAGCGATCGAAGAATAATTCTTTAATATTGTATGTTTCTTTAGGACAACCGGCCTTTTTCCAGCCAGAAAAAGCGGTTCAAATTCCTTTACATCGCCATATCTATAATAATTGGGTATCGGCATGATTCTTTCCTTCCTCAAATTTTTCTTGTGTAATATGCATAACAGACATTCTATCTTTTCAATGCTATTTTGAATACAGACATTATAAGTTATCTTTTAAGGAGGTTCAAGCATGAAAAAATTTTTTCACTACGCATGGGTTGTCTGCATTGGCTGCGCATTTATCTGCGCGTTGACCTCGCCGATCATCAATGCCACAGCAACACAGTATTTAATTTCCGTAACCGAAGAGTTCGGTGTATCCCGAAGCGCCTTTACCTTGAGTTCCACACTGGTAGCCCTGGTCGGCGTATTCGTATCACCTGTGTGGGGGAAGATCTATTCCAACAAAAAACAGTTCAAACTAATTTTCACCGGCACCGCATTGGGCTTTGCTCTGGCTTACATGTCCTACTCACTGGCGCATAGCATAATACAATTCTATGTATCCGCAGTGATCTTAGGCTTCTTCTGGGCCGGCGCCTGCTTCATGCCTGTATCCATGATTATCACTGCATGGTTCGATAAAATGCGGGGACTTGCCATGAGTATCACTCTTGCTGGAATCGGTTTCGGAGGCTCCATCCTTGCGCCGATCATCAATCAGTTCATTACATCTTACGGCTGGAGGACAACATACCGCTATGTCGGAATCATCATTATGGTGATCGCATGTCCGGTGATTTTCTTTATCCTGAAACCCACCCCGGAATCCATGGGGCTGAAACCTTTCGGCGCAGATCAGGACATGGAAGAAAAAGCAAAAAAGAAGACCGTCATTTCAAACGAAGGCAATCTCGATCTCTCTTTTGAGGAAAGCAAGGGCAAGATGTTCTTCTGGCTGAATATGCTGGGCTTTCTTGGAATGGGGTTGGTCTGCTCCGCACCAATGCGCCAGATGAACCCTTACATCTCCGATATCTATGGTCCTGCTTTTGCTGCCAGTGTCATCAGTATCTCTTCTTTGGGCGGCGTATTCGGAAAAATCCTTCTGGGATGGCTCCATGATAAAATCGGCAACCTTCGTTCCGCGTCGATCGCATTCCTGGCTTTTGCTTTTGCTTTCATCTTTGCTTTGATGGGCGCATCTAACTCGGATATGCTTTATGTGTATATTATCCTGTATTCATTTGCCGCGGGAGTGGGCACCGTATCCGCGCCGCTCTTAATCAGCGCAACCTTTGGGACAAAGAACTTCAATATTATGAGAGGCATCACACAGACCCCGCTGCAGGCTGGAATGTCGCTTGGCGGACTTATGGTATCCGGCATTTTTGATATCACAGGAGCATACTCCTTCGGCTGGATAGCCTGCGCCGTCATCTCTGTCCTGTCGATTTTCTGTTTCTATGCTTCACACAGTATGTCCAGAAAAATGCGTTCTGCAAAATCATGAGGGATACCCTCTTTTCCAATCAATGGAGGCTGCCGCACAATCGTGAGTGCGGCAGCCTCCAATCCACAAATCGAACTTTACAGTATACTTTTCTCCTGGCTAGCCACAGCAAAATGTCGCGCATTCTGTCTGTTCGCACTGACATGCCTGGCTGCCCTCAACGCTGATCTTTCCTGCATGGCATTTGCACTCTTCATTGTACTTGCAGTCTGTCGCCTTACAGTCGATCTGGCTCATAGGTGTCGCCTCGCCTGTCACATTGCTGTAGGTCCCGCTTCTTCTTTCCTCAAAGCTGTCACAGCAGGTCTCTTCCGCGTTCTTCGCTGAGCTTCCTCCCACAGTGATTGCATTCAAGTCGCAATAGAACTCCTTATTGTGCAGACACGTCTGTACAGTACATCTTAATTCTGGCATAGTAGTACCTCCTTTTCCCTAAAAAGTCAGTAACAGTATGCCCCTTTTTTTCCTTTTTTATTCCCGTATTGTTTTTGCCTGAATTTCCATTTTTAAAGCAGCTATAAAATCAGGAAGAGACTTCTGTCCTTCGTCGCCTTCAAATCGGCTTCTGACAGCAACGACGCCGTTTTCTTCTTCTTTCGCCCCGACAACAAGCATATATGGCACCTTCTGCATCTGTGCCTCGCGGATCTTGTACCCGATCTTCTCCGCACGTACATCAATCTCTGCGCGGATTCCCGCATTTTGCAAATCCTCTAAAACGTCTTTCGCATAAGTCATATGCTTATCGGATATTGGAAGTACTTTTACCTGCACGGGTGCAAGCCATGTCGGGAACGCGCCTGCAAAGTGTTCGATCAGAATGCCGATGAAACGCTCGATCGAACCGAACGCCACCCTATGAATCATGATCGGGCGGTGCTTCTCCCCGTCCGCTCCGGTATACTCCAGTTCAAACCTGAGCGGAAGCTGGAAATCGAGCTGGATCGTTCCGCACTGCCATGTCCGTCCAATCGAATCCTCCAGATGGAAGTCGATCTTTGGTCCGTAGAAAGCTCCGTCCCCTTCGTTTACCACATAAGGAAGCTGCAGGTCGTCCAGTGCGCCTCGAAGCGCCTCTGTCGCCATCTCCCAGTCTTCATCGCTTCCCATGCTGTTCTCTGGACGGGTAGAAAGTTCCACATGGTACTTAAATCCAAACTGGCTGTAAACGCCATGAATCAACCTGGCAACGCCTTTGATTTCATCCCGTATCTGTTCCGGTGTCATAAAGATGTGGGCGTCATCCTGCGTAAAGCATCTGACACGCATCAGTCCGTGAAGCTGTCCGGATTTCTCGTGACGGTGAACTAGCCCCAGCTCGCCCATCCGAAGCGGCAGATCGCGGTAGGAACGCGGCTCCGACTGGTAGGCAAGAATCCCGCCCGGACAGTTCATGGGTTTGATCGCGAAATCTTCCTCGTCGATGACCGTTGTGTACATGTTATCCTTATAGTGATCCCAGTGCCCAGAAGTCTCCCACAGATGACGGCTTAGCATAATCGGAGTGGAAATTTCCACATACCCCGCTTTCTGGTGGATCTCCCGCCAATAATCAAGAAGCTGATTCTTAAGGATCATTCCTTTCGGCAGGAAGAACGGGAACCCAGGTCCTTCTTCTCTCATCATAAAAAGCCCTAGCTCTTTGCCAAGCTTTCTGTGGTCGCGCTTCTTTGCCTCCTCCAGCATCGTCAGATAAGCTTCCAGATCCGCTTTCTTTGGGTACGCCGTTCCATAGACCCTCTGAAGCATCTTATTTTTCTCGCTTCCACGCCAGTAAGCGCCCGCAAGGCTTGTGAGTTTGAACGCTTTGACCGGTTTCGTCGTCATAAGGTGCGGTCCCGCACAGAGGTCGGTAAATTCCCCCTGCGTATAAAAGCTGATCTCGGCATCCTCAGGCAAATCCTCGATCAATTCCACTTTATAGGGTTCGTTCTTTTCTTGAAAATATGCGATCGCCTCTGCTCTTGGCTTTGTGTACCTCTCGATCGGAAGGTCTTCCTTCACGATTTTCTTCATTTCCGCTTCGATTTTCTCCAGATCTTCCGCAGTAAGCGGAGTCTCGCGGTCAATGTCATAATAGAAACCGTCCGCCACAGATGGGCCGATCGCAAGCTTTGTATCCGGGTACAGTCTCTTGATCGCCTGCGCCAGAATATGGGACGCTGTATGCCGAAATGCCCCCTGCCCTTTCTCATCCTGGAATGTAAGGATGTTCAGCTCGCAGTCCGTATCAATTATTGTCCTTAAGTCTACGATTTCTCCGTTTACCTCACCGGCCGTCGCCATCCGCGCCAATCCCTCGCTGATATCCGCCGCGATATCGATGACCGTCTTTCCCCCTGCATATTCTTTACAGGAGCCGTCTTTCAATGTAATCTTCATGTTCTCTTCCTCTCTTTTTTGTGTTCTCTATTTCTTTTTTGACTGTCTACGTGCCTCAGCCTGGTCTTGCTCCAAGCATTTCACGAAAACCTCATGATAATCGGGAAGCTCTCTCTTCGGTGCAATCAGCCGCCCTTTCCCATTGACAAAACAATGAACGCTCGTGCCACTACAATACAAGATTTCCATCTTCTCATCCCACACTTCATACATAAAGCAGAGCTTGACCCCGTTATACTCGCCCGTCCGCACACAAATGCGCACCTCGTCGCCAAAACGCACCATCCGCAGATATTTCGCCCCCACGGAAACTACCGGGCTTACAATTCCCCTCTCTTCCATGCCCGTATAAGAAATCCCCGCTTTTTCCAGATAGTCGATCCGCGCTTCCTCAAACCATCGGATGTAATTCGAGTGATGGACGATCTTCATCTGGTCTGTCTCATAATACTGTACCCTGTGCCTGTAAGTATCCATGCAAATCCCACCCTCCTTTCACCGACCAGGCGATTTGCCACAAAATAAAAAATCCCCTACAGCATACTCCTCATACACTGCAAGGGACGAGTCTTTCATCATACTCGCGGTTCCACCCCGCTTGCCCGGCATCCTGCCGGACCACTTCATTCGGATGATAACGGTATCCCGCCGGGCTGGTTTGCAGCCGCTCAGAGGTGGTCTTCGGGCGCTTTCATATGAATAAGGAGCTTCCAGCCAAACGGCTCCTCTCTCTGGATTCTTCCGCGCTCTACTCTTCTCGTCAACACTTTCTCTTCATTATAAGCACGTGTTTTTCATTTGTCAACTCTATTTCTACTTTGTTTCGTGAATTTTGCTTCGTGAAAATCTTATTTGAAAATTCCTGCTCCTGCATCCTGATCTTCCATTAATAGTACATGCTTCGTATTCCACCAATATCATTCCTTCTATACGATGCGATTCACAATCTTTTCGCCAAGCGGCAGGAAGACTCCCGCGATGGGGCCTACAAGGAACGCACTGATGATCGTCCCGATTCCCACGTCCCCGCCGAGTAAAAACCCAATAGCAACGAAGCAGAAATCCACAATAATACGTACGCGCCCAAAGGGTTTCGATCGCTTGTCGCTGATAACGATCGCCACTAGATCATTCGGTCCCGTACCGGCATCCGACTTAATTACGATCGTCATGCCGAAAGCCAGAATCACACAGCCTGCGGCAAGGACGAAGACGCGCACGGCAAAAGGAAGCCCAGAATGAATGGCATTTCCAAAAAGACGCGTAAAAAAGTCAATGATCGGGCCACCGAATACCATGCAAATGATTGTTCCGATTTTGATATAACTTTTGTCAATCACCAAAAGCAGGAGAATAATGACGATGCAGATCGACACATGGGTATATCCATGGGTCAACAGATCAGTGACATGCGAAAGTGTACGGAAAACACCCTGGACAAAGACATTAAAGGGGTCTGCACCCAACTCCGTCAACAAGAACAAGGTGACGCCTAAGTGAGCGATCATAAGCCCTAAGAACAACAATATCAGCCGATATGTAACTTCTTTTATACTTCGCTGCATTTTGTTTAACCTCATCTTAAATTGTCATATGGACTGCATCCACATCTTCAGCACCCCAAAAAATTCTCTTGTCATATAGTTCACGAACATAATCCGCGAAACGGGCGCCAAAATCGTGTACACATTCCCGTAACCTGCACGTTTTGCGAGCTCTCTGGCGCGGTACATATGGAAATTATTGGTGACAATTCCCACTTTAACTGTACCATAGGGCGCTCCGTTCTGATCTTCCTTAAGAATCTTTCTGGATAAGATCAGGTTCTCCCACGTTGTAGTCGACCTTTCCTCTTTCAATATTCTGGACCGGTCAATTCCGCGGCCTGCCAGATACTCGCTCATCGCGAAGGCTTCCGTCACCATCTCATCACGTCCCTGGCCGCCGGAAACGATGACTCTCGCGGACGAATGCCTGCCCAGATACAAGGCCGCTGCATCTAGACGCTGCCGGAGCGCGCGGGTGAGACGCAATCCGTCCACCTTTGCCCCCAGCACAATGATATAGCCGCATTCTTCCTCCTTAAGGGACTTCCTCATCCCGGATAAGATGAGCAGTTCCACCACGATAAAAAATGCCAAAAACACCGCGCAAAATGCATAAATTCCCGCAAGCAGACCTTTATCCAAGAGGTTCTTTTTCCACCCAAACAGACAGAGCATCGTTCCCAGAACAAGCCACAGCCGTGGAAAAACCGTGTTCCACCGCCGTAGATACAAGCAGATGGAGACGTAATACATAATACAAAAGACTCCCATCGTAAAGATCACTGTTATTTATTCTTTCCACAGCATTTTTTATATTTTTTTCCACTCCCGCAAGGGCAAGGATCATTCGGATATACCTTTTTCTCTACCCTTACTGTGTGCGCGTTCTTCTGTTCCTTATAAAGCTCCTTCCGTCTCTCCTCCGGAATGATCGTCTCCCACTGGGGAAGGCCGTACAGCCATTCTGCTTTCGCCTCCACCATATTTTTATACAAACTCTCTTTGTCAAAAGCCAGGCTTACCTGCGTCTCCTCATCCATTGTCTCGATGGGATTCGGCTCCTTCAGACTGTCGTTAATACCGTCCAAAAACCCTGTCATTGTGAACACTTCGATTCCATATTTTTCCGCAAGCTCTTTGACCGTCCCTTTCACTTCTTCATCCGGATTGTCAAGCAGCTTCTCATAAATTCCTTTTTCAATCTCAAAATATTTTTTCCAAAATTTTTCCAGAGTTGCTTTGTCCGTCTCTGTCGAATAGGCGGTGTCGCGCCACTGCTCCAGTAATGTACTCATACGGTAAATTCTCCTTTTTGTTCTCTTATATTTCACAAGTATACCGCATTTCCATGTTGTTTGCAAAACTTTTCTTGCCGAAATCCGATTTTCTCTTTATAATCATGTATATGGTGTTGAGGGCAAAAGATGCCACACGGATTGTTCCGTGCTGTGCACTCCCTCATCTACGCTTCGCTTCGGTCGGCACTAAACGAATGTCCCCCGGACATTCAGTGCCCTGGCATCATGTATATCAACACGAATGAAAGGTGATCTTATGAAACGAGTAAAACGTATCCTCGCGCTCCTTGGCGCTCTTCTCCTGTTTGCGCTGTATGCCGCCACCCTTATTTTTGCACTGATCGGCAGCGCAAGATCCATGGATTTCCTGAAAGCGGCTATCGCCTGCACCATACTGGTTCCCGTGCTTCTCTACGCCTATATGCTGTTCTACAGACTATCCCATTCTAGCCAGATGGAGGATACGGATTCTTCCGGGTCCGAAAATGACTAAATCCGTTTATCCGTACAGCGCTGCCATAAGCCAGGCGGCGCCAGACTCTTCAAAGAGCCTTTTTGCGCCGTCTTCTTCATTTTCCATGATCTTACGTCGTCTCCTTAAGTATTCTTCCATGGAAATCATTTCCTGTTTTTCTTCCTGGATTTTCTGCCCCATATCTATGTACCCCCTTTTTTCTTTGACTCCTCCTCCCCGATTTCTAACTTATAAAATAAAAAGAGGAAGCCCGCTATTCTTATTATATGAAACTCTTTCCTATCCTATGACACAAAAATGTCAGTGCAAAAACGTCAGTCATAAAAAGATTGACAATCCTGCCCTTTCTCCACTACACTAGTATAATCCAAACGAATTACCGATACGTTTCGCGAAGGATAAATTTTCAGTCTGCAAGGCGGAGGAATGAGGCGTAGCGGCGGCTACGTCGATTGATTCCAACGCAGCAGACGGAAATTTAGACAAGTAAAACGTACGGTTAATTAGTGTGGGTTATACTAGGATTAGTGTACAGTAACACTAGCCAATTTTAGGAAAGAGGGAAAACCATGGAAAATCTGATGATACCGGAGAACTATCGTTCCCCACTTACGATCCGTGAAACTGAGGTTGCCATCAAAGAAGTCAAGGACCACTTTGAACGAGCGCTTGCCAAATCGCTCCATCTGACCCGTGTATCCGCGCCGCTGTTCGTACGCCCGGAATCCGGTCTCAACGACAATTTGAATGGAATAGAGCGTCCTGTTTCGTTTGGGATCAAAGAGCAGGATGAAAAAGAAGTGGAGATCGTCCACTCGCTTGCCAAGTGGAAACGTTACGCCCTAAAACGCTACGGCTTCCATTCAGGAGAAGGGCTTTACACGGATATGAGCGCGATCCGCAGGGATGAAACGACCGACAATATTCACTCGATCTATGTAGATCAATGGGATTGGGAAAAAGTAATCTCCAAAGAAGAGCGCAATATGGAAACCTTAGAATATACTGTGAACAAAGTCTATTCTGCCTTAAAGGAAACCGAACAGTTCATGTCCCGACGTTATAATTATATCGAAGCTTACCTGCCGGAGGAGATCACATTCATCACTTCCCAGGAATTGGAGACCATGTATCCGGACTGCACGCCCAAAGAACGAGAATATCATTTCGCCAAAGCAAAGGGCGCTGTGTTCATCAAGCAGATTGGGAAAACCCTTGTTTCCGGGAAAAAGCATGATGGCCGGGCGCCGGACTATGACGACTGGGAGCTGAACGGCGATATCATCGTCTATTATCCAATCCTTGACATTGCCCTGGAGCTTTCCTCCATGGGAATTCGCGTGGATGAGATTGCTTTAAAACGGCAGCTTGCCGCGGCAGGCTGCGAGGAACGCGCCCAGCTGGATTTCCAGAAAGCGTTGCTCGACGGCCAGCTTCCCTACACAGTGGGCGGCGGAATCGGACAGTCACGCATTTGTATGTTCTACCTGCGCAAAGCGCATATCGGCGAAGTCCAGTCTTCCGTATGGCCGGACGAGACCGTCGAATATGCGGCGCGGCACAATCTATTCCTTCTTTAATGATCGTGATAGGAACCATCGAAAAGGGACGCCTTTCTCCAAATTATGGAGTAGCGTCCCTTAAAAAGTTGTATAACATTGGAATTAAAGTCCTAAATCTCCGATATCGATCAGTGCTGCATCCAGTGCGTCATAATCTGACTGCGGGATCTCATAAATCTTGTTATTCAGCTGAACGTGAACGGTGATCGTCTGTTTCTCATTGTATGCCAGGGAAGAACTCATTCTCTCTGTAAGAAGCTCATACAACTTGTTTGCCGTCCACTCGTTCGCCTCCTCATTTGTCGGCTGTTCTGTCAGTCCTGCCGCATACTCCTGCGCCGCCGTTATAAGCTCCTCCTGAACTCCATTAAATACGCCTGTCAGCTGTTCCACCTCGACGTCCACGGTAAAGTTGTCGCCGTCTTCCTTCGCCTCCAGAACTGTGTACTTCGTGCTCTTCAGGATATCTGCATAGAACGCCCTGTACTTGTCCTGAAGTTCATCGGAAATACCCAGCGCCGCGAAATCTGACATAATGGTATCCAGGTTTGACTGATAGTCCTGCTCTGCCTGTTCTGCGGTACGCTCTGTCAGCTTCATGTAGTCTTCCTGCTCATTCTTCGTCACCAGGTCGAGACATGCCTTTACATAGCCGCTGGCATCAAACTTCTTCCCGCATGCAGTGGTCAGTACCATGACCGCGCACAACGTCAGTGCCATCGCCGCTACTCTGATTCTTTGTTTCATCCTTTTATCCTCCTCAGAAACTTTAATTATACCCCTGTATTATACTCCAAACTTTACCTGTTTTCAACAGGAAGTAGCAACAAAAAATCCCCAAAAAATCTTCCCTCCGGCTATGGCTGTTACAATTCACAGCTCTCCGCCCCACATGCGCACTCGTCGCCTCTTCTCGGCTACAATTCTTCAAAAAATTCTACGCACTCCATCTTCCCGATCGCCTCGATCACCTCGGGTCTTTGCTTCCGATATCGAACTTCAAGACAGACGATCGCGTTCACACCCCCGCCGCCAGACTTATTTTTACTCAACACAGAATTGCAGACTTTTACATGCATTTCTTTCAAAGCTGACCGAAATTCTGCCACGGATTTATTATTCGGAAACTCGAGATAAAGATCGAATATTTTAGCGTATGCATGAAGCCAGATATCGATCTTTGTCAGAAGACGCAGCGTCAGCATCACTAAGATCAATGTGATAAACGCCCCTTCTACGAAACCGATTCCAACCGCAAGGCCAAGGCACGCACACGCCCAAAGCCCCGCCGCTGTTGTAAGGCCCCGTACCTGGTTCTTCCCTGTGACGATGATCGTGCCCACTCCAAGGAACCCAACTCCGCTGATGACCTGGGCGCCGATACGGGAAATATCCATATTTCCCTCAAAATTCAGGTAGATATACTCTCCGGTCATCATCACCAAAGCCGCTCCCAGACAGACCAGTACATGTGTCTTAACCCCGGCTCCCCGACGCTTTATGCCCCGGTCGACCCCGATGACAAGTCCCATCAGGAGTGCGGATGCCATGCGGAAAACCATCGCCTCTACGGACCATTCTTTTGCTATCGACATAAATTCAGCCATCCTGCTTCTCTCCTCTGGCGCATCTTCATCTTCTGTTCAGGCTTAACCGCGGAAAATGATATCATGCCTTCCCGGCCCATTGGAAACCATTGTGATCGGATACCCAATCTCCTTTTCAACAAATTCAATATAGTTCCGGCAGTTTTCCGGCAGTTCTTCATACTTCCTGATGCCGCGTATATCGCACTTCCATCCAGGCAGGGGCTTAAGCACCGGTTTTGCCTTTTCCAGAAGATAGGTTGGTGGAAATTCTGTCGTCACCTCTCCGTCGATCTCATAACCTACACAGACCGGAATCTCATCCAGATATCCCAGTACATCGACAACGGTAAACGCCACGTCCGTCGTTCCCTGCAGGCGGCAGCCGTATTTCGACGCGACGCAGTCGAACCATCCCATCCTCCGGGGACGTCCCGTCGTGACGCCGAACTCACCACCATCTCCGCCGCGCCTCCTGAGCTCGTCCGCTTCCTCTCCGAAAATCTCGCTGACAAATGCTCCTGCGCCGACTGCACTGGAATATGCTTTACACACTGTCATAATCTGCTTGATCTCATATGGCGGGATGCCGGCGCCGATCGCACCGAAAGCCGCTAATGTAGAGGATGACGTCACCATAGGGTAAATGCCGTGATCCGGATCCTTCAAGGTTCCAAGCTGCCCTTCCAGCAGAATCTCCTTCCCCTCTTTGAGCGCCTTGTCCAGATACAGGGACACATTACACACATACGGCTCTACCATCTCTTTATATTCCATCAGTTCCTTATATAGCTCCTCTGGGTCGATCGCCGGCTTGTGGTACAAATGTTCCAGAAGGACGTTCTTCTGCTGGGCTACCCGGACCGTCTTTTCCTTCAGAAGCTTACTGTCAAATAACTCACTGATCTGAAAACCGATCTTAGCATATTTATCTGAATAGAAAGGAGCGATGCCTGATTTCGTTGAGCCAAAAGACTTCCCGCCCAGTCGTTCTTCCTCAAAGGCGTCAAAATTCTTATGGTACGACATCACCATCTGCGCCCGGTCGGAAACCAGGATCTTCGGAGCGGGCACCCCTCTCTCAACAATAGATTGAATCTCTTTAAACAACACAGGCACATCCACCGCTACCCCGTTTCCGATGATACTGGTAGTATGTCCATAGAAAACACCTGATGGAAGCGTGTGAAGGGCAAACTTCCCATAATTATTGACGATCGTATGCCCTGCGTTTGCTCCTCCTTGGAAGCGTACGACGATATCCGCCTTCTCGGCAAGCATATCCGTGATCTTTCCTTTTCCCTCGTCTCCCCAGTTCGCACCAACTACTGCTTTTACCATGTTGACTCCTCCTATATAAGAATAACTTATCAATTTAATGAATGTCTCTTATAAGACACCGCTAAAATTATACTACATTTTCTTATGGATGTACATTCTTTTTAAAATTTTTCCCACTGTGCGGTTGTGAATCGCTAAGTTATACGCCCACTACATCAGAGGCGCAATCAGCCGCAGAAGCTGTCCGTAGATCTTAATCAGCAGGCTCCTGCCCTGCACTTCTGTCAGCGTGATCTTCTGACACTTCTTCAAGGTTTCCTGGAAATCCTTCTCGATATCGTATACAACCGGGTTATGGTAGATAAATACCCCGCATTCAAAATGAAGGTATAGACTCCGGAAATCCAGGTTTACCGTCCCTACGGTCGCCGTGTCGTCGTCTGAGGTAAAAATCTTGGCATGGACAAAACCTGGAGTGTACTCAAAGATCTGAACGCCGCTCTCCAAAAGCTCCGCATAATATGTCTTCGCAAGATAGAACGCATACGGCTTATCCGGGATATGCGGCATGATGATCTGCACTTCGATTCCACTCTTTGCCGCTCTCGTCAGCCCTGTGAGCATCTCACTGTCCAGAATCAGATATGGCGTCATAATATGCACATACTTTTTCGCGTGATTCAGGATGTGGAGGTATACTTCCTCCCCCACATTCTCATTGTCATAGGGGCTGTCCCCATAAGGAATCATATAACCATATTCCCGCCGGAAACCTTTATGTTTCTGAGACAGATACCGCCTGTAATCCTCCGGCTGCCTCTCATCAATGTTCCACATCTGGAGAAACATCATGGTAAAACTCTGAACCGCGTCCCCCTTCAGCATGATGGCCGTATCTTTCCAATGTCCGAACCTCACCTTCCGGTTGATATATTCATCCGCCAGGTTGACCCCTCCTGTAAACGCTACCTTTCCGTCAATAACACAGATCTTCCTGTGGTCCCGGTTATTCTGGCTGGTAGAAAGGATCGGTTTGATCGGCGCATACTGCTTGCAGGCGATCCCCATCTGCTTCAGCTCCGACGGATATTCATAAGGAAGCTGGCTTACGCTGCAGAAACCATCGTAGAGGAACCGCACCTCGACTCCTTCCTCCACCTTCCTGCGCAGGATATCCAGGACCGCGTTCCACATAACTCCTTCTTCCACAATAAAATATTCCATAAAGATGAACCGGTGCGCGCGCCTCAGTTCCCGCAAAAGGACCGGAAACTTATCGTCTCCCAGCGGAAAGAACTGTGCCGCCGTATTGCCGTAAGTCGGGAATCCCACCTGTTTGTACAAAAACAACGACAGATTGGTATTCGCAAGCCTGCTGCTTTTCATAGCGTCCACAATATCATCATTCTGCCGCATGTACGGCTCTGTCTCGATCCGGAGCTTTGCGAGACGCTTTCCGATATATTTCGTCCCGATCTCCATCCTCGTAAAAATGTAGACTCCCACCCCGCTCACCGGTACCAGGAGCACAAATAAAAGCCAGGTCATCTTAAACGCCGGGTCACCCTTGTCATTAATGATATAGACCACTGCAAACACCGACAATACGACAAAAATTCCATACAGGTATCCAGAATATGCTTCCAGATAAACGAATGTGTACATCATCAGCCCGATCTGGAACAGAAGCAGTAAGAACACTAAAGCCGTCCTGCTGTAGACAACGCCGAATAATTTACTTTTTGCCCGTTCGCCGACGCTCTTACTCTGATCGTGGTAAATCACACGGTTTTCAGGCAGATTCTTCACTTTCTTCACTTATTTCACTCTCTTTTCTTTCTATAGCCCGTCTCAAAAATGTCTAGTACACTAGTAATGCCAAAGCTTCCTGCCCCGGCATCATCATGTTAACACAAATCTTGTTTTGCTACAACTTTATTCCCCCTTTTTCAGATGAGTTTTTCAAATGAGTTTTCAATCTTTGCCAAATATCTACAGGTTTTCAAAAATTTTACTTTCCCTTTTCAGAAAAAAGTATTACAATGGAATTGTTTATATATACTAAGTGTTGAATATCGGTATATAAGAAAGGAGCACCCAATGGCTAAAAAACTCGGCAAATTGTTGTTATGCCTGTCTGCTGCCGTCGCTGCAGGCGCAGGTGTATATTATTGGTTCAAAAGAAAAGCATCCTGCGAGACAGAAGAAGAATTTGAGGAAGATTTTGAAGATGAAGATTTTAAATTGGACGAAGATCTCAAGGATGTATCGGAACGCGGCTATGTATCCTTGACCCCGTCTTCCAAGACAAAAGACGCGGAAGAGAAGGAAGAGGAAGAAGATACCGAAGAAGAGGAAGAAACTGAAGAGAAAAAAGTTACTTCCAAGACAAAGGACACGGAAAAATAGCAGCAGACGGGCGGGCAATACAAAAAATGTAAGCCCGCCCTTTTCTTCACCTCATTTATTTCGGAAGCCTGAATGAGCTTTTCAGTGAAACGATCCGGTTGAACACCAGTGCGTCCGGCCGGGAGTCATGTGCATCCACACAGAAATATCCCTGGCGCACGAACTGGAAGCTGTCGTATGGCTTCACATCTTTAAAATTCGGCTCAACGTAGATTTCTTTTACTGTCAGGGAATTGGGATTTAAGTTCAGGGAACCATCCTCCTTGTTATATACCCCTTTCTCCTCATCTACCAGATTCTCATAGAGGCGTGCCGTTGCTTTTACGGCTACGGGAGCCGCTACCCAGTGGATGGTGCCCTTCACCTTTCTTCCCTCAAATCCGCTCCCGGACTTTGTCTCCGGATCATAGGTACAATGCACCACCGTAATATTTCCATCCTCATCTTTCTCAAAGTCGACGCATTTCACAAAGTATGCGTTCATAAGGCGGACTTCATTGCCCGGGAAAAGGCGGAAATACTTCTTCGGAGGATTCTCCATGAAATCCTCCCTCTCAATATAGAGTTCCCGGCAAAACGGCACCTTCCTGCTGCCCAGCTCTTCATTTTCCAGATTGTTCGGCGCGTCCAGGTATTCCACCTCCCCTTCGGGATAATTGTCGATCACCAGACGGATCGGATCCAGGACCGCCATCATGCGCGGTCTTTTCAGCTTCAGATCCTCGCGGATACAATACTCCAGCATCGCGTAATCCACCGAACTTTGTGCTTTGGAAACCCCGCACAGGTCTACAAACATCTTAATCGACTCCGGCGTAAATCCCCGGCGGCGCAGGGCCGCGATCGTGACGAGGCGCGGATCGTCCCAACCATCCACGATCTTATCTTCCACCAATTTTTTGATATACCGTTTTCCCGTCACTACGTTCGTAAGATACATCTTCGCGAATTCGATCTGACGCGGCGGATTCTCAAATTCACACTCCCGCACCACCCAATCATAGAGCGGACGGTGATCCTCAAATTCCAACGTACAGATCGAATGGGTAATTCCCTCGACCGCGTCTTCTATAGGATGTGCGAAATCATACATCGGATAGATGCACCATTTGTCCCCCGTATTATGGTGCGACATACGTGCTACCCGGTAAATGACCGGATCGCGCATGTTGATGTTCGGGGATGCCATATCAATCTTAGCGCGGAGTACCTTTTCTCCATCCGCATATTTCCCTTCCCGCATATTTTCAAAAAGCTCCAGATTCTCTTCCACCGTCCGATTCCGGTAAGGGCTTTCCTTTCCGGGTTCCTTCAAAGTGCCGCGGTACTCGCGGATTTCATCCGCAGTCAGGTCACATACAAAGGCTTTGCCCTTTTTGATGAGCTTCACGGCGCACTCATACATGGCGTCAAAATAATCGGATGCAAAATATAGGTGCTCCTTCCAATCTGCTCCGAGCCACTGAATATCTTCCTTGATCGAATCCACGAACTCCGTTTTTTCTTTGGTCGGGTTCGTATCGTCAAACCGCATGTGAAACGTCCCGCCGTACTCCTGGGCCAGCCCGTAGTTGAGCAGTATGGACTTTGCATGTCCAATATGCAGATACCCGTTCGGCTCCGGCGGGAACCGGGTACATACATGGTCGTATACCCCTTCCCGCAGATCTTTATCAATTTCCTGTTCAATAAAATTCTTTGATACCATCTCTTCAGCCATGGTAAACCTCCCTTGCCAACCGGCAGATAACCTCTTTTATGTTTTATGATGCAGCGGCCTTTTTACGTATCTGGCCCTACCCTCATTAAAATCGCATAATTGATTATACTTTATATCATGGCAGGATGTAAAGTGCGGATTCATCATTTTTAGCAATGTTTGTAGTGCCTGCCAAAAAGAAAAGAGCCGATTGCGCATCCGCTGCGGATAGGGTATAATATGGAAAACAATCCAGCCGGAGGTGTGACGATGAAAAGGCCTTTGCCGATCGGTATTGATAATTTTGAAAAATGATAAAAGACGGTTATTACTATATAGACAAAACCTTGTTCATCAAAGAACTGTTGGACATAAAAGGCGAAGTAAGCCTGTTCACCCGTCCCAGACGATTTGGAAAAACATTGAATCTAAGTATGCTCCGTTATTTCTTTGAGGATACCGGGGGATACCAAAAAGAATGCGCAGAACAAAGAACTCTTCTATAATTTGAGGATCCTGGATGCCGGCGACAGCTTGGAACCTCCTGCATGAAGGACTTTAACTTTCACACAGCGCACCTAAAACACCCCCTCAGCAAAACACTGATCGATGCGTTAGGGGCAGACGGGGAACAAGCTGTGGAACTGGCGCTTAAGGATTTTTCAGATACGTTCGGGAAGGAATATCTGGATGTCCTAGACGGCGTTTATCCGGAAAAGGGATATATGGAACAGACATCATAGAAACCAGAGAATATGGGAAGATAGGTCTGGCATTGCCGAGGTTTGCGGAATTTGTAAAAATGCAGCAAATATTGATTTACTCCAACATCCCGGACTGACATAGTGCGCGGAGTCTGACCCAGCGAAGTCAGACTCCTGATTTTTGCACTTTACAGCACACTTTATTCCCACGAAGCAACGATCCAAGCAGCCATGCTAAGTGCCCTTTGGGTATGCATAGAAATTTGGCGATTGCTGCGGGATATTTGACTATCAGAATCTATTCGTCGGCGCCAGGCAGGTATGATCCCTACAAATATAAAAGGTCGTGCTGTCATTCAGCAGCGGATATTCCTTACTTTCCGGAACCAAAATTACATTTGCCAAAAGTGGAAGACGTTTCTTTATCATTTCCAGGTCCGAATCATCTTTTAAAACGATGGCGATCTGTTCGGGAGGAACGTCATAGATCAACTTTGCACACAGGAACATGCTGTATCCTGCCGGATAATCTTGTGCCTGCGCAGACATAAAATGGAACTGCTTTTGGGCAAGTCTTACATATTCTTCCGTTTCCGTCAGCTGATACAGCCTCACAAGATTGTACGTCATGATGGAATTTCCGCTTGGTATCGCGCCGTCATAAGTTTCTTTCGGATTTATAAAAAGTTCCGTTTCAGCCGGATCTGAGAGATAAAATCCTCCTTCTTCATTATCCGCGAATCTCTTTACAGCTTCCATACAGAACTGTTCTGCTTTTTCAAGATATTCTTTGTTCAAGGTAGAATGATAAAGCTCCGTCAATGCAGCGATGTAATACGCATAATCATCCAAAACACTGTTTTTCTGGCGTTTCCCGTCGCGCCAGCTCGTGAAAAGACGCGGTCCGTCGCTTAAGTTCTTTTCCACAAAGCGTTGCGCGTTTACAGCCGCCTGAAGATACACCTCATTTCGTGTAGTCCGATAGAGTATAGACAGCGCCGCGATCATCATAGCATTCCAGGAAAGCAGAATCTTATCATCAAGATGGAGCCTGGAACGTTTCGTTCGGTAGCTGTATAATCTTTGGATCTCGTCGTTAAAATCTCCATGCAGGTCGCTGCTCTTTAGAAGATTCGGAATATTGACGCCCTCAAAATTACCGTTCCTGGTAATATCAAAATTCTCCGAAAACCGCCTTCCCTTTTCTTTTCCTAAAACACCTATAATCTCGTCCAATGTAAACGTGTAATACTTTCCTTCCACACCCTCGCTGTCGGCATCCTGCGCGCTGTAAAATCCTCCGCCCGGGGAAATCATTTCGCGGAGCACATACTGTGCTGTTTTTTCAGCCGCATCCAGATAAAGCAGCTCTTTGGCCGTCGCATAGGCTGACGCATAGGCTATGATTAGCAAAGCGTTATCATACAACATTTTTTCAAAATGCGGCGCCAGGAAATATTGATCGGTGGAATATCTGGAAAACCCATAGCCAATCTGATCGAATATACCGCCCTTTCGCATTTGCGTGAGCGTTTTTTCAACCATTTTCAACGCGCCTTGGTTGTCAGTCTGCTTTGCATACAGCGTCAAGAACAATAAATTATGCGGCATAGGGAATTTGGGAGCAGGGCCGAATCCGCCATATACACTGTCAAAGTCGGTAGAAAGCATCTTTACCGCCATTTTAGAAAGCTCCTTGTTGTCCACTTTCCTGTGACCGGATTCAGACTGTTGTAGCTGCTCGATGATCTGGTCCGCTGAACGCAAAAGCTCTGCCCGATTTTGCTCCCACCGATGCGCCACCGCTTTCAGAAGGTCGTCCAGGCCAGGCGCGCCGTACTTTGAATGTACCGGAAAATATGTTCCCGCCAAAAACGGTCTTTTATCCCATGTCATGAAAATACTCATAGGCCAGCCGCCGCTTCCTGTAAATGCCTGGCATACCGACATATACACGCTGTCAATGTCGGGACGCTCCTCCCGGTCGACCTTGATCGAAATAAAATACCTGTTCAAAAGCCCGGCGATATCCTCGTTTTCAAAGCTTTCATGCGCCATGACATGGCACCAATGGCATGTACTGTAACCGATACTCAGGAAAATCGGCTTCTCCTCCTCTTTCGCCCTTTCAAATGCTTCCTTGCCCCACGGATACCAGTCCACAGGATTTTCCGCGTGTTGCAGAAGGTAAGGGCTTGTCTCATTTTTCAGATGATTACTCAATTTATTTTCCTCCTATTGAAGCTAAAGTTGAAGTTGTCAATAAGTATACCTCGTGCAACAGCACTCGGGACTCGTGAATCTAATCGCCTATTCGGCGATGCGTTTCATATAGTATACTTCCAATGCCTCATATTATACTCACAGGAGGACAGCAAAAAAATAAAGACATTACAAAGAATTATTTCTTTGAAATGCCTTTATCTCCGTCCTTTTCAGAGCTACCTAGCGGACTTGAACCGCCGACCTCATCCTTACCAAGGATGCGCGCTACCGACTGCGCCAAGGTAGCATATTTCTCAACGACTTATACACTATAGCATATCCATAACAGGCCTGTCAATATTTCTTTCAAACTTTTGCCAAGGACTTTTCATTTGGAGCGAATGCTATAACTTTTCTATTTTTGAATCTCTTCCAGAAGAACCCTCGCCTTCCCTTTGATCCTCTGCAGGGCATTATCTACCGCCTTCGGGCTTTTGTCTATCAGTTCCGCGATCGTCAGATAATCCATTCCCAAAAGATGAAGACAAAGCACCCTGTTTTCCAGTTTGCTCAATCTGTTCTGCAGCTCTTCTTCAAACAGGTTCGCGTGCTCTATGCCAAGCAGCATCTCCTCCGGGTTACTGCCCGCTCCTGCCTCAATCGTCTCGGCAAGCGGTCTTTTCCCATCCTTTTGCTCCCCTTCCCCGGACGCATACAAGGAAACATAGGAATTCAGCGGAATATGTTTTTTCCTGCGGGACGCCTTGATCGCGCTGTACATCTGTCTAGAAATACACAGCTTTGCAAAGCTGGAAAAAGATGCCCCGACCTGTGCGTTATAATCCTGGACCGCCTTAAAAAGCCCAATCATTCCTTCCTGAATCAAATCGTCGTTCTCGCCGCCCCATAAGTACATCTCTTTCGCCTTCTGACGCACGGTTCCTTTGTATTTCTCCATGAGGTAGTCCGTGATCTGCTTCTCACCGGCGCGCAGCCTTTCGATCAGAGTCTCGTCTGTCATTGTTTCATAGTCCACTGTTATACCCTCTGCCATAAATCTAATATAGCTGTATCTTCCGCCGTACATAACATGTCAGTACACTAGACATCTCACTGCATCCTCTGCCGTACGATTTCATAAGCAAGAACGCCGGCCGCCACGGAAGCATTCAGAGAATCGATCTCCCCTTTCATGGGAATCGACGCCGTCATATCACAGGCCTCCTTTACCAGCCTGCCCACACCTTCGCCTTCGCTTCCGATCACCAGGCCAAGCGGTCCTTTCAGATCTAAACGGTACATCACATCCCCGCCCATATCCGCGCAGACAAACCATAGCCCTTTTTGCTTCAATTCCTCTATTGTCCTTACAAGATTCGTCACTTTTGCGACTGGCGTATAATTCAAAGCCCCCGCGGACGTCCTCGCCACCACTGCCGTCAAGGACGCAGCACGTCTTTTGGGAATAATCACGCCGTGTGCGCCCGCCAGATTTGCGGTACGTATAATCGCCCCCAGATTGTGCGGGTCTTCAATATTATCCAGCAGAATCAGAAACGGATCCTCGCCCCTCTTTTCTGCCAATTCCAGCATATCCTCCACCTGGGCATACTCATATGCCGCGGCAAACGCGACGACTCCTTGATGCTTTCCCGTCTCCGAGAGCTGCGTCAGTCGTTCTTTTGCCACAAAACTGACGATCGTGTCATGCTTCTTTGCTTCCCGCAGAATACTTCTGACCGGTCCATCCTGGCATCCGTTTAAAACGTACAGCTTATCGATGGGTCTCCCGGAACGGAATGCCTCAAGCACGGCGTTCCTTCCTTCGATGACCTGGCTTTCAGCTCTTTTCTCCTCTGTCATACCTTTTTCTGTCAAACTTCCTTCACCTCATTCAAATGATCCAGGCCGATCCGTATCAGCTCTAAAAGCCTCTTTTCTTCATTTTTCAGAAAAAGCCATCCAATCAGCGCCTCAAACCCTGTCGCCCTCCGATAATCCGTCAAGGACTGGTTCTTGGCCGGAGAAACCATTTTCGTATTTCTTCCTCTCCTGTAAATCGTATGTTCCTCTTCTGTGAGGATCGGCTGCAATGCCCGCATCATCTCAGACTGAGAAGATGCTCTCACGATACTGCTGGTTTCTTCGTGCAGCTTTCGCACCGGCCTGTTCCCCCCACTGACAACCAAAACCCTGATGATGAGGTCGTATATCCCGTCGCCTACGTACGCCAGCGTAAGAGGAGAATAACTCTGGATATCCACTGTTTCCACTTCCCCTTTCAGCTCCCGTATCCATGCCTGCCAGCCGATTCCTGCCGCAATTTCTAAATCTTTTTCCATTGTACCCCTTCTCTGGTATCCTTCAGGACGATTCCTTTCTCAAGCAGCTCATCCCGAATCGCGTCTGCCCTTGCAAAATCCTTGGCTTTCCTCGCCGCCTGACGTTCTTCAATCAACTTCTCAATATCTGCGTCCAGAATCTCCTCCTTACGGTCCACAATAAGCCCAAGCACATCGCTTAATTTCACGAGCCTGTCAGCAAGACTCTGAAGATATTCCCTGGAACTTTCGCCTTCCGCCGTTGTATTCGTATACTTAACCAGGTCGAAGACTGAGGCCACAGCGTCCGCCGTATTAAAATCGTCGTCCATGGCGTCCTCGAACGCTTTGACATATTCGTCCGTTTTGGCAAAAGCCGTTTTCTCCTCCTCCGTCATCTTCTCTGTCTTTGCAGCGCCCGCCAAATGCTTCAAATGTTCCACAGCATTGACGATCCTCTCAAGTCCGTTCTTCGACGCTTCCATCAGATCTGCGCTGAAATTCAAAGGACTACGGTAATGAGCACTCAGCATAAAGAAACGTAAGATCTGCAGGTCATATTGCTCGCTGATCTCCCGCACCGTACGGAAATTCCCCAAAGATTTTGACATTTTATGGTTGTCAATATTTAAAAATGCATTATGCATCCAATACTTTGCAAATTCTTTGCCATTTGCCGCCTCGCTCTGGGCGATCTCATTTTCATGATGAGGAAATACCAGATCTTCCCCTCCTGCATGAATGTCGATCTGTTCACCCAGATACTTCCTTGACATCACCGAGCACTCAATATGCCAGCCCGGACGCCCGTCGCACCACGGAGACTCCCATGCCGGCTCTCCTTCCTTTTTCGGCTTCCACAGCACGAAATCCAAGGGATCTTCCTTCTCATCTTCGCCCGTTACCAAAAGCGATCTTCCGCCCGATCTTAAATCGTCAAGGTTCTTATGCGATAATTTCCCATATTCTTTAAAACGCCGCGTCCGGAAATACACAGTCCCGTTCTTCTCATAGGCATAGCCTTTTTCGATCAAGTCAGAAATCATCTCAATCATCCCGCCGATTTCCTCCGTAGCAAGAGGATGCGTCGTGGCAGGCCTTACATTCATCCCTGCCATGTCCTTTTTGCATTCCGCGATATATCTCTGCGAAATCTCCTGGGCGGATACCCCTTCTTCGATCGCTTTATTGATAATCTTGTCGTCTACGTCCGTAAAATTGGAAACATAATTCACATCGTAGCCTTTATATTCAAAATAGCGGCGTACTGTATCGAACACGATCATCGGCCTTGCATTCCCGATGTGAATAAAATTATAGACAGTAGGCCCACAGACATACATCTTGACCTTTCCCTCTTCCAATGGGACAAAATCATCTTTTCTCCGTGTTAACGTATTAAAAATTTTCATTGTTTCCTCCAGTTCCATCGCCGTCAGGCGATTTAAATCAGGTATCCCGAGTGTACGCGAAGAATACACTTATACGATTTCATTCAAAAATACTCTGTCCAGCGGTATCAATTTCCCGATCTGCTCTTTAAATTCTGCCGAGAACGTCTCCTGTTCTTCCTCCTCGACTTTTTCGATCGGTTTATAACCGAACAGGAGCGTTGTCAAGGCGGACACGCTGATCTTCTGCACATTTTCATGCTTTCCTTTCACCAGCGGGCGGGTACGCGCCACGAGATGTTCCTGATTCCCACGTATCTGGAAAATCTTATTGTTTTCCCGTATCACAGGATCCACCAGCTCAAATTGAAAATCCGTCTCTCCCGTACATACCATACAGGACAACAAGGATTCCACATGCAGAAGCCTTGCCATAATGATCGGTTTCTTCTTTTCCTTTTTACGTAGTATCAGGCCGCCGTCCTTAAATATATTCTCATATCCCGGCGTCACCAGCGGCTCTCTTACAGAAAATCCATCCATTTCATCATAAAGTACAGCCCCTCGGATCTCCCCGCCTTCTTCCGCAAGCAAGATCCCTCCCCTCTGGCTGAACTGTTCGATCAGCATTGTCTCATAATAGATCCAGTCGCGCTTTACATAAACCTGATACTGATCCTTTAAAAGCTTCTGGGCAAATCTTGCAATCCGCCTACAGTCTGCCTGTACGGCGCACCTGAGCTGAACCTTCTGTCCGGTCAGGCGGGAAGTCAGCTCTTTTGCCGAAACATCCCTTCCGTCCGGCGCCATAGCCTCCCACTGTTCTGTATCATAGATGAACCGAAAATGATGGGGATAATATATCTTCTCTGCGGCCGGCATCAGAAATGCAAATGGAATCTTCTTCACATACATATCTCTTATCGACTTCCTGAGAAGCTCGCGCATATATCCCTGCTTCCGATACAGAATATCCGTAGCGACAGCCACGATATAACGGCTTCCCTCCTCCTTCTCCCCGATCTGCAGCACATACGGGTTGAGATGAAGCATGGAATGAATCTCTCCGTCCTTCTCTATGACGTAGATTTCATTATCATCTGTCTTTTTTGTATAATAATAATTCAAAAACTCTTGTGTATCATCATCGAACACCCGCTCCCACAATGGCCGCGTCAGACCGTGTTCACTTCCCTTCAACTTCCTAAGTATCATTACCTCTTTCCTCCCATCGCCGCTAGGCGATTCAATTCAGGGATCCTTCTCCCCTGCCGCCCGCGGGACAGCCTTGGCATCCGGCACATCCGGCGCCAGCACAAGGCGTTACGTCCTTACTCCCAAAATTCATCAGTTTTTCGACTGCGCAGATCGCCTGTGCGGAGATTCCTTCTCCGCTTCCGGTAAAGCCAAGCCCTTCTTCCGTGGTTGCCTTGATATTCACCTGCTCTTTTCTGATTCCAAGAACTACCGCAATATTGTTTTCCATCTCATCAATATACGGGCGCATCTTCGGGCGCTGCGCTATGATCGTAGCGTCGACATTTTCCACAATATACCCATTCTCCTCCAGCATCTCCGCCACCTGGGCCAAAAGCTTGACGCTGGCGATATCTTTAAAAATAGGATCTGTATCCGGAAAATGCATTCCGATATCGCCTAACGCTGCTGCCCCCAAAAGAGCGTCCATGACTGCATGAAGAAGGACGTCCGCATCCGAGTGGCCTAAAAGCCCTTTCTCATATGGTATCGTCACGCCACCGAGAACTAGTTTCCTTCCTTCTGTCAGACGGTGTACGTCATATCCCATTCCTATGCGCATCACTTTTCCCCCTTTACTTCTATCTTCCCTCGTCCTATTCCTCTTCATCCGGATAATCTGAATCATACGGTCCATAATCTTCTTCCGCCCTTTCATCAGAAGACTCCGCCTTTTCTTGTTTCACTGCTTTGATATATGCCTTGATATTCATAATCATGGTGGCTAAACCGAAAAGGACAAAAATCACTCCTGCTGCGACGAACAAGACCGTATTCTCCGGCCGGTTCGTTAGTACGCTATGGACCAGCGTCCCTCCCGTATATATCAGATAGGCCCCTACAAACGCCATAAATATTTTTCTTGTTTTTGTCGGCATCCCTTTATCCTCCGTATTTTCAGTATTACAAGTATCACGAGTGTCACGAGCATTACTGTTTTATTCTATCACATCCGCATAGGAAATGCCACGACATTATGAAACAAGAGCCAGATTTCTCTGACTCTCGTTTCTTCTTAAGTAGCGGAAACTGGATTTGAACCAGCGACACCACGGGTATGAACCGTGTGCTCTAGCCAACTGAGCTATTCCGCCATATTCACTTTTCAGTGAAATGGGACCAATAGGGCTCGAACCTATGACCCTCTGCTTGTAAGGCAGATGCTCTCCCAGCTGAGCTATGATCCCATATAGACAGGCTGCTATTCCGCAACCGACTTCGTTATTATACTATTAAATTCCAGCAAATGTCAACACTTTTTTCATAAATTTTGTTAAAAGGTTACTCTCCACAGTCGATGCGGGTGGAGAACTGTTACTAAAAATAACTGTCCACAGCACATAAATGACAGCCCTGAATCGCTCCTGAATGCCGCCACATTATGGATATGTAAAGAAAAGCCCTGAAAACTCCGTCTTATGATACAGAATTCCAGAACTTCTCTTTATCATTTATTCTATCAAGGAGTAAAAAGTGTCTACACAATCCCCTGCGCCATCATCGCGTCCACAACCTTTTCAAATCCTGCGATATTTGCGCCCATGACGTAATTTCCTTTCGCGTCATATCGCTCCGCCGCGTCCGCCATATTGTGGCAGATATCTACCATGATATTCTTCAGCTTCGCATCCACTTCTTCAAAGGACCAGCTCAGACGTTCGCTGTTCTGGGACATCTCAAGCGCGGAAGTCGCAACGCCGCCCGCATTCGCCGCTTTGCCCGGTGCAAACAATACGCCGTGCTCCTGAAGATACTGTGTCGCCTCAATGGTCGTCGGCATATTCGCGCCTTCCGCAACCGCGACGCACCCATTCGCCACAAGCTGTTTCGCATCATCAAGAAGAAGCTCGTTCTGTGTTGCGCAGGGAAGAGCGATATCCGCTTTGACAGCCCATACGCCGCGCCCTTCATGATACTCTGAATTCGGACGGTAGCTCTTGTACTCCGTAAGCCTTGCCCGGTTCACTTCCTTGATCTCCTTAAGCGCAGCCACATCGATTCCATCCGGGTCATATACCCATCCTGTAGAATCGCTTACCGTAACCACCTTTGCGCCGAGCTGCTGTGCTTTCTGTGTCGCGTAGATCGCTACGTTACCTGATCCCGACACTGCCACAACCTTTCCCGCCATCTCCATGCCGTTCAGCTTCAACATCTCCTCGGTCAGGTACAAAAGTCCATACCCTGTTGCCTCCGTACGCGCCAGCGATCCGCCGTAACTAAGGCCCTTTCCCGTCAGCACGCCCTCGTACAGCCCGCGGATCCTCTTATACTGTCCGAACATGTAGCCGATCTCCCTTGCACCGGTTCCAATATCGCCTGCCGGAACATCCGTATCCGCTCCAATATATTTGCAAAGTTCTGTCATAAAGCTCTGGCAGAACGCCATTACTTCCCTGTCCGATTTTCCTTTTGGGTCAAAATCAGAGCCGCCTTTGCCGCCGCCGATCGGAAGCCCGGTGAGAGAATTCTTGAAAATCTGTTCAAATCCAAGAAACTTGATGATCCCCAGGTTCACTGACGGATGGAGACGAAGCCCTCCTTTATATGGGCCGATCGCACTGTTGAACTGTACGCGGTATCCTGTATTCACCTGAACCTGCCCTTTATCGTCTACCCAGGGAACACGGAACTTGATCTGTCTCTCCGGCTCCACCAATCTCTCAAGAAGCGCGTCTTTTCTGTATTCTTCTTCATTCGCCTCAACCACGACGCGGAGAGATTCCATGACTTCCTTTACCGCCTGATGAAATTCCGGCTCCGCCGGGTTCTTTTTTACTACCAGTTCAATTACCTCATCAACGTATGACATATGCTATTCCTCCTGATTTTCCTCATTGATCAGACCGGAAAAGGGGAGACGCTGCCTTCTCTCCCTTTTGGCCGCCTTTATCCTTTATCACTTTAAAGCATACCTATTCATATGTCAAGATTTTTTTCATGATTTTGGTATTTTTGTGAATTTTGGAGTGCATTCTGTTTCACCAAATACTATTTTTTGTATTATTTTTTTGGATTTTTTCTTGTTTTTGCAAGTATATTAAACCAATCTTTCATTTTATATCTTTCATCACACTCTTACAAAGATTCATCCGTAAAGATCACAGATAGCGCAAAAAAGCTTCGTAAAATATTTTTTCCCTTTTTTCCGCCTCCGTCTCAGGAATCCCCATACGCTCAAGCGCCTTTTGCACCGCCGCCCTGGCGGATTCTTCTGTGCTCCCCAATATGTCTGAGTTTCCCTCTTTGTAGAATTTTTCCAGCGACATGGCGAACAGCTCCGTGAGCGCGGAAAGTTTCCCATCCGCCTCCATCGCAGCGCCGTTCATGCCTGCCTCTTTTTCTGCTTTATCCCAAGCTTCGCGGACCTCCTGCGTGACATTCGTTCCAAGAAGATTCAGTCCATTTTTCTTTTCTTTCCGTTCATTACCTATTCTTCCCGACATGTTTTGCTTCTGCCAGAAGGTCAGATATTGCTCTAATTGCAGACGTTTTAAATCCGCCGCCGGATTATTCGCCAATTCCTGCATTGTATTCCACTCTTCTAAATACGGGCCGAAATTCATATATAAAGTCGCATGCTTTCCATTCAGGCTATGATCCGATTGAATCGCCGAATCTACCAATCGTCTCTGAAATGCAAATTGATTCGTCTGCACCGACGCATTCTTTTTATACGGCAGTGTCAGGCGCTTTCCGATTCCTTCTAACATCGACGCACCTCCTTTGCCTCCCTTTTTGTTTTTTCCTGCCGGATGATCCGTTGAATACTTTTCTTTGCCAAAAAATATTTTTCAGCCAGTAAATGGACTGGTTCCCCTTTCATAAATTCCGTATAAATCTGGGTATTCCGTTTTGCAAGAGTCTCTTTCGTCATCGTCTGCTTTCCCCAGATCCGTTTTTCTTCTTTTTTCGGAATATAGAGTAAGGCTCCATCCACATACTGTTGTAACTGTTCGATCAATTCCTGCGGCAAAATGTCCGCCGCGCGTACATAATCCATAAAATCCCCCTAACCCGATAATCAGACCGTAGACTCTGCTTCGATTAATCCGTCGTTCATAACCGATGCTATTCCCTTATGCCAGATCACTGATAAAGAGTCCATAACACTAAACAGAACCTCTCGATCTTATATCCTTTTTATCCAGGTATTATTCCAAACAGATTTTTATAAAATAAACGACCAACTCCTTTCATGATACTTCTCTAACCGTCACCCCTCCTCTCATCCATGATTTTCCCGTCTTATATATTTAGCAAGGCTGCATATCTATTCTATCATACAGCCTATAAAAATAGAGAACTTATTTGTTTTAAACAAAAAATGTGCCGGAGCGAAGTCTTCGGATGGATTTCCTATATAAATGAAAAAACAACGCCTCCATCCTGTTAAGGTGTAGAGACGCTGTTTTTTACATCTTTGCAGAATATCCTGACCCCGGCCAGGCGTATATTCTCTAACGGAAATATTGGACACCAGACTCAAAGATCTTCATATCCTGCTCTCCGTAAATATTCACGGCCACGCCGTCTCCCCGCCGCTCAGAGTGCGCCATCTTGCCGAGCACCCTTCCGTCCGGGCTGGTAATCCCTTCGATGGCGCGGTAGGAGCCGTTGACGTTCCACTCCTCGTCCATGGAAACATTGCCGTCAAAATCACAGTACTGCGTCGCAACCTGCCCGTTTGCGAACAGTTTATCGAGCCATTCTCCGCTTGCCACGAACCGTCCTTCTCCGTGGGACGCCGGGTTCGTATAGACGCCGCCAAGCCTTGCTCCCATGAGCCAAGGGGATTTATTCGTCACGACTTTTGTATAGACCATCTTGGAAATATGGCGTCCGATCGTATTATAGGTAAGTGTCGGTGAGTCTACCGTCTGCCCCGTAATCTCCCCGTATGGGACGAGTCCCAGCTTCACCAATGTCTGGAAACCGTTGCAGACGCCGAGCGCCAGGCCGTCCCGGTCTTTGAGCAGCCGTTCCACCGCTTGCTTCAGCCGTTCATTCTGGAATGCTGTGGCAAAGAACTTAGCGGAACCATCCGGTTCATCGCCTGCCGAGAACCCGCCTGGAAACATAATGATCTGCGCCTGCTCAATCTCTTTTTCAAATTCAACCATGGACTCACGGATATCCGCCGCGTCCATATTCCGGAATACCCGGGTGCGCACCTTCGCCCCTGCCCGTTCAAAGGCCTTCGCACTGTCATATTCACAGTTCGTGCCCGGGAAAACAGGGATAAATACGTTTGGCTGCGCAATTTTATGCTCGCAGATATAAATCTCTTTTGTATCGTAAAGCGGAGATTCTACTTCCGTCTTTTTGGCCTCGTCCGAAACGGTCCGGAATACATTTTCCAACGTCCCCTTCCAGGCCTCTGCCGCTTCCGCAAGAGGGAGCTGAACCGTTCCATAAGAGAACGTCTTGTCATCCGTCACCTCACCGATGACTGTATAAGTAATCCCAAGCCTGCCGACCTTTTCCGCCGGAACTTCGGCGATGATGTCGCCAAACGCCGGTGCGAACAGTTCGCGTGCATCCATATGATGTTCAATCCGAACGCCCAGTCCGTTACCGAACGCCATCCGGCTTACTGCGGCGATCACACCGTGTCTGTCAAGAGCATAGGCTGAAACAATATTTCCACTGCGGATATCTTCCGTCAGTTTTCCGTACTGTTCCATCACTTTCTCATAATCCGGAAGCTGATATTCATCCGTATCAATACGCATCCACACCAGTTTATTGCCCGCTGCTTTCAATTCCGGTGTGATGATCTCCTCCTGTTTCGCGATATCCACTGCAAAGGAGACAAGGGTCGGCGGTACATCGATCTGCTCAAATGTACCGGACATACTGTCCTTCCCACCGATGGACGGCAGGCCATAGCCGATCTGGGCGCGGTAAGCGCCGAGAAGCGCCGAAAACGGCTGGCTCCATCTTTCCGGATCCTCTGTCATCCTCCGGAAATATTCCTGGAAGGTGAAACGAATCTTCCGATAATCACCGCCTGAAGCGACAATCTTGGCGATCGACTCCGTCACGGCATATACCGCGCCGTGGTACGGGCTCCAGCTAGATAGATAGGGGTCGAACCCATAGCTCATCATCGTCACAGTGTCGCACTTTCCCTCCGCCACCGGGAGCTTCGCCACCATTGCCTGTGTCTCGGTCATCTGATATTTTCCCCCGTGAGGCATAAACACGGACGCCGCGCCGATGGAGCCGTCGAACATCTCTACCAGCCCTTTCTGGGAGCAGACGTTTAGATCTTTTAAGGTAGCAAGCCATTTTTCTTTCACATCTCCGACTTCGACTTGGCGTTTCAGCGGGCAGTCCTTACGCGAGGGAATATCTACTTTCACCGTTGTTTCCTGATGCGCCCCATTAGTATCCAAAAAGGCGCGGGAAATATTGACGATCTCTTTCCCTCTCCAGGAAAGGACAAGCCTCGGCTCTTCTGTCACCTTGGCGACCTGCACAGCCTCCAGGTTTTCCTCTTTGGCGTATGTCAAAAACAGCTCTACATTTTCCGGTGCAACGACCACGGCCATTCTCTCCTGGGACTCGGAAATCGCGATCTCCGTTCCGTCGAGTCCAGCGTACTTTTTCGGCACCTGATCCAGATCAACACGAAGTCCGTCCGCCAGTTCCCCGATCGCCACGGAAACACCGCCGGCGCCGAAATCATTACATTTCTTAATCAGGCGGCTGACCTCTTCTCTGCGGAACAACCGCTGTATCTTCCTCTCTGTCGGGGGATTCCCTTTTTGTACTTCCGCTCCGCAAGTCTCGATTGAAGCTTCCGTATGCACTTTGGAAGACCCGGTCGCCCCGCCGCACCCGTCGCGCCCGGTGCGTCCGCCGAGCAGAATGATGATATCCCCTGGGTCGGAAGTCTCCCGGATGACCGCCCGTCTGGGGGCCGCGCCAAGCACCGCGCCGATCTCCATTCGTTTTGCCACATAATCCGGGTGATAGATTTCCTTTACCATGCCTGTGGCAAGACCAATCTGGTTCCCGTATGAACTGTAGCCCTTCGCCGCACCGCGGACTAGCTTCTTCTGGGACAGCTTCCCCTTTAGCGTCTCTTTCACCGAGACGGTCGGGTCCGCCGCGCCAGTCACGCGCATCGCCTGATAGACGTAGGTTCTGCCTGAAAGCGGATCCCGGATCGCGCCGCCAAGGCAGGTCGCCGCACCGCCAAACGGCTCGATCTCTGTCGGATGGTTGTGCGTCTCATTCTTAAAATTCACCAGCCATTCCTCAGCGACGCCGTCCACTTCCACCGGAACCACGATGCTGCAGGCATTGATCTCTTCCGATTCTTCCTGGTCCTTCAGCTTTCCTTCTTTTTTCAGCTTCCGCATTGCCATCAGCGCCAAATCCATCAAACAGACAAACTTATCCTCACGCCCTTTGAATATCTCGCTGTGCGCCGCCAGATACTCCCGGTAAGTGTCTTCCACCGGTTTCCTATAGTCGCCCTCCCCGAATGAAACCTCCGTCAGTTCCGTGGAGAACGTCGTATGACGACAGTGATCGGACCAATAGGTGTCAAGCACACGGATCTCCGTCATGGAAGGATCCCTCTGCTCCTCACCCCCAAAATATTTTCTGATATGCAGGAAATCCTTAAACGTCATGGCAAGTCCCAGAGAATCATATAATGTCTTGAATTCTTCCTCCGGCATATCCCGGAACCCGGCCAGTATCTTTACATCTTCCGGTTCTTCAAACTGTGTTAAGAGTGTATCCGGTTTCTCAAGACTTGTCTCCCTGGAATCTACTGGATTGATACAGTATGATTTGACCGCTTTTAACTCCTCTTCGCTGATCTCCCCCGAAATGACATATGTGACCGCAGTCCGTATGACAGGAAGCTCGTCCTCCTTAATAAATCTGACACACTGCACGGCAGAGTCCGCCCTTTGGTCGAACTGCCCCGGAAGATATTCTACGGAAAAGACCTTGTCCTGTTCCCCGCACGGAAACGTCTCCTGATACAGTCGGTCCACCGGCGGCTCTGCGAACACACCCCGGCAGGCCCGTTCAAACGTGGCGTCGGAAAGATTCTCCACATCATAGCGGATCAGCATCCGCACCCCTGTTACCGCCTCGATTCCCAGATAACTCTTGATCTCGTACAGCAGTTCCTTTGCCTGTACGGCAAATTCCGGTTTTTTCTCAACATACACTCGTTTTACACTATCCATAGTCTCCTCCATTCGTTCCAAATACTGTCGTTGCTGTTGTAGATAGTTTACCATATCCTTTTTTATAAGTATAATCAATATATTTAATTATTTTTATAAGGTACGCTTATCATTGACCGCATGCTTTCTGCTTTTTTCTGATGAACACCCTTACCGTTATACTGACTGCCAAAAACAACAGAAGAAACAAGATAAAGATCACTCCAATCCGCATCACCATATCATAGAAAAACCCTTCCGGCAGCATCCGGATCATATAGTCTGTCGCCGGGTCGAAGATCCACTGATCGTTATCAAAGAAAATATGATGGAAGATCACAAAATATTTATTAAAATCCTGCGAAAACAGTATTCCCAAGATCACGGTAAGGGAAAGAAAGACTGCCAGCGTCCTTTGGTACATCTTAGAAAGCAGCACCTTCCACTCCTTGCAGTCCTTTATGAGAAAAACTGCGGCAGCGACCAGTATGATTAGCACGATCCTTCTCAGCATCAGACCTCCCAAAAACAGTTCCCGGACCTCTCCCATATGAAAACGGTCCTGCTCGTTGAAAAAATCCTGGTCGACGCCTTCTATATACGCCTCAATACTCAGTACATCCTCGCCGCCTCTTAAGTAGGACATCATATATCTTGTGACTTTCATAATATCCCACATATCCATCCCCAGGTCATCCGCCACTTGGTACTTTTCATATTCCTTCTCATAAAATCCATAATCAGCGTACGCCCCGATCTCAAAACTACTGATGAGAAAAATGAAAATGGCCGCCACAGCGATGAGTATTCCAAGACCTGCATGGACTCTATGCCTTGTTTTTCCTTCTTTCATACTTTTCCTTCTTTCCGATCTTTGATTCCCTGTCTTGACCCCTTGCCTTGATTTACCGCCTTGTTTCCCCTTTTCTGTCCGGCCTGCCCGGGTTCTTACATTATTGCCACACAGAAGTAATTCGCAGTACAAATTCGGAAGCCTGTGGCTTCGTGTACATTATACTCCAATGTGCCAAGGTCGGCAAGAAAAAGTGATTTATTTGTATCTTTTCTCTTGACACGCCGTGCATGAAGTGATATATTTATCCCATCAAGTTACAAATACATCACTTTTTGAGGATATAATCATGAAAAAAACAACAAAAAAACGCTGCATTTTCTTTGGTATCATATGCGCCCTGCTCATCGCGGTATCCACATGGTACTCCATAACCTATAATGACTCCAGGCTGGTTGAACCCATGAATTTCTCAGAATATGTTTTCCAGGCTAAGGATCTTCCCATGCTCCTCTCCGGCGTATTTCTCGCTTTATATATCTTATATCTCTTTATTCAACTGATACGGGCGATCGTGGTAAAGAAGCGGAAAGAAACCGGCATGCGCTCCACCAGAAAGCTGAATCCGAAATTAGGTCTTTTCGGATTTTTGGGGTTCTTCGGCATGTTGGGATTCTGGACTTACAGTGTCGATAAGACGATCTTTCCTTTTGCCTTTTTTATGTTTTTCGGCTTTTTCGGATTCTTTTACGAGGGAAAAATGTCAGATACCTTTATGGATGAAAGATATCAGGAAAATAAATTAAAAGCGCAGTTTACGGCAAACAAGATCGCCTTATCCATTATTTTCCTCGCGATCATAATCCTGGGACGAGGTGCTCTCCTGGGGAACCTGGAGTACACTTTGATCGCGCTTATCATCATCATATCCCTTTCAATCGCGCTGGAAACATTTCTCAGCGAGTATTTATTGTACCACTACGACCATGACGAACAAAGCTTTCAAAGCGAGGAGTAGACCATGCCGGATTTTGAATGCAGATTAAAAAAGTACAGACAGTTAAAAGAAATGACGCAGGAACAATTGGCTCTTAAGATCGGAGTCCGCCGTGAGACGATCATGCGGCTGGAAAAGGCTCAGTACAATCCTTCCCTTAAATTGGCGGTCGACATCTCAAGAGCTGTCGGCGTGCCAATCGAGGAAATCTTCATCTTTGACTGAGCGGCGGAAGGTTGCAGTTTCTTATCATCCATTTGCATAATTGAAACTTATCAAGGAAAATGCTATACTGTGTATCGGGTGAATCTAACAAAACTCGAATCAAGGAGAATTTAGAATGGACATCAATTATGAATTATATAAAGTATTCTATTACGTTGCGGATACCTTAAGTTTTTCCGAGGCGTCGAAGAAGCTCTATATTTCACAGTCTGCTGTCAGCCAGTCCATCAAGACTTTGGAAAAAAAGCTGGGACAGACTCTCTTCACCCGCAGCACCAAAAAAGTCTGTCTCACGCCAGAGGGGGAAATTCTTCTCCGCCATATCGAACCTGCCGTTCACCTGATCCGCAAGGGCGAATCCCAGATTCTGGAGTCCGCTTCTACCGGAGGACAGATACGGATCGGCGCAAGCGACACAATCTGCCGTTATTTTCTTGTCCCGTATTTAAAGCGCTTCCACCATGCATTCCCCAATGCACATATTAAGGTAACGAACGCTACTTCTATCAAATGCGCCGAGCTTTTGGAAAGCGGGCAGGTGGATCTGATCGTCGCCAATTACCCGAATGCTTACCTGGGTAATATCGCTTCTTTAAAAAAGATCAAAGATTTCCAGGATGTATTCATCGCCAACACCGCTTTTGAAGAGCTGAGGGACAAAAAGCTGAGCCTTCGGCAGCTCCTGGATTATCCGATCATTATGCTGGACAAAAAAAGCACCACCAGCGAATTTCTTCATACACTCTTTCAGAGGCATCAGCTTGACCTGGTTCCTGAGATCGAGCTGAGCAGCAATGATCTTCTAATCGACCTTGCAAGGATCGGTCTTGGCATTGCCTTTATCCCGGACTACTGTTTTCCCAAAGGGGCCGAGGATCTGTTTATCGTTCAAACAACGCAACAGCTTCCCAGCCGCCAGCTCGTCATTGCAAGCAACAGCCATCTGCCGTTGTCCCGCGCCATCGAAGAGTTTATGAACTATTTTGAGCAGGTTCCCTAGTACAGCATTGCGGAAATTGCAGTGAATAATGTGCCTGATCGTTTCGTCAGGACAAGGCGGAGGAATGAGGCGATGCGGTGGCATCGTCGATTGACGACAACGCAGTACTGGCAAAAATAGCAGGTGCAGAATTCACTGTTATATCCGCAATGCTGTACTAGCGTACCGACCTCTCCCAGAAACCTGCCACTCTCTCCTCGATCTCGTCCAGACGGCAGACCTTACAGTCCCTCCATTCTCTTGGAAAAGTCTCCCTGCATCTACTTTCGCGGAACCGGTCGTCAAGAAGGAGGATCACTCCTTTGTCCTCTTCCGTACGGATGACTCTTCCCGCGGCCTGCAGGACTTTATTCATCCCCGGATAGAGATATGCATAGTCAAATCCCTGCATTCCCTCTTTGTCAAAATAATTCTTCAGGATCTCTCGTTCATTGCACACCTGCGGAAGGCCGGTCCCCACAATGAACGCTCCGATCAGTTTCTCTCGATCCAGATCAATTCCTTCCGAAAAAATACCTCCCATCACACAGAATCCTACCAGACTCCCTTCCCTTGTCTCTTCAAACGTCTCAAGAAAAATCTCCCTTGCCTCTTCATTCATGAACTGGGACTGTAAAACACATTCCGTCCCGGCTTTCTCTTCCTCTGTCTGTGATTCCAAAAAAGCATCATACACCGCTTCCATGAACCGATATGAGGGGAAAAACGCCAGGTAATTTCCCCGCTTCGCTTTCACCGTGCGCCGGATATACTGCGCATATCTTCCGTACATCTCTTCCGTCCGCAGAGTATACCGGGTACTCACATCCGCACCGCTCACCAGAAGCCTGTTCGCCGGATCGAACGAAGACTCCGCATAAATGGCATAGTTGTCTTTTTCAGTGCTCAAAAGGCGCTTATAATATTGGATTGGCAGAAGCGTCGCTGAGAAAAAGACGGCGCTCCGGCCCATATCCAGGAATTCCTGGAGTCCTGAAGCTGGATTCACACAGAACAGTTTCAGCATAAACCGATTATCATGCAAAAGTTCACAGTATATCACATAACTGTCATCCAGCCTTTCGTAAATGTTGAGAAACGAGCGGACAGAAAAGTACAGATCTAAGACCGTATCCCTTATACCCCGGTCATCACAGTCTTCCAGATAATTCTCCATCTCCGACATCACATTCACGAGCTTTAAATATATAGGCGATACACTGTCAAGAATCTGATAATTTTCACATTCCTTTTTCATGGTGAGCAAAATCCGGTTACATTCCTCCAAACGCTTGGAAAGTTTGGGACTCTCTGTTTTCACCAGACGTTTTACTGTCAAAAAATCTTCCTTATAAATCTGAGCGCTGTACATCTGTCTGCCGCGCTCCACCAGGTTATGCGCCTCATCTATCAAAAACAAGTACTCCCCTGACACGCCCTCCGAGAAAAACCTCCGCAGATGTGCGTTCGGGTCGAACACATAATTATAGTCGCAGATCACCGCGTCCACCCAGACCGAAACATCCAGCGCCATCTCAAACGGGCATACTCTGTGCTTTTTCGCCTGTGCTTCCAGGGCTTCCCGGCTCATCTCATCCGTGTCCGTCAAAAGCTCGTAGACCGCGTCGTTCACCCTGTCGTAATGCCCCTTTGCATACGGGCAGTCATCTGGGTTGCACTCTGTTCTTTCGCAAAAGCAGATCTTCTCCTTAGCAGTAAGCGTAATAACCTTACACCTGAGCCCCTGTTCCTTTAATTTGGAAAAAGCCTGCTCTGCCACAGTACGAGTGATCGTCTTGGCTGTCAGATAAAAAATCTTCTCGCCCAGCCCTTCGCCGAGGGCCTTCACTGCCGGAAAAACAGCCGCCATCGTCTTTCCCACGCCGGTAGGCGCCTGGATGAAGAGTTTCTTCTTACGCAGGATCGTTCGATAGACCGATGCCGCCAGTTCTTTCTGCCCCTTTCGGTATGCAAAAGGAAATACCGCCTCTTTCGCAGACGCGTTCCGGATCTTCCTCCATTCCACCTGGAACTTTGCCCACTTCTCATATTCCCGTACAAGCTCCATAAACCATATATCCAGAGCCTCAAAAGTATACTCCTGGCGGAACCTTTTGATCTCTTCCGTCTCCATCTGACAGTACGTCATCTGCACTCCCATCGATGCGCACTCATGCTGGCTGCCATACATCCATGCATAACACTTTGCCTGGGCAAGATGTACCCCCACCGGCTTCTGTATCTTATCGAGCGCGCAAAGGACTCCTTTGATCTCATCGATCAGAATCGTCCCGTCTTCGTCAATGAGCCCATCCGCACGTCCTTCGACCCGCAGTAAAAATCCTTCGCACTCTACTTCTGTCTTAAGCGGAACCTCCGCATGGTAGTTTGATCCCATCCTTTTTTGTATCCTACGGTGGATCTTTCCTCCGAGCTGCATTGCCTCTGCGTCTGGACCGCCTCCTGTCCGATTATCAATATCGCCTTCGCGCAGGATAAATTCTACCAGACTGCGCACCGAAATCCGGATTACCGGCATCTGCTGTTCCATCGCTTCCCTCTCCCTGGCTTTCTCTACTGGCTTTTTTCTTATCTTACCACGAAATCGCCCGTTAGTGTACTGTCTGTATTATATTCAGGCAGTACACTAGTGTGTTGCCTGCATTATATCTGGCGAAACTCCGCAGGATATTCGTTCATATGCAAGGCGGATTTTCGACGGCGTAGCGGTGGCTACGGATAGAAAATCCAACGCGGCAGATGGGCGAATAAACAAGGAGGTTTGACTGAATATAATGTAGACAGTACACTAGGGAAGTTATGAATATGTCTCCTGAAATTCCGTCATATTAACCCGATACCATAAAGGGAGGTTCTGCCGCTGTCTTTGGCTGCTTTTCCGCTCCTCAATGGCGATCGTTTTGCAGAATCCTTTCCAAAGCCTTCGCATCTCCTGCTCTCCTTCCGATACATCCTCCATCCTGCTCTCATCTACATCCACGCCTGACACCAACGCCCATTGCTTTCTCGCCTCATGTACGGCAAACACTTTATGGGTCCGGTCATAAATGACCCAATTCTCCAGAGGGAGCCGATCCGCAAAGTGCGGAGCAATCAAGGTCACTACCTGGCTCTTTGGATCAATCCTTGCAAAGAGAATACCGCTCGTAAGTTCCTTAAAGCGCAGAAATTCTTTAAAAAAATGTGCTTCATTATACACTCTACGGCTCAGCTCAAACACTTTCTCCACAGAAGGATTCGTCAGGTTATCCATGATCTTATGGCTGTCGGAAAGCCTGCGCGCTGCGAGCATCGTCCCCAGAACCGCGTCGCCCTTTACCGGATCGGTAGAGAGAGCCGCGGCATACAGCTTCCCATATGCCTCCATTCCCAGATGCTTCTTGATAAGACGCTCCACGGCGACCGCCTTTTTCTCTTGTTCCTCCGTCTCCACATACTCGCAGAAAAGCTGCTGCTCTATATTGCCGCGCAGGGCGATTCCCGCGTCTCCGCTTTCCCGCCTTTCTCTCCACGCATCGTAGATCGCAGAAAACAACCCTGTAACATCATCATGACAGACATATATTCTTCTCATTCTTTTCACCCCTTACTGTAAACCGCACATCGTCAAAGAGGGACATCTGCCGATATCCCATCCCCCGGACAGAATCCGGAATCCGTTCCGTACCCAGGATATTCCGTAGGATAAAGTCCTGCTCCATCCTTACCGGATACATCATCCTGCCCTTGCAGGTGATAAAATAAAGCGCCCGCTTTAGGACTACTCCCATCTTTTTCAAATCGGAAAAATCCACGCTCCCCATCCTTCTTGCCTTCACGATCCGGGACGCTGATGTATAACCAATCCCCGGGACTCTCAGGAGCAGCTTATAATCCGCCTTGTTGATCTCCACAGGGAAAACATCCAAATTCTGGATCGCCCAATTACACTTCGGATCCAGAAGTACATTGAAATTCGGATTCTCTTCATTCAAAAGTTCTGAAACATGAAAATGATAATATCGGAGCAGCCAATCCGCCTGATACAGCCTGTGCTCCCTGAGAAGCGGGGGGCCCTCTCCCGTCCTTGCCGGGAGGGCCTTATCTTCATTCACCGGGACAAACGCTGAATAAAACACTCTTTTCAGATCAAACTTCTGATATAACGTCTCCGCCACCTGCATGATCTGGAAATCTGTCTCCGGGGTAGCTCCAATAATCATCTGTGTACTCTGCCCCGCGGGTACAAACTGCGGGGCATGGCGGTAGATCATGAGTTCCTGCTTGTTCTCCTTTCTCCCATTCTGCACGAATCGCATGGGCGCCAGAATGTTCTTCCTACTCTTATGAGGCGCTAAAAGCCGCAGGCTCTCCCTGGTGGGAAGTTCCAGGTTCACACTCATCCTATCCGCCAGATAGCCAATCCTCTGTAACAGCTCCATACTCGTCCCCGGTATCGCCTTCACGTGGATATACCCCTGGAAACGATGCTCCTTACGGAGTTTTAAAAGCGCTGCATAGATCAATTCCATCGTATAATCCGGGCTTTTCAGTATCCCGGAACTTAAAAACAGCCCTTCGATATAATTCCTCCGGTAAAATTCCATCGTCAGGCGGCAGATCTCATCCGGTGTAAATGAGGTACGCACTACATCGTTCGAGGAACGGTTCACGCAATATTTGCAATCATAAATGCATTCGTTCGTGAACAGTATCTTCAACAGAGAAATACATCGACCGTCTGCGGAAAAACTGTGACAGATCCCTGCCTTCTCACAGTTCCCTATCCCAGTCCCGTCTCCTCTCCTGTCCACGCCGCTGGATGTACATGCCACGTCATACTTTGCCGCGTCCGTTAAAATATTCAGCTTTTCATACATGCTCATCTTTTCCCCTATGGCCTGCATTTCCTCTCCTCCCTTCGGAACACTCATTCGGAATTTGTGTTCAGAACTCATTTTCGGAACTTTTGTTCGGAACTTCTGTTCTGTTATTGTAGCACATCTTATCTTGAATAGCAACATAAAAATGGATCTTTAAATAAAAAATGGTATTGCTATTGTAATTTAAACCAGGCTATCCTGGAAGAAAAAAATATTGCCAAAAAAAGCGCTCTATGCTAGACTTTTCTATATAATTATCGGGAATCCGCCTTGGGTAAACAATAGTACTTTATCGTCTTTGGCTTCCGACAATCTCCCTGAAAAGAAAAATTTCAAAGGCGCAAAGGGGTTGGACGCCTTAACAGGTGAAAGCAACTTTGACATATGTGAATACATTATTTTACAACTTATCCATACATTCAAAGGTACTGACACGACCATTGCGATGTTATGTAAAACCTCAGTAGCACGCAATATATTCAAAGAGCTTAAACGTGAAGCCACTTCTTTTTTATATTGCGATATAATTACATTTGATGCTTCAAGAGTTTTTGGAATTAGTGCAAGTGCATGTCTGTTACTTATAAAGCTCTCTTCAACGGATGTGTTTCCTTCGACATGTAATCTTTATTCGCTTGATACTCCAAAAACAATTTATTCCACTATGGGCTTTCGCAACAGCCAATTCTATAGTGATTTAACATTTAATGCCGACAATTTTGATGGAATTTGCTGCTTCGAGTGGCGACAAGGCGTGAAACATGATTGTTCAAAGGTAATGGAACTTTCATCTGATGGAAACAGTTTAAAAAACGGGCAGGGTGAAACAGTTAGTATTGAGGATGATGTTATTTTCCCACTTATAAAAAGCAGCATGTTTAAGGCTCCTATTATCACCGTCTTCACAAAATATGTTATTGTAACACAGAAAAGAGTTCGAGAAGAAACTCTGCATATTCAACAGGACTTTCCAAAAGCATGGACATACTTAAATAACAACATCATTTATTTTAACAAACGAAAAAGCTCAATCTATCGTAACTCTCCTGTTTTTTCTATGTTTGGCATTGGGGACTATTCGTATTCAAAATATAAGGTTGGAGTGAGTGGTTTTTATAAGAAGCCGATGTTTTCCGTCTTATCGTCGCCGGATGGAAAACCTGTTATGACTGATGATACGAGTTATTTTATCTGCTTTGATTCTTATGATATGGCCTATGTAGCTATGCTGATTCTAAATTCGGAGCGTGTCCAAAAATTTTTGAAAAGTATCGTTTTTCTTGACTCAAAACGCCCCTACACAAAAAAGGTACTTAGCCGGTTAGATTTTTCTAAAATTTGCAAAGTTCTCACATACAGTGATCTTAAAAGCACAGAATATACACTTGACTTATCTGATTACTTAACGCCAGAAATGTTTGACAGCTTTATCGATATCCCGCAGATACAGCAACAACGTATTATTTAAACCTCTTAGAATTTACAACCGCAGTGCAAGAAACGCAGACTGGATAGGGGCTTTTTTCAAAGCCCCTAAAATCTTATCCGTTTCTTTTCAGATACCGCGTCGCGATCTCCACCACCAGAAATCCGAACGCGATCGCCAGGCAGATCTCCCCGATCAGGACCACCTGTTCTTTTGCCATCCCGTAATCCGCCTGCGTGAGTCCGTACATCATATAGAACAGCGCCGATCCAGGAACCATCGGGAGGATCGCTGTCGTCAGGAAAATGGTCGAAGGCGCTTTATAAATCCTGGACATGATGTAAGCGAAGACCGCCACAAGGGCCGCGCTTACCAGAACCGCCAGAAAATTACTTCCCTGAAAATGCAGTACTACAAGATAGCTTCCGTAGTTGAGAAGCGCCCCCAAGCCAGCGACAAGGGAATGACGGACAGAGGCTTTGAACATCAAGGCAAACCCCAGGCTTCCGACTCCGCATCCAATGATCTGTATCAATGCACTTGGAGATACGTACTGTGCGTCCATGTTCCCCTTGAACAGGATAATGGCAAGTCCGGTACCGCAGGCAATACCCACAGCCCCCAGGCAAGCGTTGAGCACATTCAGGATGCCGGACAGGTAAGAACGGTTCAGCACATCGCGTATCCCGTTCGTCACGCCTAATCCGCTGACAAGGACCATGTTAAGCCCCAGCACGATCCGATTCGGGTGATGTCCAAGACCGAGTCGAAACGCAAAAAAGACCGCTACTGCTGACAAAAATGCAATCACGATGTTGTACACCACTAAATTCTGTTCCCTCTTGCCAAGAATATCCCCCAAGTAGGCTTCCACTGCCGCGCAAACAACAATCCCCACCATAATATCCGTGAAATCGCACCCAAAGTAGACCGCAAACCCGATGCCTCCCATCACTGTCGATAGATAGCTCAAATACACCGGCTGCTGTTTTCTCTCCATGATCTCCTTATACTTTTCCCGAATCTCATCTACCGGGGGCGTGTTCCTGCTGATATATCTGGACAGATCATTCAGATGGTCCAGCCGTTCGTAGTTATTCCCGACCCGGTGTATCCTCCTGATCTGTGTGATAAAATGTCCGTCCGGGAGTTCGACCGTCACCTGGATGTTGCTTTGAATCGCAAATACATTACATTGTTTTACCTGATAGCTCTCGACCATCCTGTAGATACTGTCCTCGACCCGGTCTATCTCCGCACCGCTTTTCAGTAGTTCTTTCCCGATATTCAATATTTCATTCAGCAATAATTCATAGTTCATATCCCGCTTTGCCAATCCTGTTCCTATCATAATCGTCTTGATAAAGTATAGCATCCCTGTTTAAAACGGTCAATCGCCACACACATTTGATGATTCTTTATTCCTATGGTAATAATGTTAGGGTCAAAAGATGCCATCTGGATTGTTCCGCACGATGTGCTCGGTCTACACTCCGCTTCGGTCGGCGCGAAACGAATATCCCCCGGACATTCAGCGCCCCGGCATCATGGTAATATATTTAATCCCAACTCTTTCAAAAACTCATTATGTTTATCCTTTGCGCTCTTAATCTCATTCTCAATTTGCTCAAATTCTTTCCTAACCTCTTCAATATTAACAATTTCTTCTTCAGGTGCAGTACTGACATATCGAGAAATATTTAGATTGTATCCATTTTTCTCGATTTCCTCCATAGTCACTCTTCTGGAATATCTCTTTTCACATTCTTTTCGGTATTGGTATGTATCAATGATCTTATCAATATGCTCTGGTAAAAGTGTATTTTGGCGTTTTCCTTTTGCAAAGTATTCACTTGCATTGATAATGAGTACATCATCATATTTCTTGCACTTTTTGAGAACTAGAATACATACTGGAATGCCGGTGGAGAAAAACAGATTTGCCGGTAAACCAATGATTGCATCAATATTTCCATCTTTGAGAAGTTTTGTTCTAATTTTTTCCTCAGCCCCGCCACGGAACAGCACACCATGTGGTAAAATAATTGCCATTGTTCCATCGTCACTTAAAAAGTGGAACCCATGCAATAGAAAAGCAAAATCTGCTGCTGACTTTGGCGCAAGTCCATAGTTTTTAAATCGGAAATCCTCTGCCATTTCTTCTTTGGGCTGCCATCTATAGCTAAAGGGGGGATTGGCTACGACTGCTTCAAACTGCATTTTTTTCGCCGGATTCATTTCGTTTAAGATGTTCCAGTCATTCAATAAAGAATCGCCATGATGGATCCGAAATTCCGAATCTTTCACACCATGAAGCAACATATTCATACGAGCAAGGTTGTAAGTTGTGATATTCTTTTCCTGCCCGTAGATCTGCCCAATGCCATTTACACCAAATTGTTTTCGTACATTGATTAACAAAGAGCCTGAACCGCAGGCAAAATCGAGTACGTTTCTCAATTTGCTCTTTTTTCCGGTGCTAGGATCTTGGCTATCAAGTGAAACAATTCGAGAAAGAATTGTAGAAACTTGCTGAGGAGTATAAAACTCTCCAGCTTTTTTACCAGAACCGGCAGCAAACTGGCCAATCAAATATTCGTAGGCATCTCCTAGAAGATCCGTTTCATTCGGGAATCTAGAAAGCCCCTCTGCAATTTCTGTTATAATCGAACACAGCAAAGTATTTCGTTCGCCGTAGTTTTTTCCAAGCTTGTCGGAATCAAGATTTACTTCGGAAAACAGTCCACGAAATCTGCTTTCAAACGACTCATTCTCAATATATTTAAACCCACTCTGTAAAGTTTTCAATAATTGACTATTTTGCGTTCTCGCCAATTCGTATATGTTACTCCACAAATAAGCTGGTTTTATCACATAATGAATTTTACGGCGCATTTGTTTCTCAAGCATAACAACTTGATCCAAATTACGAATATACCAGACAGCAAGAGGGATTACATTGTGACTATAGAGCATCTTATTATTATCGTCCACAAAATCATGCCTTGCTTTTTTAATTTTTTCTTGATCTTTTTCATCTTCTTGTAAACCTAATTTCTTTGGAAGAAGACTGTTACTGTATTTGATAATGACAGTTTTAAGCTCGTCAATATAGAGATCAAGATTATATTCGTTCTTTTCGATTTCAAGCTCACTTTTCTGATAATCAATGCCCAATTCTTTTTTTACTGCCTCTTCATAATTATCAGACAGGTAACGCAAAAAGAGAAAAGACAGCATATAATCTCGAAAATCGTCTGCGTTCATTGCGCCACGCAGTTTATCAGCGATTGCCCATAATGTTGAGCCTAACTGTTTTTGTTGTGTATTATTCATAATTTGCTACCTCTATCTTTCCGTAAACAGATCATCGTTAAACTTGTAATTTTCCAAAAATCTGTTTAAGTAGATTTGTCATTCGTGCAAAAATCACATCATCCAAATCATCATCTTCCCGTCTTATACAGGCTGAAAAATGATCGAACCCGTGAAAGGCTGACGTTTTCTCAAGGATACTTCACGTTTTCAGTTCAGATGATCGGTTATTTTCCAGCCATCTGCTTTTCAGATTTTCCCGCTATCAGCCACTTTTTTTAATTCTTTTAATAATGCAACATGATGAAAGAATGGGGTATCTCCGGTGTTTTTTACTATGTATTTGTTTGTTTCTTTATCAAAGCTCAAAAAACGGCTTGCCGCGCCTTCTTTTCTTAATTCATTATACATTACATTAAAAAATAGTGTGTGATGCGTAGAAATAACCGTTTTGATCCTACAATCTTTCATCAATTCTGAAAGCTGACATGCTAACGCTACAACATTATTGTCGTCAAGGGATGAAATCGGATCATCAATATAAATATATTTTACCCAATCATAAGACGGCGCTTCATCTTTTACAAGCTGAATTATAGCTAGAAAGAAACACCAAATAAATAGATTTTCTTCACCACGGGAAATTTTTATTCCAGTGACCGTTTTATTTCCGGTTCTGGTCTGCACATCTCGTAAAAAGCTGATATATCCTTCATCATAATGAATTGTAAAGTCAAAATCTGCATGAATCTGCAAAAATCCCCGTATACGAGTATCCATTTCAAGGTCCCTCAAGCCATTCATACATTTGCCTCCTCAAGAGAAGGAAACAATCCCTGTATTAATCCTTTTTTATGTGTTTTTAACTGTTTCACTTTATTTGACTGCTTCGTAATCATGGTATCTATTTCTGACAAGCAGCCCGCAATTTTTTTTTGTTCCTTTTTATCTAAAATTACCGGGATTTGTATTTTTGAAAAATCAGTTTTATTAATAATAGGTAACGTCGAATTAGCAAATCTGGATTTTATCAAAAATGATTTTTGTAGTAATGAGTAATAAATAAATTCATTGTTATACAATGGCTTCGGAATAATAGAATTGATCTGTTGGTTTGTAATGCAAGGATATAAGGACAATGCCATCTTCCCAATCGATGCTATACATGTAAACATTATAGTATATTTAGGCAAAACCTTCATTTTGGGGGTTTTTACAACAGTTCTTTGGGTGTGGTAAAGGTACTTGTTTTCCACAATATCTGTTGGTGTTACAAATTGCACATCGCCGTCCCACAGAGATGAATCTGATGTAGATGGAGTTTTTCCAGTTATTACTTCTCCAACTTTTCCTATTTCTTCATACTTCCACTCTCCACGTCCTTTAAACTCAGGAAATCTCCATTCAGGCAAAGTTTTTCCTTCAGCAGGGAACAGATTTTGCATCAAGCCTTTTTTATATTTTTCTAATGCTTTCAGTTTTCTACTTTCTGCGTCAATCAGCTCATCAATAGAGGATAGACAATCCGCAATCTTTTGTTGTTCTTTAAAATTAGGTAATGCAAGCGGCATACTCCATAAATGTTTTGTATCAACACTTAAGGCCCCATGCGCTCTTGCACCTACCTCGATATATTTTCTCAGCCAATGCCCATGGTAGTTATTGTGAAAAAGGTAATCAAAAAAAGGAGGATATGACTCGCGATCCGTAATCCGAAAGCAAGTAAAAATACTATTGGGGACAGCTGCTATATCGTATTCTTCCAACATAGAAATATAGCCTTCTGGAAATTGTTTTGTTGCACTTTTGTTATAAGCAAAATCGTATTTTTTTATAACAATATAATTCTTATAGGAATCCCCAGCTATTTCTCTACCAAACTTTTCTGCTTGTGGTATTAAACCCACCCCAGATGTAACACTCATAAGAGTATATTTATTTTCTCTAACTTTTTCTTTTACGATAGAAGATATTTTTCCCAACTTCGTAATTCTCAATCCATTCCCCGCATATTCTGGAAATCTTAATTTCGGCACGATTTCTTTCTTCTTATTCATATGCATTCAACCCCACAATTTCACGACCCTCTGCCAGTTTCTTCAACAACGGAATCAAGTCAGCCATCAAGTCCAGCTCCTTTTGTGTTCTTTCTTTCCAACTTAAGTCAAGCGGTATCAGAAGATCACTGAGTTTTTCTCCGTCAAAAATCATCCGGTCGATAATTTCCTGAATAAACGCCTGCAAACTTTGAATTTCAATACCGTGTTTTTCCGCAATAACATTAATTTCTTGATTGTTTTTCTGCTCTCTGAATTTTTGATACCCCGCTTTGATTTCTCTTTCATTGAGTGCCACGCCAACTTGAAGTGAATCGATATATTCGATAATATCCTCTCTCTCATCAAGCAAATTGGAGGTGGCGGAAAGCATACCGATCAGCTGTTCTTTGCTCATCTTTTGCTTTTTTGGCTCGGACTGCGTATATTTCGCAATCAACGCCATAATATAGTCATAGTCAATAATGGCGGACGAAAACAGAACAAACTCAAAATCGAGCTGTTCTACCCCAGAATCTTTATTCTCGGTCCCTTTTCCTTGTTCAGCTTTCAGCCTTTGTGCCACATCAATATAAGCGCCACGGAACGCACGCAAGGTATCCTCCGACAACAATTCCTCGATTTGTTCTACGTCTTTTTCTTCCATTTCTGTGTACTGCTCCAACTGCGTTTTTAAACGCTGTACCTCTTTGAATTTATGAACAAACTCGCACCTTGCTGAATCGCCTTTCAGGTTGCTTACTTCCTCCGGTTTACACGCCAAACCCTGCGATTCCATAAATCTTTCCAGTTCTCTTACTGCCTTATCCAATTTTTCAATTACCTTTGGAGCAGGATCAACAAGCCAGATTTCTTTTGCTCGTTTACTGTTATCTTCACCGGAAAACAGGGCAATTGCTTTGTCTACTTCATCTGACTGGTTTCTGAAATCAAGGACATTGCCGTAAGGCTTCGTATCATTTAAAACTCGATTGGTTCTGGAAAACGCCTGAATCAACCCATGATATTTTAAATTCTTATCTACATACAACGTATTCAGATACTTAGAATCAAAACCCGTAAGCAGCATATCTACAACAATGGTAATGTCGATTTTATTTTTATGGGGATAATCTGTGTTGGTATATTTCTGATCTTTTATTCTTTGCTGTACATCCTGATAATACCCATCAAAATTGTTGATGTCATGACTGGTTCCATACTGTTCGTTATAGTCTTTGATAATCCCCGTCAAAGCCTGTTTCTTTTTATCCGGTTCTTTTTTGTTGTCTTCTTTTTCTTGCGGAAGGTCCTCTTGAATTTGCTGAATATCCTTATTACCTTCCGCCGGCGGTGAAAATACGCAGACGATATTCAATGGCATAAATTCACTGTCAGCAGCATCAATACAATTTTGTTGTGCTTCTTTGAACAAGTTGTAATATTCAATCGCATCATTGATGGATGATGTGGCTAAAATAGCGTTGTATCTTCTGTTGTTTGTTACAGTATTATGTTTTGACAAAATGGTTTGCACCACAGCTCTTTTTTGTTGTTCCTCATTGATTCTTGAAGCATCTCTGTCATTTTCCGGCTTGAAGTAGTCGATATGGAATCGCAATACATTTCTGTCGTCAATAGCATGAGTAATCGTATATGCGTGAAGTTCTTTCTCAAAAATATCTTTTGTAGTAGTATAAGAGCCGATGGTTCCATCTATTTGCTTGTAAGTTGCGTTTTCTTCAAAAATAGGCGTACCTGTAAAACCAAACAGCTGAGCCTTAGGAAAGAAGTTTTTGATTGCTTTATGGTTCTCCCCAAACTGTGAACGATGGCATTCATCAAAGATAAGCGCAATTCTACTATCTTTCAAAGGTTCCAATCTCTCTTTGTATGTGAGCTCACCTTTTTTCTTTTTTTCTTTGGTTCGTTTATTATCATCATCCAGCGCCAAACCAAGTTTTTGAATGGTCGTCACAATGACCTTATCCCGATAATCCTCCGAAACAAGTCTCTTTACCAAAGTTTCGGTATTGGTGTTTTCTTCTACACATCCTTCTTGGAATTTATTGAATTCTTCTCTGGTCTGTCGGTCAAGATCTTTTCTGTCTACAACAAAAAGGCATTTTGCTATATTGCGATTATCCTTTAACAAAGTGGACGCCTTAAAAGATGTGAGAGTTTTACCGCTTCCCGTCGTATGCCAAATATAGCCATTTCCTCTGTTTTGCTCAATGCAATCCATAATAGCTTTTACCGCATAAATTTGATATGGTCTCATAATCATCATTTTCTGTTCACTTGCCACCAAAACCATATATTTACTAATCAGTTCGCCCAAAGCGCATTTACGCAGCATAGCCTCAGAAAAATCGTACAAATGGGTAATCTTTTTATTCTTCTTATCGGCAAATTGATATACAGGTAAAAATCGTTCATCAGCATCAAACGAAAAATGCTCTTTGTTGTTATTAGCAAAATAATAAGTATTGCTTTCATTGCTGACAATAAAAAGCTGCATGAAACAGAGCAGAGAATTTGTAAATCCATTCCCCGGATCATTTTTATAATCGATAATCTGCTCCATTGCTCTTTTAGGAGTAATTTGTAATGACTTCAATTCGATTTGCACAACAGGAATACCATTAATAAGAATCATAACATCATATCTATGGTGGCTATTTTCTGTGTTAATACGAAGTTGATTGATGACCTCATACTCGTTTTTGCACCAATCATGTATATTTACAAGGGTGTACTGTAGGGGTGTATCATCATCTCTTTTGAATGTGTTTGTTTCTCTCAAAATTTTTGCTGCTGAAAACACATCCGGCATAATGATGCTCTCTTTTAATCTGGCAAATTCAGAATCACTTAATCTAACTCTATTCAGTTCCTGAAAATGCTTTCTAAAATTTTCTTCCAAAGAGGCTTTATCTTTAATATCTTCTCGATATATATATTTTAGTTCTTTGAGTTTTTCAATAAAATTCAGTTCAATTTGCTTCTCGTTCTTCATATTGCGACACCTTTCACTTCGCTATTTACTTCTAATGACTCTATCAGTTCTTGATCCAAATTACTCTTTTACAAAGCTTAACCAATGCGTGTCTTGCAATTTGAATTGGTTTCGATTTCCTGTTCTCCTTATCCGTTCAAATTCCTATATAATATATCATAAGCTATAGCAGATTGTAAACATCCCATGCTGTCTGTTTCCTAGACCACATGGGATATTATTTCTCTCTTATTTCATTTGAATCAAACTACAGTTCTCTCTCATAGGACGCCAAAAATTCTGCGATCAGCTCGATACACCCTTCCACATCCTTCTCGTCCGCGACCTCCGCGGGCATATGCATATACCGCAGGGGAATTGACACCAGCACAACCGGGACGCCCTGCCCTGAAAAATGAATCAGGTCGCCATCCGTATGCGTCATACTATCCGCCACTTCGATCTGCACCGGAACCGACGCATGATGCGCGCACTCCTTCATCCGGCTGTTCAGCTTCTTCATAATATACGGCCCATTGCAAAGCACAGGCCCATTTCCCAGCTCCACACGCCCCATCAAGGCAGGATTTATTCCTTCATAATCGCTGCAGTAGGTCACATCCACCACAACGGCCAAAGTCGGCTGTATCCGGGAGCTTGTCCAGTATGCCCCGGTCTTGGTCGTCTCCTCCCCGGTCGTCGACGCCGCATAGACTCCCACAGAGCATCCCTTTTCCTTCGCCCTTTTGAGCGCCTCCATGATAATGAACACCCCGAGTCTGTCGTCCAAGGCGCGCGCGGTAAATCGTCCGTTCATCATCTTACGGATCTTGGTATCCCGCACAATCGGATCGCCTGGCGCCACTTTCTGAAGGGCTTCTTCCCTGCTCTTTGCGCCAATATCGATCAAAAGGTCGGATTCCTTTAGTTCTTTCTTTTCAAACAGATCGCGTCTGCCTTCCACAACGCCGTATATCATCCCTTCCGCCGTCCGCACACACACCTGCTGTCCAGGATAAGTCTCGCCTACGATCCCACCCCGGCGGATCACCTGGAGCCTTCCTGTATCCGTAATATTCGACACAATAAGCCCGATCTCATCCGCATGGGCGGACAACATAATCCGAATATCGCTCTCTGGATTCAGCACGCAGACTACGTTCCCCATATCGTCCTCACGCACTTCATGTGCGTATCCCTTCATTTCTTTTTTTACCACCGCCTGAACCGGTTCCTCATACCCGGATACTGATATTTCTTCCAACAGTTCTGATAAAAATCTCTCATTCATGATCCAGCATTCCTTTCCAACTCTTTCTCTGTCCTTATCCTGCGCATTTGCAGACAACACTCTTTCTCCGTCTTCATTCCCCGTGCCTGCTGACGCTCTCGCGTACAACCAAACTGGCCGGCACACGCACATGCATACAGATATCCCGCTCCGCCTGTATCCTCTCTATCAGCATCTTGACTGCCTGACGCCCCATAAAATTCATATGCACATGCACGGTCGTCAGCGGAGGAACCAGATATTTTGCCATGGAAATGTCGTTAAACCCAACTACGCTGACATCTTCAGGAATCCGCAGACCTTTCTCAGTGATCGCTTTATAACATCCTACTGCAATGGAGTCGTTTGCCGTGAAGATCGCTGTCGGTCTCTCCGCAAGCTCTAAAAGTTCCCTCCCCAGGCGATGTCCATATTTTGGGGTGAATCCTCCGATTCGGATATATTCCTCGCGCAGCGCCCCCTTCTTCTCCATGTATTTCCTGTAGCCCGGGAGCCGGGCATCCTGCACTTCTTTCCCGTCTAAATCAATCTCTCTCCCTCCGATAAAACCGATCTGGCAGTGCCCCTGTTCCCATAAGAAATCCAGCACCTTCCTTACCGAATAATCGATATCGCTCATAATAGAATCACTTGTCTCCCGGTTCCCAACAGCATCCACGAATACGGTCGGCTTCTGGAATCCATCGATTTTCCGAAACATAGAATGACTGAACGTTCCCAGGCACACCAGACCGTCTACACTCGCCGTCTGTTCCGCACTGTCGTCCAGCCGTAACGCGACCCGTTTATTCCCTGTTTTCTCGATCTCCTTTTCGATTGCCACCCGTACAGACAGATAAAAAGTGTCCTCCAGCTCTTCCTCAAGAGAATACGAACAAATCATCCCTATTTTCAGCTTCCGCTTTCGCTTCTTCTTCTCTTTCATTTGATATTCTAACTGTTCTGCGGCCTCAAACACTTTTTTCTTTGTCTCGTCCTGCACGTTCAGTGTCTCGTCATAGTTCAGCACTCTGGACACCGTCGCTACCGAAACCCCGGCCCTTTCAGCAATCTCTCTAATTGTCGACATGCCTGTTCCTTCCCAAAATATTTATAGTGGATTTCAAAAATCCTTCGATGCTGCCCGCTATTCGGATTTCGCGGCGCTTACGCTCCGCTTTCATCCTTACAATTCAATATTAATGCTGCCTTCGGATTGCTTTGCACTTCGTGCTCTCACAATCCGCACGCTATTCGGATTGCGCGGCGCTTACGCTCCGCTTTCATCCTCATATCGGGGCGGGTCATAAAGCCATAACCGCCCGTGTGCAAGCACACGGTGGTTTATGGCTTATGACCCTGGCAGCATTATTTTATCATATCGTTTTTACCACTTCAAGAAGGTCGGAAAATGTTTTGAGATTCCATGTAGCCATATTACTCAGGATAGCGTCCCCGACTGCCGCGCACTCCATACCGCCGGCAAGCGCTGCCTCAAGCCCGGCCTTGGCGTCTTCCACTACCAGACAGTCCGCTGGCTTTTTATCCAAGAATTCTGCCGCTTTTATGAATACTTCTGGATCCGGTTTAGAGCGGGTGATGTTATTGCCATCGGAAACCGCGTCAAAGAAACCGGAAAGCCCCAGGCGTTCCAGAATAAACCTTGCGTTTTTGCTGGAAGAGCCGATTGCAAGGGCCAACCCCATTTCCCGAAGCGCATCCAGCGTATCCTTTACCTCCGCGGTAAGGTCCGCGGGACTCATATTTTTCAGAAGCTCTTTATAGATTCCATTCTTCTTTGTAACCCATTCTTCTTTTTCTTCTTTTGTCATGGAGCCGGAATATCTCTCCAAAATAATCTCAAAACTTTCCATCCGGCTCACTCCCCGCAGACGATTGTTGATCTCCTCGTCAAAATAAATTCCCAGCTCGTCGGCCACGTGCTTCCATGCCTGATAGTGATAGTGGTCTGTATGACAGATCACGCCGTCCAGGTCAAAAATAATCGCTTTATATCTCATGACTTATCTCCTTTACATTCTCTGTTTCCTGCCCTTCCGCCAAGTTCGAGATAATGACTGCCGTCAGAATAATCACGCAGCCCGCCACCATCCTCAAGGTGATCTGTTCATGAAGAATCAGGATGGAAAACAGCGTCCCAAAAACAGATTCCATTGATAGAATAATGGCCGCCTTTGTCTCGTCCACATATTTTTGGCAGGCTGTTTGCAGAAGATAACAGATCGTGGTACTGACAACCCCTAAGTACAGCACGCTCAGCCATCCCTTTGCCGTTACTTCAAAATGCAGCTCCCCGAACGCAAACAGGCTGACAAGTGACAGAACGAACGCCGTACACATCTGCACAAAGTTCAGCACAGCGGCTCGGTACTGTTTGACAAATTCACTGGTAAAGAAAATCTGGAAAGCAAACCCTACCGCGCAGATCAAGGTCAGTGCATCCCCCAGTCCCAATGTAAAATTCTTTTCCAGGGAGAGGAGTCCCACTCCCACGATCGCCATCACCGCGCCCAGGATACTTTTTGCTCCGATCTTCTTCTTAAGAATAACCCAGGCAATGAACGGAACCATTACTACATTCAGGGCGGTCAGAAACGCGTTTTTGGACGGCGTGGTATATTGAAGCCCTACGATCTGCAGGGCAAACCCTGCAAACAGTGCGACTCCCATCAAGGCGCCGGCGCGGATTTCTTTGTGCGAAATACCTTTCAGGCTCTTTACGCTGATCGCCCCCATCAGAACAGATGCCAGTAGGAACCGCACTGCCATGATCTGAAAGGGCCTAAGGCTCTCAAGAGCCATGTCGCTTGCGACGAATCCCCCGCCCCAGATCACGGTAACCAGAACCAGCCCCCCTATCGCCAGATATCTTTTCATACCGTCCTCCTTTGTACCTTTACGATTTCTCCTTTTACAACAGCCTGGACTTCTTCGCCTTCAAGCAAGGACAGGCTTACCTCCTGCGCCCCGGAAATAGAAACCTCAATCCAAGCGCCCTTGTGATGCAGCCGGAAGGTAATGCCTTCCCACTCTTTCGGAAGCCTTGGATCTACGTGCAGCACCCCTTCTTCTATAGAGATCCCTGCAAAACCAAAGATCACAGTCTGCCATACGCCGCCCGCGTTGGCCGCGTGGATTCCTTCCCTGGTATTTCCCTGAAGGTCTACCAGGTCGATAAAAGCGGCTCTACGCAGATATCGGTATGCTTTCGACGGATCCCCGGTCTTAAGCCCCATGACTGCATAGACGCTGGGGCTTAAAGACGAGCCGTGAAGCGTCCGTTTTTCATAATAATGATAATTCAGCCGCTTTGTCTCCTCGTCAAATTCTTCGTCCAAAAGATGGAGGAGCATCACCACATCCGCCTGTTTAATAATCTGTGTCTCCTGCTTGCCCACACGTTTCAGGATCTCAGGCTTTATGGGCCAATCGTTCTTATCATATTTCTCGATTGTGACGTCCATAAGGTCAAAATACCCCTCAAACTGCTCCAGAAGAGCCGTTCCTTCTTTTCTGGGAAGATAGAGCTTTTCCTGTACGGTATCCCATTTCTTCAGCTCTTCTTCCGTAAGCGCCGACTCTTCTACCAGCAAATGGTACTGCTCTGGGTATTCTTTCTCCATCCAGCCTGTAAGCTCCCTGACATATCTCAGGTTCCATCTTGCCAGATAATTCGTGTACAGGTTATTGTCCACAGGCTCGTGCCACTCGTCCGGCCCGGTCACCTGGTGGATCTCATAGCGGTCTTTCTCTTCCACATACTGGCACCGGCTCGCCCAGAACCGGGCTGTCTCCACCAGAATCCAGGCTCCCTTATCCAGAAGGAACTGGGTATCCCCTGTGATCTTCACATAATTTGCGATCCCATAAGCTACCGCGGCTGTGACATGGTGTTCATAAACCGCTACATAGCAGCGGTAGCATGTCCCATCCGGCTCGATCGTCCAGTCCGGGCACTGTTCCGACCCGTCGTCCGCCGATTCCCACGGATACTGCGCCCCTGCAAACCCATTCTTCGCCGCATTCGCCTTTGCCGCGTCCAGAAGATGGTAACGGTAGTTCTCCAGGTTTTGCGCTGTCTTCGGGAAGACCCATGCAAAGAAAGGCATCATAAAAAGTTCGGTATCCCAGAAAGCATGGCCGCCGTACTCTTCCCCGTGGAGAAGCTTGGCGCCGATATTGATCCGGTCGTCGTGGTCGTTCGCGGTACTCATCAGATGGAACACATTGAAACGTATCGCCCGGTCGAGGTCGAAATCTCCCTTGATACGAATATCCGCTTCCTGCCACAGTTTTTCATACACACTCTTGTGGAGCAGAAACTCCTTCTCAAATCCGGACGCGGCAAATTCCTGTATCTCCTTTTGGACAAACGACTTGATCTCTTCCCTTTTTACGTCACGCTCCGTGTACATGCTCACGTACTTCGTGATCTCAGCCGTCACACCCTCTTTTGCGTCGAAATCCAGGAACTCCACCGCCTGTTCTCCGAACGCATGGAAATCCACTGTCTTAATCACATCCTTGCCGCCGCATTTTGCATTGGTATAAGCGCCGCATCCTACGTGCAGATGGTTATCCCTGGCAGCAGCCTCCAGATAAGCCCCCTTTTCTTCCAGTTTTTCATTTGCCGTCAGATACGTATGCTTTACTTTAAAACGGGGAGCATCGCAAAAGTTGATAACCGTCCCGTCTATGATATTCTCAATCTCAATAATCCCTTCATAGTTCAGCGGCGTCACAAAAATTTTTACCGCCATACGGTGTTCGTGGGCGCGGCTTACAAATCGCACGCCCTCGATTAGGGTTTCCCTTCCTTTTTTATCGCGCAGGCGATACTGTTTTACAAGACATGCCGACCGCATATTCAAAGCCCGTGCAAAAGACAGAATCTCGCAGTTCTCAAGTCCGATCAGTTCTTTCTCCACATAGATCTTAAGAGTAAGCCAGTTCGGCAGTGCAGCCAGCTCACGCATAAACGTCTCTGATTGATCGAACACGCCGTTAATATACGTGTACGGAAGGCTTTTTATTGTTCCCTCCTCATAGCTTCCCCTGGTTCCCAGGTAGCCGTTCGCCAGACAGAAAAGGCTTTCATATTTCAAATTCTCTTCCGGCTTATAATCCTCCTGCAGAATCATCCATTGATCATCGCTCAAAAATTCTTTGAGTTCTTTTGAAAATCGTTCTCTTATCATAACAAACAGCTCTCCTTTATATATATTTTTTCACCGCCTCAGTTATCTCTTCTCCGGCCTTTACCTCCCGGAGTGCGAATGCCATCGCGAAATCCTGACGTTTTACTTTGTATTCTTCGATCTGTTCTTCCCCGCAGCTATTACTGCCAAGCCCGGAATGCCGGTAGTCCAGATGTACAATGATATCCCCCGACTTCTTCAGCTCAAACGGATGCGCCGCCGCCTCGATTTCCTCGTCCGTGTAGTACGACAGATTCAGCCCCAGAGGGGATTCCATTGTGGCAAGAAGACTCTTCTTCCCATCTCCTGCGGCAAACCAATGAACCTTTTCCCGGTGTCCATTCTCCTGGGGATAAACATAGTCCGTTCCCATTCCTTCCACGCTATTGTGGAAAATCCCCATCCGGCAGGCGCTCTTGCTATCCTCATAGTTTTCGCCCGGTCCCATGCCGTAATATGTCGCCTGGTTCAGCGTATCCTTGATCCGCATCTTTACACCGAGCCTGGGGAGGAACGGAGGTTCCAGTCCTCCTTTTTGTACGCTCTGTGCTTCCAGGCGCACCTCCAGATGCCCACAGGAATGCACGGTATACTCGTAGGTGCACTCATATCCCCATGACTGGTTCAGGCATCCAAAATATTTCAAAATCCGAACAGCCACATCCGATCCTTTTCTTTCCCAGAAAAAGCCTTCCGTCTGTTCGCTGGACTTCTGGATAAAATACTTATTCATCCAGTCGTCCTTTTTATACATATCGTTATCGATTGTGGCGCGGTAGACCGTCATCTCAGGTCCGCCGGTGAGGAGTTGTTCCCCTTCTGCTTCAACTGAGAGGAGTGTTCCGAATACGGTGTGGAACCTCGCGCAGATCTGCTCATTTCTGACCTCCAGGATTCCCTGCTCCTCTTTTACCGTAAGCCTGCTTCCTTCCGGCCTATGTGCATATACTGTCTTGTGCTCCTCCATCTGGAACTGCACGGCCGATATCTCGTGGCCTTTTGCCGCATAAAGTGTCTCTTCTTTTTCGCACACAGAAAGATTCAAATAGTATTCTATATTATTTTCCGGTTCAAAAGGCTCATAGGGGATGACGCACCGCTCTGATTCGCCTGGAAGAGCCGAGAAGCTGTCGATCTTCCCGCTTTGCAGGATCTCTTCTCCGCCCTGAATCTGCCAATTCAGCTCCACCTCGGAAAGGCTCCTGAAATCATAGTAGTTCTTAAGCTGAACCTCGCGTACCTTTCCTTCTGTCTTCGTCACTTCCACCGGGGCGATCACCTGCTTGTATTCTAACAGAGCCGGGGACGGTCTGCGGTCCGGCATTAGCATTCCGTCAATGCAAAAATTACCATTGGTCGGGAAATCTCCATAATTCCCCCCGTAACGATAATAGACGCCGTTTTCGTCTTCCGTATAAATCCCATGGTCGTACCATTCCCAGATGAATCCTCCCTGGAGGCGTTTGTATTTACGATACAACTTCTGGTACGCCTCAAGGCCCCCTGGGCCATTTCCCATGGCATGTCCATACTCGCACATCACATGCGGCTTATTTCCTTTATCCGACGACTTTGCAATCTCTTCCAGGGGCGCAAGACGGGTGTACATGGTAGAATATACATCTGCCGTTTCCGCCTCAAAATCGCCTTCATAATGAATCAGCCTGGTTGAGTCCAGCTCCCGGATCGCCTGCGCCGCGCTTCGGAAATTGCATCCGAATGCGGACTCGTTTCCCATAGACCACATCAGGATGCACGGATGATTCCTGTCCCGTTTCACCATACGCACACTTCTGTCCACATAGGACTTCTCCCAGGCGGGATCGTCCGTAATCCATGTATAATTTTCCAGCCATTCAAAACCGTGGCATTCCAAGTCTGCCTCGTTAATGACATAAAGCCCATATTCGTCGCAAAGGTCGTAGAAATATTCGTTCGCCGGATAATGGGAGCACCGCACCGCGTTAATGTTGTGCTGTTTCATCAGAATCACGTCCTCTTTCATCCGCTCATAGGACACGCTCCGCCCCTCTTTCGGATCATAGTCGTGATGGTTCACTCCATTTAACAGAATGACTTTCCCGTTCACACAGAAATTATGATCTATCATCTCGATCTTGCGAAATCCGGTACGCACGACCGCCTCATGTCCTTCTGTCCTAACAGTCACCTCGTAAAGCTTTGGCGTCTCCGCCGTCCACCTTCTGACATCTGGGATCTTCTCTTCCACTTCGCACTGATATCCTTCTGCCACAAACGTCCCGGATGCGACCTCCTCCGTCCCCTTGCAGATACGCCAGCTTCCTTTTGCCTGCTCCTGTTTCGTGCGGATCTTGATCCGTAGGATACCTGTTTTATACTCGTCTGTCAGATCGCCTTCAACCTGAAGGTCAAGAAGTGCGTTTTTGTGTTCGCAGATCAGCTCCACATTCCGGTAAATACCTGACATCCACCACATATCCTGATCTTCCAGGTAAGTGCCGTCCGACCACTTATACACCCTCACTGTAACATCGTTCTCCCCGACCGTCACATATTCGGTGATATCGAACTCACCCGGAAGGCGGCTGACCTTTCCATAGCCGATATGCTGCCCGTTCACCCACACATCATAGGCGCTGTCCACGCCGTGGAACTTCAGGATCGTATCCCCCTCCATCCATTTTTCGTCCAGGACAAATTTCCTCTTATAGATTCCTGTCGGGTTCTTGGTTGGCACATAGGGAGGATTCACAGGAAACAAATACAATACATCCGTATAGTGCATCTTATCATATCCCCTAAGCTGCCAGACGGATGGGACGTCAATCTTCCCCCACTTCCCGGTATCCGCATCCGGATCCATAAATCCCTCAGGAGAAAGCTCAGGAGCTTCCCGATATAAAAAGTTCCACTCCCCGTTCAATGATATCCGCTCAGATGAGTCTCTGTAAAATGCGCTGCGGGCCTCTCTTCTGCCTATATGCTCAAGCATCTGGTCCTCCCATCTTTTTTTTGCTCGTCTTACCATGTGTTTTTCTCCTTTTTTTGTCATTTTTATTTTCGGTCTGATGAAGAAAGGCAGCCAGAGCCAGCCGGTTCTCCCAGCAGGTGTACTGACCGCCTTAAGGATTTTATTTGATGGATCCGCTTGTACCTTCCACAATATATTTCTGCGCAATGATAAATATAATGATTGGCGGAATAATCATGATAATGGTGATACACAGCATCGGGATGATCGCCGTCTCATGAACGCCCTTGAATCCCGCGAGCCCTAAGGCAAGCGTGTATTTGTCTCTGTCCTGCAGGAAAATCAATGGTCCAAGGTAGTCGTTCCATACGCTGATCATATTCAAAACTCCGACCAAAATCAAAGATGGTTTCAAAATCGGCATGAATATTTTCCAATAAATCTGGAACGCGTTCGCCCCGTCGATACGGGCCGCTTCCTCATAATCTCTTGGAACTCCCATTAGGAACTGGCGCATCAGGAATATATAATACGCAGACCCGAACCACGCTGGAATGATGAGGGGCTTTAAGGTATTGATCCACCCGAACATCTTGAACTCCATGTACTGCGGGATCATGGTTACATCCCATGGAATCATCATCGTGGAAAGAAGAATCATAAACAATATATTCTTTCCTTTAAAGTTGAACCGTGCGAACCCGTATGCAACCAGGGAACAGGACAATACTTGCCCCACTGTAGTCCCGACAGTAACCAGGATTGAATTCCAAAGGTATCTTCCGAACGGCTGCGCGTTCCACGCTTCTATAAAATTCTGCCACAGCCATTTTGCCGGGAATAGCTTCGGCGGATATGCGATTGCTTCCGCTTCCGTCTTAAACGCCGTAAACAGCATGTAAATGAACGGGGATATGAAATAAACTGCCATAATACCTAAAAGAATATAAATGATTATTTTAGACGTTTTTGACATTTTCATGATTTCTTTCCCCCTTTCTTTTTCTTGGATGTTCCGCCCGCCTCGCTCTCATAGAACACCCATGCAGAGGATGACTTAAACACAAGAGCCGTCAAGAACAGGATAATGATGAACATCACCCATGCATTCGCGCTGGCGTATCCGAGCTTATGATGCTTGAACGCGTTGTTGTATGTATACAGCCCGTAGAAATACGTTGATTTCAGAGGACCACCGCCCGTCAACAGCATAACCAGCGTTACCTGCTGGAACGAGCTGATAATAGAAGTAATCAGGTTGAACAAAATTGTCGGCGTGATAATCGGCAGCGTGATACTAAAGAACTGCCTCGCAGGGCTTGCCCCGTCTATGGACGCCGCTTCATACACGTCGATCGGAATGTTCTTGATATCCGTGTAGAAGATCAGCATCATACTTCCGACGCCGAACGCACTGGCGATTATGACCGCAACGATCGCCCAGGCAGGGTCTACCAGCCATTTCGGCCCCTCAATCCCAATCAGGGACAACAGATAGTTGAGCACACCGTAATCACCGTTCAAGATCCATCCCCAAAGGATCGATACCGCTACGCCGGAAATAACCGTCGGTATATAGTAAATCGTACGGAATACCTTTACCCCTTTCACTGGCTGCGTAATCAGCATCGCCAGGAATAAGGCGATTATCATATTGAGCGGCACGAAAATCGCCGCGTACTTCAAACTGATTGTAAGTGACTTGAGGAATTGCTTATCCTCCGTAAACATTTCAATATAATTTCCAAACCCTCTGAATACCGGATCTGCCGTAAGCGGCCAGTCAAAAAAGCTCATTATCAGCGAGAAAATAAGCGGACCGATCGTGAATACAAGGAATCCGATAATCCATGGCAAGATGAAGAGATAGGGCGTCGCCGTCTTCATTAACTTCTTCTGCTTCATTCCTTTTTATTCTCCTTTTATTCTTCATCGCCGGTTAGGCGATTCAGTTCTACCGTTTATTGATCTGCCGCTGTATCAAGAGAGTCGGATACATCTGCCATGGAGCTTGGGTTGAACACTTCCTCAAAAGTAAGGGAAAGATTCTCCGCCAGTTCAGACCATCTCTCTACCTTGAAGCTTGCCGGTGTATAATCACCGCTCTGCTCAAGCATTTCATAGAACGGAGCATATTCCGGTTTCTCCATCATCTTTTCAGCCTCTACTACAGAGTAAAGTACCGGCTGCTCGCTTCCGATTCTCTCTGTATTCAGTTCTTCGCTTGTCCAATATTTTATGAATTCCCATGCCGCTTCCTTATTCTTTGAATCCTTAGAGATAGAAAGTCCGGAAGAACTCAGGATACTTGCAGACGGACCCTTTCCTGCAAAAGACGGAATCTTTACTACGCCCCAGTCCATTTCTGCTTCATTCAGGCTGTCGATCGCCCATGATCCATAAATATACATTCCTGTGCTGCCTGCGCGGAATTCATCCCCGCCGCTCTTTTCTGTCGCTACCGCATAGCCTTCTTCTTCCATATCCTGGAACATCTGGAATACTTCTTTGGCTTCTTTTGAATTCAGGTTTCCTTCCAGGTTTCCTTCATCGTCGCAATATGCCGTGCCATTGCTCCAAAGGTACATCTCAAAATCATATGGATCCGGCTTCATCTGGAAAGAGAATCCCTTCTTTCCTTCGCATTTTTCTGTAATTGTCTTTGCCGCCTTGATGAGGTCATCCCATGTCCAGTCATCTGTCGGCTCCTCAATCTGTGCTTCTTTAAAAATCGCTTTATTATAGAACAACGCGTGTGTGGTAAATCCAACTGGAATCCCGTAAGTCTTTCCATTCAGTGAATTGTAGTTCCACAGCGTATCGTAGAAATTCGCCTTGTAATCCGCGCCTTCTTTGTCAATGTACGAATCCAGCTCCTCAAGCCCGTTCGCGTAAGCCGGATAATTCCACATGTACATAACATCCGGCGCGTCCTTGGACCCCATACCGGCAGCAATCTTGGTATCGAACTCTCCGCCGTACGCTTCCAGCGTTACCTCGATGTCGTCATGCGCTTCGTTAAACCGATCGACCATTTCCTGCTGTGTGTCCACGTCCTCAGCCTCGTCCCAGGTTGCGAAACGAATCTTTGCTTTTCCGTCGCTTGTCTTTCCATCGTCACCCCCCCCATTGCCGCCGCAGCCGCCTAAAATCATCGTGCCTGCCATTGCAAGGATAAGAATTGATGCTAACCGTTTTTTCATAACAGTTCCTCCTTTTTTATTTATGAAACAATGATACGCTTTAACTAGTAAAAAGTCAATATTTTACTAGTTAAGAATATAATCTTTGACATATTATACATTTTTATACGGTATATTTTGTACACTTTGCATAATTCTTAATCACAAAAAGAAGGTATCTGACCTTTTCTCTCTTTTTTCGGCAAGTAAATATTTTCCTTTTTATTTAATAAATGTATAGATCGTTTTTATCTGATGAACTATTCTTCAAATGATGTTGGGGTCAAAAGGTGCTTCGCATCATTTTATAGCTCGCTATAAAAAACCCCCTTAGCCACGAGTTATTTCCCACAGCTAAGAGGGTTAAAAAGCCTCTCATCGATATGCTATTCAAAATCTTGCCGGCGCCATGTTACCATTCACAGCATACTGCACATCATACAAATTTCTCAATTATCTTTTCCAAGTACTTATTCTTGGCCTCATAGAACCTTTCCTGCTCTACGATCTCAGAAAGCTTTGGATCAATCGGCATTTTCCCCAGCACTTCGGTTCCCAGCCGCACCGCGATCTCGTCGATATGACTTTCACCAAATACAGAAATCCGTTTTCCACAGTCCGGACACGCAAGATAACTGTAGTTCTCTACAATCCCTAACACCGGAATATTCATCATCTCCGCCATGCGATATGCTTTTTCAACAATCATCTGTACCAGATCTTGAGGAGAGGTCACGATCACCACGCCGTCTACCGGAAGAGACTGGAATACTGTGAGCGGCACATCGCCGGTCCCCGGAGGCATATCCACAAACAGGAAATCAAGATCTCCCCACATAACATCCGTCCAGAACTGTTTCACCACGCTTGCGATGATCGGTCCGCGCCAGATGACCGGATCTGATTCCTTCTCCAGCAACAGATTGACCGACATGATCTTCGTGCCGTCCTTTGCCGTGCAGGGGAACATTCCTTCCTCGGATCCCACAGCGCTCTCATGAATTCCATACATCTTTGGGATAGAAGGCCCTGTGATATCCGCGTCCAGAATTCCCGCCGTATACCCCTCTTCCACTGCCGTCCTGGCAAGGGATGCCGCTACCAGGGACTTCCCCACGCCGCCCTTTCCGCTGACGACCGCGATCACCTTCTTCACCTGAGAATATGGATTCGCAGGCTCCTTCATATCTACCTTCTTGCTGCTGCACGACCCTGCATGGGCGCAGGAGGCGCAAGCCTCCGGGGTGCACCCGCTGTTTGTTTCTTCTGCCATGGTTTCCTCCTACATTCATCGCCGTCAGGCGATTCTATTCAGGTATCCCGAGCTTACGCGAGGGGATTCCTCCTATCCTTATCGCCGCCAGGCGATTATTCTTTGCTATTCTTCCACCACTGCGATCACTTCGATCTCGCAGAGCAGGTTCTTCGGAAGCGTCTTTACCGCCACACAGCTTCTCGCCGGCTTTGACGTGAAATACTTTGCATAAATCTCATTAAATACTGCAAAGTCGCCCATGTCGCTTAAGAAACAGGTCGTCTTGAGTACTTTGTCAAACGTAGTTCCCGCCTCTTCAAGAATCGTTCCAATATTTTTGCAGACCTGTTCTGCCTGTGCTTCAATCGTATCGCCCGCAACAGCATCTGTCTCCGGGTTGATTCCGATCTGTCCTGATGTATACAGGATGCCGTTGTGTACATATGCCTGAGAATACGGTCCCAGAGCCTTTGGTGCTTTTTCTGTTGCAATTACTTTCATACTTCGTTTCCTCCTTTTGTCCACGCCCTTTTCGGACACACCGTACTGCAAAGTATATAGGTATGCCGTAAGGACGCTCTACTTTAAAGCATACCACAGACAGCGTAAAATTCCAATGGGTTTTCTAACAAAAATTTATCCTGCCGTCAGCTCCTTTTGTTCCCGGGTCACATCCTGAATCCATTTATAGCTCAGGAACCGTTTGAGCGTGATGGGAACCTTGATGACCTCGTCGCTCATCAAAATCATATAAACCACCTGCACCGGAGCATGGAAGACAAATGCCGCCAACATTCCGAACAAGATGGAGCACCCCCACATGGTGCCGACATCCAACGCCAGTCCGAATCGGGTATCGCCTCCTGAACGGAATACTCCGACGACTAATGTTGTGCTGATGGACTGACACAGTGTAAAATATGACATTACAAAGAACATGAAGGTGAGATAGCCTTGCGCTTCACCGGAAAGCGTCATAAATCGGTTTGCCACAGGCGCAGCCGCAAGAATCACACATCCGCCAATGAGTCCCGCCAATGTGCTCAGCATAATAAAACGTCTTCCATATGCTTTCGCCAGCTCGAATTTGCGCTCTCCAATGGTCTTCCCCAGATAGATCGCCGTCGCGTTCGCCACGCCGAACACCACCACGGAAGCGAGCTGCCTCGCCACTTGCGCCACCGAGTTCGCCGCCACCGCGGCGCTCCCCAGATGCCCGATAACTGCCGTGTTTGCAGAAGAACCCAGTCCCCACATCATCTCGTTCAAAATAACAGGCGTCGCGTACACCAGGAAATCCTTAAGCAGCACCTTATCGATCTTCCACATATCCCGAAAATGGAAACACACCACCCGGTTCTTTACCTTTGCATACCAGACTACAATCGCCATCTCGATCATCCGCGAGATAAGCGTCGCCAAAGCCGCCCCTTTAATCCCCATCGCCGGGAATCCCAGAAGGCCGAAGATCAGCAGCGCGTTCAATACAATATTTACAATCAGCGACGCCAAATAAACTGCCGTCGCAATCACGACCCGTTCAATACTCCGCATAGTATGGAGATAGACCTGCGTCGCCGCCATGAAAAGGTACGATACCGCTACGATCCTGAGATACTGCACCCCCTCTGCGATCACCTCCGGATCACTGGTATAGATCCGCATCAGCGTCTCCGGAATCAGCTCTGCCGCAATCGTAAATACCGCCGCCACGGCTGTTCCGATACTCATTCCCATACCAAGGATCTTCTCAATCGTGCGGGTATCCCCTTTTCCCCAATACTGTGCCGTGAGCACCGTCGCGCCGGATGTGGTCCCGAACAGGATCAATGTCATGATAAACTGAACCTGCCCCGCAAGGGATGCCCCTGAGAGCACCTTCTCCCCTACCTTTCCAAGCATAATCACATCCGTCGCCGTCACGCCTACATTAATCAAATTCTGCAGCGCCATCGGAATTACCAACAGACATACCTGTTTGTAGAACTGTCCCCAATTGATGTCTGTGCTATTTTCCGGACGCCTTCTGAAAGATTTCATAAACATCATTTACATCCAGCTCCTTTATTTTTGAGAGCCGCACCGTACCTCCCATGGTGGCATCCCGGGCAAGCTCCATTAAATCCTCGTCCGTGACCGGACCTACCCCTAATTCCTTAAGGTTCACCGGCATATCCAGTTCCCGGAAATATGCGACCGTCCGATCAATCGCGGCTTTCGCCGTATCTTCTACTGTTTCCGCCTTAATCCCCCATACCTTTTCACCATAATGCGCGAACCTGGGGATATCATTCTGATAGACATACTTGGCCCATGATCCCCACATAGCGGACAATGTCGCTCCATGCGCTTTGTCATACTTTGCCGACAGCGCATGTCCGAATTTGTGCACACAGAAATCCTTACCCCTTCCAAGCTCGGTCAGATTATTGTGGGATAAGCTTCCGCACCACATGATCTCGCTCATTGCATCGTAATCCTGCGGGTTCTCGTATCCTTTGCGTCCGTTTTCGATCACTGTCCTCAAAATTCCCTCCGCAATCTCATCCGTCATCTGGTTCTTCTGATTCGGGATAAAATACCGCTCCAAGGTGTGCATCATAATATCCGTGATACCGCACGCGATCTGGTACTTCGGAAGTGTATGGGTCAGCTCCGGGTTCATAATTGCAAACTTCGGACGATTAAAATCCGTGTTAATCCCAGCCTTTTTGCCGATCGCCTCATTCGTCAGCACGGCCGAATCGCTTGTCTCGCTGCCCGCCGCCGCGATCGTAAGTACACATCCTACAGGGAGAGATTTGGTAAGGGGAACCTTTTTGGTCCAAATATCCCACAAGGCATTCTCCGGATTTGCCGCCCCGTGTGCGATTCCCTTTGCCGTATCAATCGCGCTGCCCCCGCCGATCGCCAGGATAAAATCCGCTCCAAAGTCCAGCGCTTTCTTAACTCCTTCCTCCGTATGTGCCAGCCTGGGATTCGGCTTAACGCCGCCAAATTCTTCATATACGATCTGCTCTGCCGCAAGTGATTCCTCCACCTCCCGCAGAAGACCGCTTCTAACAACACTTCCTCCTCCATAGACAAGCAGCGCCCTACTGCCTCCCCACCGTTTTACTTCCTTTCCAGTCTGTGATTGCACGCCTTTGCCGAACACAATCTCCGTCGGTGCAAACTGAGTAAAATTCTGCATAATATTAGACCTCCTATATTTAATTTTTACCGTTTCAATTTGGAAAATGCGGTTTGAACTCCCACCCTAAGGATCCCCGCTGCGAAAAATCTTATATCAGAAAAGATAAAAAAGATCTTCGTCCGCCGTTTCCGGAGAAAAGGAATCATTTCCTTTCTTTCCGGAACACGGACAATGGCAATATACATTCACTATTCGCTTACATTCTTCTCACTACATCCAGATTTTTCCAGTCGTATCTCCGTTGATCACATAATACACCGCATAATCTTCCGGTTTTAAATACAGTTCTATGGACTTAATGTCAGATACTTTATGCCTTGCCTTTGTCCATTCCTTTTTCACTGCTGCAATCATATCTTTTGTGTTCACTTCTTTTTCACCGTACTGCAGGACAACTTCTGTCTTGATATCCTTTTTCGCAGCGGCCTTCTTCGCTTTCTCGACGACCTTCTTCGCCGCCTCCGGAGCGGCCTTCTTGACCTCCTCGGTAGCCTTCTTTGCCGTCTTCTTTACTTCCGCAGCCGTCTTTTCCGCCTTTTTCATGACTTTAGCGGCTGTTTCCTCTACAGCCTTTTTTAATTCCTCTGCTTTTTCCTCTGTAGTCTGTTCCACTTCTTCTGCTGTGTCCGCCGCCGCTTTTACTGTTTCTTCTGCCTTTTCCTCTGCTGTCTGTACTACTTCTTCTACTGCCTGAGCGGCTTCATTCTCATTCTTGTTCGCTGGTTTTCTTGCCATCGCGATACCCTCCTTGATTCAAAAGCAAATTGCATGTTGCCACCTTACAGACCAGGAAATATTTCCCTTTTGCCTGCTTCAAGCGCCATTATAACATATAATTTTCAAAATGTCACATGAAACGCCTCTGTTCTTCTCTATTTTTCCTTTTTTAACGTAGAAATTTTTGCGAATTTCTCTAGGAAAATTATGCAACTTGTGATATACTATAAATATTGCGAAGAAAGGAAGGTGTCCGTTATGTTTTTACTGATCGCTATTATAGCCATTGCCATCATTGCGGCTGTCGTAACTGCATCTGTTACTGCTGTTCTTGGCGGGGTGATCGGCGGCGAGCTGGAGGATGAGGAAGATTAGATTATCCGGATATAAAAGCTTTTCCCCTGTCAGAAGAGACAGCGGACCGCAATAAGAGAGGGAAGGTCTTCCGCGCTAAGAAGCCTTCCCTATTTTCATTTTAGAGCCTTTCATTTCCGCGCAGCAACGAGCTAAGCGGAACTGTTTGCATGTACATCCGACTATTCTTCCAGATCCTCAAATGTTTCTTTTAATTTATCCATAAATTTCTTTTTCTTTGGTTTTGACTTTTCTGGATTTCCAATCTCCTGGTTCAAAGTATTTCCTGAGAGTTCGTCGAAGCGGCGGAGCGCTTCTTTTGCCTCTGCACTCAGTTTCTCCGGAGTCTGTATAACCAGCGTCACATAGTGATCTCCGCGGACCTGGGAATTCCGCAAGGAAGGAACTCCTTTTCCCTTCAATCGTACCTTGGTATCCGTCTTGGTTCCGGGCTTTACTGTGTAAATGACCTCGCCGTCCACTGTTTTGATCCTCACGTCGCCTCCAAGCGCCGCCTGCGCAAAAGAGATCGGCGCGGTCGAGAAAATATGGACGTCCTGTCTCTGGAAGATTGGGTGACGGGAAACCGTCACTTCCACAAGGAGATCGCCGCGCGGTCCGCCGTTCACTCCCGGTTCTCCTTTGTCACGGATCCGGACGCTCTGCCCATTGTCAATTCCTGCCGGGATCGTCACCTTTATCTTCTTGTGGCTGGATACATATCCGCTCCCGCCGCAGTCCGAGCATTTTTCCCGTATCACTTTTCCGCTCCCATGACATTCCGGACAAGTTTGTACATTCTGCACTGTCCCGAAGAACGACTGGGACGTATAGACGATCTGGCCTCTTCCGCCGCACTTAGGACACGTCTCCGGGGAAGTTCCCGGTTTTGCTCCCGTGCCGCCGCATTTACTACAGGGATCTTTCAGTACGACGTCTAACTCCTTCTCACAGCCGAATACCGCCTCCTCAAACGTGATCCTGACGCCCTTGCGGACATTCGCCCCTCTCGTGGGACCTGTATTGGCGCGTCCTCCTCTACGTGAGCCGCCACCGAAAAAGTCACCGAAAATATCGCCGAAGATATCGCTGAAATCTGCGCCGCTGAAATCAAAACCGCCGAATCCTCCGGCGCCTCCTGCGGCTCCTTCAAATGCGGCATGACCGAATTGATCGTACTGGCGGCGTTTATCCGGATCGCTCAGCACCGCATATGCCTCAGAAGCCTCTTTAAATTTCTTCTCTGCCTCTGTGTCGCCGGGATTCATATCCGGATGGTATTTCTTCGCCAAAGCCCGGTATGCCTTCTTCAGGGCTGCGTCGTCCGCATCCTTGGATACGCCCAGGACTTCATAGTAATCTCTCTTTGATTCTGCCATAATCCTACCTCACTTCTTATACTGCCGGACTTCTCCCATTTCCGGTTACACTTACCTGATTCTAATCGCCTATTCGGCGATGGTATTTACAAGGAATCCACTCAGGCGCCTTGCGGCGCGCTCGGGATACCTGAACTTAATCGCCTATTCGGCGATGGTATTTACAAGGAATCCACTCGGGCGCCTTGCGGCGCGCTCGGGATACCTGAACTTAATCGCCTATTCGGCGATGGTATTTACAAGG
>JAAWDY010000051.1 GCA_022793995.1 Coprococcus sp.
GCAAGGGTAAATGCACTGCATTGCAGCCCTTGCAGTTCTAAAGCAATTCTGGTGTAGGGTAATCAAGCGGTTAAGGATAACCTTACTATGCCCGTGGTGTTACTACATATTGTGGTGGCTCTCAAGCATTAGAATAATCACCAATAGCTTATGCGGCTTTGGAAAATCATGGTACGTCTGCTTACAGATACAGGTACACTTATATTATACTTCAAATAAATAGATAGGGCTTATAGAAAAAAACGATAGTTGTGCATGTTGGAAAAAATGTACAAAAATCTGACGCCAAGTCCTTGAATTTGGGCGGAAGACGCGACAGATTGTTCCATTATTTACCTTTACGACTAAAATATAAGTATATATTTGTGCAAATCATAAATATGCACAATAAATTTCCGCAATTTCACCGAGATGACATCCGAAACTACATAATATACGGACGTCCTCCGCAGCAGAATCCTCCACCTCCACAGCATAAGTTGCAGATCATGTTGGCGATGCACAGCTTCAGGCAGAGGTTGTTTGCCGTAACGGGCGAGCCACCGTACATGGTCCGTCTGCTCTCATACCAGCTTCCGCCGTTTTCAAGGCGGCTTACAAGCATCTGGTATTGATAGTTATCCGGTTCACGCTGCAGGGCTTCTCTCGCGTGATCTAAGGCGATTACGTTATTTCCTACGCCGGAATTCGCCATGGCGCTGTAGTAGTACCACTGGGCGCTGCGGTCTTTCATATTGTTAAGGACATTGAGCGCTTCTTGAAAATGACGGCTATTGATATAGTTCGCGGCAGCGCGCAGGTAAATCGTTTCTTCGCTGTCAGTCGGACCGGAACTGCGTTGCTGATACTGTCCGTAGAAGCCGCCGAAAGGACCAAACCCCCCAAAACCGCCAAAGCCTCCGAAACCACCGTAGCCGCTGTCGCTGCTCCCGTAGCCGGAGGACTGGCCCTGCGAGTAGGTTCCCTGCGAGTAGGAAGAACCATATTCTTTTTCTTTCATGATCTGCTGATACGCCTGCTGTACTTCTTTGAATTTTGCTTCCGCCTGTTCCTTGTTCGGGTTATTGATATTGGCGTCAGGGTGGTATTTTCGGCTCAGCTTTCTGTATGCTTTTTTTACTTCTTCATCTGAGGCATTGCGGGAAACCCCCAATACGCTATACGGATCTGACATTATTTTTCTCCTGAGACTGTTCTCTTTCTTTTTTCCGCTTTTCGGTGGCAAGATCGAAGCGGTACCATACGCCGGAATAAAGCACGTTCCTTAAAATATCAGTATACTCGATAATCGGCAATAATTCAAACCTTCTTGAACATTCTGATATCATCATGGTAAGGAGCCTCCGGCATTCTGTCTCAAAATCGGTTTCACCGAACCGGGAGAGAAGGGGATTATAATTCTGCTCTTTCAGGTCTTTTTCGATATCTTCGTAGGCGTCGGCAAGGTAGATGAATTTGCCCAGATAGAACCCCATGACCCGGAGTGTTTCTTCCCATTCATCATGGCGGCAGGCAAAGATTTCTTCCATTACTTTTCCAAAATGCCCGGCCATCTTGTCAATGTCTGTCTCCCGGTCTTTTTCACAGTGTTCGATCGCCTTCAGAGTTTCAGCGATAGAAACACATTTGTCAGGATATTTTCGATGGATCGTCTGCATTGCCTTTTTGAGGCAGCCCGCATAGGCATAGCGGCTGTAGCGGTGCTCGTCGTGCCAGTCGTCAAGACATTTGTAGTAGGTGAGGAGCAGGTTCATGTCCGCCACATATTCGGAACACTTGTTGATATAATAAGGATGCTTTTCTAGCGGGTGGACCAGGCATTTTTCCACTCCCTGGCGTGTCTTCGGTTCATATAAACCGCTCAAAAGGACCAGGAGGAAGGTCATGTCAAAAGAGAGAGTCATCTGCCCCCGGATGCCGTACTGCTTCCGCAGGGTATGACACAGCCCACAGTAGAAGGCGTGATAGGTATTGTAGTCCTTAATCTTCATTTCATCCTTGTTGATGATTATATACCCAAACATAGTCAGCTCCTTTTGATGAACGTAGTGTGGCACTTGGGGCAGCGGATCTCGATCTTCCCTTTTCCCTTGGGAATACGGATTTTCTGCTTGCAGGATGGGCATTTGTATATATGGTGGGTCTTACGCTGCGCCATCAGATTCTTCTGCTTCCAGAAAAAGCTGCGGATACGGGAGGTATATTTAAGAAAAGCCTGGTTTTCTGCGGAGCGCTTGTAAATATTCTTAGAAAACATCCGGAAATAAGCGTAAATGATCGCGGCCCACGCTAACAGGTAGAAGAGTCGCCAGGGGAGAAAAAGGGTAAGAATCAGCGCGGCAAATCCGAAACCTGTAAGGAATTTTCCAAAAGAATCCACGCCGTAACGCCCATACATAAAACGAATCAGTTTTTCTTTCATTATTCATCATCCATTCCTATAATTAAAAAGTTGATCAGTGTTATTAGCTATTTTACGCTTTTTATTTTGGGAATCAATAAACTTCCTGTTAAAAAAATCTTAAAAGAGTGTTATTACGAAGGAAAACCTATGCTTGTCAACTTCGGTGGGGCGTACTATAATGGGGGGAAAGAGAAAGCGTAAGGAGTATGTACAATGAGCAGAAGAGAGGAAGAGAGGCGTCAGGATATGAGGCGCAGAAGAAGACGCAGGAAAAAGAGGTCTACCGCGGGTAGGGTGATCAGTGCGGTCATCATGCTCATAGCGCTGGGGGTCTTCGTGTTTTCCGCGTTCCGGCTTTATGATATTTACACAGGATATAAAGATGGCGAAGACGAATATGACGACCTTGCCGAGATCGCCATAAGCGGCGGGAGCGGCGAAGAGGGTGAGGATAACCGGTTCCGGGTGGATTTCGACGCGCTTCGGGAGATCAACCCCGACGTGGTGGCGTGGCTGCGTTTTGAGGAGCCTTCGATCATTAATTATCCAGTGGTACAGGGCGAGGATAATGACAAATACCTGGAGGTCACATTCAAAGGTTATGAGAACACGGTAGGAACGTTGTTCGTCAATGTGGATAACCATCCGGATTTTAACGACAGGAATACGATTATCTACGGGCATCATATGAATAACGGCACAATGTTTAACACATTAGAGGATTATCAGGATGAGACATTGTGGAAGGAGCATCCATATTTCTATATCTACACGCCGGATGGGATGGAACATAAATACCAGATCTTCGCAGCCGGGGTTGTGAGGGATACCTCGGAGGCTTATACATACCAGTTTGCGGACGACGCGTCCTTCCAGTCCTTCCTTGATTTTTCAAAATCATCCAGTTATTATGATACTGGGATTATGCCGGCGATGTCCGATAAAATCGTGACTCTCTCGACCTGTACGAAAGCCTCTAACAGCGATCGTATGATTGTTCAGGGAGTGGAGATTGAAGTAAATCCATAAGGAGATGAGAGCTATATGCCGCTTAACGCAGTGTTCGAGGTAGGGGATACTATTGTCATGAAAAAGCCGCATCCCTGCGGAAGCAAAGAGTGGGAGATCCTGCGCGTGGGAGCGGATTTCCGCTTGAAGTGTCTTGGATGTGGGCATCAGGTCATGGTGCCCCGGAAAATGGTGGAGAAAAAAGCCAGGGAAATCCGAAAAAATGCTTGAAACAAACCCTTCTTTATGCTATGATACGGAATTGTGATATACTATTTTCCTTGTTCCCGGCATGGACCGGGGGCCAGAGACCATAAGGAGGTGCAGGACATGAACAAGTATGAATTAGCAGTTGTTATCAGCGCAAAGCTCGAAGACGACGCCAGAGCAGAAGTGCTTGAAAAGGTAAAAGCGCTTGTAGAACGTTTCGGCGGAGCAATCACTGAGGTTGACGAGTGGGGCAAGAGAAGGCTGGCTTACGAGATTCAGAAGATGAAAGAAGCCTACTATTATTTTGTCCGTTTCGAGTCTGATGCAGCGGCGCCGGGCGAGATCGAGCAGAGAATCCGTATCATGGACGGTGTGATTCGTTATTTATGCGTGAAACAGGAAGCTTAGAAAGAGGAATCGAATGAATAAAGTTATATTAATGGGACGTCTGACAAGAGACCCGGAAGTAAGATACTCGCAGGGCGAGAATGCACTCGCTATTGCAAGATATACATTGGCGGTGGACCGCAGGTTCAAGCGCGACGGAGAACAGACCGCGGATTTTATCAACTGCGTGGTGTTTGGGAAGAGCGCAGAATTTACAGAACGCTATTTCCGCCAGGGGATGCGCGTGACGATAAGCGGGCGTATCCAGACAGGGAGTTATACTAACAGGGACGGCGTGAAGGTCTATACGACAGAAGTTGTGGTCGAGGAGCAGGAGTTTGCCGAGAGTAAGAACGCGTCGGGCGGCTCCGTCGGGCAGTCACAGCCATATCGTCAGGCGGCTCCGGTGCCGAGTGCAGATGCTGGTGACGGCTTCATGAATATTCCGGACGGAATTGATGAAGAGTTACCATTCAATTAGGCAGTCGGGCGCCAGATCAAGTTGAGAAGGAGGTAGCCGAGGTGGCATTTGAAAAGGGAAACAGGCCGGATTCTCCGATGAAGAGAAGGGGCGGACGCAGAAGGAAAAAAGTTTGCGTATTCTGCGGAAAAGAGAATAATGAAATCGATTATAAAGATGTAGCAAAGCTTAAGAAATATGTTTCTGAGAGAGGAAAGATCCTTCCGAGAAGGATCACAGGAAACTGTGCGAAGCATCAGAGAGCTCTGACTGTTGCAATTAAAAGAGCGAGACATATTGCTTTAATGCCGTACGTCCAGGATTAATTCGAGTAAGTGAGAGACCGTCACTGCATCGCGCAGTGGCGGTTTTTGTAAAACAAGGGTTACGATTCACAGTCGCATAAAATCGAAAGGCAGGTTCGTCAAGCTTGCTTGTAAGAATCTGCCTGATGATTTTAGTGCGGCTGGAAGCAGTCACTCCATCCACATGAGCAGAATAAGAGCTGCGTAGCGGCGGCGGACAGCTTTGCAGGCCGATTCTGCGAATGCGGATAGGAGGGGCTGTGAATCGTAACAAGGGTTACAAAAGTAGCAGGAGTAATAAAAGCAACAAAAGATAAAGAATCATAAAATGAAGGGAGAAATCACTATGAAAAAACCAGTGTTAGTAATCATGGCAGCGGGAATGGGAAGTCGTTATGGCGGTCTGAAGCAGATCGACCCGGTAGACGACAAGGGGCATATCATTATGGATTTTTCCCTATATGACGCTAAGAAATCAGGATTTGAGAAAGTGATCTTCATTATCAAGAGGGAGAATGAGGCTGATTTCCGCGAGGCAGTGGGAGACCGTATCTCGAAATTTATGCAGGTGGAGTATGTTTTCCAGGAGATCACGAATATCCCGCAGGGATTTGAGGTCCCTAAGGGACGCATAAAGCCTTGGGGAACGGCTCATGCGGTTTTGAGCTGCATGGATGTGATCGACGGTCCGTTCGTGGTGATCAATGCGGATGATTATTATGGGAAAAGCGCTTTCCGCCAGATCTATGTTCATCTCATGATGAATGAAGATGATGAGAAATACCGCTATGCGATGATGGGATACCACCTGGAAAATACGGTGACGGATAACGGCCATGTGGCGCGGGGAATCTGTGATACCAATGAGAGGGGTGAATTGATCCGCATTACGGAACGGACCCGCGTAGAAAAGCGCGGTGGGGGAATCGCATACTCGGAAGATGAAGGAAAGACTTGGACGCAGGTGGACAAAAAGAGCCTGGTGTCCATGAATATGTGGGGATTTACCAGAAGTATTTTGGATGAGATAAAAGCAGGTTTCCCGGCATTTCTTGAAAAGGGGCTGCGGGAGAATCCGATGAAGTGCGAGTACTATTTGCCCGAGGTGGTAAGCAGGCTCCTTCAAGAAGGACGTGCGACAGTTTCAGTCCTTGCCATAGAGGATAAATGGTACGGTGTGACTTACAAGGAGGATAAACCTGTAGTAGAAGCAGCGATTCGGAAGATGAAAGAGGAAGGGATTTACCCTGAGAAACTGTGGGAAAAAGCGTAAAATGCGGGGATTTAGTAAATCAAACAAAAAGTTTACTAAAATACTTCCTAAATTTACTTAAATGTGTTATATTATGAAAGAAGTAGGAACAGTGGGAAAAATGCTGCAAGGAGGACAATAATATGGCAATTTTAGTAACAGGCGGAGCCGGATTTATCGGCAGTCACACATGTGTAGAGCTTTTGAACGCCGGATACGAGGTCGTTGTCGTCGACAATCTCTGTAATGCCTCGGCGGAAGCGCTTAAGAGAGTGGAAAAGATCACAGGGAAAGAGGTCGTCTTCTATCAGGATGACATTCGCGACGAGAAGGCGCTGGATGTGATCTTTAGCAAGGAAAAGATCGACTCAGTGATTCATTTTGCCGGCCTTAAGGCAGTAGGAGAGTCGGTTGCAAAGCCGCTTGAATACTACCAGAATAATATTGCAGGAACAGTCACGCTTTGTAAGGTGATGCGGGAACACGGTGTGAAGAATATTATTTTCAGTTCTTCTGCCACTGTTTACGGCGATCCGGCGTTCATACCGATCACAGAGGAGTGTCCGAAGGGTACATGTACGAATCCGTACGGCTGGACAAAGTGGATGCTGGAGCAGATTCTAACAGATTTGCATAAGGCGGACCCGGAGTGGAACGTGGTGCTTCTTCGGTACTTTAACCCTATCGGCGCGCATGAGAGCGGCTTGATCGGGGAGGATCCGAAGGGAATTCCGAATAATTTGATGCCATACATTACGCAGGTTGCCATCGGGAAGCTGGAATGCCTGGGCGTATTTGGCGACGACTATGATACGCCGGATGGAACTGGGGTGCGCGATTATATCCATGTGGTGGATCTTGCGGTCGGGCACGTGAAAGCGCTCAAGAAGATCGAGGAGAAGGCAGGCGTATGCGTCTACAACCTGGGAACGGGAGCGGGATATTCTGTGCTCGATATGGTTCATGCTTTTGAGAAGGCGTGCGGTAAGCCGATTCCTTACCAGATCAAGGCGAGAAGAGCGGGAGATATCGCAACCTGCTATTCCGACGCGTCGAAAGCAAAGGCGGAGCTGGGTTGGATTGCAGAGCGAGGACTAGATAAGATGTGCGAGGATTCCTGGAGATGGCAGAGCCAGAACCCAGATGGATATGGTACGAAGTAGTTTGATATAAAGATGGAAAGAGGAGAGGAGGCAAAAGGCGATGAACCTGTTTGCACCCGCGGAAATTGCGAAAAACTATGTTGCGGTGGGAAAAGCGAAGGTGAAGATGTCTGTCGGCAGGATGTTCCTCCTTGCCGTTCTGGCGGGCGCGTTTATCGGATTGGGCGGAGCCGCGGCCGCGACCGCTTCGGGGGCCATTCCACAGGCGTCGGTGGGAAAGCTTGTGGGAGCGGTCATCTTCCCGGGAGGGCTTACGATGGTGCTGCTTGCGGGTAGCGAACTATTTACAGGCAATTCCCTTCTTGTCATCCCTCTTCTTATGAAGGAGATCACGCCGGCGGAGATGCTGAAGAACTGGGGCGTCGTGTACACAGGCAACATGGCGGGAGGTTTTTTGGCGGCTGCGGGGGTCGTCTTTTCCCACCAGATCAGTCTTTTCGACGGCCAGTTGGCGGTTTCGGTTCTCTCCACAGCGGCGGCAAAGTGTACGATCTCATTTGGCGATGCGCTGATCCGTGGGATACTCTGCAATTTTCTGGTATGTATCGCTGTGTGGATCTCGTTTGCGGCAAAAGATGTTACGGGAAAGATCGCAGGCATCTTTTTCCCAATCATGATTTTCGTGCTCTGCGGGTTCGAGCACAGTGTGGCAAATATGTACTACATCGCGGCAGGACTTTTTGCAAAAGGCGTGCCGGTATATGCCCGGGCGGCCGAGGCGGCAGGAGTTGACCTTGGCGCGATAACCTGGGGGAATTTTCTGGGTGCGAATCTTCTTCCGGTCACGATCGGGAACGTTATCGGCGGTGCGGTCTGCGTGGGGTGTGCGTACTGGTTTGTGTATCTGCGAAGCGCGCGGCGGCAGGAGAAATAAGACCAGAAGTGATTCTAAATGCATAGAAACCATTGCAAAAGCGAATAAAGGAGTGCTTTTGCGGTGGTTTCTTTATAATCTAATTTATTCCTACGAGGCAACAAGCCTAGTACTAAGTGCCATTTGGGTATGCATGGATATTTGATGGCTTTTTTCAAAACATTATATGAAAATCCTTAGTGAATATGGAACGCGGGCGGGAGAACCTTATATAAAGCACATTGATGGCGAAATATGGGAATTGCGTCCGTTAAGGGATAGAATTTTATTCGCTGCATGGAATGGCAGCGCTTTTGTCCTTCTGCACGTTTTTAGGAAACAAACACAGAAAACTCCACAGAGGGAAATAGAGAGGGCAAAGAAGAATTTAAATGATTATCAAGAAAGAGGAACGTATAATGAGGACAAATAAAAAATATTCACAAGCAGTAAAACAGGCGCAAGAGAATCTGGCAGAGCTGAATGAGCGAGGAGTGGATACCATTTGAAAGATATTAGCTCCTCTAGGGAAAACGCTGGCGATGGTGCCCCTGGAAACCGTATATAGGCCGTAGGTATTAGGCGTCACGTAGAAAAGAACAGATTTTCAGTATGTGATAAAATTATTTTATATGATTGATAAAATGATATTGATTGTGAAAACGGGTGAAAGCGGTTATACTAAAGCTATAGCAGGCACAGAAAACCATCTGGTTTCGGTAGCCGAACATAAGACAAGGAGGATGAAAATAATGGCAGAAGTAATTATTACACAGGAAAATTTCCAGAAAGAGGTTCTGGAAGCGCAAGGACCGGTTCTGGTGGACTTTTGGGCAACTTGGTGCGGACCTTGCCAGGCAATGCTCCCGGTCGTGGAAGAACTGGCAAATGAACAGACAGAGATTAAGGTATGCAAGCTTAATACGGATGAAAATAAAGAATTGACGAAGAAATATCATGTGATGTCAATTCCTACGTTTATTGTATTTAAGAATGGAGAAGAGGCGGCAAGAACGCTGGGAGTTCAGCCAAAAGAAGCGCTGATTGAGCTGGCGGCACAGTAAGGAAGTTGGGGAAACGTCTATTTTTAAACAAGGATAAGCGCAGTCTTAGCAGGCGGCGTTTATCCTTGTTTTTTTGCGAAAAAATGGAATGCCTTTATTCGGAGGGATATATGGGCGAATGCTTTGGTAATATTAGAAAAAAACAGGTCCTTGATTTTGTATAGGTTTCACAAAAAGATTGTGAAATAGGAAAAAATGCTATTTAATATTGACATGTAGAATACAGAGTGGTATAGTCATTACAACAAGATTGTATCCAATATCCTATATCCAAAAAATGGATGTAGGACCAAGAAAAGGAGGAAAAAAATGAAGAAGAGAACAGTTGTATCAATTTTGTTGACACTGGCAATGGCTTGTACTCTGTTTGCAGGATGCAGTACCCCGACCCAGGAGACAAGCGGCGACTCCGATAAGAAAGAGGAGCAGTCAGAAAGCACGGACAAAGAAGACGATGGCAAGGAAGAGGCTGCCACCGGTCTGTCAAAGGCTACGATTCTTTCCGCGGACAAGCTCCCGATCACAGGAATCGGCACGACTGTGGCAACGGACGTAAAGGCAAAAGAGAGCTACAAGATCGGCTACATCGCAAAGAATACGACGAATCCGTACATGAACGCTCAGGCAAAAGGCGTTGAGAAAGCGGGAGAAGACATGGGATTTGAAGCTGTTACACAGGCTCCGTCTACCGCGGACAGCGTAGAAGAGCAGGTTAAGCTTATGGAAGACATGATCCAGCAGGGGATGGACGTTATCATTGTCCACTGTGCAGATTCCAATGGTATCATGCCAGGTGTAAGAAAAGCACAGGAAGCAGGAATCCTTGTTCTTACAATCGGTACACCGGCGTCTGAGGATACATTCTTAAGGACAGGTGTTGATTACTACGAGACAGGCTATACCATCGCAAAAGAGATGGCGGAAAAACTTGGCGGCAAAGGCAATATCATCATCCTTGAGGGTCCTCCGGGAGCAGCGAACGCAATCGAGAGATTGAACGGAATCAACGACGCACTGGCTGAGTATCCGGATATCGAGGTTGTCGCTTCCCAGACAGCAAACTTCAAGAGAACAGAAGGTATGTCCGTAACAGAGAACCTCATCCAGAAACATACAGATATCCAGGGATTGATCGGATGTAACGATGAGAGCGCTCTTGGCGGTATGCAGGCTCTTAAAGCAGCGAACATGAACGACGTTCTTGTTGCTGGATTTGACGGCAGTGTTGACGCGACAAGCGCAGTAGAAAGCGGCGAGATGTTTGCTACATATAACACAGACCCGTATGGCTCAGGATACATCGCTTGTGCATATGCGGTAATGAACCTGAACGACGGAACAGAGCCGGAAGGTAAGTTCATCCCGTTCCCGATGGCAGAAGCGGAGCCTGTTATCACATCTGAGACAGTACAGAACTACAAAGATAACGTAGCTTGGTGGAAGGCTGTTCAATAAATCGTAAAATAAGTTTTGTTTTAAATATTTCACCCATTCGTCCCCGCAGAACCTATCCTGTGGGGACGAATAAAAAGGAAAAGGATTCGGTAAAGAGAAGCGATGAGGTGAAAAAATGGGAGAAACAATTTTAACAGCGCGCCATATTACAAAGCTCTTTCCAGGTATGAAGGCCCTGGACAACGTGGACTTTGACCTGAAGGCGGGAGAGGTCCATATTCTGGTCGGAGAGAACGGGGCAGGAAAGAGTACGCTTGCAAAAGTAATACTTGGCGCTTATAAAGCCGAGGAGGGCGAGGTTACCTTCGACGGAGAGGTAGTAAAGTTCAACGGAACGAAAGAAGCGCTGGAAAAAGGAATCGTAGCAGTGTACCAGGAATTTACCCTGGTTCCGTATATCAGCGTTGCACAGAATATATTTTTGAATCGGGAATACAAGACAAAGCTGGGACTGATCGACCACAAGAGGATGGAAGATGAAGCCCGTGAATTGCTGAAGTCTTTAAATTGTGAATACATTGACGTGAAGAGTTATGTAAAGAACTTAAGCGTCGCGGAGCAACAGATGGTGGAAATCGCGAAAGCGCTTTCTTTCAAGCCAAGGGTCATGGTATTTGACGAACCGACGGCGACGCTGTCGGAAAGGGAAGTAGATTCTCTGTTTGTGCAGATACACCGGTTGAAGAAAGAGGGCATCGGAATCATCTATGTGTCCCATAGAATGCAGGAATTTCCATTGATCGGGGACAGGATCACGATCCTCAGGGACGGTGTTAAGATCAAAACAGTGGGAATTAACGACTGTACAAATGAAGAACTTGTCAACATGATGGTTGGGCGCGACATTTCACAGGTGTATGTACGTACGGAGAATAAGCACGAGGGCGTGGCGTTAAAGGCAGAGAATCTGTATGATTACCACGGCAGAGTGCAGGGAGTCAACCTAACGGTCAATAAAGGGGAAATCGTAGGAATCGCCGGTCTTGTCGGCGCGGGCCGTACGGAGACGGCGGAAATCCTTTACGGGATCCGTCCGATGAAATCCGGACAGATCTATATTAACGGGAGCGCGGTTACTGTGAATACCCCGATTCAGGCGACAAAGCTGGGTATCGGACTTGTGAGCGAGGACCGTAAGAAACAGGGACTTGCCTTAGACGAGTCAATCGCGCTGAATACGGTGGCGGTAAGCCTCAAGAAGATATTCCCGAAGTTCTTTATTTCAAACAAGAAAATCAGAGAAGTGGCTCTTGACTATAAAGATCAGCTCCGTATCGCGACCACCAGTGTAAATAAAGCCTGTAAATATCTTTCAGGTGGGAATCAGCAGAAGGTCGTACTTGCAAAATGGCTGAGTTTTGACCCGGATATCCTGATCTTTGACGAGCCGACGCGGGGAATCGACGTAGGCGCGAAGATGGAGATTTATAGTTTGATGGATAAACTGGCGTCAGAAGGAAAAGCGATCATTATGATCTCCTCAGAGCTGCCGGAAGTAATCGGTATGAGCGACAGGATTTATATCATGCATGAAGGCCATATGGTCGGCGAAGTGAAGAGAGAAGAGTTCAATTCCGAGGAAATCGGCGCGCGTATGATGCTGGGGTCAGGAGGTGCTGGGAATGCAGAAAGTTAGTACGAAGCAAAGAGTGAAGAACATCCCCCCGGTAGCGTATATGCTGGTGGTTATCATTGTAGCGTTCAGTTTCATGGATCCGCATTATCTGTCTTTCTCGAATTTCAGGAATGTACTGATTCAGGCGACACCCCTGATGATCGTTGCGTTTGGGCAGACTTGTATCGTACTGACGCAGGGAACCGACTTGTCCCTGGGGGCGCAGGTTAGTTTTGTGACTGTATTTACGGTCTTTCTTGCACAGCACGGAATTATCCTGGAAGTGGCAATGCTGATTGCGGTCTGTACGACGACGCTGATCGGCGCGGTGAACGGTCTTATCGTGGCGAAGGGAAATATCCCGCCGTTTATCGCAACCTATGGTATGCAGAATATTGTAAACAGTATCTCGCTTCTTTTAACAGCAGGCTCGTCCATTTATTTTGACAGCTTTACATACCGGATTGTGACGGAAACGACAATCCTTTTTGTTCCCCTTATGGTGTGGGTGGCGGTTCTGGTGTTCGTTCTGGTGTGGGTTGTTCTCAGGAAGACGAAATTCGGAACGAATATCCACGGACTTGGAGGAAACAGAGAAGCGCTGACTCTTGCGGGAATCAGCCCGGTCAAATGCCTGATCAAGACGTTTGCCTTCGCCGGATTTATCGCCGGTATCGCCGGTATCATTACACTGTGTCGTGTGGAGTCTGGACAGCCTACCGTGGCGACAGGCTGGGAGTTCCAGGCGGTTGCAGCGACTCTTCTGGGCGGGACCTCCATGCGTGAAGGAAAAGGCGGTGTGACAGGTACGATCTTCGGCGTACTTCTTATCCAGATCATCAAGAACGGTCTGAACGTTGTCGGAGTACAGTCTACTTACCAGAATGCGATCATTGGTTCTATCGTATTGGCAGCTATTATTATCGATGCGGTTGTCCGTATTCGTTCAGAAAAGTAGGAGGATGAGGACATGGATGCAAAGAAAATATTTGAAGAAATAAAAAGTTCAAAAGTGTTTTACAGTCTTGTCGGACTGATTATATTGATTATTATTTCGTCCATCATAGCTCCGAACTTCAGAACGCTGGACAATATGATTACGATTTTCCGTCAGGCAAGTGTACTTCTGGTTCTAAGCGCCGGACTTACGGCAGTGCTTCTGACAGGAGGCATGGATTTGTCCGTCGGAGCTACGGCAGGATTTATCGGATGTATCTGCGCACAGCTTTTAAAATCAGGAATGTCCATCCCTTTGGTGGCTTTGATCGGAATCCTGATCGGCATGGTAGTAGGATGTATCAATGGTCTGCTCGCAGGTATTCTGCCAAGCTTTATTGCTACATATGGAACAAACTGGGTCATGAGCGGACTAGCTGTTATCGTTATGCAGGGCGCGGTCATCTATGACCTTCCGGAAGGATTTACACAGATCGGCGTTGGATACACAGGACCTATTCCGAATCTGATTATCATCGCGGCGGTGGTAGTTACCATCATCTATATCCTGCTGCAGAGGACGACCTATGGACGCCAGGTATATTCCTATGGCTCCAATCCAACGGCGGCGAGATACGCGGCGATTCCGGTAAAGAAGATCATGGTATCTGCATTTATGATGTGCAGTATGTGCGCCGGGCTTGCGGGAATGCTGATTACCGCGCGCCTGAATGCGGCGGACGCGGCCATGGGTGACAGCTACGGGCTGCAGACGGTTGCGGCGGTCGTGATCGGCGGTACTTCCATGCTGGGAGGCGAAGGTGGAGTCCTTGGAACTGTGATCGGTTCCCTGATCCTCACGGTTATTGTGAACGTAATGAATTTACAGGGGATTCCGTCATTCGCACAGGGCTTGGTCGTAGGTATCGTTATCATTGCGATGGTACTCTTTGACACATATACAAAGAGAAGACAGGAGAAAAATGCAGCATAGGCTTTACGATGCAGGACAAAGAGGTTTAAAATTGGCAACAATTTTAAAATAATAACATTTTTAAACTAAAAAACTATGATGAAAAGAAAGAGAGGAGATCTGTTATGGCATTGACAATCAGACCACTTAACTCAGGAGTTATCCCGACAAAACCGTTGGAGTACTGGTATCATTTTTCATGTAAAAAATATGTAGAAAAACTGGGAATTACGAATGATTCCGATCAGCTTCCGGACTTTACGTTCCTTATTGAGGGCGGCGAGCAGCTGATCCTCGTCGACACAGGTATGTCCTGGACGGAGCACGCTGACAAATATCATCATGGACCGTCTCTGCAAAGACCAGGTATCGATGATATCGAGTCACGTCTGGCGCAGGTAGGCTACAAACCGTCTGACGTAGACATCGTAATATTTACACACCTTCATTGGGATCATGTGTTCTATCTTGAGAAATTCACAAAGGCACGTTTTATCTGCCATGAGATTGAGTGGAACTACGCGCACAACCCGGTTCCGCTTCATTACAAATCTTACTGCCGTCCGATCATCGCAAAAGACGGTGACGTTACATATAACGGTGAATTTATCGCTCCATACGATATCCCGGGCGTAAAGGAACGCTTCGAGACAGTCAAAGGTGAGGTAGAGATCGCTCCGGGCGTAAGCGTATACGAAGCATTCGGACATTGCCCAGGACATATCACCGTTGTCGTTGAGACAGAAGACGGACCATACTTCTGCGTTGGCGATTCTGTATTCGTTATGGGAAATATCGACGCGCCGCAGGCGATGCAGGATGAGCTTCATTACGATATCTGCCCGCCGGGACGTTACGTTGATATCGTTGCAGCATGGGAGACAATCCGCGATACGCTACGCCGCTGTAAAGAAGCAGGGGTTGACCCGCATAAGCACCTGCTCCTGGCCCATGACACGATCCTGTTGTCAGCAGTAAATAAATACGAGGCCGATCATGACAATAAGATTCCGGTGATCGGCTCAAAGGACAGCGATTTTGTATATGAAGAATACAAAACAGCGATCATTGACACAGAAGCAAAGAAAGCCTCTGAGAAAGCAAAAACAAAATATTTTGGTTAATTAGAACGATTTTATTGTGGAGGCTGTCCGCGGACAGCCTTCACAATCTCTATAGGCAGGTGAAAAAGTATGAAGACGATAGCGATCATTGGAAGCTGCGATACCAAGTATAAGGAAGCAGCGTATATGAAGGAGCGGATCGAGGCGGAAGGTTTAGACGTGATTGTCATTGATGTTGCCACTGGCCCGAATCCGTCCTACAACTATGATGTGTCAAGGGACGAGGTCGCATCTGCGGCAGGGACGCCATGGAAAGAGATGGAGCCGAAGACCAAGGGAGAGAAGATCGCCTTTATGATGGAAGCTGCGGCCGGTTATGTGGAGAAACTGTATAAAGAGGGAAAGATCGACGGGATTGTATCAGCAGGAGGGCTGCAGAACACGGTCATGGCAACGAATGCGATGAAACGGCTTCCCATTGGTTTCCCAAAGGTGATGGCGACCACGGTTGCGTCAGGGAAAAAGACGTTTGACCTTGTTGTGGGGGATAAGGATATCGTCACAATCCCATCCATCTGTGACTTTACAGGCCTCAACCTGGTGACAAAACAGATTATGGCGAACGCATGCGCCTGCTGCGCAGGGATGGTGAAGTCCGCGGGCGAGGTTCTGAAAAGAGGGAAGAAACCGGTGATCGGCATTACGCTTATGGGAATCACCAACACAGGAGCCTGTGCGGCCGTGGAAGAGCTGGAGAGGCTGGGAATGGAAGTGATCGGGTTCCATGCGACCGGAGTCGGAGGCGCAATCATGGAACAGATGGCGGCGGACGGGCTGATCGACGGAATCCTTGACCTAACCCTGCATGAGATCACGGAGGCATATTTCGGAGGAGGCTTCTCCTACGGGGAGGACAGTAAGTATCGTTTGGTGAAAGGCGCCTCCAAGAAGGTTCCTCTGGTTGTAAGCTGCGGCGGGATCGACTTCATCGACTTTGGAATCAATGAATTTCCGCCGCGCAAGGACGAACGGGTCTATATGATGCACAATGCCACGATGGCGCATATCAAGCTTCTGCCGGATGAAGCGGAGCTTACGACCGCCGTTGTTGTGGATCGTTTGGAGAAGATCGACTATCCGGTCAAACTTCTCATTCCAACGGACGGAATGCGGCATAATACCAGAAAAGGGGAAGAGCTGTATTATAAAGAAGTGGACGACATCATTATACGGCAGCTTAAGAGTATCAAGAATAAGAATGTGGAGATTATTACGATTCCGGGCAATCTGGATACCAAGGAATGGGGAATCCAGGCCGCGCACCATATGATTGATGAACTTGTGGAACGCGGCGTGCTGAAGGAAAAAATTGATTACAGTGTCAAAAGCCCGGGCCTGTGACATGCGTAATGCTTAGGTAAAGATTCAGGAAATCAAGTGTAGAAAGGATGAGAAAAATGGATGAATGCGTTAAAAAAATAGCAGAAGAACTTGTCATCGCTGCAAAAAGAGCTTATACTAGAGGCATACAGACAGGCAGTGGTGGAAATGTAAGCGCTAGAGTGCCGGGAAAAGACCTGATGATCGTGAAGGCAAGCGGCGGCTCTTTTGCAGATTGTGCACCCGATAAGTTTGTCATAACAGATTTTGATGGAAATTTGGTAGAAGGAGAAGGTAAGCCTACAAGGGAAGCTTTACTGCATGGTTTATTATATCGGATCTGCCCGGATGTGAATGCAGTCGTACATACCCACTCACCGTATTCAATCGCGTGGGCCTCTACGGGAAAGGCTCTGCCGAGGACGACTTGGCACGCGAAATTAAAGATCTGTGCAGATATCCCAACACTGAATGTTCCAGCTGCTATGGTAAAACCGGAGTATTTCTCTTTGGTGGAAGAGATTTATAAGGAAACGCCTGATCTGCCGGCGTTTTTGCTGGTAGATCATGGATTGGTTGCAGTAGGGAAGGACGCGATAAATGCAGAGCATACGGCGGAGTTGATCGAGGAGACTGCGCAGGTGGCGATTTTTAAAGCGGCGGTGTCAAAGCTTAACTTGTAAATTGCTATATGGGTGAAAGCTATATGATTTCTAAGACGCGGATAACAATGGACGATACGAATAAAGAAGGGATTCAGAGGAACCGGCTTCCGGATCTGGTTCTTGACCAGTTGATGGACTGGATCATGAGCGGGAAACTGCTCATGGGAGATAAGCTGAATACGGAAGAACTGGCAAGTCAGCTTGGAGTGAGCCGTATGCCGATCCGGGAGGCCTTAAGCAATCTGGAGAAGAAGGGACTCGCGGAGTCGATCCCTTATGCAGGAACGAAGCTGGTGACATTGACAAAAGAAGACGTCCGCCAGATTTATATTGCGAGGACGGCGCTGGAGCCGGTGGCGGCAAGATATGCATGTGAAAGGATCTCGGATGATGAGATCCGGGAACTGAGGGAGATACAGGAACAGTATAAGAAGGTCGTCCGCCAGGAAAAGTTTGACTCGGTCGATGTATACCGCCTGAACAGGCTGTTTCATTTTTCGATGTATAAGGCCAGCGGACTGCATCGGGTCTGTAGTATGATCGAGTCCTTATGGGATAATCTTTCGTTTTTTAAGTTGATCTACGGACAGAAGCTGCTTGACAAGGAAGAGTCGCGCGAGAGTATGATTAACGAACATCAAACCTATCTGGACGCTCTTGAGAACCGGGACAGCGATTTGATCTACGATTTGTTAGGGCGCAATTTGAAAAAAAGAGCGGACGATATTCCTTATTATTCGGATGCCTATTTTCATGAAAATTCTTAGCATATAGCAGCATATGAGAAAAAGTACCTTGTGTGTCGGCCGAAAGCCCATAACGGGATGCGGCGGCAGAGGGGGACAGATAAGATTGAAAAGAGTCCGGGCGTTGTGGATAATGTCCGGGCTGTTTTCAATACAGGAAACAGGGGTCCTTAACAGATGAATGAAGAGTGAGATTCGTATAGGAGGCAAGAAAATGGATTCAGTATTATATACATTACCGGAAATGATTCATAAGCAGAACTATGTCGTTGCGTCATATTATATCAAACTGCCAAAGGATGTGGATATTTTGAAAAAGGCGGGCACGCTGGCAGTGGGGCAGACGATTGGGACATGGATTCCGATTCCCGGCATCACGGACGAGATCAGGGAAAAGTACATGGGAAAAGTAGTGAACGTGTTCGACATCGCTCCAGCGGAGCTTTCGGGCCAGGTCACGGAGGAGGAGAGGCAGTATATCATCCAGATCGCGTATCCGGCGGTTAACTTTGGAAACGACCTTCCGCTTCTTATTACCTCGCTTTTGGGAAACGACGCGTCCACGTCCGCGCAGGTAAAGCTCCTTGATATTGAATTCCCGGAGGAGTTCGTGAATAAATTTAAGGGTCCGCAGTTTGGAATTGACGGTATTAAAGAGTTTGCGGGAAATAAGGAAAGACCGCTCCTTCTGAATATGATTAAGCCCTGTACCGGACTGACTCCCAAGGAAGGCGCGCGTATATTCTATGAGACAGCGCTTGGCGGGGTGGACTTTATCAAGGACGACGAGCTTCTTGGGAATCCAGATTACAGCAAGCCGGAGGACCGGGTGTGTGAGTTTAAGAAAGCAGCGGAAGCGGCGTTTGAAAAGACGGGGGAGAGAGTCCGTTATTTTGTCAATGTGACGAGCGGCGCGGCGGAAATCCTGGAAAATGTCAAGCGTGTGGAGGAAGCAGGAGCCGATGGCATCATGATTAATTTTTCGGCAGTGGGCTACAGCGTTTTAAAACAGGTTGCAGAGTATACCCGGCTTCCGATTCTGGGACACATGGCAGGCACCGGGATGGTATATGAAGGGATGAACAACGGGATGGCGTCCCCGCTTGCGGCAGGAAAACTGGCAAGGCTGTCCGGCGCGGATATCGTGATGGTGAACACGCCTTACGGCGGCTATCCTCTGCTACACCAGAAATATATCCAGACGATCGCGCAGCTCACACTTCCTTATTATAATGTGAAGCCGTGCATGCCTTCGATTGGCGGAGGGGTCCATCCGGGAATGGTGGAGAAATATATCCACGAAGTGGGAAGCGATATCGTCCTTGCGGCAGGCGGAGCGGTACAGGGCCATCCGGGCGGCGCCGCGGCGGGAGCCAGGGCAATGCGGCAGGCCATCGATATTGTCATGAGCGGGCAGGATTTTGAGGAAGCCGCAAAAGGGAAGGAAGAGCTGGAGACAGCACTTGCGCTGTGGAAATACCAGAAGGCGTAATGAAAAGGAGGTCAAGACGTATGGAACGTTATCTTGGGGAAAATACCCCGAAGCTGGGATTTGGATTGATGAGGCTGCCGGCGCTGGGGGACGGTAAGACGGACATCGAACAGGTAAAGAAAATGGTCGACCTGTTTATGGACGCCGGGTTTACATATTTTGACACGGCATATGTTTATGGAAACGGAGATTCGGAGCGTGCAGCAAAGGAGGCCTTGGTCGACCGATATCCGAGAGAGAGCTATACGCTTGCGACCAAGCTCTGCGCGTGGATGTATGCGGACGACGAAGAGGCGGCGAAACAGCAGTTTTACACCAGCCTTGAGCGTACGGGGGCCGGGTATTTTGACTATTATCTACTCCATGCCCTGCAAACGGGAAATTATAAGAAATATGACGAATATCATATTTGGGATTTTGTGAAAGAACTGAAGGAAAAAGGCCTGGTCCGTCACTGGGGATTCTCCTTCCACGCGGGACCGGAGCTTCTGGACGAACTTCTGACAGCGCATCCGGACGCAGATTTCGTCCAGCTCCAGATCAATTATGCGGACTGGGAGAATCCGCACGTCACGGCGCGGGCGAACTATGAAGTTGCAAGAAAGCACGGGAAGTCCGTGGTTATCATGGAGCCGGTCAAAGGAGGGCTTCTCGCTGACCCGCCGGAAGTGGTGAAGGATGTGCTGCGGAAAGCGGATGAAAACGCATCCTATGCGTCGTGGGCAGTCCGCTACGCGGCGTCCCTGGACGGTATCCTTACCGTACTTTCCGGCATGTCCAACATAGAACAGATGGAGGATAATATCTCCTATATGAAGAATTTCCAGCCCTTAAGCGAAGGGGAACAGGAGACAGTGCGTAAAGCGCAGGAGGCGCTGGATAATATCGAATCGATTGCGTGTACGGGATGCCATTACTGTACGGCAGGATGTCCGAAAAAGATTCCGATTCCGGAGATTTTTGCTGCCAGGAATAAGCAGCTCATCTGGGGACAGATGGAAAAAGGCGCGGCGGATTATGCGCAGGTTACCAAAGACGCAGGGAAAGCGTCCGATTGTATCGCGTGTGGACAGTGCGAAAGGGCCTGCCCTCAGCAGCTTTCGATTATAAAATATCTGAGGGAGTGCAAGGAAGCGTTTGAGAAATAATCGGTTTTAAAGGATTATCCAATAGGTTTTGCGGTTTATAACGTCACTTGTAATAGTTAATTCCACTTTGTAAAAGTAACTTCCACCTTGTAGGATTAAATTCCACTGGGTGGAAGTTTTTTCTTACAAAAATGGTGGTATTTATGTCAAAAAGCATCTATAATAAACCAAAAGCCGGAA
>JAAWDY010000052.1 GCA_022793995.1 Coprococcus sp.
AATAATCATCGGTATCAGAAGCGCTTAAACTGTATGACACCGATAGAATATAGAAACTATTTGTAAGATGCTGCATAAAAACTCTGCCAGTCCTCTTTGCGACTGGCAGGTAAAAATTTTTATTTTTTTAACTGTCTACTTGACAGGGAGCGGTTCACCTCCATTGACAATATCGGTTTTGCCATACCCATCAACCATGTGAAAGACATTATAAAAAGCATTATCGAAAACGGCTATATAACAAAACCTTACATCGGCGTATCCGTGACGGACGTGAGCAGGGAAACCCAGAGCTATGGACTGCCCAAAGGCGCGGCTGTCAGAAGCATCGCGGAAGATGGTCCGGCTGGTGACGCAGGTCTGGAAGAGAGTGACATTATCACAGCTATAAACGGAGAGGAGATAGACAGCAGCAAGGCTCTGGTGGATGCGGTCAGGAACGCCTCTGCTGGGGATGAACTTGTTTTCACAGTGTACCGGAAAGGTGAAAGCATAGAACTGAAGGTCATCGTTGGAGAGGATGTGCAGCCGGCCAAGGCGGATGAAAAATCAGAAGAGGAAGACCAGGGAAACGGACAGATGACATTTCCTTGGGGCAACAGATTCAGATAGGGGAGGACGAATGCAATAGCAGTTAAACAGAAGAATAATAAAGCATCATCAAAGGATTGGGAAGGAATCCTTTATGAATGAGTTTCTGTTGAGAATGCAGAAATCAAGTTGACGATTTGGCTTGGTAACGATAATTATTTTGACACGGTTTGCAAAACTATATTAATGTGCTGATGAATTCAAAAACAAGAGATTTGAGGTGCTTTATGTAGGGAGGTGAACATATGCATAAATTTAGTCCAGATCGAGATTGGATTAATAAGGAACCATTAACTATTATCAATTATGGCCCTTTAAATTTTTGCCTTGAATATCGGTCAGTTAAGGTATATGAAAAGGATATTAAATTAACCGCTAAGGAATTTGATATATTAGCACTGCTTATTCTTAATCCGCACCGTGTGTTCACCTACGAAATGATTATGGAAATGGTGTGGGATATAAATTCGATCCTATATCGTGAAAGAAAAAATAAGCCATGAGTAAAAAAGGGGATTTTATGATAAATACTGGGCAAATTAAATATATTTTCCTACTATAATGTTCCCTCAATAGGGGAATAGGTAAAGCATTCGGCTGTTAACCGAAGGGTCGTTGGTTCGAGCCCGACTCGGGGAGCTTAGAGTAAAAAAGACATTCATGGGATGTCTTTTTTATGTGTTAAGGAAAAAACCCGTAGGCATCAGTAAGTAGAGAAATAAGGTAAGCGTCAAATAAGAATGTGTAGTGAAATATTAGGCGCTTACAAAAGATCTGCGGATATAATACTTTTAACGCTGTTCAAACTTATTGATAAAAACACGGGAACCACCTTCGGTTATCATTTGATTTGTGTTTATGATGGGAGGCTGTTCCGCGAAAAAGAAGAATTCAATGCCATAATTTTTGCAATCCAATTTATTTGTCAAAAATAAATACCCAAGGATAAAAAATATGGATGATATAGGAATGGATATAATGAATATAGGAAGGAGCATATCGACACCGCCTTTTGTTTGTTAAGCTAAATGTGAATAAAATTATCAGAACTTCTCTTTGAGTTCCCATTGTTTAAACATTTCTAAATTTAGTGTAGCACGGATATTTGTATTCAGCAACTTTTACATGTCGTGCAACATAAAAAACTGTTACATAAAATTAGTAAAATACCAGTTCCCCAGTTTCCCTGTTATGTTTTTCTGCTTTATTTATTAACACAATCGTTATCATAATCATTATAAATAAGCAGATACATAATTCTACCAAATCTATGATCCAGTTTTTCTCTCCACCATAAATATGAAACGAGAACCGGATAATGTTCACACAATAGGTTAATGGAAACAGCATAGAAAGAACTTTTGCCCATTGGGGGAAGCTGCTGATCGGTATGCGTATCCCTGAGAATAAGGTCATGGGCGTATTAAAGATATCCATAATCATGGAAGAATCCCGGGAAAACAGAAAAATTGTATTCAGCATTCCACCCCAGATTGTCGATTAGACAATGAGTAAAACAAATATCAGCGGCAGGATCAGTATATTTCGGATATCTAACGCGCCAGTATAGAACAAAATAAAGACACAAAAGCAGGTGAACATCCATACCTCCTGGAGCAGCGCGCCTAACGCTTTCCCGTAATAGATCGCCAGCCGGTTTGCGGGAGTGAGAAACACGACTTCCAGAGTTCCTCCTCTTCGCTCTTGATTCGCCATTGTCCAGGCGTTTTGAACCATCGACCAAAAACATGTGTATGCCATGGAGCCGGTTCCTAAAAACGCCAATAATTCTTTGGCGTCAGAGATTCCCATGTAGCCGTTTACCGCGAAAGGCTTGTATGTAAAGTAAATTTCTAAAAACCCCAATATAGGCCAGATAAGCAATGAAAAATATACATAAGGAGAATGGTAGTCATGCCGTTGCTGTTTCACGATTTCTGCATAGATCACGGTACTAATTTTTTTAAGTTTCAATGCTCTTCCCCCTTGATTGATGAATAATTTTCATCAGTATTTCTTCTAAATTCGGTTCTTGAATATCCATATTTAAAATTTCGATTCGATTTTCGATTAATACTCCTAAAACAGAGGACCACTGATCTGGATTGCCGGGAATGGTAATTTCTCCATTTTCATAGATCATTTCAATGCCTGTGTTTAATTTGCTCATGATATTTTGCAGGGACTCGGTCTGGTTTTCCTTTATTTTTATCATTAAGAGAGGTTCATTTTGAAATATTTCTTTCAATTCTTCTTTTGTTCCTTGGGCAATGATTTTGCCTTTATCTAAAACATAGATATAGTCGCAGAGCTCTTCGGCCTCCCGGATATAATGTGTAGTTAATAAAATTCCTTTCTTTTTTTCCTTTGCCAAATGAAAGATTAGTTTTCTGATTTCTTGGGCGATCACAATATCCAGGCCTAACGTGGGTTCATCTAAAAAAATATACTCGGGATCATTGATTAATCCTCTTGCAATCTGGAGTCTTTGCTTCATCCCTTTAGAATATCGTTCAACAGGAATATCTGATACGTCCTCCAGGCCAACGATTTTCAGCAATTCTTCAGTGCGTTGTTTTAGCACATTTTTACCCAGGCCGTAAAGGCTTCCAAAATACGCCAGATTTTCCCTTGCGGTCAACCGCCAATATAAATTGCGTTCCCCGCCGGAAATAATATTGACCCGTTCCTTCACCCATAAATGGTTTTTGACCGCATCCTTTCCGTTCAAAGTCAGTTGGCCGGACGTTGGTTCGACCATAGAAGACAGCATACGGATCGTAGTCGTTTTCCCGGCGCCGTTGATCCCTAATACTCCGATAATGTTCCCCTGTGGAATGTGGAGGGAAATTCCATCCACGGCGGTGATTGATTTTTTTGCCTTTTTCTTAAAAGGCCCGCGGCTTTCCTTTAACGTATAATTTTTCACCAGGTTTTGTGCTACGATTTCATTATTAAAAGATTGTTCATGAGATAGATCGGTTGTATACATAAATTCTTCTCCTTTATCCAAATATTTTTTCAACTAAATTCCGCTCCAAACGCATGTGCCAGATGATTCCGATGATAAGATAAATGATGGATAAAAGAAATACCTGTAATATCATTGCACGGTTTTCAAACAGGCTTTGGCGGGCGATCACAATATTACGAAAAAGGGATACCGCAGGGGTAAGTGGAAAAATTTGTGAAAAATTTTGTACCCATTGAGGAAGATATTCGATTGGGAATGTAATGCCGCATACAAGGCTCATGGCCGCAAATAAAGTATTTTGTGTCAAATACGTGCTTCGTGTATAGAGCATCACAGAAGAGAGGGTAATGCTCATGCAGAAAAAACTGAAAATTGCCAATAAGATCACGAGAAGGGCTTGAAAAGATAGAATATATCTTAAATTGGCGCCTAATAGCGCCCCTGTTATTAAAACGGTTCCGAATTCCAATAATGCCCGCAAGGTCTGTTCCATCAGGCATCCTAAAAAATATTGGCTTCGCGGAGCCGGAGAGAATAAAAGCATCTCCAGCGTGCCCTCTCTTAATTCCGTAATGAAAGCCCGTCCTATATTCATTAATGTTGAAACCGCCAAAACATTCAGCGCGGAGCCTAATACGATATAGGTCATGTAATCAGCGCCATTTGTGTACTGGGTAAATTGCTTATTCAAATTTCCATGCATAAAGTAATGATAAATAAAATAGGGAAAGATAATCTGGTAGATTCCGTTCAGGATTCTTGAGATCATAAAAGACCAGGGGACAGCCCGTAATATCCCGATTCTATTTTTTTTGTATGTTGTATAGATCACGTTGTACATGTCGGTTCTCCTTACCTTATAAATCTCATCGCCGAATAGGCGATTGGGTTTAGGAACCCCGCCCCCGGGGTTACCTTATGAATTCCATCGCCGATTAGGCGATTTCAGTTCAAGTACCCCGCCCCCGGGGTTACCTTATGACTCTCATCGCCGATTAGGCGATTCGGTTCAGGTATCCCGCCTCGGGGTTACCTTAGCAGTGTTTCGCATAAAATGTAGGGAATGAAATCTACCTTTTCTAACTTAAAATGATACCTAATATATAATCCGTTTCTTGTTTTATCCACAAATCCCACAGAGTACAATAAGTTTAAATGTTTTGAAACACAGGCTTCACTGACGCCTAATTGACTTGAAATATCCTTTGTCGTATCAATTCCGCTGATGAGCAGCCGTATTATTTTAAGGCGGGTAGAATCGCCCAGCGCTTTAAAAATGGCTACGGTATCTTCAGAAATGATCTCTTCCCGTCTTTCTACGCTAATCCCCATTACGATTTCGAGTTCATTTCCATAACGGTAGAACCACAGATGGGGGTCAAGAAACGTACTTACGGAAAGAAATATTTTTTGGATTTCTTTTTTTGAAATCCGATATTCATGATTTTTTCTGTAAATCAGCTCTTCTTTTTCAACGATTAACCTTGGATGGACTTTTTTGCACCATCGCCATATTCCGTTTGTTTGGATTGCTTTTAGCTCATTGTCTATCATCTTTTTTAAATAGAAGTTAAGAAGCCTCTCTTCACCCCGATAACTTTGATAGTAATAGGTTTCTATTGTATTGATTATGACGTCCCGTTCTTCGATACACATCTGTTTTCCGGTGTAATGGATCATCGTATTCCATTGATAGATATTCTTTTTCCGTAAGACCTCCAGAAGCTCTAGGATTTCCAGTGACCGAAATTCATGCCAGAAAGGAGAATCTATGAGAAACAGCCAGGAGTTCGTCAGTTCTTTTAACTTTTTGATCTGTCTGATATTGACGGGGATTTGGTTATCTTTTTCTAAACACCACTTTCTTCTGCAAATATGGTGTCCTGGATCAGATAAGACATGCATAGAAAAAAACAGTTCCCATCCTGGAGAATCGGAAGGAAAAATTTTCATTCCTTCTTCTTCATAAAAATCTGACGTCATATCTTTCTCCTTCTTTGAAACGATTTACTTTTCGGTTAATTTCTGCGATTCCCTGTTTAAGTGAAGATATTATAAGGATCCTTTTTTTGATTGTCAATATAATTTTGTATCATTTATGCTAAGAATTTTCTTGTGGAATTTTCTTGTAAAGGGGAATTACAGACAGCGACGCCCTGCCTGTATTTCCTGTGAATAATCGGCTGATCCTTTGGCGTGGGGATATGACGAGCCGGCAGGAAGGGCAAAGATTAAGGCTAGAGAGTATAGATTTTTGCAGCATTTCTACGGGAAATTTCATTTCCCGTAGAAAAAGCGAATGAAATTGCCGTGCAGACGGCTTAATGCATATATCGGGGAGAGGAGGTGACGAAATCAGCAAAGTCTTCTTCCCAGAACCACGAGGGCATTAACAAGGATTGCCGCATGGTCTGCGGCAAGCATCCCCATCTCAACAACTTTATAATCGGCTTCTTTTATGATACCGGTAGATTCTGTGTGCTCCACCAGGGCGGTGGTGTCGAGTCCCCGTTCTACATTTTGTATGCGCAGGGAATAAAGGTTTCGGATTTTTCCATTTTGCGCTTCTGTTTCAACAAGTTCCAGATGAAGGTGGCACCAGATGGCGTCCGCGGCATCGTCTCCCGCATGGACTTTGACGTCTTTTTCGTTGACAAGCGCCATGTATGCGGTAGTGATTACCCGCGCCCGCGGATCCCTGTCGTAATTGCCAAAAGTGCCAATCTGTTCCATGATAAGCCCTTCCACGCCGGTTTCCTCCATAAGCTCTCGTCTTGCTGTTTCTGAAAGATTCTCACGCATATCAGCAAAACCGCCGGGAAGAGCCCAGAACCCGATACAAGGGTGATTGCTTCTTTTTATCAGAAGAACTTTAAGGTCATCCAGGGTTTCAAAGGCGCCGGAATGGGCAAAGATCACCGCGTCTGTAGTACAGCTCGGCGTCTCGTACCTGTGCGGGTCGTAAGCATCTAAAAATTCCGGCAACGACTGTCCGTCGGCATTCGGTTCCCCAGTTCCATAAAATTTTGTGATATTTTCTAAAAATGACGGCATCATTTTCCTCCTTATTAAGAATCGTAGTTTGACTATGACGATTGATCGGTCGGTCTTCCATGCCAAAGAGCACTCTGGCCTTGTTTAACATCATAAGTATATATCACGATATTTATTGTGTAAAGCGAAAGCGGGCTGTTCGTATTTTTTCTTTTTATCATCAGAGGAGGAGTGTTTTTACTAACATGAAATGGAAAGTACACTTGACATTTTCCCTATCTATGATACAATGTCCATATGGAAAGTAAGCTTTCCGTAGAAGGGAGGCACATATGAAGAATCGTCTTGAAGAGCTGCGGAAGCAACAAGGGATTAAGCAGGAAGAATTAGCCAGTATATTAGAAGTATCACGGCAGACAATCGGTTCTGTAGAAAATGGGCGGTACAATCCATCGATTCAGTTGGCATTCAAGATTGCCCGGTATTTTGGTATGAGCATTGAGGAAGTTTTCATTTATGAGGAGGATTAAGAATATGAAAAAGGGATTATCAATTTTTATGACTGTTGCAGGCGTGATCGTTTTGATGGGAGGACTGTTGACATACGGTTTAGGGATACATGAGATCGTACCAGTGCCGCGCCCTGATCTGATCGTAGTGGGAACCTCGCTCATTGGAATTTTGCTCGTTCTGTCCGGAGCTTGCGACTTGTTTATCAAAAAATCCAAGGAAATGGAGATCGAGGAACAGGATGAAAGAAACATTGCACTTAGTAATGCGGCTATGGCAAGTGGTTTCAAGGTGATGAGCTTTGCAATTGCGATTTCGATTTTTGCGTTGATATTTACAGGCTATATGACAGTCGTGCCTTGCTTCACGATCATAGGCGCGTATACCGCTGGACAGATTGTGTTTGTCATGCGTCTTTGGTACTTAAACAAAACGATGTAAAGGGATTATCATTTGTGAAAAGGAGATAAAATGTGGATTATATTGGCGTTTGGTTCAGCTATATTTGCCGGGCTTACTTCGATTTTAGCTAAGTGCGGTATCCGAAAAACGGATTCTACGGTTGCAACAGCAATACGTACGATTATTGTGCTGGTTTTTTCCTGGGTGATGGTATTTGTAACAGGTTCCCAGTCCCAGATCAGCGTTATAGGCAGTAAAGTATGGATGTTTCTCGTCTTATCAGGAGTGTCAACGGGAGCGTCATGGCTTTGTTATTTCAGGGCTTTACAGCTCGGTGATATCAACAAGGTTGTTCCTATCGATAAATCCAGTGTGGTGCTTACAATCCTGATGGCATTTCTGTTTCTGCATGAGGAGATCAGCCTTCCTAAGGCGATGGGGGTCGTCTTGATCGCTATAGGGACTTTCCTTATGATTGAAAAGAAGGATGTATCAGCGAAGCGGCATGAAACAGGCAGCCGATGGTTTCTTTATGCTGTGGGCTCTGCTGTTTTTGCGAGCCTGACGTCCATTCTTGGAAAGATCGGGATCAGCGGTGTGGAATCCAATCTTGGAACGGCAATACGTACAAGCGTTGTTCTGGCGATGGCATGGCTTATGGTATTTGTAACGAGAAAACAGTATGCTGTGAAACAGATTTGCAGGAAAGAGCTGGGATTTATCGCTATGTCCGGGATCGCGACCGGAGCTTCCTGGCTCTGCTATTACAGAGCATTGCAGGAGGGCCCCGCGAGCGTGATTGTCCCGATCGATAAACTCAGCATTCTTGTCACAGTGTCATTTTCTTGTATTGTATTTAAGGAACGGCTATCAAAAAGAGCATGTGTAGGACTTATGGCGATCATAGGAGGAACATTTGTTATGCTGTTTTTGAGTTGCTGAACAACAACTCGTATATAAAACGGGCAGAATTGTACGGTTTTATTGGTAGTGTACGAGCAGTGAGAGGAGTATAATCAGGGCATATCATATTTCGGGAGGTAATGCCATGGGTTTAGGGAATCATTTATTTCATGCACGGAAGAAAAAAGGACTGTCACTGGATGAACTGGAGTCTATGCTAGTCCTGAAGGATATCCTGGCATCTGTATGGAAGGGTAGGGAGAAAAATGGGATAGAAAAAAAGCATGATGCTTGTCGCTAATAATGAAATCCGCTCAAAAGAGGAAGTGGTGAATGTGGCAAAAACCTTGAACAAGGTAAATGTATACGATCAGGTGAGGGTATGGGGGAACGCAAGATGAATGCTCAGCATCCCCTCCCGGTACTTTGCCAGAATCGTCCCGCCCATTTGTTCGGTGAGGGATTTGGCGATGGACAGCCCCAGTCCGGTGGATTTTTGCGCAGTCTCCACAGTATAGAAACGGTCAAAAAGCTTTCCGGTCTCGATTTCGTTCAAGGAGGAGGCGTGGTTGGAGAATATGATTTCTCCATCCTCTTTTAAGATGACGCAGAGATCCCCGTCGCTGTATTTGACAGCGTTGCCCAGGATATTTTCAAAAATGCGGGACAGATCGTCCTTATTCAGGCGGCGGGTGATTCTTTGCTCAGGCATTGTGATCTCAGGAGTGATCCGGCGGTTCTTTAAGGCGGCATAGTATGCCAAAAGGCTCTCTTCAAGGACCTGATTTAATGCCAGAAGTTCGTAGTTGTCCTCCCCCTTGGCATCAGGCCGGGCGGATACTGAAAAATAGTATAAAAGCTCGTCGGTCAGATGACGCAGTACATCGGCGCGGTTCCGGATGATATCCAGATACCGCGCTGTTTCTTGTGAATGGGGCGTAGTCTCCAAAAGATCGAGATAGCCGCAGATGGCAGTGAGGGGTGTCCTCAGATCGTGTGAGATACCGATAACCGTTTCTTTCAATTTCTGGTCGCCCATTTCAAAACGATGCCTGGCATCCCGAAGGAGCCGAAGCTGCCGGTTCACATCTTCGGCCAGGCGTAGCATATGCGGATCGCGGCTGGAAATATCGAGCAAAGTATTTGTCTCGGCCAGGAACTTATCGGCAAGACCCTCCCGGATTTCATCGGCTGATTTTTTCATCAGCCATATTTTTGTGCAAAGGCATAGTATGATGAAGATAAGAACGCCGATGGCGGCTCCTGTCCATAGTTCCATAGCGAAAACTCCTTTACTTGATGTCTTTTCTTTGGAATAAGAAGATACCGCACCCGGACGCCGTAATGATGATACCGAGCGAGTAGAGGGACAATATGAACGGCTGGGAGACAGAGCCGCTTGCAAGCTGAATCTGCTGTCCGCCCGGAAGAAAGTCGAGAAGAAATTCATAGACTTTACGTTTCGTGCCCCTTAAGTAAACTGGATTTGGCATTTCATCCATTTTATCCACTACTGTAGAACCCTCGTCGTCTTCGGAAAGAAAATAACCATTGTAGGTTTCCGGTGCGTCGAGCCGGCTGTAAATATAGGTTCCGGCGATAAGGAAGAAAAACGCGGCGAGGGTACAGACAATGGTAGTCAACGCTTTGTTCGGGCAGAGCATGGCGGCGAGTGTGAACAAAGAGACAAAAGCAAGTGCCATGAGAACTGACACAAGGGCAAAGGCGAAGACGGCAGGAAGCGGCATGGTAAAGAACCCAAGCAGAGGAACCCCGATACATAGCACGGGAATCATGTAGGCAAGGCATAAGAGGACGGCGCCCGTGCTGCATACGATCAGGTTCGCCAGATAGATCCAAAGTCTCGGATGGCCGACAACGATTTTATTGCGTATTGTGCCGTCACTGTATTCTGTGCCAATGAATAAAGAGCAGAAGACAGACAGCGCGATCCCAATATAAGCGCAATAATAAAAGAAGAGACCATTCAGCTCCGTGCCGTACCCATTCCTTACCAGATCAATATAAGATGCAATAGGGCTTGCGATTCCAAGGAAGATCATGCAGAAGAAACAGACCTGGAAAGCCCTCGATTTTTTCATATGCAGAAATCCTGCGCGCAGCAGTCTACTCATGCGTACCACCTCCTACCAGATTGACATAATAGCTTTCCAGCCCTTCGTCCCGTTCATGCAAGGACAAGATATCACAGTTTTGCTCATGCAGGGTAAGGACCAGTTTTGAAATATTGACGTCCCCGAATATATCCGCACAGGTGTCGGAAAGGATTGTGTATTCCAGTCCCATCGAATCCAGAACGCTGGTGAGAATACGGGTGTCCAGGACCTTAAGCCGGACGCATTTGCGGCAAGCCCCATCCAGCTCGGAGGCGCTGATTTCTTTCAGTACACGGCCGCTGTCGATGAAGCCGTAATGCGTTGCCAGACGGGACAATTCGTCCAGGATATGGCTGGAGATGAGCACAGTGATCTGACGCTCGCGGTTCAGTTTCAGGATCAGTTCCCGCATCTCGATGATGCCCTGCGGATCCAGCCCGTTCGTCGGTTCATCCAGGACAAGGAAATCCGGGTCGCCGGCCAGTGCGAGCGCGATTCCAAGACGCTGCTTCATGCCCAGGGAAAAATGTTTCGCTTTCTTTTTTCCGGTGTCGGCAAGACCGACCAGGTCTAACAGGTCCGGGATGCCTTCAAAGGATGGAAGGCCCAGGATGAGAAACTGTTCTTTCAGGTTATCCTTTGCCGTCATGTCCAGATAGATGGACGGTGTCTCGACCACAGCCCCCATTCTCCGGCGGGATTTGTTGATGGCCGCCTCTGTATTATTGATTCCATATAAAGAATAACTGCCGGATGTTGGGGTCTGAAGGCCGCTGATCATACGGATCAGAGTGGTCTTTCCGGCGCCGTTTTTTCCGACAAAGCCATAGATCGATCCTTTCGGCACATGCATGGACAGACCGTTTAGAGCCTGAAACTGTCCGTAGCATTTACACAAAGAATCAGTAGTCAAACAATATTCCATTGACAAAATACCTCCTTTGGTTGATTCGTTGTTGGTTTTGCTCATGATGCTTTATCATCATACGGTCAGTTTAGCAGGCTTTGGTTAAGAAAGCGGTAAAGGAAATGGTTAAGATATCGTAAAGATTTAAATGATCTATTAAAGCAGGTTGCCTCACTCGTCAGACGCAAGCTTGAACCCGATTCCCCACACTGCCTCGATGTAGTCTTTATCTCCCGCGTCCCGGAGCTTTTTGCGGAGGTTGCTGATGTGTACTTTGAGCGAACTTTCCGTGCAGTCGGGAGTATCCAGGCTGATTCTCTCCAGTATCGCGGATTTGGCAATGATCTGCGCAGGGTTCTGCATTAATAATTTTAAGATTGCATATTCCGTTTTCGTGAGGTGTACAGGAATGGTATTGACGCAGACAGCATGGGAAGACGTATCCATGGTAATGGAGTCAAAATGCAGAAGGGAAGCGCTTATTTTCACAGACGCTTTTCTAAGCTGTACGGTGATCCTTGCCAGCAGCTCCTTTGTGTCAAACGGTTTTGTAATATAGTCGTCGGCGCCGCTAAGAAGCAGGTTCACTTTATCGTCGGTGTGCGCCTTGGCGCTCATCACAATCACCGGAATTCCCTGAAGCTTCGGCAGGACTTCCTCCCCGGAAAGACCGGGCAGCATCAGGTCAAGAAGTACCAGGTCGGGCGTCTGCCGGGAGAGAAGGAGCAGGGCCTCTGTCCCTGAGTACGCCCGGCTGACCCGGTAACCCTCTTTTGTAAGAATTTCTTCCAGCATGCCGCTGATATAAATGTCGTCGTCTATAATCATAATTTCTTTCATCAAGATACCTCGTAATAGTTCCTTATTTAAAAGCTGAATGAAATCTCCTTTTTTGGGAGAAAAATAATGGTGTAGATTTCTATATTCTACAGGATTTATAGGCGGTGTACAAGCCTTGTTTGAAAGAAAAGATTTAAGATTTACGAGAGTTTTACGAGAGGATCGATCAAGGAGGATATTTTATTATGGATAACGCGCAAACGCATCCAGAAGTGGCAATTCCATTGCCGAAAGCGAAAAAGAATATGGTTCAAATAGGATGTATCTGTTTAATGCTGTCGGTCGCAATGTATGGACTAGTGTTTGCAACATTGACAGGTCCAATTCTGGAGAGTGTGGATGCTCCTGGATATGTAAGCCTGTTTTCGATCGTGGGCGCAATCGGCGTTTCAATCATGATTCCGATCGGAGGAAAACTTGGCGATTTGACCGGGCGCAGAAATATCGTAGTGATTCCAGGTATGATCTGTGCGTTAAGTGGTATCGCGTTTGCATTTGTCCGATCTTTATGGCCTCTAATGCTTCTTCGTCTTTTGGTAAGCCTTGCGCAGGGAGCGTTTACGTCGGCTCCTTACATCATAGTGGGGCAGATCCATGAGAGAAAGGATGTTCCGAAAGCAATGGGAATGTTGGCGACGGCAGTTGCGGCCGGCGGTTTCGGAGGGAGTATCGTGGCGGCTGCACTGGCTGATCTGGGGCTTTTGAAACTGGCGATTTTAACGCCTGTGGTGCCGCTGGCAGCCGGCGTGGTTTTGATCGGGGTTAATTTACCGAATCAACGGCGAGAGGATAAAGTGCCAATTGATGTTCCGGGAATCATTGCGCTGACAACAGCCCTTTGCGGTATTCTTCTTGCTTTGGATTTTGGTTCCACCTTGGGCTGGAACAGGGCGCCGATCCTCGCTGGATTCGGAATCGGCATTGCTGCGCTGGCAGTACTGCTTGTGGTTGAGAGGAGGGCAAGCGAACCGCTCATTCCCCTGGAACTTTTTAGAAACAAGAATTATGCAGTTCTTTTGGCTGTCAGTTTTATCTGCTTTTTCTACCAGATTGCAATGAATGTATATGCGCCGATCGGCGCTCTGCAGGTTATGGGAAGTAATGCAACAGCGGCGGGATCCCTGCAGATGCCCCGTACAATTATTACCATCTTTCTCCCTGCGATCGCAGGAACATGGGTTGGTAAAAAGAGGGAAAACACATGGAAGGCAATGGCACTCGGTGCCCTGCTTATTGCGCTTCCAATGGCGGCTATGGGATTTACAAGTCCGCACACATCCATTTTCGTATATTTTACTGCTCTGGCAGTCACAGGGATTGCGGAAAGCTTTCGTTCCGTATCCGTTACCCCGGCGGCGCAGGCAACGCTTAAGCCGCAGGATTTGGGAGTCGGCACGGCGCTTGTTAATTTCGTGAGCTCTCTGTCGCAGACAATCTCGGCGGCTGTATGCGGAGCGGCATACAATATGCGGATAGCAAAGGATCCGAAAGATATTGGGAATATTCAAGCCGGCGTCAACACAGTGTTCTGGTTAGCGGCGGTTGTAAGTGCAGCAGGATTCCTGCTAGTACTGTTTGTCGTAAGACGGCAGATGAGTAAAACGAAATACAAATAAAAGAGAACGGACAAGTACAGGCAGGAGCAAGGAGTTCTTCTGTCTGTATTATTTTTTGAAATTTCCGGTCGGATATTTAGCTGAACAATATTTAGAAAAATATCTAAATACTTGTTGACAAAAACAGAATATGAGTATAATCTGTATTTAGATAATTATCTAAATACTAACAGGCTCGCCTATTCGGCGATGAAATTTAAGAGGAAGCCCCGAGGGCGGGGCCCTTGAACTTAATCGCCTTTGGCGATGAATCTCATAAGGAAGGAGGACGAGCGGTGTCGTTTGCAGAGACGTTCAAAGCATTATCCGACCCGGTCCGCCGGGAAATTCTCCAGCTGCTCAAGAACGGGAAGTTGTCCGCTGGGGAGATCGGAAGTCATTTTGACATGACAGGGGCTACGATTTCTTATCATCTAAGTGTGCTGAAGAAGGCGGATTTGGTCTGGGAGACAAAAGTAAAAAATTATGTGTATTATCAGCTGAACACAACCGTCGTGGAGGAAGTGCTGATGTGGCTGACTCAGTTAAAAGGAGGAGAAGAGCATGAAAGAATATAGAAGGACTCTTATTATTACCAGTTTGATAACAGTAAGCCCAATCCTGTTTGGGCTGACTTTGTGGAACCGTATGCCGGATGTAATCGCCACCCATTTCGGGGGCGGTAATGTGCCGAATGGATGGAGCAGTAAGGGGTTTGCTGTATTTGGACTTCCCATCTTTATGCTGATTATCCATCTTCTATGCTGTGTTTCCACCTTGCATGACCCGAAGAGGAAGAATATTGAGAACAGATATCTTCGGCTTTTGATGTGGTGTGCCCCGCTTATTTCCGTAGTCTGCTGTGTATCCATCTACGCGGCGGCAATCGGGAAAAAGATGGATATAGGAATGATTGTCGACCTTTTGGTGGGAATAACCTTTGTCATTTTTGGAAATTATATGCATAAAATCAAGCAGAATTACACAGTAGGGATCAAGCTTCCCTGGACGCTCGCGAGTGAGGAGAACTGGAATAGGACGCATCGTCTGGCATCCTGGTTCTGGGTTCTTGGCGGGATGTGTTTTATCGCTGATATTTTCCTGCCGATCGGGATGTGGATATTCGTCCTTTTTATACCGATGGCAGTGATGCCAGTTGTTTATTCCTTTATTCTTTACCGAAAAGGAATCTAACGGTAGAAATCTCAGGAAAAGTGTGGTAAATTATCAGGAGAGGTAAAAGGGAAGAAGGAGAAGGAAGAAGCATGAAGTTTGAAGAGAGAGAGTTTATACCCGTGCTTTTGGGCGGCGATATCAATACCTATAGTGTGGCGCGCGCGTTTTACGAGCAGTACCGGGTCAGAACATATATATTCGGGAAATTTCCTACCGGTCCCAGCTACAACAGCAGAATGATAAATTACCACGCTGATCCGCGGATTGACACGGATGAATACTTCCTGAAAACAGTCAACCGGTTTGCAGACAGGCATAAGGATAAGAAGATCGTCCTTATTGGCTGCGGGGACAGTTATGTGGCGCTCATAAGCAAGCATAAGGGGGAACTGAAAGATAATATTGTCGCGCCGTATATCGACTTTGAATTGATGAACCGGCTCCAGCAGAAGGAGATCTTCTATGAGCTGTGTGAAAAGCATGGGGTGGATTATCCGGGAACTTTGGTTTACGATGCATCCATGGGGCTGGACTTTGAGATGAAGTTTTCCTTTCCGGTCATTCTCAAACCTTCGGACAGTATCCAGTACTGGGAGCACCCGTTTGCCACACAGAATAAGGTTTATATTATACAAGATCAAAAGCAGCTTGTGCAGGTGATTCAAGACATTTACGGGGCGGGGTATACGGACAAGCTCATTATCCAGGATATGATACCGGGGAATGACGAGTATATGCGGGTGCTTACCGCCTATTCCGACAGGAATGGAAAAGTGAAGATGATGTGCCTAGGGCATGTGCTTCTTGAGGAGCATACGCCGCACGGTCTGGGGAATCACGCGGTCATTATCACGGAGCCAAACGAGGAGCTGATGTCCGGAGTGAAGGAGCTCCTGGAAGGCCTGCATTATGTGGGCTTCTCTAATTTTGACATCAAATATGATAAACGTGACGGGAAGTATAAGTTTTTTGAGATCAACACCCGGCAGGGGCGAAGCAATTATTATGTGACTGCGTCCGGTTTTAATGTGGCAAAATACATTGTGGAAGAGTATATTTATGGGAAAGAACTGGATTTCGAGATCGCGAAGAAAGAACATCTTTGGATGGTGGTACCCAGGGCAGTGGCGTTCCGTTACATCAAGGAGAAGGAGAATAAGGAAAAGCTGAAAAGACTTCTTAAGGAGAAGAAGATGGTGAACCCGGTATTTCTGCGGGGGGATTTAAGACCCAAACGTTTTCTTGCCATGGCAAAGACGCATCTTAGCCATTTCGTGAAATTTAAGAAATATTACCGATAACAGAGGAGGAGCCGGATGCTGAAGAAATTAGGAGTGATCGGCGGTATGGGGCCGGAGGCGACCAGCTTTTTCTACGCCAGAGTGATTGCAAGGACAAAGGCTTCGTCCGACCAGGATCATATCGACATGGTGATCTTAAGCCATGCCTCAATGCCGGACAGGACAGCGGCGATACTGACCGGGCGCAGGAAAGAGTTCCTTGGCGCAATAACCAGGGATGCGAAAGACCTGGAGAGGCTGGGAGCGGACAATATCGCGATACCCTGCAATACGTCCCACTATTTCCTGAAGGAAATCCAGGCGGCGACAAAGGTTCCCATCATCAACATGGTGGAGGAAAGCGTTCGTTACGTGCTGGATCTGCACCCAGATGTCAAAAAGATCGGGATCATGGGGACAGACGGCACAATACAGACGGGTACTTATCACCGGGCATGCGAGCGGCAGGGCATCGTGGCCGCGGTTCCCCACGACGAGGCACAGCGGGAAGTGATGTCCCTGATCTATGATGATATTAAAGGGGGAAAGACTGGGGACAGGGTAAAATTCGACACAGCCTACGAGGATCTGATGGGGCAGGGGTGCGATGCTGTCATCCTTGCTTGTACGGAGATCTCGGTGTTCAAGGAATATTATCCCGTACCGGCGAGTTGTATTGACGCAATGGATGTTCTAGTGCAGGAGGCGATTCTGCGTTCCGGGGCGAAGCTTCGCGGGTAAGAGCGGAATCCCTCATGCGAGGCATTCGGGGTCCCTGAATCGAATCGCCTATTCGGCGATGGGAAGAACAAGGAAAGGAAGAGGTTGATGAAGAAATATACGTTGGAGGATTATGCGCTCCTGCTTGAGAATGAGCGTATGATGAAGGAATTTTATTCCTGTGGGAAAGAGGATACGGTCGTGGAGTATCTGACTTATGATTCTAAGCAGGCGGCAGAGAATACATTATTTATCTGTAAGGGGGCGGCGTTTAAGGCAGAGTACCTGGACGAGGCCATCGCCAGGGGTGCGGCGGCTTATGTCAGTGAGAAGAAGTATGACACCAAGGTGGACGTGCCGTATTTTATTGTGGACGATATTCGCAGGGCGATGCCTCCACTGGCGGAGAAGTTCAATAATGCGCCGTGGAAGGATTTGACGGTCATCGGAATCGGGGGGACGAAGGGGAAATCTACTTCTGCATATTATATGAAAGCAGTCGTGGACGACTATATGGCGGCGACCGGGGGAAAAGAGAGCGCGGTCATTTCTTCGATTGATATCTATGACGGTGTGACAAAGAAGGAGTCACATATTACCACGCCGGAAGCGGTGGAGCTGCAGGAGCATTTCCGCCATGCGTTAGAGAGCGGTATCCGTTTTGTGGAGATGGAGGTATCTTCGCAGGCGCTCAAGTATAACCGGGTGGACAATATGCGCCTGGACGTTGGCGTGTTCCTCAATATTTCCGAGGACCATATCAGCCCGATCGAACATCCGGATTTTGAGGATTATTTTACATCCAAGCTGCGGATATTTGAGAAATCAGACTGCGCGGCGGTGAATCTGGACGCGGACTATGCGGACCGGATTCTTAAGGCGTCCGCAGCAAGCGGGAAAGTCCTGACTTTTAGTACGAAGGATGCGGGCGCGGATGTGTATGGATATGATATCCAAAAGGACGGGCATGAGACAGTATTCATGGTAAAGACAGCAGAATTTGACGAAGAATTCCGACTTACAATGCCGGGACTTTTCAATGTGGAGAATGCGCTGGCAGTGATCGCAGCGTCTATGCTGGCAGGGATTCCAAGGGAATACATGCACAGCGGCCTGTACAGGGCAAGGTCCAGTGGAAGGATGGAGTTATATGCCAGCGAGGATAAGAAGCTGATCGCAGTCGTGGATTATGCCCATAACAAGCTTAGTTTTGATAAATTGTTCTCATCCACGAAGGATGAGTATCCGGATTATGCGATCGTCTCTATTTTTGGATGCCCGGGGAAGAAAGCTTTCATCCGCAGGCACGACCTGGGAATGATCGCAGGCCGTTACTCGAAGAAGGTCTATCTGACAGCGGAAGACCCGGGATATGAACCGGTGGATGATATTTCGCGTGATATCGCACAGTACGTAGAGGCCGAGGGGTGTCCTTACGCCATGATAGAGGACAGAGGCGAGGCGATCCTTGCGGCGATGAAGGAAGCCGAGGGAAAGACGATTCTTCTGATTACCGGTAAAGGGAACGAGACGCGGCAGAAATATGGTTCGGAGTATTTGGACTGTAAATCCGACGTACAATATGTAAAAGAATTTCTCGCAGCTTACGATAGGGGCGAGCTGTAGGAAGCAGCGTTAAAAAGTGCAGGAAAGAAGAGCAGGAAGTGTCGCGGCAGAACTCACACTTCCTGTTTGTTTGCATACAGTAACAGTAGAGCGCTGCGGATCGTAAAATAGAATAAATGGCTTCCGCAGACGGAAAGTATCGAAGAGAGGATGCATATGAAGTTGCGGGAGCTGATCCGCGGATTGGAATATGCGTGGATCTATGGGAAAAAATCAGCGGAAGACTGGGAGGTAGGCGGTATCTCTTATGACTCCAGAACTGCAGAAAAAGGAGATCTGTTCGTCTGTCTCACAGGGGATGCGAACGATGGACACCGGCACATCCAGGAGGCCTGTATTCAGCGGGGAGTAAAAGTCCTAATGGTGGAAAAACTGATGCTGGACGGTAGAATGATCGATTTCCCGGAGGAAACCGTGGTTCTGATGGTGAAAGACGGTCGTGAAGCTCTGGCATATGTGAGCGCCGCGTACTTTGGACATCCGGCGGAAAAGTTAAAGGTCATCGGCATCACTGGGACAAAAGGGAAGACCACGACAGCCTGCCTGATTCGGGGAATGCTGGAAGCAGCGGGATGCCGGACGGGGCTGATCGGTACGATGGGGATCCAGATTGGAGAAAAAGAAATTCCGATCAAGAATACAACGCCTCAGTCCTTTACCATTCACAAGTATTTTGCTAAAATGGTGGAGGAGGGCTGCGAGTACGCTGTGATGGAGGTGTCCTCCCAGGGGATAAAGCAGAAGAGGATACAAGGGATTCCCTTTTTAGTAGGAGTCTTTACGAATTTCGGAGAGGACCATATAGGCCCGGGGGAACATGCCTGTATGGAGGAATATAGATATTGCAAATCCTGCCTGTTCCGTCAGTGCCGGATGGGAATTGGCAATCTGGACGACATCCAGTGGAGTTATATGTTTCGGAGAGCGACCTGTGAGAAATATGGATTTTCCTGCCACTGCGAGGCGGTGGGTGGGGAAGCACCGGGGAAAGAACATGTGCTCAGAGCAGAACAGATCCGTTTTCTGACGACGGAGGAGGGACCGGAGACTACCTTTGCGGTAGACGGGGAGGAATATACTCTTCATATGCCGGGGCTGTTCAATGTATATAACGCTCTTGCCGCCCTGCAGGTGATGCGCTGCCTTGGGGTGAAGGACCCGGCTGTAAAAGAATATTTGAAAACAGCGCAGGTTAAGGGGAGGATGGAACGGATTCTTCTGAAAAAAAAGGTCGTATGCTATATAGATTATGCCCATAATGCCATGAGTCTTGAAAATGTCCTCAACACACTGAGGATCTACAGCCCGCGCCGGATACTTCTGGTTTTTGGCTGCGGGGGAAACCGTGCAAAAAGTCGCAGGCTGGAGATGGGAAGGACAGCGGCAAAGCTCGCGGATTTCAGTATCGTCACGTCGGATAATCCCCGGTTCGAGGAACCGGAAAAGATCATAGAGGATATCCTTACAGGCATGAAGGAGGCGTGTCCTTTCCAGAAAACAGACGCGCCGGAGCCTGGCGCATGTGGCGCCTGGCACGTGGTTTGCGACAGGGCCGAGGCGGTTGCGTACGCCATCAAGGAAGCAAAGCCTTTTGACGTGGTCCTGATTGTAGGGAAAGGGCATGAGACGTATCAGGAAATACGCGGCATCCGGTATCCGATGGATGACCGCGGATTGGTGGAACGGGCAGAACAGTCTGCCGGGGAGAATACTTTGAGATAGGGAAGCTGGTGAACAGCATGTTTGCGGATATTATTATAGATATAACACATGAGAAACTAGATAAAATTTTTCAATATAAAGTGCCGGATGAGCTTGCGGATAAGCTTGTGGTCGGCACAGAGGTGGAGGTGCCGTTCGGCAGGGGAAACCGGCTGACAAGAGGATATGTGGTAGGATTTTCTGAAGTATGCGGGTATGATGAAGAGAAGATCAAAGATATTCTGCGCATTGCCGGGAGGAGCGTGGCGATCGAGTCCAGGCTGGTCGCCCTTGCCGCCTGGATGAAAGAGTCGTACGGGGGCACGATGATTCAGGCTCTTAAGACAGTACTGCCAATCCGAAGGACAGAGCAGGCGAAGGAGCAGAGAATCTTAAAGCGGCTGGTTTCCGTAGAAGAGGGGAAGAAAAAGCTGGAAGAATACCTTCATAAGAATCAGAAGGCACGGGCGCGGCTCATGGCTGCGCTTTTGGATGATGAGGAAATTGATTATTCTCTGGTGACGAAGAAGCTGAATATCACACTCGCGGTAGTGCGAGCGCTGGAAGAACAGAAGGTGCTGGAGGTGTGCGCCAGAGAAGTCTACCGCAATCCGGTCCGGGAAACCAGGCGGGATGAGACAAAGCCGGTCTATACAAGGGAGCAAAAGCAGGCGATCGAAACGTTTTGCAGGGATTATGAAAACGGAGACCGCGGGACATATCTTTTGTATGGGGTTACCGGCAGTGGGAAGACAGAGGTCTATATGGAAATGATCCGTGAGGTGGTGCGTATGGGAAGGCAGGCGATTGTGCTGATTCCGGAGATCGCGCTCACCTACCAGACCGTAATGCGTTTCTATCGGCGTTTTGGCGACAGAGTTTCGATCATGAACTCACGCCTTTGCGCCGGAGAGCGTTATGACCAGATGATGCGTGCAAAAAGGGGGGAGCTGGATGTGATGATCGGTCCCCGGTCGGCGCTATTTACCCCGTTTCCCAAGCTGGGCCTGATTGTGATCGACGAAGAGCATGAGTCAGCGTACAAGAGCGAACAGATCCCCAGGTATCATGCAAGGGAGACGGCCCAAAGGCGGGCCGAATTGGAAGGCGCCAGTGTGGTTCTGGGATCGGCGACTCCTTCTCTGGAAGCTTTTTACCGCTCGCAGACGGGGAGCATCCATAGGATGGAGCTAAGCGCACGCGCAGCGGGAAGGGAGCTCCCCCAGGTACATATTGCAGATATGCGAAAGGAACTTTCTCAGGGGAACCGTTCTATTTTGAGCGCCATGCTGCGTCGGTTGATGGAGGACAGGCTGGGAAAGGGGCAGCAGACCATGTTATTCCTTAATCGGAGAGGCTATGCGGGGTTCCTTTCTTGCAGGTCTTGCGGATATGTAGTAAAATGTCCTCATTGCGACGTTTCTCTTTCAGCGCATCAGAATGGGAAACTTGTCTGCCACTATTGCGGACACGAGGAGCCGGCGGCGAGGGTCTGTCCCTCATGCGGCTCCCAGCATATCAGCGGTTTCCGCGCGGGGACGCAGCAGATCGAAGAGCTGGTGAAGCGGGAGTTTCCCGCTGCCAGGGTATTGCGGATGGACCTGGATACAACGCGCTCCAAGGAAGGACATGAAAAGATCCTGGCGGCATTTGCCAACGAAGAGGCGGACGTCCTGGTGGGGACGCAGATGATCGTAAAAGGCCATGATTTTCCCAATGTGACGTTGGTGGGTGTCCTGGCCGCGGATCTGTCCCTCTATGCAGAGGATTACCGGGCCGCGGAACGTACTTTTGAGCTTTTGACTCAGGCGGCTGGAAGAGCGGGCAGAGGGAAGGAGATGGGGCAGGTAGTGATACAGACTTACAGCCCTGAGCACTACAGTATACAGACGGCGGCCAGGCAGGACTATCGGGCGTTTTATCAAGAAGAGATGAATTACAGGGAGCTGATGGGTTACCCGCCGGCGCAGCATCTTCTGGCGGTGCTGGCCTCAAGCGAGGACGAAGCGCTTCTGGACAAAGGGATGTATTATCTCAAGCAGTACGGGGAGGCGCTGGCAAAACCGCGCGAGGTCAGGACTATCGGGCCTGCCAGTCCCCATGTGGGGAAGGTAAAAGACGTATATCGGAGGATTTTGTATCTAAAACACAAATCCCGCCCGATATTGGTTGAAATGAAAGATAAAATGGAACAATATATTGAGATCAATAAAGGTTTTTCGAGAATACGGATCCAATTTGATTTTGATCCGGTACAGGGGTTTTAGAAAGGGACACCGTAACTCAATCGCCTATTCGGCGATGAAGATCACAAGGTAGGAGGAATGGAAGATGGCGATAAGGACAATCAGGGAGATCGGGGACGAGGCGCTTACAAAGACTTGTAAGGAAGTGACGAAGATGACGCTTCGGACGAAGATACTAATCGAGGACATGCTGGAGACGATGTACCAGGCGAACGGCGTGGGACTTGCGGCGCCGCAGGTCGGTATCCTAAAAAGGATCGTGGTGATCGATGTGGGAGACGGGCCGATCGCGATGGTGAATCCAGAGATACTCGAGACGGATGGAGAGCAGACCGGGGAAGAAGGCTGTTTAAGCGTGCCTGGGAAATCCGGTGTTGTGACGCGCCCGAATTATGTAAAGGCGCGTGCGTTCAACGAGGAGATGGAAGAGTTTGAGATAGAGGGAGAGGCGCTTTTGGCTCGGGCGATCTGTCATGAACTGGAGCATCTGGATGGCCATCTTTATGTGGAGAAGGTGGAAGGCGAGCTTCGCGACGTAAATGACTACGAAGAAGAATAGAACAGGAGGGTTGTCATGAAAATTATCTTTATGGGAACACCGGATTTTTCCGTGGGCGTGTTGGAAGCGCTTGTTACGGCAGGCCACGAGGTGGTGCTTGCTGTTACTCAGCCGGATAAACCGAAAGGCAGAGGAAAAGATATGCAGATGACGCCGGTAAAAGAGTGTGCCCTGCGGCATCATATTCCGGTATTCCAGCCAAGAAGGGTGCGTGAGGCTGCGTGCGTGGAAGAATTGCGTTCTTATAATGCGGATGTGTGCGTGGTAGTCGCATTCGGGCAGATACTGCCCAAAGAAATCCTGGAAATGACGCCTTACGGCTGTGTCAACGTCCATGCGTCCCTTTTGCCGAAATACCGCGGAGCCGCTCCAATCCAGTGGGCGGTGATCGACGGGGAGGAAGTGTCGGGCGTCACCACCATGCAGATGGATGAGGGAATCGATACAGGAGATATACTGGAAATGGAAGAAATCCGTCTGGATCAAAAAGAGACGGGTGGAAGCCTTCATGATAAGCTGTCTCAGGCGGGGGCAAAGCTTTGCGTCCATACGCTTGCCGAACTCGAGGCAGGGAGAATTGTTCCCAAAAAGCAAGGAGAAAGCCCTACAGAGTATGCGAAAATGCTAAAAAAAGAGATGGGTGAGATCGACTGGACGCGTTCTGCCGGCGAGATCGAACGGCTGGTGCGGGGACTCAGTCCATGGCCCAGCGCTTACACGGTGTGGAATGAGAAAATGATGAAGATCTGGGAGGCTGACTGCCATCCGCAGGGAACGGTCAAAGAGGCGGAGCCGGGAACCGTGGTGGAAGTTACCAAAGAATCTTTTAAAATACAGACCGGGAGCGGGCTTCTTGCAGTCACGGCCTTGCAGATCCCGGGGAAGAAACGGATGGACGCGGGAGCGTTCCTGCGGGGCTATCTGGTGAGAACAGGCGAATGCCTGGGCAGGACGATGAGGAAACAATCATAAGGAGGCAGTATGTATTATCCAATGTATTTTGACAGGACATATTTTTTGATTATCATCGGGGTCGTGCTTTGTATGCTTGCTTCGGCAAAGGTAAATTCTACGTATGCGAAGTATGACCGGGTGAGGAACCATGCCGGAATTACCGGGGCGATGGCAGCGGAACAGATCTTAAGGAGGGCGGGGATTTACGACGTCCAGGTACAGAGAGTATCGGGAAAGCTGACGGATCATTACGATCCGTCGAACAAGGTGCTGCGGCTGTCGGATTCCACCTACGGCTCCACGTCCGTGGCGGCGCTCGGGGTAGCGGCCCATGAATGCGGGCATGCGATTCAGCACGCGGTCCACTATGCGCCGCTTTCAATCAGGGGGGCGCTGGTACCTGTGGCGAATTTCGGTTCTGGTATTTCCTGGCCGCTGATCTTGATCGGATTTGTGATTCGGGGAGAAATGGCGGCAATTTTTATACAGATCGGTATCTTACTATTTTCGGCGGCTGTGCTTTTTCAAATTGTGACGCTTCCGGTGGAGATCAACGCCTCCTCGCGGGCAATGCGTATTCTGCGGGAATCAGGCCTGTTATACCCGCAGGAAGCGGACCAGGCAAGGAAGGTGCTTTCTGCGGCGGCGTTGACCTACGTGGCCGGCGCGGCATCGGCTGTCCTTCAGCTTCTTCGGATCTTGATTCTGACACAGGGGCGAAGGAACGATGATTAAGGAGATCAGCGGACGGGAGTTGGCGCTTGCCGTCCTTTTGGAGATGGAACAGGGGGAAAAGAGCCATATTGCCCTTCGGCGGGTTCTGGAAAAGTATCAATATTTGGATAAAAGAGAGCGTGCGTTCGCAACAAGGCTGGCGGAGGGCACGACCGAGCGTAGGATTGAACTGGACTACGTCATCGATCAGTTTTCCAAAGTGAAGATCAGAAAAATGAAGCCCGTTATCCGTTGTATTCTGCGTTGCGCCGTCTACCAGATGAAATATATGGAGAGTGTGCCGGATTCGGCCGCCTGCAACGAGGCGGTGAAATTGGCGGTAAAAAAAGGGTTCGGAAACTTGCGGGGATTTGTGAACGGGGTTCTGCGCAGTATTGCCCGGAACCCAGATATACGCTATCCCGGAAATGAAAACTTTGCAGAGTATCTATCCGTCAGGTGGTCGGTTCCGGAATGGATCATTTCCATGTGGCTTATGGATTATGGGAAGGAGCGGACAAAGGAGCTGCTTGCGAGCCTTTATATAGAAAAAGCAACCACGATACGGGTGAATGAAGAGCGGATTTCCAGAGAGGCGTTAAAGGAAAAACTGCGCCAGGAGGGTGCGACGGTAAAAGAACATCCGCTCCACAGCGCGGCGCTTCTGATTTCCGATTATGATTATCTGGGGATTCTTCCTGGTTTCCGGGAGGGATATTTTCAGGTGCAAGACGTATCGTCGATTCAGGCAGCGGAACGTGCCGGGATCCGGGAAGGGGATCATGTGATCGACGTATGCGCGGCCCCCGGGGGAAAGGCGCTTCACGCAGCTCAGCTTTTGAAGGGGAGCGGATATGTGGAAGCGAGGGATTTGACAGAAGAGAAAGTCAATCTGATATGGGAAAATATTCGACGTATGGGATGTTCCAATATCCGGGCAAAGAGATGGGACGCTCTTGTCTATGACGTGGATTCGGAGGGAAAGGCGGACGTACTTCTGGCGGATCTGCCCTGCTCGGGGCTTGGCGTGATGTCGAAAAAGACGGATATCAAGTACCGGGTGACAAACGAACAGATCAAGGAACTTGTCGCCCTTCAGAGAAGGATATTGGAAACAGTGCATTCGTATGTAAGACCGGGTGGAACATTAGTATACAGTACATGTACGGTCTGCCGCGCAGAGAATGAGGAGAATGCCCGCTGGTTCACACAGAAGTTTCCGGAATATGCGATGAAATACGAAGAACAGATCGTTCCGTCCGAGACGACGGACGGATTTTATATTGCTGTTTTTAAGCGGATGGGAGAAGAGTGATAATGCAGGGACAGGAGAAAAAGGATATCGCCTCCTTCTACCTGGAAGAGTTAAAGGAAGAAATGGAGAGCATGGGGGAGAAAAGTTTTCGTGCAGGTCAGATTTACCAATGGATCCACCAGAAGTTGGCGGATGATTTTTCTGAGATGACGAATCTGCCCGTAGCGCTTAGGGAAAAACTGGACGCCGGGTACGAGATCAGAAAGATGGAGCTGCTTAGAAGGCAGGTATCCCGGATCGACGGTACAAATAAATTTTTATTTTCTCTTACGGACGGCAATATGATCGAAAGCGTATTGATGAAATACAAGCACGGCAATTCCGTCTGTATCTCCTCACAGGCAGGCTGCCGGATGGGCTGCCGTTTTTGCGCGTCCACTCTGGACGGGCTTGCAAGAAACCTTACAGCATCGGAAATGCTGCGTCAGATCTATCGGATTCAGAAGCTGAGCCAGGAGAGGGTGTCGAACGTAGTTGTCATGGGAAGCGGGGAGCCACTGGATAATTATGACAATTTTGTCCGATTCCTTCGGATGCTCAGCGACAGGAATGGGCTGAATGTAAGTCAGAGGAACATTACGGCGTCCACATGCGGCATCGTGCCGGGCATTTACCGTCTGGCAAAAGAAAATTTCCAGATCACGCTGGCGCTTTCCCTGCACGGTGCGAGCCAGGAAAAACGCAAGGAGTTGATGCCAATCGCGAATCAATATCATCTGGATGAAGTGCTTCATGCCTGTGACGATTATTTTGCCGCTACGGGCCGTAGAATCACATTCGAGTATAGTCTGGTGCAAGGAGTCAATGACACAAAGGAAGACGAAGACGCGCTGATATCGCTTTTAAATGGGCGGAACTGCCACCTTAATCTGATTCCGGTAAACCCGGTCCGGGAGAGGAAGTATCGCAGACCAGACAAAAAAAGTGCCAATAATTTCAAAAATAACCTTGAAAAACATGGGATTAATGTTACTATAAGAAGAGAACTGGGTTCAGATATCGACGGCGCGTGCGGTCAGCTGCGGCGCAGGACGATGATTTCTGAGGCCAGGTGACGTCAACTGCAAGGAGTATAACTATGAAGACATTTTCCATGACCGACGTGGGAAGAAAGAGAGAGATCAATCAGGACTACGTGTTTGCTACCGACGAACCGCTGGGAACCTTGCCGAATTTTCTGGTCGTGGCGGACGGAATGGGCGGACACAAGGCGGGAGATTTCGCTTCAAAATATACGGTGGAGGTTCTGACTGAGGAACTGCGGCATACATTGAAAGAAGGACCGGAGGAGATACTCCGGGACGCAGTCCGGACGGCGAACCACAAGCTGATCGAGGCGGCGGGGAAGGATATCAAGCTGGAGGGAATGGGGACAACGCTCGTTGCAGCGACGGTGATCGACCATACGCTCTATTTCGTTAATGTCGGTGACAGCCGCCTGTACCTGATTAACAAGAATATCCGTCAGCTTTCAAAGGATCATTCCTTGGTGGAGGAGATGCTAAGGCTTGGCGGAATCAACGAAGAGGAGGCAAGGCATCATCCGGACAAGAATATCATAACCCGGGCGATCGGCGCCAAGGAGGATGTGGAGGCTGATTTTTATGAATTCGGCCTGCGAAGGGGAGACACCATCCTGATGTGCACCGATGGGCTTTGCAACATGGTGGAAGACGAGGAGATCTTTGCAGTCGTAAAGGGAGCAAGAGATATTGTCGAGGCGGGACAGAGTTTGATCGACCGTGCCAACGAGAACGGTGGGAAGGATAATATCGGGATCGTGTTGGCACAGCCATTTTCAGATGAGGTGAGTATATGGTAAAAGATGATATTGTTTTAGGGGAGCGGTATGAGGTGCTCAGTAAGATCGGCGCCGGTGGAATGGCGGATGTCTATAAAGGAAGAGACAACATGCTGAACCGGTTTGTGGCGATCAAGGTGCTGAAGAAAGAATATCGGGAAGACGAGAATTTTGTCAAGAAATTCCGTTCTGAGGCACAGGCTGCGGCAGGTCTTTTGAACCCGAATATTGTGAATGTTTATGATGTTGGGGAAGATCGGGGACTCTACTATATGGTGATGGAGCTGGTAGAAGGGATCACCTTGAAAGAATATATCCAGAAAAAGAAGCGGCTGTCTGCAAAAGAAGTAGTCAGTATCGCGATCCAGATGTGTACAGGGATTGAGGCGGCCCATGACAATCATATCATCCACAGGGATATCAAGCCTCAGAACATCATCATTTCCAAGGAAGGGAAGGTAAAAGTAACCGATTTCGGTATTGCCAGGGCGACGACTTCGCATACGGTCAGTTCCAGCGCGATGGGGTCCGTGCACTATGTTTCACCGGAACAGGCGAAAGGCGGTTTCTGCGACGCGAAGAGCGATATTTATTCCGTCGGTATCACGATGTATGAGATGGTGACAGGAAGGGTGCCTTTTGACGGGGAGTCCACAGTAGAAGTCGCCATGAAGCATCTAAAGGAGAGGATTACGCCTCCCTCCGAGTATGTGCCTGATATTTTTCCGGCATTGGAGAAGATCATCTTAAAGTGTACACAGAAGAATCCTGACCGCAGATATCCGCAGATCGGTCTTTTAATTCAGGACTTGAAACGTGCGCTTGTCGACCCGGCCGGAGGATTTATCGACACAAGCTCTCTTTACGGGCGCGGCGATACGATCCTGCTCCCGCAGGATGAGATGGGATATGGTCAGGACGATGGTTATGATGACGGCTATGTCGATGACGACGACTATGGCCATGACGACGAATACGGAAGAGGCAGGCGCGGCGGCAGGTATGACCGTGATTATGAGGAAGACGATGAGGAGAGGTACGGCGACAGAAGGAAAGGCGGAAAGGATGATGTGAATCCGGACATGAACCGGATGATGAAAATTCTTACCGGCGCGGCGGCTGTGATTATCGTTTTTGTCCTGATCTTTATCATCGGCAAGGCCGCGGGGGTCTTCAATTTCGACAGCGGCAAAGAGCCGGAAAAGGTGGAATCGACGAAGGAGATCGACGTGCCGAACCTGATCGGGCAGGAAGAGAAGGTCGCCCAGAATATGTGCGAGAAGAAGAATCTCGTCATGAAAGTGGTAAGCCAGAAAAATTCAGATAAATACGAGGAAGGCATTGTGATTGAGCAGACACCGCTTTCCGGTGAAAAGGTGAAGAAGAAAACCGTAATCGAAGTCGTGATTAGCTCCGGCGCGGAGGAGAAGGTGGTTCCTGATGTGGCGGGGCAGGATGAAGACTCTGCATGGAAGACTCTGAAGGCGGAGGGCTTTACCAAGCACAATGTGACGTCGGAGTACAATGATACTGTTCCGGAGGGAGATGTGATTCGGACTACCCCGGCGGCGGGAGAGACGGTTACGGTCGATACGGAGATTGTGCTGATTGTGAGCAAGGGAGCGGATAAGAAGGTTGTCCCGAAGATCGAGGGTCTTTCTGTGGCGGACGCGAAGAACGCGCTGGCCCAGAACGGGCTTACAGATGGCGGAATCAGTAAGGAAGAATACAGTGACACCGTGGCGGACGGGAGTGTGATCCGTCAGTCTATTGAGGCGAATAAGAAGGTGGCCGCAGGGACCAGCGTCAGCTATGTGGTAAGCAAAGGCAAGAAGCCGGCGGATAAGGTGAAAGTCCCGTCAGTAGAAGGTAAGACGCTCCAGCAGGCGATAAGCGCGCTCTCAAACCGTGGACTGAATTACACGGAGGTGGCGGCGGACAGTCCGTCCCCATCGGGAACTGTGGTAGAATCAAATCCACCGGAAGGTACGTCGGTAGAGATTGGATCTACAGTCACCCTGTATGTCAGCAACGGATCCGGCGCCAACAGTGGAAACAACGGAGATACCGGGGATGATAATACCGGTGGTGAAGACGAAGGACAATAAGCGTTTATGCAGGGAAGGATAATAAAGGGAATCGCGGGATTCTACTACGTCGCCGACGTAGTAGAATCCGTCGTTTATGAATGCAAGGCAAAGGGGATCTTCCGCAAGGAGAAGATAAAGCCGCTGGTAGGCGATGTGGTGGAGTATGAGGTGATTTCCGGGGAGGAGAAGACAGGAAATATTACGGGGATTCTCCCGAGGAAGAGCGCACTTATCCGCCCGGCGGCCGCGAACGTCGACCAGGCGTTGGTCGTATTTGCGGCGGCAAAGCCGTGTCCGCATTTTTCTCTTCTGAATCGATTCCTCGTTATGATGGAGCGTCAGGGGATACCAGCAATCATTTGTTTCAACAAAAAGGATATTGTACAGTCCGACGAATTGGAAAAGCTAAGAGAAATCTATCGGGCGTCAGGCTATCCGGTGATTTTTGTCAGTGCGAAGGAGAAGGAGAATATAGAAGGGATCCGGGAGGCTCTGCGGGGGAAGATAACGGCAGTGGCAGGACCGTCGGGCGTGGGAAAGTCCTCCATTATCAATTGCCTGCAGGATCAGGTGAGCATGGAAACCGGAAGTATCAGCCGGAAGATCGAACGAGGGAAACACACGACGCGCCATGCGGAGCTGATCTGTGTTGACAAGGATTCCTATATTATGGACACACCTGGATTTTCTTCACTTTATGTCAGCGATCTTGAAAAAGAAGAATTAAGGCAGTATTTCCCAGAATTCAGACACTATGAGGGAAGATGCCGTTTCCTTGGATGTAGCCATGTCAGCGAGCCGGACTGCGCGGTAAAAGAGGCTCTTGCGGCGGGGGAGATCCATCCGATCCGCTACGAGGATTATGCCGGGATATACCGGGAACTAGAACAACAAGAGAAAAGGAGGTATTAAGCGATGGCGGATGCGAAGAGGTTAAAGTATATTTTATCACCGTCCATACTGGCGGCGGATTTCACGTGCCTTGGAAGCCAGATCCATGAGACGGAGGAGGCGGGGGCAAAGTATCTGCATTTCGACGTTATGGATGGCATTTTTGTTCCCAGCATTTCATTTGGAATGCCGGTGCTTGCGTCGATCCGCAAGGGAACGGGGCAGGTGATGGACGCCCATCTGATGATAACGGAGCCGATCCGCTATATTGACGCGTTTGCAGACGCGGGAGCGGACATCATCACCATCCATTATGAGGCGTGCGAGGATGTGAGGGCGTCGCTTGATGCGATCAAAAAGCGCGGGGTAAGGACAGGGCTTTCCATCTGTCCGGAGACGCCGGTCAGCGTGCTTTATGACTTCCTGGACGAAGTGGACATGATCCTGGTAATGACGGTCCATCCGGGATTCGGCGGGCAGAAGCTAATACCGGAAACGTTGGATAAGGTGCGGGAAGTTCGGAAGCTGCTCGATGAAAAAGGATTAGCTGTGGATATCCAGGTGGACGGCGGCGTGTATGTGACGAATGTCAGGGAAGCGCTGGACGCCGGAGCGAATGTGATCGTGGCGGGTTCCGCTGTATTTAGAGGGGATGCAGGAGAGAATACAAGACAATTTATGGAGATATTAAAGAGCTATGAATAAAACGTTGATCGTCAGCGGAGGAACGCTGGATATAGAATTTGCGAAAAAAGTGATTGGTGAAAACGAGGATGCCTGTATCATTGGCGTGGATAAGGGTGTGGAATATTTGTATGCTCTTCAGGTGACGCCGCAGTATATTGTGGGAGACTTTGACAGTATCGATCCGGAGGTGATCTCATATTACCGGAACGAAACCCATGTGACAATACGCGAATACAACCCACGCAAAGACGCGACCGACACAGAGATTGCGCTTCGGCTGGGAATCACGCTTGGAAGTAAGGAGATTATCATCCTCGGGGCAACCGGGGGAAGAATCGATCATCTCTGGGCAAATATTCAGACGCTTACCGTGGCGTGCGAGGCAGGCGTGTACGCTTACATCCTGGATGAAAGGAATAAAATATGGGTGATTAATAAGTCCTGCAGCCTGCGGCGTGAGGAGGCATACGGACCGTATCTTTCCGTATTCACTTTACAAGGAGAAGTGTTCGACTTTAATCTGAAAGGGACGAAATGGCCTCTGACCTATCATACTCTAAAGCCTTGCGACAGTCTGACGGTCAGCAACCAGTTCGACGCGGATACGGTAGAGATCGCATTTCCCGCCGGTATGCTGGTGGTGATGGAGACGAAGGATTAAAGACGCTGGGATATAAGAAAAACCAAAGGAGATTAAGATAAAATGAAACTAGGCATCGTCGGTCTTCCGAATGTAGGAAAAAGTACACTTTTTAATTCACTGACAAAGGCGGGAGCAGAATCCGCGAACTATCCGTTCTGCACAATCGACCCCAACATAGGCGTAGTAACAGTACCGGATGAGAGGCTTGATGTCCTGGGAGAAATGTACCATACCAGAAAAATCATTCCGGCAGCGATTGAGTTTGTCGATATTGCCGGATTGGTGAAAGGGGCTTCCAAAGGGGAGGGGCTGGGAAACCAGTTCCTTGCAAATATCAGGGAAGTGGACGCCATCATTCATGTAGTGCGGTGTTTTGAGGACAGTAATGTGATCCATGTGGACGGAAGTATCAACCCCCTTCGGGATATTGAGACCATTAATCTGGAATTGATCTTCTCAGATTTGGAGATACTGGAAAGAAGAATCGCGAAAGCGGCGAGAGCTGCAAGAAACGATAAGGCGATCGCCAAAGAAGTCGAGTTGATGGAACGGGTAAAGGCGCATCTGGAAGAGGGAAAGATGGCGAAGAGCTTTTCTGACATAAACGACGAGGAGGAACAGCTCTGGCTTGACAGCTACCAGCTTTTAACGTATAAACCAGTCATTTTTGCCGCTAACGTCAAGGAGGACGACCTTTCCGACGATGGCTTGGAAAATACAGGTGTGCAGGCTGTCAGGGAATATGCAGAGAAAGAAGACTGCGAGGTCTTTGTGGTGTGCGCCCAGATTGAGCAGGAGATCACCGAGCTGGAAGAAGACGAGAAAAAGATGTTCCTCGAGGAGCTGGGGCTTTCAGAGTCCGGGCTTGAAAAGTTGATTAAGGCAAGTTATAGCCTGCTGGGGCTGATTAGTTTCTTGACGGCAGGTGAACCGGAGGTACGTGCGTGGACGATCAAAAAAGGCGCCAAAGCGCCTCAGGCGGCCGGCAAGATTCACTCTGATTTTGAGAGGGGATTTATCCGGGCCGAGATTGTATCTTACAGTGACCTGATGGACTGCGGCTCCTATATTGCGGCGAAAGAAAAAGGACTTGTCAGGCTGGAAGGGAAAGAATACGTCGTACAGGACGGAGACATCATTTTGTTCCGGTTCAACGTATAGCAGATGTAAGGAAAAGCCTTGATACAGTAGAAGAAGGTAGGAGGAAAATGGCAGAATCGATCAGTTTCCCGAATCTGGGAATCGAACTGGAACACGTAGGAAGATCGTTTTCTCTTTTTGGAAACGATATCGCATATTATGGCATTATAATAGGGATGGGAATCCTGATCGGGATTCTGATTACGATCCTGGAAGCAAAGCGCAGCCGTCAGAACCCTGGAGACTATATGGATCTGGCGATTATTGTGGTAATTGTTTCAATCATAGGAGCGCGTCTTTTTTACGTAATATTTTCTTGGGATATGTATAAGGAAAATCCGCTCAGCATTCTGAATATCAGGCAGGGAGGAATGGCAGTCTACGGAGCAGTTTTTGGGGCGATTCCAGCAGTGTTTTTATTCGCGCTATTCCGTCAGCTTTCAGCGGCCGAGATGCTGGATACCGCCTGTATAGGGCTTGCCGTAGGACAGGCGATCGGAAAATGGGGGAATTTCTTTAACCGGGAAGCGTTCGGGGAATACACGGACGGTCTGTTTGCCATGCGTCTTCCGGTAGACGCGGTACGGATTACGGACATTACGGACCGGATGAGGAACCATATTGAAACAGTAGAACGCGTAAGGTTCATCCAGGCGCATCCGACGTTTTTATATGAGTCGGCATGGTGCCTCTTGTTGGTTGCTGTCCTGTTTTTCTACCGGCGTCACAAAAGATTCCAAGGAGAACTATTTCTGTTCTATCTCTTCGGATATGGGCTGGGCAGAGTATGGATTGAGGGACTTAGGACAGACAGCCTTCTTTTACCGTTCTTTTCTATCCCGGTTTCGCAAGCGATTTCCGGTATTTTGGTGATCGTCTGCCCAATCCTCATCATACGTGGACGTATACGGGAAGAGAGGGCAAAATTCCGCCGGGGAAGAAATAGGAATACCCTCAGACAGGGAAAAAAGAAAGCGCCCAGGGACTTGCGGCTGAAATAAGCAATGTGTACCCGAAAAGGAACAATCAAAACAATAAGAATTGCTGGACTTTTTAAAATGGACGGACTATAATAAAAACATGTGAAAACATTGACATAATAAGGAGGAAAACAAGAAATGGCAAGAGCAATGAAGACCATGGATGGTAATCATGCAGCCGCACATGCATCCTACGCATATACGGATGTGGCGGCTATTTACCCAATCACGCCGTCATCTGTCATGGCGGAAGCTACAGATGAGTGGGCAACGCAAGGAAGAAAGAATATTTTTGGACAGACTGTTCAGGTGACAGAGATGCAGTCTGAAGCGGGTGCGGCAGGTACGGTACACGGTTCCCTGTCTGCAGGCGCGCTGACAACGACCTACACAGCTTCTCAAGGCTTACTTCTTATGATTCCTAACTTATATAAAATTGCCGGCGAGCAGCTTCCGGGCGTATTTAATGTATCAGCACGTGCGATCGCAAGCCATGCCTTATCGATTTTCGGCGATCATTCCGATGTTTATGCATGCCGTCAGACAGGATGCGCGATGCTTTGCGAGTCCAGCGTACAGGAAGTTATGGACTTAACTCCAGTAGCGCATTGTGCTGCAATCAAAGGCAGAATACCGTTTATTAATTTCTTCGACGGATTCCGTACTTCCCATGAGATCCAGAAGATCGAGACATGGGATTATGAAGATCTGGAGGAACTGGTGGATAAGGATGCGATCGCTGCGTTCCGTAAGAATGCATTGAATCCGAACCATCCATGCCAGAGAGGTTCTGCTCAGAACCCGGATATTTTCTTCCAGGCGCGCGAGGCATGTAACTCTTACTACGACGCTATGCCGGCGATCGTACAGGAATACATGGACAAGGTAAACGCTAAGATCGGCACAGATTATAAGCTGTTCAACTATTATGGTGCACCGGACGCAGAGAACGTGATCGTTGCGATGGGTTCCGTATGCGATACGATTGACGAGACGATCGACTACCTGATGGCTGCGGGCAAGAAAGTCGGCGTTGTGAAAGTACGCCTTTACAGACCGTTCTGCGCGCAGGCATTGATTGACGCAATCCCGGATACAGTAAAATGCATCAACGTATTAGACAGAACAAAAGAGCCGGGAGCTCTCGGAGAACCTCTTTACCTTGACGTTGTAGCGGCGCTTAAGGGAAGCAAGTTTGACGGCGTTAAGATTCTTTCAGGACGCTATGGACTTGGCTCTAAGGATACGACGCCGGCACAGATCGTCGCTGTGTTTGAGAACACAGAAAAAGCAGAATTTACGATCGGTATCGTTGACGATGTGACAGGGCTGTCCCTTGAAGTAGGCGCTCCTCTGGTGACAACGCCGGAAGGAACGATCAACTGTAAGTTCTGGGGACTTGGCGCGGACGGAACGGTTGGAGCGAACAAGAACTCCATCAAGATCATTGGTGACAATACAGATATGTATGCTCAGGCATATTTTGACTATGATTCCAAGAAGTCCGGCGGTGTGACGATGTCCCACCTGCGTTTTGGAAAGAAACCGATTAAGTCTACGTACTTGATTAAGACGGCGAACTTTGTGGCATGCCACAATCCATCTTATGTGAATAAATACAATATGGTACAGGAACTTGTCGACGGCGGAACATTCCTTCTGAACTGTCCATGGGATATGGAAGGGCTGGAGAAGCATCTGCCAGGACAAGTAAAAGCGTTTATCGCAAATCATAACATTAAGTTCTACACGATCGACGGTATCAAGATCGGTAAAGAGATCGGACTTGGCGGACGTATCAACACAGTCCTTCAGTCTGCATTCTTCAAGCTGGCGAATATCATTCCTGAAGAAGAAGCGATCGATCTTATGAAGAAGGCTGCAAAGGCAACCTACGGCAAGAAGGGCGACAAGATCGTACAGATGAACTACGATGCGATCGACGCAGGCGCGAAACAGGTTGTTGAAGTGACGGTTCCTGAGAGCTGGAAGGGATGCGCGGACGAAGGGTTATTTACACCGGAAGTGAAGGGTGGAAGAGAAGACGCAGTCGCGTTTGTTAAGAATATTCAGTCCAAGGTTAACGCACAGGAAGGATATTCCCTGCCGGTATCCGCGTTTACAGATTACGCAGACGGCTCTACACCGTCCGGCACGGCTGCATATGAGAAGCGTGGTATTGCGGTAGATATCCCGGTATGGAAATCGGAGAACTGTATCCAGTGTAACCGCTGCGCGTATGTATGTCCGCACGCTGTGATCCGTCCGGTTGCTCTTACAGAAGAGGAAGCGGCTAAGGCTCCGGAAGGAATCCAGACAATCGACATGATCGGAATGCCGGGAATGAAGTTCACCATGACGGTTTCCGCATACGATTGTACAGGCTGTGGCTCTTGTGCGAACGTCTGCCCGGGCAAGAAGGGCGAGAAGGCTCTCGTTATGGGCAACATGGAAGCGAACGCAGGATCACAGGCCTACTTTGATTTCGGCACGGAGATTCCTGTAAAGCCGGAAGTGGTCGCGAAGTTTAAAGAGAATACAGTAAAGGGAAGCCAGTTCAAACAGCCGCTCCTTGAGTTCTCAGGAGCTTGCGCAGGCTGCGGCGAGACGCCGTACGCGAAACTGATTACCCAGCTTTTTGGCGATAGAATGTATATTGCAAATGCAACCGGATGTTCTTCAATCTGGGGTAACTCTTCACCGTCCACACCGTACACTGTGAACGAGAAGGGACAAGGACCTGCATGGTCTAACTCACTCTTTGAGGATGCGGCAGAGTTTGGTTATGGTATGCTCCTTGCGCAGAGAGCGCTGAGAGACGGCCTGAAAGCAAAGGTAGAGTCTGTAGCAGCTTCAGAAGAAGCGTCTGCGGAAGTGAAAGCAGCGTGCCAGGAATGGCTGGATACGTTTAACTGCGGAGCAACGAACGGAACAGCTACCGATAAGCTGGTTGTTGCCCTGGATGGCTGCGATTGTCCGGTATGCAAGGATATCGTAAGCAATAAGGATTTCCTTGGCAAGAAGTCACAGTGGGTATTCGGCGGAGACGGATGGGCTTATGACATCGGATTCGGCGGCGTTGACCATGTGCTTGCAAGCGGAAGAGATATCAATGTCATGGTATTCGATACAGAAGTATACTCCAACACAGGCGGACAGTCTTCTAAGGCTACCAAGACAGGCGCGATCGCACAGTTCGCGGCAGGCGGAAAAGAGACGAAGAAGAAAGACCTCGCAAGCATTGCAATGAGCTACGGCTATGTATATGTGGCTCAGATCGCGATGGGCGCTGACTTCAACCAGACAGTGAAGGCAATCGCAGAGGCAGAGGCTTATCCGGGACCGTCACTCATCATCGCTTACGCTCCATGTATCAACCATGGTATCAAGAAAGGTATGAGTAAGGCCCAGACAGAGGAAGCATTGGCTGTAGAGTGTGGATACTGGAACAACTTCCGTTACAACCCGGCTGCAGAGGGCGCGAAGTTCACCCTTGACAGCAAAGAGCCGAAGCTGGAAAGCTACAAAGAGTTCCTGAACGGCGAAGTTCGTTACAATGCCCTGGCAAGGTTCAATCCGGAGAAGGCAGAAGTAATGTTCGCTCAGAACGAGGCGGAAGCAAAAGAGCGTTACGAATATCTGAAGAAACTCATCACACTTTACGGTGGAGAGGAATAAAAGATAGAGTAATAAAATACACAGGGCGTTTCCTTATGGAAGCGCCCTATGTTTTATCATATAGGAAACTTCATTCTATCCCATCGGTAGTTAATGCTGCAGATCGAGTCGTTTTTGGTAGAAAAATACGGAGAGACATGCGGCGATGGTCCAGCCCACAGGCCAGGCGGCCCAAATACCGAAAGCGGAGGAGGTTAGATCAGATAAGAAAAAGGCGAGGATCACGCGCAGGATAAGATCTGTAAAAGTAGCGGCCATGAACTGATACATTGCGCTTATACCCCTCAGAACCCCGTCGACTACAAGTTTGGCTGATACGACAAAGTAAAAGGGGGAAAGTATCCATAGGAACTGCTGCCCTGTTGCAAGCGCTTTGACCGAGGAATGGTCCATAAATAAAAGTAACATATATTTACCGGCTCCGATGTAAATGAGACAGAAGGGAATACATAGGAGCCAGACCAGTTTCAACCCGGCGCGGACTCCATCCCGTATCCGTTCGTATTTAGAGGCGCCCAGGTTTTGCGCGGTGAAATTGGAAAGCCCATTTCCGATGGTGGTAAATGAGGTGATCACTAGGTTGTTTAGCTTCACGGCCGCCGAATATCCCGCTGCGACGCTGACCCCAAAATGATTAATACGGCTTTGAATCATCATATTTCCGACAGAGATAAAGGACTGCTGTAAAATGCTCGGTACGGCAATAACGGCTATTTTCCTGAAAAGGCGCCAGGAGAAAACAGGAATATGGCCGTCGGTCTTGATGTTTGACAGGCGTTTCAATACCAATATAAGGGAAAGAAGGCAGCTGATTCCCTGGCAGAGAAAGGTTGCCCAGGCGACGCCTGCAATGCCCATATCAAATGATTGTACAAACAGGACGTCGACAAAAATATTTGCACTCGAAGATGCGGCCAGAAATAGAAACGGCGTTCTGGAATCTCCTAAGGCCGAGAAAATCCCCGTCGCAATATTGTAGAAGAAAAGAAAGGGGAGTCCCCAGATGTAGATTCGCAGGTAAAGCAAGGAGTCTGCCATGATTTCTGCTTGTGTTTTCATCAGACGGAGCAAGAGGTTACAAGACAATAGTCCTGATAGCATCAGAATGAAACATAGGGCGCCGCTTGCAATCAGCGAGGTATAAACAGCGGTTTTTAAGGTCTTATAGTCTTTTGCACCGAAGAGCTGCGATACAATGATCGAGCAGCCCATATTACATCCAAACGCAAAAGCGATGAAGATCAGCGTGATATTGTAGCTGTTACCCACTGCGGCGAGCGCCGTCTCTCCGATAAATTTACCCGCCACAAGTGAATCTGCAATATTATAGAGCTGCTGAAATACGATGCTCCCAAACATGGGAAGGCAGAATGTCCATAAAACTTTTTGAGGATTTCCAAGTGTCAGATCTTTATTCATGAATCAATCATCCTTTCATTTACTTTTTATCAGAAATATATTATAGTCTCAGAAGAACGATATTTAAAATACATAGATAATATGGGAGATATATAAAAATTATATGGATATCAATTTTGAGTACTACAAGATCTTTTACTATGCAGCAAAATACAGAAATATAACAAAAGCCGCCGCCGCGTTGGGGAGCAATCAGCCCAATGTGACGCGAATCATGAAGCTGCTGGAAGCACAGCTTAAGTGCAGGCTTTTTATCCGTGAACCTCGGGGAATCCGTCTTACAGAAGAAGGAGAAAAATTATATTACCACGTAGAAGCGGCGTGCAGGCATTTGTTCAATGCACAGGAAGAAATAAGCGGAGAAGATTTGGAGGACAGAGGAACGGTCGAGATCGGGGCCACGGAATCAGCTCTGCACCTATATTTGCTTGAACTTTTGCACGATTTCAAAGTGAAATATCCCAAGATACGGATAAAAGTGCATAACCAAAATACGTCGGAGATCATCAAATATTTTATCTCGGGCAGGCTGGATTTTGCTGTGGTAACCTCTCCTTTCAAAGAGCCGGAAAACGTCCAATGTGAAACCGTGTATGATTTTGATGAGATACTGGTGGGCGGGATGCGGTATGAACATCTGGGGAAAGAGAAGCTGTGTTTAAACGAGCTTTCTGAATATCCCTGGATTGGACTGGAGAGGGGAACAGTTACTTATGATTTTTACAGGGATTTTTTTATCAGGCATCGTGCAGATCTGGAGCTTGATATGGAAGTGGCGACGTCAGATATATTAATTCCTCTGATTCAAAGTAATCTTGGAATTGGATTCATACCCGAGAAACTGGCGATTCCTCTTCTTGATGAAAAAAAGCTCGTGCAGATACCGCTGAACTGCGAAGCGCCTAGGCGGGCAATCAAACTTATTTCCGATAAGAGGCGGGCAAGAAACAAGGCGGCGGATGCTTTCTATACCATGCTGCACAGCAAAAAGTAAATCTTGCCCTTGGCGCACGTCTACTTGTCGCTTAGGGTTTTTGTACATTTTACGATGCCCGAAACAGCAAAACATGCGACAAGGAGCTCCGTGATCGGCATGGAAAACCAGATAGACATTGCTCCGGCTGTACGCGGAAGCAGGAAGATCAAAATACCGCTGATCAGAAAGCCGCGGGCAATGGATATGAAAAAGGAGAGCCTGGGCTTTAGGAGAGCCTGAAAATAATAGGTGGAAAATACATTGAAGGGTAGTAGTAAAAAGGAAAGGCTGTAGGTCCGGATGATCGTCGGCGCGATGTTAAGGACAGCCTGAGTTGGGGACATGAAGATATATACATACATATTTGGAGCTGCCAGGCTTACTCCGGCCCATGCCAGGCCGAAAACTGCGGTGGTATAGAGGGCGTATTTCAGGCATGCGCGGATGCGCACACCCTTACCTGCTCCGAAGTTAACGGAGAAAATCGGCTGTGCGGCTTGGCCGATGCTGTAAGCACAGCATTGTACGAATGTGCCGATATTCACGATGATTCCATAAACGGCTAAAGCATCTGAGCCGAGATATCTCATGATCTGCCGGTTGAGTAGAATCGTCAGGACCCCCATCGCAAGATCAACGATACAGGTTGAAAATCCGGTCACAAAGATTTGTTTGATCTTCTGGAAAAGGAAATCCGGCTTTACGAACCGGAGCGTATTCTTCTTACTGAAAAAATGAGTGAGCATCAGCAGGAAGGAGAGGATGGCCCCGATCCCGGTCGCAAGACCTGCCCCAAAGATGCCCATGTCTAAGGCAAATATGAAAAACCAGTCTCCAAATATGTTGAATACGCCGCCCGCCAGGACGGAAACCGTGGCAAGTCCCGGACGGTTATCGTTTCTCAAAAAGGCGGAAAAAAGCTGTCCGAATACAAAAAACGGTACCGTGAATTTGACCGGCATAAGATAGGTTTTGGCAAGGTCCAGGAGGGTTTCGTCCGCGCCGAAGAAAAGTAAGAGAGGTTCATGGAAAAATAATATAGCAGCCCACGCGGCAGCGGTTAAAATACAGCCCAATATCACCGCGGCTGAAAAATATTGATCCGATTTCTCGTCCGTACCGTCCGCTTCGCCTCTTATAGTGCTAAAAAGAACAGAACCTCCGATTCCTGCAAGAAGTCCGAAACTGTAGAGGATATTCCAGAAAGGCGCGAATACAGCCAGTGCGGCAGGTCCCACAGGACCATGGTACTGACCGACGAGCGCGGTATCCACAATTCCATAAATCGTGGAGATCAAAGTGCTGCCGAAAGATGTGGTAAGATATTTAAAATAAATCTTTTTGATATCATCTGTAAGCAGGTTCATGATGTCCTCCTGAATAAGTATGTTTTTGAGTATAAAGCATTTAAAAACAATAGTCAACACGCAGAAATTCCGGTATAATGAAGATACTTGGAGAACCTGCTTGGGGAACGAAGGAAAGGATGGATGAAAAGGCCGGTAATGGATATTTTAGAGCTTGTTTTTGAAATACTTTTTGAACTCATATTTGAGGGGAGTTTTGAACTTTCGGCAAGTGAGAAAACGCCTGCGGCGGCGCGCATCATGGGAGGACTCCTATTCGGGGCCGTGACCGGCGGGGTGGTCGCGCTGTTGTTCTTTGTGGCCCTTGAGATCATGAAAAAGAATGCCTTCCTGGGGTGGTTTCTCATCTTATTCGACTTGTTTCTGGCATTCGGTATCTGCAGAAAAATATATCGGAAGAAGAAAACAAAATAGCGCCGTTTCGAGGGAAGACGGTATCGGGAAAGGAGAAAATGGATATGGATTATAACAAATTGGTAGAAAGGGCGTCTGCATTTTTGGAAGAATGTCCGGGAAATTATATCTCAAAGGAGGAGGCCGCCAGGGAGGATCTTGTGGGTATGCGGATTTATGACGTCCCTCTGTTCGGCGCCGCCTCTGCGGACGACCCGATGTTCAGGGAGCTTAAGACCTCGGGGATCGTGGGACCGGATGTATTTCTCCCGACGGATTGGCTGAAAGAGGCGAAAAGTGTGGTATCATTTTTCCTGCCTTTTACAGAAAGAGTCAGAAACTCTAACAGAGGGCAGGAAAGGAGGGCGTCCGACGAATGGCTCCATGCGAGGATCGAGGGGCAGGAGATGTTGAATCAATTCGGCAGATACATATGCGGTATACTGGAAGAGGAAGGTTTTCAGGCTGTCTATCCTGCGGCGGATCAGCGTTTCCATATGATCGCGCCCTACGCGTCCAATTGGTCGGAACGTCACACCGCCCATATATGCGGACTGGGGACGTTCAGTCTTTCCAAAGGACTGATTACTGAGAAAGGGATGGCGGGACGATTCGGGAGCGTCATAACCTCCGCCGTTCTTCCCGCTACAGAGCGGAAATACAGCTCCCCTTTTGAATATTGTATTATGTGTGGGAAGTGTGAAAAGAACTGCCCCGCGCATGCGATCGATACGAAAAAAGGCGTGATAAACGGAAAAGACCAGGTTGCCTGCGAAGCATATGTAAGTGGAAGTAAAGGGACGAACGGGCCAAGTGGGAAAATACGTTATGGATGCGGCAAATGCCAGGTGGGCGTGCCCTGTGAGAGCAGGATACCTGGCATTTGAAGCATCAAAATAGATTATTGACATATTGACACGATCAGTAACACTTTTTACATGGTTCATAGCCGGCATACTCCTGTGTAAGCGCATCCAGCTGTTCTGTAGTAGATTCTAGACTTTCTGTAGTTACGCTTAAATCTCGGGTAGCAGTCTCTAATTGTGATTTGGTATTCTCTAATTTCTTTTCGAGAATGTCATATTCACTTTTTGAGACACGTGTTGTTGAAAATACTACACTAGCAGCAACACACCGCCAATGATTTCCATGATTATGCGGCTGCTAACTCTTTTTTGCTTTGTGTTTGGCGTTGTATTTGGAAAAGGCCGTGAAAAAGCGGAAAATTCTCTTACCTTCCATATTGGATGAGTGATCGTTCATCTCAATCGTTACATTTCCTTCACTGGAATCTTTAAATCCCTCCATAGTATTTTCCTCTCTTTCTCTTGGTGTAGTTACCTTGCATCAGGTATTCTTACTTTATTATAGTGGCACAGAACGTGTATAAAACCAAAAATGTATTAAAATTAATGCGATATTATTGAATTGCCTCAAAAATTCAACCGCATATTGTGCGGCACGTTGCCGTAAATCACATTTTCAACCGCACAGGAGGAAATTTTATGACGTGCAAGTTTCCTCTAAAAAATTGCAGCATATGATGAAGAAGGGAGTAATTCCATGAAGTAAGGTAACTTATAAACAGCAAGGAGGTAGGCTTGTGGACTGGGATTTTATCTACAGATATCTGCCAGTTTTCGGCAATGCGGCGCATCTCACCGTCAAGATCGGAACAGCAGGTATCGTTCTGGCAATTCTTGTGGGACTGACCTGTGCCGTCATACGTCACTTAAAAATACCTGTTCTGAAAGAAATAGCGATCATCTATATTGAGCTAAGCCGTAACACGCCGCTTTTAGTGCAGCTTTTTTTCCTCTATTACGGGCTTCCGAAAATCGGCGTGCCGACGAATGTCGAGATATGCGGGATAGTGGGGATTGCTTTTTTGGGTGGAAGCTATATGTCGGAATCCTTTCGGAGTGGTCTGGAAAGTATTGACCCTGTGCAGACAGAGAGCGCGCTAAGCCTGGGGATGACCCGTTTTGAGGCAATGCGCTATGTGATTCTTCCGCAGGCGGTTTCTGTCAGTATTCCTGCTTTTATAGCGAACATCATTTTTCTTTTGAAAGAGACGAGTGTATTCAGCGCAATCAGTCTGATGGATCTTATGTTCACGGCAAAGGACTTGATCGGGCTCTATTACAAGACGACGGAAAGCCTGTTCTTGCTGGTCGTCTTTTATCTTCTCATCCTTTTGCCCGTCTCTCTTCTGGGAAATCTTATAGAGAGGAGGATGCGCTATGCCGGATTTGGGGATTGAAGTTCTATTTAGAGGGAGAAATTTGATACGAATTCTTGGGGGTCTCTGGGTAGCTCTTAGAATCAGTCTGATCTCTGTTGCCGTCAGCTTTCCCCTTGGTATCCTTCTGGGAGCTGTGATGACTCTGAAAAATCCGTTCGTCAAAGCTCTCATGCGTATCTATCTGGAGATCATCCGCATTATGCCCCAGATGGTGCTTTTGTTCCTGTTCTACTTTGGAACAACCAGGGCATTTGGATGGGACTTGTCCGGAGAAACAGCGTCCATCATCGTATTTGTGCTCTGGGGGATAGCGGAGATGAGCGATCTGGTCCGAAGCTGTCTGATATCGATTCCTGTACATCAGTATGAAACCAGCGAAGCGCTGGGACTTGTTCGGATACAGATTTACCGTTACATTATCATCCCGCAGGCCGTAAGGCGGCTGATTCCGCTCTCTGTTAACCTGGTGACAAGGATGATCAAGACCACCAGCCTGATTCTGATGATCGGCGTGGTGGAGGTCCTAAAAGTAGCGCAGCAGATTATTGAGGCAAACCGGTCGGCGAGCCCGAACGCAGCGTTTGGCGTTTACCTGGCTGTATTTTTCTTGTATTTTGTAGCGTGCTGGCCGATCAGTGTGCTGGCGCGGTATCTGGAAAAGAAATGGGGGTAGCAGCTTATGGGAGAAATTCTTTTGAAAATGGAGCATGTTACAAAGCGGTTCGGCGATCATATAGTTTTGAATGACATCAGTCTATCGGTACGTCGGGGAGAGGTGATCGTCATCATCGGTCCCAGTGGATGTGGGAAGAGCACGCTGCTTCGATGTATCAATGCTCTGGAAGAGATCGAGAGTGGAGAAATTTGGCTAAGAGATGAAAAGATTGAATCCAGGAGTAAGAGATTTCCTGCTCTGCGCCAAAAAATTGGGATGGTCTTCCAGAATTACGAACTGTTTCCTCATCTGACAGCGCTGGGAAACATCCAGCTCGCTCCTGTGAAAGTTCAAGGGAGAAACCAGGCGGAAGTCCAGGCGGAAGCTCTTGGATGGTTAAGCCGCGTAGGACTTGCGGGAAGAGAAAAAAGTTATCCAAGAGAACTTTCAGGGGGACAGAAGCAGCGCGTAGCGATTGTACGTGCGCTTTGTATGCATCCGGAAATCCTTCTATTCGACGAGATTACGGCCGCCCTTGACCCCGAGATGGTGCGAGAAGTCTTAGATGTAATGCTGGATCTTGCCTCGCAGGGGCGGACGATGCTGATCGTGACCCATGAGATGCGGTTTGCGAGGGCTGTGGCGGACCGGATTCTATTTCTTGACAAAGGGAAAATCATGGAGGATTCTGACCCGGAAACATTTTTCGCGCATGCAAGGACAGAACGGGCGAGACATTTCCTAGATACATTTGAGTTCAATAACGAAAGGTTGAAGAAGCTATAGCAGCTACCCATTAAAAATCCACCTGTACGTTTGAAAGTGCGATTTGCGGCAGCCAACCGCACAAAATTTGCAAAATCACGACAAGGAGTGAGATCGTTTGAAAAAATGGAGACAGATTTTGATATTGGTGTTAAGCCTGGGGATATTGACGGCGCTTACGGCTTGCAAAGATTCCTCAGAGAAAGATACCACTGCAAAAGGAGAAGGAGATTATCGGACTTTAGATGAGATCAAAGAGAGCGGTGAAATCAACATCGGTGTGTTTTCTGATAAAAATCCTTTCGGCTACGTAGATGAAAACGGGGAATACCAGGGATACGACATATATTTTGCAAGGCGCATAGGAGAAGACCTGGATGTTAAGGTGAACTTTGTGTCCACCGAAGCCGCGAATCGGATCGAATACTTGCAGACAGGGAAGGTGGATGTGATTCTGGCGAATTTCACAGTGACCCAGGAACGCGCCCAGGAAGTCGATTTCGCACTGCCGTATATGAATGTGGCTCTCGGCGTCGTCTCGCCGGATCATAAGGTCGTCACAGACCTGGATGAATGGAAACAGGGGGATGAGATGATCGTGATTTCCGGGACGACTGCGGAAACGTACTTGATTAAAAATTACCCCAAGATTGGTCTACAGAAATATGATTCCTATGCAACCGCTAAAAATGCGTTGGAAAATGGAAACGGCGCGGCGTGGGCGAACGATAACACCGAGGTTATCGCATTTGCAAAGCAGAATAAGGGATACACGGTAGGAATCCCGACCCTGGGAAGTCAGGACAGCATCGCACCCGCAGTCTCACAGGGTAATACAACGCTTCTGGAATGGTTGAATAAAGAGATAAAGACGTTGGAAAAAGAAGGATTTTTCCATGAAGGATACAAAGAAACGCTGGCGGATACCTATGGAATGGAGTTTGAAGACAGTCTGGTGGTGGAGGAAGGAACGAAGGATTCTAGCCCGTGAAGAAAAATCTTGAAAACACCCTTTCGATATGCTATATTAAACATACAGAAGGGAAACCATAGAAGCGGCTACCCTCATAGTAATTGACAGTTACTTATGAACTGCCGTCACTATTGCAGTAGTGGCGGCTATCTTCTTTTGTCCTTCAAAATCTGGTAAATCAGACTTATTAGGGCAACAATGAATGTACAGAACAAGAAAAAATCCTGATATGTAACCATTGTCATCCCCTCCTTTCCTCTTTGGTCTGGAGGGTTTGTCCCTCCGTGGTGGAGGGTAGCCGCCTGTGGCTCTATGGTTTCCCATGCTGATAATATACTACATTTTCTTATCATGGGCAATATACATTTTCAAACATAGGATGATATCAAAAATCTTATAGGCAAAAGTTGAACTTAATCGTCTGTTTGGCGATGCAATTTATAAGGCAGATATCTAATTCTATTTATGCCGCGGCGCTTCTGTCGTCATGCAGTCATGTGGAGCTTTATGTTTTGAGCGGGCATGTGATTTCTTCTCTGCCTTCCGCTATGGACACGGTCACATCCGAAGGGATCGGGACATATCGTTCCCCTACGATCGGCACGGCGGCCGCGCCGTCCGTTTGGTACAATGTAAATTATGAAAGAATACAGCTTTGCTGTATGAGGGATCTGGAATGGAGGAAATGATGGATAATCAGATACATAATGCCATTGTGAATTTTATATGGGGGATTGCCGACGACTGCCTGCGGGACGTCTATGTACGCGGCAAGTACCGTGACGTGATTCTTCCGATGACGGTCATCCGCCGCCTGGACGCTATGCTTGAGGACACCAAAGAACGTGTGCTGAGGATGAAGGAGATGCTGGACAGGGCAGGCGTGGCAAATCAGTGGCCGGCGCTCTGCAATGAGGCGGGGCAGGCATTTTGCAATGCTTCGCCGTTTCTTTTGAAGGATTTGACAAGCCGTGCGAAAAAGCAGACTTTAAGGGCAGATTTTGAAGCATATCTTGATGGCTTTTCCCCGAATGTGCAGGAGATATTGGAAAAATTCAAGTTTCGCAATCAGATCGATACCATGATTGACGCCGATATCCTTGGAGCTGTGATAGAAAAATTCAGCTCCTCTACAATCAACCTGAGTCCAAAGCCGGTTTATAAAGATGATACGATGGAGGAGGTCAAACTTCCCGCACTTGATAACCATGGAATGGGGACAGTTTTTGAGGAACTGATCCGTAAGTTTAACGAAGAAAACAACGAGGAGGCCGGGGAACACTGGACGCCTCGTGACGTGGTGGAACTGATGGCTGACCTGGTGTTTATTCCTGTTGCGGATCAGATCAAAGACGCCACTTACTCCTGCTATGATGGAGCTTGTGGTACGGGCGGCATGCTTACGGTCGCACAGGACAGATTACTTGCTCTTGCCAAAGAGCGGGGGAAAGAGGTATCGATTCATCTGTTCGGCCAGGAGATTCAGCCCGAGACCTACGCTATCTGTAAAGCAGATATGCTTTTGAAGGGCGACGGCGAACAGGCGGAGCATATTTCTTACGGGTCCACGCTTTCCACGGATGGAAACGCTACAATGCAGTTTGATTTTATGCTGTCGAATCCGCCTTATGGAAAGAGCTGGAAGACAGACGCGGAAAAGATGGGAGGAAAGAAGGATATCCTTGACAGCCGTTTTAATATATATTTGGACGATGCGACACCGTTTGCCATGATCCCAAGGACAAGCGACGGGCAGCTCCTTTTCCTTTTGAATAATGTGGCAAAGATGAAAACGGATACAACTCTGGGAAGCCGTATTGCAGAGGTACATAATGGTTCCTCCCTTTTTACAGGCGATGCGGGAAGCGGAGAGAGTAATGCTAGAAGATACTTGATTGAGAATGACCTGGTGGAAGCGATCATCGCTTTGCCGGAAAATATGTTTTACAACACAGGAATCGGCACGTTTATCTGGGTGCTGTCTAACAAAAAGGAAGAATGCCGTAAAGGGAAACTCCAGCTTATTGACGCGACTTCCATGAAGACGCCGCTTCGCAAGAATATGGGAAAAAAGAACTGTGAGTTTGATTCAGAGATCCGCAGAGAAATACTCCGCGTATTTATGACGAAAGAAGAGAGCGAGATCAGTAAAATTTTTGATAATACAGAATTTGGCTATTGGAATATCACAGTAGAGAGACCTCTCCGTCTGCGCGTATACCCGAACAGAGAAATTCCAGAAACCGCCGTCAAGAAAGAGGATGAACGTGAAGCCATAAAAAATGCGCTGGCATCTTTAGCGCAGGATACCCCGCTTGACGACTGGGAGGCATTTGCAAAAGCCACGAAACTAAAAACGGCTTTGCTGAAAAAAATTAGACCATTTATCACAGAAACCGACCCGACGGCAAAAGCGATTGAAGGGGAGGCGGATGTCAGTTTACGTGATACAGAGAATATCCCCTTTTCTTATGAGGGAGGCATCGACACGTTCTTTAAAAATGAAGTGCTGTCTTATGTACCTGATGCGTGGATTGACGAGAAAAAGACACAGATCGGATATGAAGTAAGTTTTACCAAGTATTTTTATAAACCTGTCGAGCTGCGTCCGGTGAAGGATATCCTGGAAAGCCTGAGAGCATTAGAAAAAGAGTCTGAAGGTATGCTGGCGGAGATTATGGGAGGCTTGGAGTCATGAAGCAATATCCGAATTATAGACAGACGGATCAAATTTGGCTGCGGGAAATACCTGAACACTGGGATACAAAGAAAATCAAATATATTTTCTCAGAGAGAGTAGAAAAGGGATACCCTGACGAGCCTTTGCTAGTTTCTTCTCAAAGCATGGGAGTAATACCAAAAGAAATGTATGCAAATAGAACTGTAGAGGCGCAGAAAGATTTCCATCTTTTGAAATTAGTAAAAATCGGCGATTTTGTTATCAGCTTGCGTTCGTTTCAAGGCGGGATAGAATACGCCCATTATCAAGGAATCATCAGCCCTGCCTATACGATAATGGTGAATAAGGGAAATATTGATTCTGCCTATTTTCGATTACTTGCAAAATCTTCTCAGTTCATAAAACTTTTGCAAATGTGCGTTACAGGCATAAGGGAAGGGCAAAATATTGATTATAAAAAATTGAAAAATTTTAGCCTGCCTATCCCTCCCCGCCCCGAACAAGAACAGATCGTGCGTTTCCTTGACTGGAAAGTGTCAAAAATTAACCGGTTGATTGAAGTTAAGAAAAAGCAGATTAAAGAGCTGTGCGAACTTAAAAAGACTATTGTCAACGATGCCGTAACACATGGCTTGCACCCCGATGTTCCGATGAAAGACAGCGGCGTTGATTGGCTGGGGGAAATTCCAGCGCATTGGACGATAACAAAATTGCGAAAAATATTGCATCCATTTAGTGAAAAAAATCATCCCGAGTTACCGCTTCTTTCTGTTGTCCGTGAACAAGGCGTAGTCGTGAGAGACATAGAAAATAAAGAAAGCAACCATAATTTTATTCCTGATGATTTGAGCGGATATAAAATGGTAAAAAAGGGGCAGTTTGCTATGAATAAAATGAAAGCATGGCAGGGTTCCTATGGAGTTTCTGATTATACAGGAATTGTCAGTCCGGCTTATTTTATCTTTGACGTTGAGTTTGACAACTTAGAGTATTTTCATTATGCTATCCGAAGCAAAGTATATGTCAATTTTTTTGCACAAGCTTCAGATGGGATTCGTGTGGGACAATGGGATTTATCCATGCAGAAAATGAAAGAGATACCGTTTATCATCCCGCCCAAAAAGGAACAGGAAGAAATCGTCGCATATATCCCGAAGACATTTGAGAAATATGAAAAAGCGATCAGTACGTTGGAACAAGAGATTGCATTTCTCCACGAATTAAAGGCATCGCTTATATCCGATGTAGTCACCGGACAAGTGGATGTTCGCGAAATGGAAATACCTGACTGTGAATATGCAGATGAGGAATTAAGGGCAGAGCTTAGAGGTGATTTTTACAGAAAAATGGGGGGTGAAGTAAATGAAGAATAAATTATTAAAATGGTGGGTTTTGATTATAATAGCAATTCCGTTTTTGCTAATGTTTTGTTTGCATATAGGTATTGCGCTTGGAAATTATTTTGGCATTAATATTAATGTGCGATACGTGGATGCTTCCACCTGGTTTACCTTTTTCAGCAGCTATTTAGGCGGAGCTATGACATTAGCAGGCGTTATGATTACATTAAGGCATGAGCGAAGTGTCCGTCGGTACGAGGATGCCTTGGAAAACATTGACAAAGAAAAGAACATTTTAGGAAAAGCTATATGTGAATTAAATATATCTGCTCCCAGTATCTTCTATCGAAAATTTAATAGTTTGCAGATTACGCCAAATGGATACAATTCTGCAGAGGTGGCATCTATCCAGCAACAACTTGCAGAGGAACTTCAAAAGATTAATAAAGCAAAATGCGAGGTTGAGTTTTTTACGGAGATTTATGTATTGGCAGCAGGATGTCGTAATTGTAATAAGCCATGCGGAATACAGGCTGTTTCTCCAGAATTTCAAAAATTATACGAGGAAGTTGGAAATTATCTTTTTGGTGTTCTGCAAATGGTAGATTTTTATATTTCAGAGGCATATAGTAATGCTGTGTATATCGCGTTAATCAACAATTGCAAAGAGACTAATGAACGGTGTCAGTTAAGTGGAAAACCGTTGCAATATGATGAATCAATAATCAAGGAGTATGAAAGTAAGATTATAAAACTAGAACCAAAGCAGAACGAAATAGCTACGGCTATAACGAAAGTGAATAATTACAACCAAGTTGGAATTCCACGGTTAAGTGTTTTGGCGCGGGAATATATAGCTATAAAACAGAAAAACGCATATAAAAAATGGTTTGGTGGTAAGGAGGAGTGACGATGGAGTTCACCGATACGAAAGAAAGTGGATTGGAAACCATGATCGTAAGCTGGCTTGTAGAACATAACGGTTACGAGCAAGGCGCCAATGCCGACTATAACCGGGAGTACGCGGTTGACGAAACCAGGCTGTTCCGCTTCCTGGAAGATACCCAGAAGGATAAGGTGGAGAAACTTGCTCTCGAAAAATCCGACATTAAGAAAAAGCAGTTTCTAAGCCGTCTGCGGGACCAAATTACGAAGCGCGGTATTATCGACGTTTTGCGTAACGGCGTGAAAGTCTATCCGGTAGAATTGGCTTTATTCTATCTTACTCCGACAGAAAATAACGCGAAGGCAAAGGCGGCGTTTGAGAAAAATATTTTTAGTGTGACCCGCCAGCTTAGATATTCTATGGATTCCGCCGGACTTGCTCTTGATATGTGCATCTTTATCAACGGCTTACCCGTTATTACCTTTGAACTAAAGAACCAGCTTACCAAGCAGACGGTAAAAGATGCTGTGGAACAATATGAAGACCGCAACTCAAAAGAACTTTTGCTCCAATTTAAACGTTGCATGGTACATTTTGCCGTCGACGACGACCGCGTCAAATTCTGTACCAGATTAGAGGGAAAAAAAAGCTGGTTCCTGCCTTTTGACAAAGGCTATAAGGACGGCGCGGGGAATCCTCCGAATCCCGAAGGTACTAAGACGGATTATCTTTGGAAAGATATCCTTACCAAACGCAAACTGGCCCGCATCATTGAAAATTATGCGCAGGTGGTCGTGGAAAAAGACCCTGACGCGAAAAAGAAAAAAGAAAAACAGATATTTCCTCGTTATCATCAGTTAGACGTGGTAGAGAGGCTGCTGGCGGATGTGGTAAAGGACGGCGTCGGTCAGAAATATCTGATTCAACACAGCGCGGGCAGCGGCAAGTCCAATTCGATCGCGTGGCTTGTGCATCAGCTAATCGGTCTTGAAAAAGATGGACATCCCATGATTGATTCCGTGCTTGTGGTGACAGACCGCCGTACTTTGGATCAGCAGATTCGCGATAACATCAAACAGTTTATGCAGGTAAAGAACACAGTGGCGTGGGCGAAAAATTCCAGTCAGCTAAGTAAGGCAATCACGGACGGGAAGCGTATCATCATTACTACGGTGGAAAAGTTCCCCCATGTCCTTCCTAAGCTGGGAACCAGCCATAAGAACCGCAAATTCGCCATTGTCATCGACGAGGCGCATTCCGGTCAGAACGGCAGGAATTCCGCGCAGATGAACCTTGCTCTCTCTGCCTTAGCTTCCGAGGATGAGATGGACAACGAAGATAGAATCAACGCTATGATGGAAGGACGCAAACTGCTTGGTAATGCAAGCTATTTTGCATTCACCGCCACGCCCAAAAACAAAACGCTGGAAATCTTTGGGATTCCCTATCAGGACGGCGATAAAATAAAACATAGGCCGCGCCATGTATATACGATGAAACAAGCCATCCAAGAGGGATTCATTCTTGACGTACTGCAATACTATACGCCGATTGCCAGTTACTATAAATTGATGAAGACCGTTGACAACGACCCCATGTTTGACAAAAAGAGGGCGCAGAAAAAACTACGGGCTTTTGTGGAGAGTAACAAATATACCATAGAGCAAAAAGCCGGGATGATGGTCGAACATTTTCATGAGCAGGTCATTTCTAAAGGAAAGATTGGAGGACAGGCCCGCGCCATGGTAGTGACGAGCAGTATTTCACGTTGCATCAAATATTATTACGCCATTAATAAGGCGCTTGCAAAAAGAAATAGTCCTTATAAAACAGTGATAGCTTTTTCAGGGGAACATACATACGAAGGACAGGAATCTGCCCTCACTTCCGGCTCCATGAACGGATTTCCTGATGCAAAGATACCGGAAAATTTCAAAGCGGACCCATACCGCATTCTTATTGTCGCCGATATGTTTCAGACAGGGTTTGACGAGCCGCTGCTTCATACAATGTATGTAGATAAAGCGCTCTGCGATATCAAGGCTGTGCAGACGCTTTCCCGCCTGAACCGCTCTCATCCGCAGAAGTACGATACATTCGTGCTGGATTTTGCGAATAAACTGGAAACCATAGAGAAAGCATTTGAAACGTATTACCGCACCACCATCTTATCAGGGGAAACCGATCCGAATAAACTATACGATCTCATTGCGACAATGGAGAAATATCAGGTGTCTTCCGATGAAGATGTCAGGCAGCTTGTTGAACTATACTTAAACGGAGCCGCTCGCGACAAGCTTGATTCCATATTGGATGCATGTGCGGACACATATAGTGAACTGGATACAGAGGGGCAGATAAAGTTTAAAAGCGCGGCAAAGGAATTTTGCCGTAACTACAGTTTTCTTGGTATGATTCTTCCTTATGGAAATGCAGACTGGGAACGGCTTTCTATCTTTTTGAATTTACTGGTGTACAAACTTCCGTCTCCAAAGGAGGATGATTTGTCACAAGGCGTTTTAGACGCGGTTGATCTTGACAGTTACCGGTTGGAGGCAAAAGAGTGTATGTCGATCAAGCTGGAAGACGATGATTCGGAAATACCTCCGGTTCCGACTGGCAAGACAGGATATCCCGCTAGGACGGAGATGGACTATCTTTCTTCGATCATTGCGGAATTCAACGCTATATCCGGGAATATCAAATGGAGCGACGCGGATAACGCGCATAGACAAATTCTGGAGCTGCCGGAAATGGTGTCAAAAGACGAGCGTTACCGATACGCGATAAAAAACTCGGATAAGCAGAACGCCCGGCTGGAAAGCGAGCGAGCTTTGCAGCAAGCGATCATTTCCATCATGACGGACAATATGGAATTGTTCAAACAATTCCAGGACAATCCTTCATTTAAAAAGGCTCTGTCCGATATGGTGTTCAATCTCACTTATCATCCAAACGGTAAAATATATAAAATGCCAGCCACAATTTATCGTCATTCACCGGTATCCTATCAAATTCCACAGCCAGAGCTTTCTCTGGTCGCAGAGCCGGAAACAGAGTACAATAGAAATGAATAGGGCAGACAAAATAAAGGGAGGAAAAGAAAATGATAAAAATGGTAGCTTTTGATTTGGACGGGACGATCGGCGATACGATTCCCTTATGTATCGAGGCGTTCAGACAGGCGGTATCCCCCTATGCGGGGCACACCTTAAGCGACAAGGAAATTGTGCAGACGTTTGGGCTCAACGAGATGGGGATGATAAAAGCGGTGGTAAACAGCCAGTGTGAGAAAGCGCTGGATGATTTTTACACGATATATGAGAAAATGCATGATCGATGCACAGCGCCTTATCAAGGAATCAACGATATAATCGACATGTTGAAAGGCAAAGGAATCCGTGTCGCGTTGATTACAGGAAAAGGGGAAAAAGCCTGCAGGATTACACTTGAGAAATTCGGTATGCAGGATACGTTCTGTGAGATAGCGACCGGCCTGGAGAGCAGGCCGAACAAAGCGGAATCCATACGGAATATGCTCAAGAAATACGACCTGAAAAAAGAAGAATTCTATTATGTGGGCGACGCCCTTTCGGATGTAACCGCCTGTCAAAATGCGGGCGTTGTATGTCTGTCGGCGGCATGGAGTGATGCCGCTGATGCAAAGGGATTGGAGCAAATGAATGCAGGACACGTTTTTTATACGATAGATCAACTAGATCACTATTTTTTACAGCTATAAACAATTGATTCCCGTGAAGCAATCGTAGACCAAATACCCAGCAGCTTGCTGTGTATAACAAATTTCATGCCTCGCAGCTTGCTGCGGGGTATTTGACTAAGACGCCGGATAACAAACGCCTATTTTTTGTTCCCGGCGTCTTGACATATGTAAAAAATTTGCTATAATGTACAAAAACGAACTGTTCAAAAAAGCACAATACAGAACGGTATGAAACAAGGAGGGAAGTATGCAGGAGTTATTGGAAAACTATTCAGCGGGTAAAGAGCTATATGCAAGAATTTGTGACAAGGTCTGTGTAACATATCAAATGACACGGGCTGAATTCCACGTTCTTATGTTTTTGGCGAATAACCCGGAGTGCAGTACAGCGACGGAGATTGTAGAAAAGCGGCATTTATCAAAGTCGCATGTGTCCCTTTCCGTACGGACCTTACAGGAGAGGGGATTTTTGCGCGGTGAATACAGGGGGAAGAACCGAAGAACAATTCATCTGACGGTATGCGACGCTGCGGCGCAGGCTGTGGCGGACGGAAGAAAGGCACAGGAAGAATTTGCCAGGAAGCTTCTGGACGGATTTAGCGACGAGGAGAAACGTCAGTTTGAGCGGCTGACAGGGCGGATCACGGCGAATATTTTTTCCGCGCTGAAATAAGGGATAAAGGACAAGGAGGATTTGTTATGGAATTGGCAGTGAAAATAATAGCGTGTTTTCTGGCGGGAGCCGGGGCGGGCATCGGCACGGGATTCGCAGGGATGAGCGCGGCGGCCGTGATCGGGCCGGTGATGATTACATTTCTGGATATGCCGGCATACCATGCGGTGGGAATCGGGCTGGCGAGCGATGTGCTGGCAAGCGCGGTCAGCGCGTATACTTATAAGAAGAATAAGAACATTGATATTAAAAATGGGCTTGTTATGATGATCTTTGTGCTTCTTTTGACAATGGTGGGAAGCTTTGTTGCAAGTAAAGTGCCGAACACCACGATGGGGAGCTTCTCGGTATTTATGACAATGCTTTTAGGCATCAAATTCATAGCAAAGCCAGTGATGACGACGAGGCAAGCGATGGAGGCGGCCGATTCCAGGAAACGTCTGGTGCAGTCAATTGTCTGCGGAAGCGGGATAGGGTTTATCTGTGGATTTATCGGCGCGGGCGGAGGGATGATGATGCTCCTAATCCTTACTTCCGTACTCGGATATGAACTGAAATGTGCTGTGGGGACGAGCGTTTTCATTATGGCCTTTACAGCTTTGACCGGTGCGGTCAGCCATTTCAGAATCGGCGGGTTGCCAGATGTAACGTGCCTGATACTCTGTATTGTGTTTACCTTTCTGTGGGCGAGAATCGCGGCGGTGATCGCGAATAAATCGGATACGAAGACATTGAACCGGGTGACCGGAGTCGTGCTGGTGATACTGGGTGTGGTGGTGATATCGGTGAATATGCTGAAATAGCATCGAATAATATCGGATAATATCGAACCGAGTTTGGGCTATTGACATAAAGGTCTTGGTCTCATAGCAAGGGCTGCCGCACACCAATGCGGCAGCCCTTGCTATTCTCTGATTCTTGTATGTATGGTTATTATTCAAAATGATATCCACGAATTGTTTCGTGCTTCGCGCTTATGATACCTCAGCAGGTACTTCCGGGTTATTATTTGCAAAATTCTGCAGGATAACGAGCGGCTGATAAGAACTTGTATTTGTAACCGTTACGCCTTCCTTAGCGGCAGACTCAGATACAAAGTATTCATCGCCGGTGATATCTTCATAGCGTACCAGTTCAGGAGCCTCGCACTCAAAGACACCGAATTTTCCGTGTCCTTGAACGACGATCGCACAGTAGCATGCCTGATCGGTAAGTGTGTAGGTCTGCCCTGGAAGAACCGTAACTTCCTTAGCTGCAACCCATTCGTTCGCGTAAGCGACCCATTTCTCTACGGCTTCTTTGCTCTCGGATTTGATCTTCGGAGCACGGAAATACGTCTCTTTATAGTCTGGACGGGTGCTTTCTTCCCAGTCGATCTGGTTGAAGATTGCTTCCAGATCATCCTTTTCCTCTTCCGGCGCGCAGTCGGTGAGCATATTGTGTGGATTCACCTCGCCCATGGTGACATTCTCCATGATCGTATTGACGTCGCTGTTCCACTGCGGCTCAAACGTAACCACAGAAGCCGGAGCATGGATTACGCCTGCCGGTGTATACCAGCCGGTTCCGATCTGGATACGGTATGCGCGGGACAGTTCTGTGATCCGGGTATCCTTCACATCGTAATTCTCCAGGCATTCCATGACCTGTTCTTTTGTCGTAGAAGGATCAAAACCAAAGTATGTAAGCGGCATCCTTCCAAGATAGCCGCTGTTATACTGCGGCGGGAAATAATAAGCTTCCGGCTTTCCATGCATTCCAATCTTATTCGCCATCTCTTCTGTCAGGTGCAGATGATGGAAGAGCGGTTTGTCATAGTCGTACAGCTTTGCAAATGTCGGCCATGTCCCGTATTTTTCCATCAGGGCGTCCCCGATCAGGTCAGCGCCTAATTCTTCCACATAATCCTTGAACAGGCAGGTAGCCTTCGTAGCAGCGTCTTCCAACACGTAGCTCATGCCTTCCGTTTCCCCAGTCTTAGGGCCGTTAAGGGCTTTCGCAAGAGAGCCGAGCCATCTCTCACAGATTCCGCCTCGGTCCATTCCAAGGGCAAAATAATCGTCCGGGTGAAGGCGAAGGCGTTTTCCAGGTTCGTTAAAACCACGCGGTACCCATGTGGGCATCAGATGCAGTATGCCTTTGCCTTCTTCAAACACTTTCCTTACATTACTCATGATGATAGGTCCTCCTTAATTTAGAATGCGTCGTTTTGTATGCGCCGCCTGGAAATATGTACAAGAAAAAAGTTTTCACATAAATCGACGGCAGCAATACTTTTCTTACATATTAGCACAAATAAATGAAAAAATAAATACAAAAAGCAAACAAATTGACAAATGGTATAAAATTATTTTTCATGAATATTGACAAGCATGCCAGCGTGGGATAAGATAAGTGCATGAAACTTATGGCAGAGCCAGAGAGATTAAGGAGGAAATAAGATGTTACTTAACATGAAGGATTTATTGGCAGTAGCGAATGAACACAATTTTGCAGTACCGGCTTTTAATATCGGCACAGGGCAGATCTTGAACGGTGTTATGGATAAATGCGAGGAATTAAAGGCGCCGGTTATCCTGGCGATTCATCCGTTTGAGCTTGCGTTCCAGGGAGACAGTTTCCTGCATATGTGTATTGACAGGGCGGCGAAGTCTCCGCTTCCAGTATGTATTCATTTGGACCACAGCGGATGGGAGCCGATCGTGCGCGCGATCCGGGCAGGGTTCACTTCTGTCATGATCGATGCTTCCCACCTTCCTTTTGAGGAGAATATTGCGATCACGAAGAAGGTATGCGAGCTGGCACATCCGCTGGGTGTTTCCGTGGAAGGCGAGCTGGGTACGATCGGAACCACGGACGGAGATACAGAAGGCGGAACGGACGATATCATTTACACAAAGCCGGAAGACGCGGTACGTTTTGTGGAGGAGACTGGCTGTGATACGCTGGCTATCGCGATCGGGACGGCGCATGGGCTTTATCCGGCGGGGATGACTCCGGAACTTAAACAAGACCTGCTGTCTGAGATCAAGAGTAAGGTATCTGTTCCGCTGGTACTTCACGGTGGATCCGGCAATAAAGATTCCGAGATCGCGGAAGCGGTGAAGCGTGGCATTAACAAGATCAACATCTCGTCTGATATCAAGGACGCATTCTATCAGGAACTTAGAAAAACTCTTCAGGATCCGAAGATCCGCGAGCCATTCGAGCTGTACCCGGCAAGTGTAAAAGCGATGAATGAAGTTGTAGAACATAAAGTAAAACTCTTTAATGACGATGATAAGGTAAAATATTATTCACTGACGGAAATGCTCTAAGATCTGATCGAGACGGAATGTAAAGCGGTATTTCTTTCAAAAGAGGGTGGTATTTCTATGAAGCAGTACACGAACACGGTGCTTGATAACATCAGGCTCAACTATGAGAAACTTTTTTCTGCGGAGAAACGGGCTGCAGATTATATTCTGGCGAATCCTGAGAAGACGATCATGCTGAATATAACCGAGCTTGCGCAGAAAAGCGGAAGCAGTGAGGCGACGGTGGTACGTATGTGCAAGCACGTCGGCTATCAGGGGTACTACCAGATGCGTCTGTTGATGTCCCACGACCTGGGGAATAGAAGAGGTGTCTATGATAAAGAGGAAATGCTGAACTCAGCGAGAAGGCTTTTTGACTCCAGCGCCGCCAGGGTCGCGGCGCTGGGAGAAGAGATAGATAATGAAGTCTTGGTAGGCGCTGTGCGTCAGATACGGATGAGCAGGATGGTGCATGTGGTTGCGGCTGGGAATACCAGCCCGATCGCGATCGATCTGGGGTTCCGGCTGGAGCGGTGCGGGATCCCTTGTTCCTATTCCATGATCCCAGAACATTTCCTGAATCATGTAAGCCTGGGAACCAGCGATGATTCAATTATCGCCATTTCCAGGTCCGGCGTATCGAAGCAGGTTGTACAGGCGATGGAACTTGCCAAAAAGAACCGTATGCATTCTATTGTGATCTCAGGAGAGAAACATTCCCAGATCGCGGAAGCGGCGGATTATTTTATACAGGTCGTAGATAAGAATAATAAGACTCCTGGTATGGAGCCGGCGTCCCATCTTCCCGAGATGGCGGTCAGCGATGCGCTTTTGTATGTCCTCCGCCACTTCGACGTTTTTGTCAAGAGCGGGGAAAAGGGAAAAGAGACGGATGTTTACGGCGATGTTGTCGAATTGTTCTTGAGTGAATATAAATTATAATAGACCGGGAGGGTGTTAGATGGCATATCAGGACAGGTATTTAGAGTATCTTGAGTCGGTCCCAGAAATAGCAACACGCTGCTTTGCGGCAGGCGGCGGTCCGGTGCTGGCTTATACCAGCAATTTGGACGTGGTCGTAACATGGAATGTGGATACGTTCAATGCGATTCTGGATCAATATTTAAAAGAGGAGCCTTCCTTTACCGACGAAGAGACGATTGATAATATGGAGGATTTTGCCAGGATTGTCAGTTACTTTGCGATCCATGGCTACGGCGGGGAGGTCGAAGTGACTTCCAAAGAAGTGGTGGAAGAGATGCGGCGGCTTTTTGAATACCGCTATGAACTGGGAGGAACCTGTGCGCAAGGGTCCGCCGCGTTGGGAGCGATGGGGATGCCGGTGTTGACACATATCACCGATCAGTCGGCAGAGGTGATCGAGTGGCTTGATTACGAGGGGATCGAATCGACAAAGGATGGAAAACGGGTTCCGATTAGGGAATGCGTATCCGGTGAAGCGCCGCTCCTTCATCTGATTGTACAGTATCCGAAGGGAGACAAGATACGCGTTGGCGGGAAGGAGTATGAGATCGCGCTTTCCAACCGTATCATCATTGATTATGACCAAGTGCATAAGATCATGCCGGTTCGCCGGGATTTTCTGGATTATCTGGAAGAACACGCTAAAAAGATCAGCTCCTATGATATATCGGGGTTTAACGCGATCCGGGATCAGGAGGTGCTGGAAGGAAGAATTCGAGAACTTGCCGGGCACTACCGTGTTATGAAGGAGAAGAATCCGAATGTAATTATCTACTTTGAAAGCGCGCATTATATCAGCTCGCAGATTCGGGATACCCTTTATGATGGGATCGGGGAATACATGGACATCATGGGGATGAATGAGGAGGAGCTGGAGGATCTGACAAAGAGGAAAGCGCATCCTGTGGACAAAGAAGACATTGAATCTGTGCTGGATGGATTGGATTACGTCTTAGAACTGTATCCGGCTAAAGGAATCGTGATGCACAGCAAGGATTATGCCCTTTATTACGGAGAACCTATGGAGAACGTGGACATTGAGATGGGGCTGACTCTGGGGAATTTGATGTCCGGGACGAGAGCAAGGATCGGGAGATACGGGACAAGGGAGGACTGCCGTAAGTCACTGGAGCTGGATTTGAGCCAGATAGGACTGGAGTTTGCAAAGAGGCTTCCGCAGATCAGGAAGAAGCACACTGCCATCTTAGTGCCTTCCCGGTACATGGAAAAGCCTCGTTATACCATAGGTCTCGGCGATACCTTTGTGGCGGGGATGCAGTTGTGTTTTGCTAGGACTTTTTTGAATGCACTTTCGTGAAAAAATATTTCATAGCAAAACCCTATAAATCGACACGATGCATAAAAAATGCATACATAATATGTCATTATTCAACAAAAGAACAGGAAGTATAAAAATATCTTTCACATTTGCGTTGACATTTGGGGCAAGGATTACTATAATTTTAGTTAGCAGGTATACCCTATGGGAGCGCCTATAGGGTGCAGGGTAAGTAACAGAACAGGACGGAGATAGTATGAGCTGTTTGATCGGAATCGATTTAGGGACTTCCAGTTTGAGATCAATGCTGGTGTCTGAAGACGGGGAAGTGAAGGCTTTAAGCGCGAGGAGTTATCAGTTTGCGTCCCCTCACAACGGATATGCGGAGCACGATCCCGAAAAGTGGTGGCAGGCGTGTTTGGAGACGCTAAGGGAAGTGCTACATACACAGGTGGATACGAAAGAAGAAGTCAGGGGACTGAGCTTTTCCGGACAGATGCATGGCCTGGTTATGCTGGATAGCAAGTTCCATGTCGTGCGCCCGGCGATCCTGCATTGTGACGCACGCTCTTCCGATCAGGTGGAAGAACTTAAGGGATTGTTGGGAGAGGGCAGGATCCGGGATATTATTATGAATCCGGTCTACACAGGGTTTCTTCTGCCATCCCTTATGTGGGTGAAGGAGAAAGAACCAGAGAACTTCGCGAGGATTGCCCATGTGATGCTTCCGAAGGATTATCTGAAGTTTAAATTGACAGGCGAGATATCTACCGACTATTCGGATGCGTCGGCTACGCTTGCGTTTGATATCCGCAGGAACTGCTGGTCGCGGGAAGTACTAGATTTGGCAGGGATTCCAATCGAGTGGTTTCCGCCCTGCTACGATACCGCGGCGGCGGTGGGGACGGTATGTAAAAAGACGGCGGAAGAGACAGGGCTTCGTATGGGCGTGATCGTCTGCGCAGGAGGCGGCGATCAGGTGATGCAGGGAATCGGAAACGGCGCCGTCCATGAAGGAGACGCCTGTTCCAATATCGGGACAAGCGGTCAGGTTTCGTTCCAGAGCGGCCTGCCGATATGCAATCCATTTTTAAATACGAATACATTCTGCGGTTACAAAAAAGGCCGTTGGTTTACCATGGGGGCGATCATGAATGCAGGGCTCTCGTACAAATGGTTCAGCAGCCTGTTCGAGACCGTGGATTACGATAAGATGAATGAGAAAATCGCCAAAGTACCGCCTGGAAGCGGCGGAGTGATCTTTCTGCCGTACTTAAACGGAGAGAGGACGCCGCATCTGAACCCTAATATCAGCGGCGCGTTCGTCGGGCTGAATGTGAATACGGGGCGGACTCAGATGGCGAGAGCGGTCATGGAGGGCGTAGCATTTGCCCTGAATCAGTGCATAGAGGTGTGCTCGGGACTGGGGCTTTCGGCACAGTCTATGATCGCGTCGGGGGGAGCGGCGAGGAGCATGCCATGGCTCCAGATTCAATCTGATATCTTTGATCTTCCGCTTCGGACAGCGGAGAATGAGGAACAGGCGAGCCTGGGAGCAGCGATTGCGGCGGGTGTGGGTTCAGGAGTCTACCGGGATATAGAGGAAGGCTGCAGCCGTGCGGTGAGATATAAGGATTTCATCGTGGAGCCGAGCCGTGAGAACCATAGAATTTATCAGGAATACTATCAGCTATTTAAGGATATGTACAACGAGGGGCGGGGAGTTATTGAAAGGCTTACGCTTCTTGGAAGACGGGAGTAGCAGGGATACCTGGATTTAATCGCCTATTCGGCGATGAGAGGAATAATGAAACCCCGCATATACATTCGGGATACCTAAACTTAATCGCCTAATCGGCGATGAATAGAACAATGAAACAAGAAGGATGAGGTGAGATGTTTGGGAGAAAAAGAAAATAAGAAAGAGCAGTATGTGCTTGAGTGTCATGGCATATCCAAAGCATTCGGGGGGACGCAGGCGCTTAAAGACGTGGATCTGAAAGTTAGGGCCGGTGAAGTTCATGCGCTTCTTGGAGAGAACGGTGCTGGAAAGTCTACGCTTATGAAATGTATCATCGGACTCCATCAGCAGGATGAGGGAACCGTTCAGTTTGAGGGAAAGCCATATTCAGTGAAAGGTCCTGTAGAAGCGCTTAACGCTGGAATTTCCATGATTCATCAGGAGTTGAACCCGGAGCCGCATCTTACGATTGCGGAAACCATTTTCCTTAAAAGGGAGAATACCAGGGGGATATTTTTGGATAAGAAAGCTCAGAATGCCCGGGCGGACGAGATTTTACAGAAGTTTGATTTTCCTTACAGCGGGCGGACGCTGATGAAAGATTTGACGCTGGCGCAGATGCAGATGGTGGAGATCATCAAGGCAGTTTCCTGTGACGCCAGGCTGATTATCATGGACGAGCCCACCTCTTCATTGGACAGTGAGGAAACAGACCATTTATTTAGGACGATTCGGGAGTTGAAGGAAAAGGGTGTGGCGATCATCTATATCTCTCACCGTATGGAAGAGATTTTTGAGATTTGCGACCATGTATCCGTATTCCGGGACGGTACATATGTAGGGGAACGCTCCATGGAAGGCGTTACCCGTGACGAATTGATTTCCATGATGGTAGGCCGGAAGGTTGAGAACGTGTTCCCGAAGACAGAGTGTGAGATTGGGGACGTGGTGTTCAAGGTAGAGGGCCTTAGTGGAAATGGGTTTGAGGACATCAGTTTTGAAGTGAAAAAGGGTGAGATTCTGGGTATATCCGGACTGGTCGGCTCCGGAAGGAGCGAGACGATGCGGGGAATATTCGGAATGGATCCGATCACCGGCGGAAAGATGTACCTTGAAGGAAAAGAGATTAAGATCAAAAAACCGAGCCAGGCGATCAAATATGGTATCTGTATGGTGAATGAAGACCGTAAGAATTACGGACTTGCCCTTCACCGTTCGATCCGGGAAAATATGGCGCTTCCGACATTGCCTTTGAAGCAGAAGAAACCGCTTCTCGACAAAAAGCAGGAAGAGAAGGACTGTACCGAGATGGGTAAGATGCTGACCTTAAAAGCGGCGAGCATCGAGCATGAAGCATTTTCACTCAGCGGCGGTAATCAACAGAAAGTTGTTCTTGCAAAATGGCTTCTGGCGAATCCTAAGGTTTTGATTTTGGACGAGCCTACCCGAGGTGTCGACGTAGGCGCAAAGTCGGAAATCCATACATTGATGTGCGAATTTGCGGCGAAAGGGATGGCGGTCATTATGATTTCTTCGGAGCTTCCGGAAGTTATGGGAATGAGCGATCGCATCCTGATTTACCACGAGGGAAAGATCAACGGGGAGGTCACCCGGGAGGAGATCTTAAGTGGAGAGGCAAATCAAGAGACGATCTTAGGAAAAGCATTCGGGGGAAAATAGGAGGAAGAGAAAGTGGCAAAAAATGAAGAAAAGAAAGTATTAGGAATGGACAGAGAAAAGTTCCGTATGTTTATGGGAAAATACGGAATCGGCGTGATCCTGCTTATTATGGTAGTATTTATTTCGATCATGGAACCGGCGTTTCGGAGCGTCAATAATATGATGAACGTTGCGACACAGGTATCCATCAACGCGATGATCGCATATGGTATGTGTCTTGCGATTACAACAGAAGGGATCGACCTTTCCGTTGGCGCACAGCTTGCTTTGGTAAGCTGTATTCTGGGGCAGCTTATTTCAAATATGGGATTTGGTATCGTTACGGCGATCATTGTTGCGCTCTTGGTATCTACCGCGTGGGGCGTTGTAAATGGTTTCCTGATTTCCAAGTTTAGTATGTTCCCGTTTGTTGTTACCCTGTCGACGCAGCTTATCATCCGTGGACTTGCGCAGCTTGTCAGCGGCGGTAAGGCGATTCCGATCACGGACGACGCCTTCAAGAAAATCTATTCTGCCAAGCTGGGACCGATCCCGTTCCCGATCTTGATGCTTATCTTGGCAACGGTTGTGATGTATCTGATCCTGCACTGGACCAAGTTCGGACGTTACGTATTTGCGGTAGGGGATAACATGCAGGCGGCGATCGCATCTGGTGTAAGTATTATTAAAACGAAGACGGCAACCTATGCGATTTCCGGTTTCCTTGCAGGTGTTGCGGGTATCATTTTTACAGCGAAGACAGCTTCCGCACAGTCCAATATCGGAGTCGGATATGAGACGGATGCCGTGGCGGCCTGCGTACTTGGCGGTACTTCGTTTGCAGGCGGCGTTACGACCGTGCCGGGCGTACTGATGGGTATCTTTATCATTGGATTTATATATAACGGCATGAACATGATTGGAATCGACTCCTACTATCAATCCATGACGAAAGGTGCTGTTATCATCGGAGCCGTACTGCTTGATATGGTAATGAACAAAAAGAACAGCTAACGTACCGGCACGTTCATTTGTACCGGGTAGATGATTCAGGTAATCCGGCCGCGCCCGCGGCCTGGTTATAAAAGTTTATTCAATAGTGAAGGAGGAAAAGAAACTATGAAAAGAAAAATCTTAAGCGTGTTACTCTGTGCAGCTATGGTGGCTACGATGGCTGTAGGCTGCGGCGGCGAGGAGAAGAAAGAGGACGCAGGCAGCGGATCTGACAGCAAGACTGAGGAAGGATCCGACGAGGGCGGTAAGACAGGCGATGTAAACGGCGACGGCAAGATCATCGTTGGATACATTTCCAAGAATATCGTTGACCCGTTCCATGCACCGATCAATGACTTCGCAACAGAATAAACGCATGAACAAAAATAAGCAGACATTTGTTATGAAAACTATGCAACAATACCATTACACTTTTCACTCTTATCCTTTCCATAAAAATATTGTGGACTATGAATAAAACTGGTAAAATCTCCCAAAAAGCA
>JAAWDY010000053.1 GCA_022793995.1 Coprococcus sp.
CCGAGCGCTTTTTCGCGAGGGGCTTCCATCTTCTTCACATCGCCGAATAGGCGATTGAATTCAGGGGTCCCGAGCGCTTTTTCGCGAGGGGCTTCCATCTTCTTCACATCGCCGAATAGGCGATTGAATTCAGGGGTCCCGAGCGCTTTTTCGCGAGGGGCTTCTAATTTGATATTTTTTATGTCTGCCATGGACCTCCTCCATTTCCTTACCACGATCGAATTTCTACATTATAAATATCGACCTGGTTTAAAATGTTGTAATGAAAGATAGACAAATTATTAGAATTTCACAAAATCGATCATAAAAATATTTTATTCATATTATAAAAATACCAAATTTTACTTTGTTTTACCATTATGATACACTGGAACTAAGTCAAATGTTCCGCAGTAAGCTACAGGGGGGTTCGATCTTCAGTGCAGCTGCCCAATGTACATGTAAGCATGTCCAATTGGTTCGTTGCTTCGCGGAAATAAAAGGCAGGATAAAGCAGTGGATAGACAAAGGAGGAGACGAGTAAGATGGAAAAAAGCAATGAAAAGTATCAAGCGTATATTGATATATTGAAGGAAGAGCTGGTGCCTGCAATGGGATGTACGGAGCCGATCGCACTTGCCTATGCAGCTGCGACAGCAAGAAGTGTTTTGGGCGAGATTCCTGAGAAGGTTCTGATCGAGGCAAGCGGGAGCATTATTAAAAATGTAAAATCAGTTATCGTACCGAATACGAATCATTTAAAAGGGATTCCGGCGGCAGCGGCGGCAGGAATTATTGCCGGGAGGCCAGAACGTGAGCTGGAAGTTATTGCGGAAGTGGATGCAGAGCAGATTGCGCAGATGAAGGATTTCATGGAGAAAGCAGATATCCAGGTCGAGCATATTGACAAAGGGATTACATTCGATATCATTGTCACGCTTTGCAAGGGTGAAGATTACGCTAAGGTGCGGATCGCGAACTACCATACCAATATTGTCTTGGTTGAGAAGAATGGTGAAGTACTCAAAGAGATCGAGGTGGAAGGAGAGTCAGAGGAAGGTCTTACGGACAGAAGTCTTCTGAATATGAAGGACATTTTTGATTTCGCGGAGACCGTGGATATTGCGGATGTCAAAGAAGTGCTGGGACAGCAGATCGAATATAACATGGCGATCGCAGAAGAAGGGATCAAAGGAGATTACGGCGCCAATATCGGCTCGGTCCTCCTTGATATCGGCGGCGATTCCCTTCCTGTCCGTGCGAAAGCGATGGCGGCGGCAGGCTCAGATGCGAGGATGAATGGATGCGAGCTTCCGGTTATCATCAATTCCGGCAGCGGTAACCAGGGAATGACCGCGTCGATTCCGGTCGTTACCTATGCAAAAGAGCTTGGAGTTTCAGAGGAGAAGATGTACCGTGCGCTTGCACTGTCGAACTTAACGACCATTCACCAGAAGACACCGATCGGACGTTTGTCTGCATATTGCGGCGCGGTCAGCGCAGGAGCAGGAGCAGGAGCGGGGATTGCGTATCTTCATGGAGGCGGCTATGAGGCGATCATCCATACGGTGGTAAATGCTGTCGCGATCGTTTCAGGAATCGTTTGTGACGGAGCGAAAGCGTCATGCGCGGCGAAGATCGCTTCCGCAGTGGAGGCTGGAATTTTCGGTTATCAGATGTATACACACGGACAAGAGTTTGTGGGCGGAGACGGAATCGTAACAGAAGGTGTGGAGGCAACTCTGAAAAATGTAGGACGTCTCGGCAAACAGGGAATGAAAGAGACGAATGAGGAGATCATCCGTATCATGACTGGAACAAACTGCTAGAATACGAAAGGGTATCCCGAACGCTTCTGCGTGAGGGATACCCTTTTAAATAGTGTCGCCGAACAGATAGTCCAGAATAGAAAAAACAGCTTACAACATATGATCGGGGGAAATGGTGTAAACTGTTTTTCCTATAATTTCATTAAAGGAGAAATGAAAATAAAAAGTATCAAAATACTGAAAACGTCTTAAATTGTAATTCGTTAAGTGTTATCCTTAACTTGTTAATATAATATCATTCTTTTTTTGAAATGTAAACCCGTAAATAAGACAAAAGTGCCAAAAAATTAAGACGTATTTTGGTCGAAGTGACGAAAAAAGAAAAATACCAGTGTGCTGGACTGCGGCTGTAGGATAGTATAAAATAGTATTTGACGGGGGCAGCATAGGATAAGAAAGAAGGAGACTGAATGAAAGAGTTTGTAGAGCTTAGAGATGTACGTAAGATTTACCGGATGGGGGAGATTGAGATCGCCGCTGCGGACGGTATAGATTTTACGATAAAAGAAGGAGAATTTGCCGTGGTCGTCGGGCCGAGTGGAGCAGGAAAGACCACGGTGCTCAATATCCTGGGTGGAATGGACACAGCGACCTCCGGACAGGTGTGGATCGACGGCGAGGACGTGGCGAAATACAGTGCCCGCCGTCTGACGTCTTACCGGAGGGATGATATCGGCTTTGTTTTTCAGTTTTATAACCTGATCCCGAACCTTACCGCGTTGGAGAATGTGGAGCTGGCGCTGCAGATCTGCAGGGATCCCCTGGACGCGGCCGCTGTCCTTGAGGATGTGGGGCTGAAAGACCGGCTGAATAATTTCCCGGCACAGCTTTCCGGCGGGGAGCAGCAGAGGGTTTCGATCGCAAGAGCGCTTGCCAAGAATCCGAAGCTTCTGCTCTGTGACGAGCCGACAGGCGCGTTGGATTATAATACGGGCAAATCCATTTTAAAGCTTCTTCAGGATACATGCCGGAAACGGGGGATGACGGTGATCCTGATTACACATAACCTGGCCATCGCACCCATGGCGGATCGGGTGATTAAGATGAAAAACGGTAAGGCAGCGTCGATCGTCAGGAATCCGGCCCCGGTGTCTGTGGAGACGATCGAATGGTAAGGAAAGGGCAGAAGAATACAATGAGAAAAAATGTGCTGCGGAAAGATTTTTTTATGGAAATACGAAAAACCATGGGACGTTTTATTTCCATCTTTTTCATCGTGGCGCTCGGTGTGGCGTTTTATTCTGGAATCCGTGCGTCCGAACCGAGCATGCGTGTTTCCGGGGACGCATATTTTGATAAATTAGATCTGATGGATATCAAAGTGATGGGAAGTATGGGGCTTACCAAGGAGGATATCCGTGCGATGGGGCAGATAGATGGTATCGAACTGGTAGAGGGCTCTTACAGCAAGGACGTGCTCTGTCCTGCCGGGGATACGGAAAAAGTGGTGCATATCCTTTCTATCAGCAAGAACTTTAATACGGTACAGGTCAAAGAAGGACGTCTTCCGGAAAAGGAAGGGGAGTGTCTTTTGGATGAAGACTTCCTATTATATGATGATTATCAGATCGGCGATACGATCACATTCCGTTCAGGGGATGGAGAGCCTTTGACGGACAGCATGGTTACCGATACATTCACGATCGTGGGGATTGGCAATAGTCCGCTTTATATTTCGTTCGGGCGGGGAAACAGCCTGATCGGAAATGGAGAAGTCAGCGGATTCGTTCTGACGGACGAGTCTTCTTTTGATATGGATGTTTATACCGAGGCTTATGCGAGAGTGAAAGGATTAAGAGAGAAGACAGCGTTTACAGGGGAATATGCGAATCTTTCGGACGCGGCGGTTCTGGCTCTTAAGGAAATCGAGGAGGAACGCTGCCGGATCCGGCGTAGTGAGATCCTGGCGGAGGCGGATGAGGAGATCGCCGACGCGGAGGATACCGTAAATGAAGAATCCGAGAAGCTTGAAGATGCGCGGCAGGATTTGGAGGAGGCAAAGAGTACTGCGGCAAGGGAGCTGGAGGATGCCAGGCAGACTCTTGAGGACGCTCGGGGGAAGCTGGAAAGCTCGCAGCGGCAGATCGCGGACGGGGAGGCCAAACTTGCTGAAGGAAAGGAAGAGCTAAAAAAACAGCAGAACACTTTGGAGGAAGCAGAAAGGGAATACGAGAACGGGACCGCAGAGGTTTCTGCAAGAGAAGAAGAATGGAAGGAAGGACAGAGCAAGTACCTTCAGGAATATTACCGCTATATGCCCGTCATTACTGCTGGGAAAGAAGAAATTTCCAGAGGGAAGGAACAGCTCGCCGAAGGAAAGAAACAGGCGGAAGAGGGGATTCAGCTTATCGACGCGGCGTTGGAGCCGCTTACCGCACTGGAAGGGGGACTTCAAGCAGCAGGGGAAGGGATTGCCCAGCTTACAGGGCAGATCAGCCAGATTGAACAAAGCATTACGGACGGAGATACAAAGTACGAGGCATACAGCCAGATCGCGGAAGCGGACAGGACGCAGGAGCAGCAAGAATTTCTGGCTGTCTGGCAGGAAGAGAGGGCAGGACTTGACGAGAAGCAGGCCCTCCTGGAACAAAAAAGGCAGGAAGCCTTGCAGAAGCAGACGTTCCTTTTCCAGCAGATGGGGGAGGCAGGCTTTGCGGATGAGACCGCCCTGAAAAGCCAGATCACTGATCTGAAGACACAGAAAGACAGCGCTGTAGAAGGGCTTGCAAAGCTGGGAAAGCAGGAGGAAAAGCTTCTGGAAAATGAACGCGGGCTGTTGGAGCAGGAGCAAAAAATTCTGGCAGCTGGCGAAGAACTGCGGCAGGGACGTACCCAGCTTGACGCGGCAAAGGAGCAGCTTGCGGAGGCAAAAAATCAGATCGACAGCGGACGTACCCAGCTTAACGCAGCGTGGAGCCTGATAGAGAGTCAGGAACAGACACTTGTGGATGGGAAAACAGAGCTGGCAAAAGGACAGCAAGAGTTCTTAGACGGACAGGGTGATTACGAGAAGGCGGTGGCAGACGCGGCGGAGCAGATCGCAGACGGGGAAAAGCAGATCGCGGACGGGGAGGCAAAGCTTACGGAAGCGAAGCAGGAGATTGCTGATGCAAGAGCAGAAATCGAGAAAATCGAGAATCCCAAGTGGTATGTTCAGGACAGAAGCGAGGCGTTGGCAGAATACGACGGATACGGAGAGAATGCTGACCGGATGCGTTCGATCGGACAAGTATTTCCATGGCTGTTTTTCCTGGTAGCGGCCCTTATCAGCCTTACGAGTATGACCCGGATGGTGGAGGAGCAGCGGATCCAGATCGGGACGATGAAGGCGCTGGGTTACGGTAAATTCTCCATCGCAAAAAAATATATGTACTATGCACTTTTTGCGACCCTGGGAGGAAGTATCATCGGAGTACTTTTGGGAGAAAAGATATTCCCGTTTATTATTATATACGCGTACAAGATTCTTTATAAACATATACCGGACATCTTGCTGCCATATGATATGGGCTACGCCATCCAGGCTACGGCAATCGCAGTTCTCTGCACGCTGAACGCCACGTTCGCCTCCTGTTATAAGGAGCTTGCGGCCCAGCCGGCCCGGTTGATGCGGCCGCCCGCGCCAAAGCTCGGGAAACGGATTTTTATGGAACGGATTGGATTTATCTGGAAAAGACTGAACTTTAGCTGGAAATCATCCGTGCGGAATCTGGTGCGCTATAAGAAGAGATTTTTCATGACAGTCTTTGGAATCGGCGGCTGTATGGCGCTCATGGTGGTAGGGTTTGGCTTAAAAGACTGTATTTATGAAATTGTTTCCTTACAGTACGAGAAGGTACAGTTTTACGATGCGGCGGCGTATATGGACGACGATATTTCCAGGGAGGAACGGGAGAATATCCTGAAATACTTAAAGGATATGGATTCTGTAGATGATTTTATCCAGACAAGGATGCAGAAAGTAAAAGTAAAGTCAAAGACATCGGAGGAGAGTCTCTATCTGCAGGCGCCGGAGGATGAAATACATATAGAAGAATTCTTAAGTTTCCACAGCAGGACGAAAGATGAGACATACTCCCTTACGGAAGATCAGGTGATCCTGACAGAAAAAATGTCCCAGCTTCTGGATGTGGGCGTGGGGGATACCATCACGATTATAGACGAGGACAGAGGGGATAAGGATGTAAAGATCGGCGCAATCTGTGAGAACTATATGGGGCATTATCTTTATATAGGAAACGATACGTACGAGAAATTATACGGAGCGCGTCCTGTCCATAACTGTATCATTTACCAGGTAAAAGAGGGACAGGAGAGTGAGATCGAAAAAATCGGCACGGATCTTCTTACATATGACGATGTGCTGAATGTGAGTTATACAAGCAGCATCGAAGGGCGTCTGGACGATATGTTGAAAAGCCTGAACTTGGTGATCGTGGTGCTGATCGTTTCCGCAGGCATGCTTGCGTTCGTGGTTTTGTATAACCTGAATAATATCAATATTACAGAGCGCAAACGGGAGCTGGCAACCTTAAAGGTATTGGGATTTTACGATATGGAAGTGGCGGCTTATGTTTACCGGGAGAACATCATACTGACGGTCATCGGGGCGCTTACAGGAATCATTCTGGGAAATATTCTTCATCGTTTTATTATCGTCACCGTGGAAGTGAACGAGGCGATGTTCGGAAGGCAGATTCATTGGCAGAGTTATCTGTACAGCTTTTTGTTTACAGTAGGATTTTCCATATTTGTGAACATGGCGATGTATTTCAAACTGAAAGTGATCGATATGGTCGAGTCTCTGAAAAGTGTGGAATAGCAGGAGAATCGAGCAGGATGACTAAGCAGATGGCTGAGCAGCAGGAAAGGGGCTGTTTTCTGAAAAAAGGGGGAAAACTTTTGGATTTTCGGGTATAAATCCGTGTAGAGGGCTGCCCGGTATGTGGCTTCAATAAAACAACGAAGCAGCAAGCCGGGCAGCGTTCTTTAGTTACCTTAATTTGATTTTCCCCTCAAGGTTTTCGATTGAAAGCCTCTTTGCTTCCTGCGTCGCTTCCGCGTACACATTCATGGTTGTTTGGATGTCTCTGTGGCCCATGAGTTCCTGTATTACTTTCAAATTCGATTCATTTTCACAAAGCCGGCTTGCAAAAGTATGACGGATGCTGTGTACTGAAAACCGCCGGATTAAGTTGGGTTCTCTGCATTCATCGGCAGCACGGGCCTCTTCCTCCCCGTTATATTTATCGACCATGCTGTATATCGCATGGTTGATATCGGATGAAGTGTAGGGATTTCCGGCTTTTGTGACAAAACAAAAATCCGTATATCCATCCACGACAGCCTGTTTTATATTGGATTTTTCCTGCGCGTCCTTCGCCTGTAGGAACGCCTCACGAACCTCGGATAACATAGGGATCGTCCGTTCTCCGTTTTTTGTCTTGGGTTTATGTATGCCGGATTTCATTTTTTGCCCTTTATTTCCCCCGATATTGTAGTAAACATAGGAATAATTTACGGAAATCGTATTATTTTCAAAATCACAGTCCTTCCACCTCAGTCCGGCAAACTCTCCGATTCTAAGGCCAGTGCCGAAAAGTACCGTAAATATGGGAAGCCATCGATTATACACAGGATGTCCTGCCAGAAAATCAATAAACGCCTCCTGTTCTTGAATCGTCAATGCATGGCGTTTTCCCTTTTCTCTAAAGTATTTCTTGGAAATTTCAGACATCACCCCTTTGCAGGGATTTCTTCTTATTATATCATCCTTTACCGCGATCTCCAAAACCGCTTGTAAAATGGTATTTATCTGCCGCAAGTAATTTTCTGAATATTTCTTGTGATTCACCAGATAAGAAAACAGATCGTAAATATCGGAATATTTTATCTTTGCAAGCTTTTTATTTCCCAACCGCTCCTTTATGCATCCCTCATAGCCTTGTCTGTTCCTTACTAATGTGGTTTCCCTCAAATTCTCCCTAGACCTCATCCACTTATGGAACAGATCGTCCAGTGTAAGGGTATCTGCCGCCTGGCTGTCCATTCCATCCTCAATATCCCGCCTGATCTGAATCTCCTTTTTCCGCAAGTCGCTTAAGGAAGTCGCATAAACTGTCTTTTCCTTTCCATTTACTGTCCATCTGTACTGATAGTAGCCGTCCTTGCGCTCACTTTCCCCGGTCCTTAAGTTTCTACCCTTGCTGTCTTTCCTGTTTCCTGCCATATAAACTCCTCTCGTTCTCCCAATCTACCCTTTCCCTGCTTTCCCCGCCATTCAAAAAGTTTCTAAAATAAGACATAAAAAAACCTCTATTTTGCTTTTTTACATTGCCAAACAGAGGTACACATTTGTAACGGAACTTTTATTTTTTTGTCCAATTTTTCTTTTATTCAACCGATTCCTTTCATGATGGTATCTGCTCTGGAAAGATTAAGCCTGTCTGTCCACGGTGACATTTTACCCTCCATTGACTTTTGTCCGTACATAAGTATTTTAAATTGTGTACAAACAAAAGTCAATTCATTTGTAGGATTATAAATTGGATTGTAACAGTTCAGCCATCGGCTGTAAGACAGGCGAATCATGCTTGCATGAATGAGCATGTCTTACAGCCGATGGCTGAACTGTTACTTTGTATTTGTAATTCGTATCTAATCCGTGTATTTTTCGTGTATTACTCTCAATTTTGACAACCTAAAGTCGATTAAATAAAGAATTTTTGCATATAAACCATCCAATATATAGTATGGGACAGATTATATTTCTGTTATGCCTACAAATCTGTATGGACCGAATGATAATTACCATCCGACCCACAGCCACGTTCTTCCAGCGTTAATCCGCCGTTTTCATGAGGCAAAAGCGAATGGTCTGGACGAGGTTATTTGCTGGGGGGACGGCTCACCTTTAAGGGAGTTCCTTTATGTGGACGATCTGGCGAATCTGTGCGTATTTTTGATGAATCACTATAGTGGGAATGAAACGGTAAATGCAGGGACGGGCAAAGAAATTTCTATTAAAAACCTGACAGAGATGGTAGCAAGGGTGATTGGATACAATGGAAAGATTCTTTGGGATACGTCTAAGCCGAATGGAACCCCGCGCAAATTACTTGATGTAAGCAAGGCGGAAAAACTGGGATGGAAGTATCGTACGGAATTGGAGGATGGGATCAGGTTAAGCTATGAAGATTTCCTGAACAATCCCATGAGGGCAGAGAGATAAAACAGAGCAGAAGGGGTATGGTATGAATATTATACTATTGTCCGGCGGTTCCGGGAAACGTTTATGGCCGCTGTCAAACGATATCAGGTCGAAGCAGTTTATCAAGATTTTTAAGAAGGAAGACGGAACATATGAATCCATGCTCCAGCGGGTGTACCACCAGATTAAGAAAGCTGACGCAAGCGCTACGGTGACGATCGCAACCTCCAAGGCGCAGGTATCGGCCATCCATAATCAGCTTGGCAGTGACGTGGGGATTTCAGTAGAGCCTTGTCGCAGAGATACTTTTCCTGCAATCGCTCTGGCAACAGCATACCTTGTTGATGTAATGAAAGTGAACCCAGAAGAACCGGTAGTCGTCTGTCCAGTGGACCCTTATGTTGAGGATTGCTATTTTGAGGCGATGAAGGATCTGGCCGTCCAGGCAGACAAGGCGGAGGCAAACCTTGTCCTCATGGGGATTCAACCGACATATCCGTCTGAAAAATATGGATATATTATCCCTGAGTCGAATGAATACATAACCTATGTTAAAACATTTAAAGAAAAGCCCAGTGCGGATACCGCAAAAGAGTATATAGACCAGGGGGCGCTGTGGAATGCCGGGGTGTTCGCCTATAAACTGAAATACGTTTTGGATAAAGCGCATGAGCTTATTGATTTTGAAGATTATTATGATTTATTTGCCAAGTATGGGACGCTTACCAAGATATCTTTTGATTATGCTGTTGTTGAAAACGAGGATAAGATTCAAGTGCAGCGTTTTAAAGGCCAGTGGAAGGACTTGGGGACGTGGAATACTTTGACGGAAGCGATGGAAGAATCTGTAATAGGGAAAGGAATCATAAATACACAAAGTTCAGGGGTGCAGATTGTCAATGAAATGGATATCCCTATCCTTGCAATGGGCCTGCAGGATGTAATCATCTCTGCCTCGGCAGAAGGAATCCTTGTTTCAGACAAGGAGCAGAGTTCTTATATAAAGCCGTATGTGGATAATATTGAGCAGCAGGTCATGTTTGCGGAAAAATCCTGGGGCAGCTATAGGGTAATGGATGTGGAGACGGAAGCGATGACGATCAAGGTCACCCTGAATCCAGGACATTCGATGAACTACCACAGCCATGCCCACCGTGATGAAGTGTGGGTTGTGTTGGCTGGTTCCGGCAGAACGGTTGTCGACGGGATGGAACAAAAGATTAGTTCCGGCGACGTAGTCACTATGAGCACCGGATGCAGGCATACTGTGATTGCGGAGACAGAATTAAAACTGGTCGAAGTACAGCTTGGCAAAGAAATCTCTGTGGGCGATAAACAGAAATACGAACTCGAATATTGAGGGGAGCAATGAAGAACAGGCCATTATTGCTGCGTCCATCCGGGAAGGACTACCTGTGGGGAGGCAGACGGTTAAATGATGAATTTGAAAAAAGGCTGGAGATAACTCCGCTTGCGGAGACCTGGGAATGCAGTACCCATCCTGACGGTCCAAGTTATGTTGAAGGCGGAAGGTACGGGGGGATGACGCTTGCCGAAGTCCTGGAATCCCATACGGAGTTTCTGGGGAAACGCCATCTGGGGAAAAAGGAGCTTCCGATCCTGATCAAGTTTATTGATGCAAAAAAAGACTTATCCGTACAGGTTCATCCTACAGATGAATACGCATTAAAATATGAAGACGGGCAGCTTGGAAAGACGGAAATGTGGTATGTCCTTGATGCCGGTAAAGACGCGAAGCTTGTGTACGGATTAAAACAGGATACAGACAGGCGAAGTATCAGAGAAGGTATTTCCCGTGGAAGTTTAATGAAGCATTTACAGCAGATACCTGTTAAGAAGGGCGACTTGTTTTTTATTAAAGCAGGCACGATCCATGCTGTCGGGGCGGGGGTGCTGCTGGCAGAAATCCAGGAAAATTCAAACCTCACATACCGTTTATATGATTATGATCGCATCGACAAGAATGGGAAAAGACGGACGTTACATGTCGATAAGGCATTGGATGTGGCTGATTTGAAGCGGAGCGCTGAACCAAGGCAGCCGCTCCGTGTTTTAAAATACAGGCAGGGGGAAGCAAGGGAACTCCTTTGCCGGTGTAAATATTTTGAAGTATACCGGATGATCGTGAACACAGAAAGGCGCCAGATTGTCCAATACAGAGCGGATGAGATTGCGTTCAGGGTACTGCTCTGCATAAATGGATGCGGCACCATTTCATGTGAAGGTGAGTTTTTGAATTTCTATAAGGGAGATTGTATCTTTGTCCCGGCTGACTCCGCCACACTCAGGATACATGGACAGGCGCAGTTCCTCGATGTAAGGGGATAGTCCATAGGGGAGAAGGCAAGCGGCATTCTTGTCTTTCTCTATATGGTTTACGGAGGATTTTAAATGGAGTATATGGAAGAATACAAGCGTTGGTGTGAGTTTGCCACGGCAGATACGGATGTAGTGAAAGAACTCAGTACAATGATGGAGGAAGTGATGGAGGATGCATTTTACCGTAACCTGACATTTGGTACAGGAGGGTTCCGTGGGGTAATCGGAGCCGGGACGAACAGAATGAATGTGTATACGGTTGCCAAGGCATCGCAGGGGCTTTCAGAATATTTGCTTAGTATTTATGGCGGTAAGGCGTCGGTGGTTATCGGTTATGACAGCCGCATAAAATCGGATGTGTTTGCGAAAACCGCAGCCGCGGTTTTTGCGGCGAATGGTGTGGAAGTGAATCTGTGGCCCAGGCTGAACCCTGTTCCTACGGTATCTTTTGCAATTCGTTATTTACACACGTCGGCGGGCGTCATGATTACGGCTTCCCATAATCCGTCCAAGTATAACGGTTATAAGGTATATGGCGATGACGGTTGCCAGATTACGGCATGGGCTGCTGAAAAAATTTTTGCCGAAATTGAGAAGACGGACATTTTTATGGACGTTAAACAGGGGGATTTTGAGGCAGAATTATCCGCTGGCCGGATCAGATATATTTCTGATGATGTGCTTACTGCATTTTTAGAGGCTGTCAAGAGCCAATCTGTCCTTTTTGGTGAAGAGGCAGATAAAAATGTTGCTATTGTTTATTCGCCTCTTAATGGAACCGGCTACCTCCCGGTTACGCGTATTTTGGGGGAGACGGGATACACAAATATTACCCTGGTAGAGGAGCAAAGGCTACCGGACGGCAATTTCCCTACCTGCCCTTATCCGAATCCCGAGGTTCAGGAAGCGATGGCTTTGGGAATAGAGTATGCTAAAAAGAAGAATGCGGATCTTGTTCTTGCGACCGACCCTGACTGTGACCGCGTCGGGATAGCGGTAAAAGATACGGAAGGGGACTATCAGTTACTTTCAGGCAATGAGACGGGGATGCTTCTTTTAGATTATATTTGCGCCCAGCGAGTAAAACATGGCAGGATGCCCGAAGAGCCGACGGTGGTTAAGACGATCGTCACCATGGACATGGGGGAGCAGATCGCGTCAAACTATGGGGTAAGGATGATAAACGTACTTACTGGGTTTAAATATATTGGGGAACAGATTGGATACTTAGAAAAAGACGGAAAGGAAGCTTCTTTTATTTTTGGGTTTGAGGAGTCTTACGGATATCTTTCAGGAGGATATGTAAGGGACAAGGATGCTGTGAACGGGGCATACCTGATCTGTGAAATGTTCAGTTATTATGCAGCACGGGGAATCAGCCTTCTGGATAAGCTTCAGGAGTTATTTGACAAGTATGGGTATTGCCTGAACACGCTCCATTCCTATGAGTTCGAGGGAGCGGCAGGTATGGCGAAAATGCAGGGGATTATGCAGGGTTTCCGCAGTACGGTAGGGGAAGGCATGAGGATAGGAGGCTTTGCAGGGAAGAGGATCCATACAGTCCTGGATTATGGCAAAGGATTAGACGGGCTTCCAAAGTCAGAAGTGTTAAAGTGCCTTATGGAGGGGCATTGCTCTGTTGTAGTCAGACCGTCCGGGACAGAGCCAAAACTGAAAATATATATCAGTGTAAGCGCGAAAACAAAAGAAGACGCCGCAAAAATTGAGTGGCAGATGGCTGAGGAATTGGCGGCGTTTTTAAATTTGTTTCAATGAAGCGATAAATTAAATGCACGATAAATTAAATATAGAGGATTTCAGTCTTCCTTATTGTCAGAACATGTAATTTACAGTATAATGCTAACCACAGCAGAGGTGAAAGCAGTATTATAGAATTGGCAAAAGAAACGAGAAGGGAGGCGCGGTAAATGTCAAAACGAACGAAGGAAGCGAGATCATTTTCCGCGCATCCGATTTTATGGACGATTATTACTGGTGTTTTCTCTGGAATTATTACGTCCATTGTAATCGGTGTCTTTACGATGATAGCATTCCCAAAGGTTTCTACACCTGTTTTAACCACAGAGTCAGCTCCTTCACCAAAAAATGAAACGACAGTAGAAATTCGGGAGGATAAAGAAGAACTGGATGCGAAAATAGAGGAACTTCAGTCGCAAGGTATTGACTATGCTCATGCATTAAAGATTGTATACCAGGAAAAATTTTTCAAGGATCATCCCTTTATTACGTACTGTATCATGATAATAGGTTCTTTGGTGCTTGCCGGGACAATAAGTGTGAGTGCTGTATTCTTAGTGAGGCGAAAAAGATACCGGCTGCTATTTATTCTGTTTGGAATATCCATCGGTGTTGTAGGAATTCTATATTTTGGTTACAGCATTTTGTATAAGATATGAAATCAAAGAAACCGTCCCGGTACTGTTCAAAGTACAAGGGACGATTTTCGTTTCGATATAATTCGATTCTATACGATTCATGAATATTTTGACAATGGGGTACAGATATCGTACAATTAATTTATTACTGCAACAGCTTTCATTAAAAATTGAAAGGCTGTAGATGAAAAGGATCAATAAACAAGTAGAAAATACGCGGGATCAAATTCTTAATACATTGTAAATCAGACAATGGAGGGGATAACTTATGGGATTATATTTGAATCCAACAAACAAAGGGTTTGAGATTGCACGTAATTCTAAGATATACGTAGATAAGACAGGACTAATCCAGTATGTCAACAGCGTGTTGGATACGGAACAGCGTTTTATCTGCATCAGCAGGCCGCGCCGTTTTGGTAAATCCATGGCGGCTCAAATGCTACTTGCCTATTATTGCCGGGCATATGATTCCGGTAAATTGTTTGAAGGGTTGGAGATCGAAAGGGATGATTCCTTTTGGCGCCATCTGAATCAATATGATGTATTATTTCTGGATATGCAACGGATGTTAAGCCGGACAAAAGCTCCGGGAGGGCTGGTGGATTATCTTCAAAAGGCTGTTTTATCAGAGTTAAGGGAGGTATACGCAGATTATATACGCCCAGAAGAAACAGAGCTGGTAGTTGCCAGGACTCCATTATAGAGATGCTGGGATGCCGAGACGATGGCGAAAGCGATAGATGAATCCCATATGGCTCATACGTCAATACTTTCCTATAATGATGAAAATTCCCTGAGTTGTGCGATTGCGTTGGCATATTTCAGTGCAAGGAAAGAGTATGTTTTATTTCGAGAACAACCGGCAGGAAAGGGATTTGCTGATATGGTGTTTGTACCGCGGGCTTTTTCGGATAAACCTGCTTTGGTTATAGAACTAAAATGGAATCAATCTGTAATGGGGGCAATCAGCCAGATCAAGGAAAGAAAATATATAAAAGTACTTGAAAGTTATAAAGGGGAAATACTATTAGTCGCGGTAAATTATGATAAAAGGACGAAAAGGCATCAATGTATTATTGAAAAGTTTCAGAAAGAATAATGGAAAGGAAGGTTTATCCCGTTCTTAATGGGACGTGTTATGAATCGTAAAAAAAGATTATTTTTTGCAGCTTTAATACTCGTGTTAATTATTATCTTTATTTTTTCAAACCAGGCCGGGGACCAGTCCGCCCAGATCAGCGACTCGCTGGCGGAGACGATACATGTAGAGCCGGACAATTCAGGGCTGGGACCCGGGGGACGTCCGATTTTGTTCGGTCTTTCAATACGGAAATACGCCCACATCTTCCTGTATATTGTGATGGGTATTTTTGTTTTCCTGTCACTGAAAAAATCCACCCTGCGTCCGGTAATCGCGGTAGGAATCTGCTATAGTTTTGCGGCGCTCGACGAGTTACACCAGTATTTTGTGCCGGGCAGGACGGCGTTGTTCAGCGATACGTTGATAGATGCGTTGGGGTTTATGCCCGCCATATTGGGGTGCTGGGGGATAAGTATATTGCGGGAGAGGAGAAAGGCTGATGGAAATGAAAAATATAAAACTTGATATGCATATCGAGGACGAGGATCATAGCTTTGATTTGGAAATGGGGACGTCAGATGAGACTCAAATGTCCCAATATATTCGTTGCTATCAGGGGATGGCAGACATGTATGCTTTGGAGAAAGAGGAAAGGAAAATATGCGCCGATAATCTATAGGACATATTTTAAGGCGGTATTTACTTTTTTAACTAATGCAAAGAAATACGTTAAATTAAACATAGCATGCAATATGATATGCAGACAAAAAACCATGGATTTGCTTAAGGTTTAGAGAAAACAAAAAGTAGAAAAAATAGAATAAAGAAGAAAAAGAAATAGGCTCTCGGAATTTTGAGCCTGCCGACTAAGATTCACCAGTCGGATGAACCTTGAAAAGTAAATATTATCCAGAAGAGATATGACAAGTAATAAATGATGAAAAAATGGCGCACTTTCATAGAACTTGTGCCCGACATGGTTTATAATGGTATTGCTTATGAAGTTAAGCGGTTTGCTCAAAGAGATCTTTTAGCAGGGATGACTTTGGCAACGCCCACGCATCAAGATGTTGACACATCATGATGGCAAACAGGCGGCAGTACCACATCATGGATGAACGGTATCTGCCGTCTTCTAATTTATAGTCCATTTTTTCCCGTATGTTACAGCGCTCAGCAGATGTTCTTGCATTATATTCCAGCTTCCATTCAGCACTATCACGAGGCGGATTGTTAAACAGCCTTGGATTGTCTTTTAAAACAAGATGAACATTCCTGCCATACTTAGCATCGGAACAAGGGTCTTCGCAGGTGCATTGCACAGTACCGCCTTTGCAGGTGATTTTGGGGCAGCGATATTTGGTTCGTCCCTTTTTCGGCTCAACAGCAGCCTGCTTCATAGGGAACCCTTTAGGGCATAATGGAATCCCATCTTTGTTTATGGTGATGTCATCCTTATAAACAGGAGGGCGTCCGCATTTCCGGTTCAGGTCTATAAAAGGGGTTATGCCATTGGCTTTACAGTAATCGTAATAAGGCATAGCATTGTGGGCTGAGTCAAGAAGGAGTTTTTTAACGACAGTATCCGGAAGCATCAGTTTCATGGAAAACCAGTTATATAGGAATCCGTGGGAGTCATGCCGTGAGGCAGGACTTAAAAAGGGAAAACTGGGAGATCATGTTCAGAGTCAGCTGCGGTCAGCATGTATAAGTCATATCCGAAGTAATAACGGTTACGGTGGGAGTCCCATCCGATGTCACAGTCCGGCTGAAGATAGATGCGGTTACACTTGCAATCGCGGATTCCTTTTTCCATACATTTGCAGGTTCGTGTTTTTCGTTCCCGTGCGGCCGTGTAAACAGGCGTACCATCTCCGGCTAAAACAAGTTCTTTCAGAGATAGCAGGTTTTGTTCGGCAGAAGTCTGAAGAAAAAAAGTATGGAAGATATCCCAAAGTCTTACACAGGGAGCCATGTCAGAAGGAGGGGTTTCCTCAAACCTGCGAAATAAATCTTCGACAGTTACTTTTTCAACAGGGGCAGCCTTTTCTGCGTTGCCCTTTGGCTTTTGAGGTTTTTCTTTCGGCGGATGAATAGCATTGGAAAGATTTTTATCATCGGATAGCCAAAGGCGCCTGTGGAAGTCATAGAAAGTGCCGAGACCAGGGGTATCACCTACAGTAAAGCCAGAGATAATGGCATGAAGGTTATTCTCTTTTAGGTCAGAAGCAAATCTTGTATAAGAGGTTAATTTAAATTCAACAGAAACAAGAATAGCACGCCGCATATCGGAAGGGAGCCTTGGTTCAGGACCAAAGACGGAGTACCGGTCTTGCATGAGAAGATCAATACCAGATAAATCCAAAGCCCAGAATTTTTCGAGGATCTGCCAGGTTGATGAAGAGAGAGAAGTCGCAGCATTAGGATAATATTTATGAAGTTGAGTCAGAACATGGTTCTGATAGGCGGAATGACCGCCAACATTAATAGGTTTCAATGAAACACACCTCCAAATCAAAAAGTCTGACCGGCGCTGCCGGAATAATATACCTTGTTAATCAAGAGGCGCGAAGCGCCGCATTTTTAGGGGCATATGTCAAGTACTTTTTTGAAAAAAGGTGGAGAAAAAATAAAAAAGGAATCTCAAAAGCCAGATGAATAAAGGCGTAGAGATTCCGAGAGTCTATAGAAAACAAAAGGAGAAAGAAAATGTTAAGAGTGAAACCAGAGATCGAAGTGTTAAGCAATACGGAATACAAGGAGATGTTAAGCCGGATTGAAAGGATCGGGCGGGTATGCTACAAGAGTGAAAACCGGATTGAGGAAGGCTCGGCTGAAAAGTTCATCGGCGGAATCATAAAGAGAGGCCACGAGTCTGTCATTGAGCATGAAAGTATATCCGTGCGCGTGATATGCGACAGGGGGGTATCCCATGAGATCGTAAGGCACAGGCTGGCAAGCTACAGCCAGGAGAGCACAAGATACTGTAATTACAGCAGCGACAAATTCTCGAATCAGATTTCCTGTATCGACATCGCGACGGGATTTCATTATGATTTGAACAATGAAAATGACCTCCGGAAATACCAGGTCTGGACAAAAGCGATGGAAGCGTCTGAGAAATACTATTTTGAACTTTTAAACCTGGGCGCCAGGCCTGAAGAAGCCCGCAGTGTGCTTCCCAACTCATTGAAAACAGAACTGATTATGACGATGAATCTAAGGGAATGGAGACATTTCTTCCGGCTGCGGACTAGTCGCAGGGCGCATCCCCAGATCATTGAGGTCGCTTCCGCTATTCTGGATGAGTTCAAAGTAAGATACCCGTTATTTTTTGAGGACCTGACGGAGTAAAAACAAATAATCGGAAACGATACCGAAGAAGCTTTCCGTATTTCATTTTAAAACAAGTAGGAGGAGCAGAGGATGAAATACCTGGCGTATAAAAATGACAAAGGCGAAGAGCAGTCAGTAAAAGAACATCTAGAAAATACCGCCGCGCTGTGCGGAGAGTTTGCGGATACCTTCGGGGGGGGATATGAATGGGGCTATTGCTGCGGTCTTTTGCACGATCTTGGGAAGTATTCGGCAAAATTCCAGGCACGGCTGTGCGGCGGAGAAAAAGTGGACCACGCCACAGCAGGGGCAAGGGTTTGCTGGGATAAAGGTGGAATGTACCAATATTTAAGCTATTGTATCGCAGGGCACCATACCGGTCTGCTTGACACAGGCGGGGACAGCGATACCAGTACATGCGGAACGATGATGGGGAGGAGAAAAAAGAAGCTGGAGGATTATCTGGATACAGAGTTATTTATGAGAGGGGAAAGCGTCCGGGACAGTGGGGAATCCATCGACAGGCTGTATGAAAAACTCACAGAGCACATTGCGGGATGGCTTGAGAATGACGATCTGGAAACAGTAAATGGAAGAAGGACAGAGATTTTAAAGCATTGCATGGAAATGGGAGAAAGAGAAAAGGGGTTAACTCCTGAACTTTAGTTTAGATCTGTTGATCTTGAGTTTCATTGATTTTAAACGATTCCCATCGAAGCTTGTCCTTGAAAAAACGCTTATTTACAATAGATATATACCATATTTTCCGCATTATTGTACACAGTGATTCCGAATACCTTGACTTCTGTCCCGTCATAGTAGATCGGTCTGCTTTTATCTGAATCGAGCATTCCTTCATAGCGGTGCCACTTAGTGACTTGATAAAAGACGGCGCGGTACTCGACGCTCCCGCCGTCTTTTATCTGATAAACGGTTGGAAACATTAATATGACAAAGAGAATAATGACAGTGACGGTTACTCCCACCTTTTTCTTCATTTTTCTCGTTGAACCGTTTCTTTTATACATTTCTCTTTTCCAACAGTTCATGAATCTTGTCCGTCGGGCTCAGTACTGAGCTGATGGGAAGGTCATGATTTAATGAATCAATAATAAGGGCCAGGAATTTGCTCATTTCCGCTTTTACAAAATAGGGTTTTTCTTTAAGTTCCGGCGGGAGATAGGTTAAGTTCGTGGTGATGAGTCTGTCCAAATACCCTTTTTCATAGTACTCGTCAAACTGTTCCAGTCCGTTGGTAAACAGTCCGAAGGTGGTACAGATGAAGACGCGGTCAGCTCCGCGTTCCTTGAGCTGATGGGTCACGTCCAGAATACTTTCCCCGGAGGAGATCATATCATCCATGATGATGACCGTTTTGCCGCGTACGTCGTCGCCGAGAAATTCATGAGCGACGATCGGGTTCTTGCCGTCCACAACAGTGGAATAGTCGCGTCTCTTATAGAACATTCCCATATCAACGCCCAATACATTAGAAAAATAGACGGCTCTCGCCATCGCCCCCTCGTCCGGGCTTATGATCATCAGATGCTCTTTATCTGTTTTAAGATTCGGTTCTGCCCGAAGCAGCGCCTTCATGAACTGGTAGGCGGGTGTAAAATTTTCAAATCCGCTTAAAGGGATCGCATTTTGCACCCTTGGGTCATGCGCGTCAAAAGTGATGATATTGGAGACGCCCATGGTCTTCAACTCTTCCAGCGCCAGCGCACAATCCAAGGACTCGCGCTGCGTCCGCTTATGCTGACGACTCTCATAAAGAAACGGCATGATAACGTTAACACGGTGCGCTTTCCCGGTGGAAGCGGATATGATACGCTTCAAATCCTGGTAGTGGTCGTCCGGAGACATATGGTTCACATGCCCGTTCACCGTGTAGGTAAGGCTGTGGTTGCATACGTCGACCATGATAAACAGGTCTTTCCCGCGGATGCTCTCTCCGATCAGGCCTTTCGCTTCTCCGGTGCCAAAGCGTGGGCAGGAGTTTTTTGCCAGATATGTGTCAGCCTCATAAGAGGAATAGATGACCGGATCCAAAAAGTCTTGCAGAGAATCCTTCCGGAATGATACGATGTACTGATCTACTTTTTGCGCCAGTGATTCACAGCTTTTCAGAGCAAGGATCTTTAACGGCGCCACAGGTAGGGCCTGTTCCATAAGTTCGATATTTGTCATATGTGCCTCCTGACATTGTTACGCAAAGTTTTATTCCCCCGAAGCAACGAGCCAAGTAACTATGCCAAGTGCCCTTTGGGTATGCATGGATATTTGACTCCTTATGCAGTAAATTATGTTCTCCAAGTATAACATTATTTGGAATCCATAGCAAGAAACCGTGGTTAAAAAATTGCTTTTTTTCTGGAAATCTAGTATGATAGGAAAGAAAAGGAAAGTGGGGAGCCGACAGACGAATATGAATCATGAGCATATTGTGGACAAGGTAGAAGAAGGAAGTATCGCATGGGAAGTGGAGATCAGGCCGGGAGATGTGCTGCTTTGCATTAGCGGCCATGTAATCGAAGATGTATTTGATTACCAGTATTATACAAATGACGAAGAATTGACGCTTCTGATCCGTAAACCGGACGGAGAGGAGTGGGAGATAGAGATTGAAAAAGAATACGACGAGGATCTGGGTCTTGTGTTTAAGGAGGGGTTGATGGACGAGTACCGTTCCTGCAGGAACAAGTGCATGTTCTGCTTTATCGACCAGATGCCGAAGGGGATGAGGGAAACACTTTACTTTAAAGATGATGATTCCCGGCTTTCCTTTCTGCAGGGCAATTATGTCACTTTGACGAATATGAGCGACCACGATATCCGGCGTATTATCGAGTATCATCTGGAGCCGATCAATGTGTCGATTCATACCACGAATCCCGAGCTTCGTTGCACAATGCTCCATAACCGTTTTGCAGGGGAGGCGCTGGACAAGATCCAGACTTTGTATGACGGCGGGATTACCATGAACGGGCAGATCGTGCTGTGCAGGGGGATCAACGACGGCGATGAACTTACGAGGACGATCCGGGATATGGAAAAATGGGTTCCGAGCCTTCAGAGCGTGTCCGTGGTCCCTGTGGGACTTACAAAGTATCGGGAAGGGTTGTATCCTCTGGAACCGTTTGCGAAAGAGGATGCAAAAGGCGTACTTGCCGAGATCCATAGATGGCAGGATTATTTCTTTGAAAAATACGGAATACATTTCATTCATGCCGGGGACGAGTGGTATATCCTTGCCGAAGAAGAGATACCGGAGGCAGAGCGGTACGACGGTTATCTGCAGCTTGAGAACGGCGTAGGGATGCTGCGCCTTCTGCTGGATGAGTTTGACGCCGCGAATGAGGAACGATTGGGGGACGACCGTGAAGTGCGCGTGTCACTGGCAACGGCGAAGCTTGCTTATCCCTATTTAGAGCGGATGCTTGAGAGGCTTAAAGAGAAGTATCCGAATCTTAAGGCACAGCTTTATGAGATCCGCAATGATTTTTTTGGAGAGAGGATCACTGTGGCAGGGCTTTTGACCGGACAGGATCTTGCGGCACAGCTGAAAGGAAAAGAATTAGGAGATGTGCTTCTTATTCCCTGCAATATGCTGCGGAGCGGGGAAGAGGTATTTTTGGATGATGTGACGGTGGAGGAGCTGTCCCGCATTCTGGAAGTGAGGATTCAGATCGTAGGCTCTGGAGGCGGTGATTTCATCGAGGCGGTACTGCAGCAGACGGAGGAATCAAATTATGAGTAAACCAGTAGTAGCCATCGTGGGGCGTCCGAATGTGGGAAAATCAACGCTCTTTAACGCATTGGCAGGAGAAAAGATAGCGATTGTAAAAGATACGCCGGGGGTGACGAGGGACCGAATTTATGCGGACGTTTCCTGGCTTGACAGGGAATTTACTTTGATCGACACAGGAGGGATTGAGCCGGAGAGCGACGATGTGATACTTTCGCGTATGCGGGAGCAGGCGCAGATCGCCATTGATACGGCGGATGTGATCTTATTTATGACGGACGTAAGGCAGGGGCTTGTGGATTCGGACGCGAAGGTGGCGGATATGCTGCGTCGTTCCCAAAAGCCTATCGTTCTTGTAGTCAACAAGGTCGACGATTATAAGAAAATGATGTCGGATGTCTATGAATTTTATAATCTGGGAATCGGGGAACCAATGCCCATTTCCGCAGTAGGCAAAATCGGGTTGGGGGATATGCTGGATATGGTCCTTTCCTATCTGCCAAAAGGCGGCGGGGAAGAGGAGGAGGACGACCGTCCCAGGATCGCCATTGTGGGCAAACCCAATGTGGGGAAATCCTCGATCATCAACCGGCTTCTCGGAGAAGAGAGAGTGATCGTATCCGATATCGCGGGTACGACGCGGGATGCCATCGATACGGACGTAGTGCACAATGGGCAGGAATATGTCTTTATTGACACCGCCGGGCTGCGTAGGAAGAGTAAGGTGAAGGAAGAGCTGGAACGCTACAGCATCATCCGTACGGTGACTGCCGTGGAACGTTCCGACGTGGTTCTCCTGGTGATCGACGCTATTGAAGGCGTGACCGAGCAGGACGCAAAGATCGCTGGAATCGCGCACGACAGAGGCAAAGGGATCATCATTGTGGTGAACAAATGGGACGCGATCGAGAAGGAAACGAAAACGGTAAAGGAATATGAGCACCAGATCCGGATGATTCTGTCATTTATGCCTTATGCGGAGATCATGTATGTTTCCGCAAAGACAGGACAGAGACTTATGAAGCTGTATGATGTCATCGACGCGGTCATTGCCAACCAGACTCTCCGCGTAGCGACCGGAGTGTTAAATGAGATCGTATCCGAGGCCGTGGTGATGCAGCAGCCGCCGTCAGACAAAGGAAAGCGCCTTAAAATTTACTATATCACGCAGACATCCGTAAAACCGCCGACTTTTGTGATCTTTGTCAATGATAAAGAACTGATGCATTTTTCATATCTTCGGTATCTGGAAAATAAAATACGGGAAGCTTTCGGGTTTCAGGGGACATCATTGAAATTTTTCGTCCGGGGAAGAAAGGAGAAGGACCGGTAAAATGGAACGGGTGATTTGTTTAGTGATCGGGTATGTGTTCGGCTTGCTTCAGACAGGCTATCTGTACGGGAAAATGAAAGGAATTGATATACGTAAGCATGGGAGCGGGAATGCAGGTTCAACGAATGCTTTAAGGACAATGGGTTTAAAAGCAGGAATCATTACTCTTCTGGGGGACTGTTTTAAATGTGTGGCGGCAGTGGCTATCGTACGGCTTTTGTTTCGGCCTTCCTATGAGGATATCCTTCCGCTTCTTTCCTTTTACGCAGGATTTGGCGCGGTGCTGGGGCACAATTATCCGTTCTATCTGAAGTTTAAAGGCGGAAAGGGAATCGCGGCGACGGCGGGGATGATGCTGGCGACGGATGTCAGGATGGCGGCGCTCTGTCTGTTTGTATTCGTAGTAATTGTTGCCGTGACGCGCTATGTGTCTCTTGGTTCCTTAACGGTAACGGCTCTGTTTTTAGCGGAGATCGTTGTGGCAGGGCAGATGGGAGAATTTGGAATGACACAGGTACGACTGCTTGAGATGTACGGAGTAGGACTGCTGTTTGTGTTTTCCGCCTTTTTCCAGCATCGGGCGAATATCAAGCGGCTGCGGGAAGGAACGGAAAATAAGATTGGAACAAAAAAGAAGGAGTGAATGAAAGATGACACAGATCGGAATTATGGGTGCAGGCAGCTGGGGTACGGCTCTGGCGCTTCTTTTGAATCAGAATGGACATAAGGTCACGGTGTGGTCGATCGACCCGTCGGAGATCGAGATGCTGTCCACAAAACGGGAACATTCTGCAAAGCTTCCAGGAGTAAAGATTCCCGAGGAAATCGATTTTACAACAGAGATACAGGAAGGCATAAGCAAAAAAGACGTGGTGGTTCTTGCGGTGCCGTCGCCGTTTACCAGGAGTACGGCGCGTTCTATGTCGCCTTATGTTAAGGAGGGACAGCTTCTTGTCAATGTGGCGAAAGGAATTGAGGAGACGACTCTAATGCCATTGTCCGAGCAGATCGAAGAGGAAATCCCGCAGGCGGACGTGGCTGTTCTTTCCGGACCCAGCCATGCGGAGGAAGTGGGAAGAGGGCTTCCTACGACGGTGGTTGTGGGAGCCAGGCGCAAGGCAACGGCAGAATACTTGCAGAAGATCTTCATGAGTGAAGTGTTCCGTGTCTATACAAGCCCGGATATCCTGGGCATCGAGCTGGGAGGCTCTCTAAAGAATGTGATCGCCCTTGCCGCGGGGGTTGCGGATGGGCTTGGCTATGGGGACAACACCAAGGCGGCGCTCATCACCAGGGGAATCGCGGAGATCGCGAGGCTGGGAGTGAAGATGGGTGGAAAGATCGAATCGTTCAGCGGCCTTACCGGAATCGGGGATTTGATCGTGACCTGTGCCAGTGTCCACAGCCGGAACCGGAGGGCAGGATACCTGATGGGCCAGGGAAAGACGATGCAGGAAGCCATGGACGAGGTAAAGATGGTAGTGGAAGGCGTATACTCTGCAAAAGCAGCGAAAAAGCTTGCAGAGAAATACGGTGTATCCATGCCCATTGTCGATGCGGTAAATGCGGTTCTTTTTGAAGGAAAAAAGGCGAGGGACGCAGTGAGAGAACTGATGCTAAGGGATGGTAGGACTGAGAATTTGTCGCTTCCCTGGGAGGAATAAGGAAGAGGATATACGATGAGACTTAGACAGCCGAAACCAGAAGATACGGGGAAAGAAGGCGGAAGACGCCCCATTGCCAGGGTTTGCCCCGATTACCGGACAGGGCTTATCAATCAGCAGGTGATGGAACGGGAGCAAAACGGGTGGATGAATGAGGAGGTAGCCTCCCCTGCGCTTACTATCACGGAGATTATCCATAATAATGTCTTTACCTATTTTAACTTGATCTTTCTTGTGCTGGCAGTTCTTCTTGTGCTGGCGGGGTCCCCCCGGAACCTGACTTTTCTGCCGGTCATCATAGGAAATACCATGATCGGCATCGTGCAGGAGGTCAGGTCAAAAAGGGCGCTGGAGAAACTTACTATGCTGAACGCGCCCCAGGCGGAGGTAGTACGTGAAGGGAAAGTATGGGAGATCAACGCGGAAGAGCTGGTCATCGACGATATCGTGGTGTTCCGCGCGGGAAATCAGATTTGCGCCGACGCTGTGGTGGAAGAAGGGGAAGTGCAGGTCAACGAGTCCTTGCTTACCGGGGAGTCGGACGAGATTACAAAACAAAAGGGAGACCATCTGATGTCCGGGAGCTTTGTGATCTCCGGTAAATGCCATGCCAGACTGGAGCAGGTGGGGGCGGACTCCTACATTTCCAGGCTGACGCTGGAGGCAAAAGCGATGCCTCAAGGCGAACAGTCGGAGATGATCCGTTCGCTTGATAAACTGGTGAAGATGGTGGGGATCGCACTGATCCCGATCGGGATCGTGTTGTTCGTGCAGAGTTTTTATTTTAATGACGAGACCTTTCGGGAGAGCATCGTGGCAATGGTGGCAGCGGTCATCGGAATGATTCCGGAGGGACTGTATCTTCTTGCCAGCGTTGCGCTGGCGGTGAGCGCCATGCGGCTTGCATCCAAAAAGGTGCTGCTCCATGATATGAAAAGTATTGAGACTTTAGCCCGCGTCAATGTGCTCTGTGTGGACAAGACAGGTACCATCACGGAAGACAGTATGTGCGTGAGTAAGGTGGTGAAGGCCAAATCATATGACGAAAAAACGATGAAACCGTTCCTCTCCATGCTCAGTGATTTTATGAGGGCCATGGATGCGGACAACAGTACGATGCGTGCGCTTAAGGAATATTTTGTACAGTATTCGGAAGAAGCGCCGGATCAAGTAATCCCGTTTTCCTCTACGGTCAAATACAGCGGGGCAGTCTTTGGCGGCGTTTCGTATGTCCTAGGCGCTCCGGAGTTCGTGCTGAGAGAAGACTATGCGGCGTATCGGGACCGGATCGAGCCGTTCACAGCAAAGGGCTACAGGGTTTTGGTATTCGGCCTTTATGAGGGGATACCGGATGGAAAGCCGCTTGTCGGGCGGGTAACGCCGCTGGCCTATCTTCTTTTATTAAATAAAGTGCGCAAAGAAGCCCCTGATACCTTCCGGTATTTTGCGGAGCAGAATGTGGATATTAAGGTCATTTCAGGCGATAATCCTCTCACAGTATCGGAGACGGCAAAGCAGGCCGGGATCAAACATGCGGAGCGCTATGTGGATGCGGGAATCCTGCGGACCCAGGAGGAGATCGAGAGGGCGGTGCTGGAGTATACTGTGTTTGGGCGCGTGGTGCCGGAGCAGAAACGTCAGTTTGTCCAGGCTCTAAAAAAGCAGGGCAGGACGGTCGCTATGACGGGAGACGGGGTGAACGATGTCCTGGCATTAAAAGACGCGGACTGCAGCGTGGCAATGGCGTCGGGGAGCGACGCGGCGGTACAGGCTTCCCAGGTGGTGCTTCTGGAATCGGATTTTTCGCGTATGCCGGAGGTTGTGATGGAGGGAAGGCGGGTTGTCAATAACATCCAGCGGTCTGCCAGCCTGTTTTTGGTAAAAAACATTTTTTCTTTCCTGCTTTCCATCTTTGCGGTCGTGTTTATGATAACGTATCCGCTGGAGCCGTCCCAGGTTTCTTTGATTAGTATGTTTACGATCGGAGTCCCGGCATTCTTCCTGGCTCTACAGCCGAACAGGGAGATCATTAGCGGGCATTTCTTGACGAATGTGCTGCTCAAAGCCCTGCCAGCAGGTCTTACGGATGTGTTGGCAGTGGGTGCGCTTGTCGTGTTTGGAAGAACCTTTGGGGTAGAGCCGTCCGCTATTTCCACAGCGGCGACGATGCTGCTTGCGATCGTCGGATTTATGATCCTGTACCGAATGTGCCAGCCTATGAACATCCTGCGCAGGGGAGTGTGGATTGGATGTATCATAGGAATGCTGGGATGCAGCATTTTCCTGCCAAAGCTTTTTGCGATCAGAGGGATGTCCCGGGAGTGTGTCATGCTCTTTGTGGTATTTTCGATCGCCACGGAGCCTCTCTACCGTTATATTACCCGTCTGGTGGAAAAACTGCGGGAATTGTATATCCGATTTTTCAAAGAACGCCGCGCGAAAGAAGGGCGGAAAGAGAAATAGGTCTAAAAGTGAAAATGCAGGCATACACTGTATCAGCACTCAAAGGGGGACGGCGTATGAATACATTTAACTTATACAAGGACATTGAGACAAGGACAGGCGGAGAAATCTATATCGGGATCGTAGGACCGGTACGGACGGGGAAATCTACATTTATCAAGAGGTTCATGGATGTGCTGGTGCTGCCAAAGATAGGGGATGAACATGCCAGGGCAAGGACGCAGGATGAGCTTCCGCAGTCGGCTTCCGGAAAGACGATCATGACGACGGAGCCGAAGTTTGTACCGAAAGAGGCGGCTGAGATTATGCTGGCGGAGGATATCACTGCCAAGATACGTCTGATCGATTGCGTAGGGTACATGGTGGAAGGAGCGACGGGGCATATTGAAAACGACGAAGAAAGACAGGTAAAGACGCCTTGGTTTGACTATGAGATTCCGTTTACCAAGGCGGCGGGGATCGGGACGCGTAAAGTCATCCACGATCACTCGACCATAGGGATTGTGATCACGACGGACGGGAGTATCGGGGAAATCCCGAGGGAGAATTACCGTCCCGCAGAAGAGCGGACCATACAGGAACTAAAAAGCATTGGAAAACCGTTTATCGTGCTGGTTAATACCGTAAAGCCCTATAGCGAGGAAGCCAAGAAGACAGCGAAAGAGATCGAAGAAGCAAACGGGGTGACCGCGCTTCCGGTCAACTGTGAACAGCTCAGGGAGGAAGACATCCACCGGATCCTCGAACAGATCCTTTTCGCATTCCCGGTATCGGAGCTTAAGTTTTATGTGCCGAAGTGGGTGGAAATGCTCCCAAGGGATCATAAGATCAAGGCGGATATGCTGACCTATGTTCGTGACGTTTTAGACCAGGTAAATGAGATCCGCGATGTGGCCGGCATGGTGAAGACGCCGGAAAGTCCTTACATATCCGAGGTGAAAACCGGAGAGATTTCCATGGATACAGGATGTGTATCAGTGGATATCAAAGTAGATGATTCTTACTATTATGAGATGCTCAGTGAAATGACCGGCACGAATATCAGCGGGGAATATGACCTGATCGGTACGATGAAAGAATTGTCCGCGCTGCGCAAAGAATATGAGAGCGTAAAGGACGCCATGGAAGCTGTGAAGATGAAAGGATACGGGGTGGTTAGCCCAGGACGGGAGGAGATCCAGCTCGACGAGCCTGTGGTGATCCGTCAGGGCAACAAGTTCGGCGTAAAGATTCATTCTGAGGCGCCGTCCATCCACATGATACGGGCGAACATTGAGACCGAGATCGCGCCGATTGTAGGAAGCGAGCAGCAGGCGCAGGATCTCATCAAGTATATCAGCGAAGCCTCACAGTCTCCGGAAGGAGTCTGGGGAACCAATATCTTTGGAAAGTCCATCGAAGAACTGGTGATGGACGGTATGCGCAATAAAATTACAATGATAAACGACGAAAGCCAGGTGAAACTCCAGGATACCATGCAGAAGATCGTCAATGACAGCAACGGCGGGATGGTGTGTATTATTATTTAATTACAGTGTCAAAAGTCTGAATCCGCGACATGCTTGCATGTCAGCGGATGAAAGACTTTATGACACGCCCCACAATGAGGAATAGCGGGGGAGGGGCCCCGCAAATTTCCGAATTGTGGAAGGATTGTGAGAGCACGAAGTGCGGAGTAATCCGTAATTAAATGGTGCTGTGGAGTTATAGTTATGCCATGCTGGCATGAAAGCGCATGGCTTTGGGACCCGCCCCCGATATGAGGATAAAAGTGGGGCGAAAGCGCCACGATATGAGAAGAACAGGAGGAAACAGTTTGAGTGTACAGTATGAGAAATTAACGGCATGTCTTACCTATTGCCGCAAGATCACAGAATTTGTGCCGAAGGTGGCGCTGGTATTAGGAAGCGGGCTAGGAGATTTCGCGGACTGTGTAGAGACAGTTTGCGAGATCTCCTACCGTGATATCCCAGGATTTCCGGTTTCGACAGTTGCCGGGCATGACGGGAAATATATTTTTGGATATCTGGAGGATATTCCGCTTGTCTTGATGAAAGGACGTGTCCACTATTATGAGGGCTATTCGATGGAGGAGGTTGTGATGCCGATTCGGTTGATGAAGCTTTTGGGAGCGGAAATTTTATTTCTCACCAATGCGTCCGGCGGGCTCAACCGTACTTTTTCCGTGGGAGATTTTATGATGTTGACCGATCAGATCGCACAGTTTGTGCCGTCGCCTCTCATCGGGGAAAATATAGAAGAATTGGGAGCGCGTTTTCCGGATATGAGTGGAATTTACGATAAGGAGCTTTGCGAAGTACTGAGAAAAACAGCGGATGAAGAAAATATTGAGATGAAAGAAGGCGTCTATCTCCAGTTTACAGGACCGAATTATGAGTCTCCGGCAGAGATCAGGATGGCGGGAATACTGGGCGCCGATGCCGTGGGAATGAGTACGGCCTGTGAGGCAGTGGCGGCAAACCATATGGGGATGAAAATATGCGGGATCTCGTGTATTTCCAACATGGCGTGCGGAATCCAGAAAACTCCTCTAAGCCATGCGGAAGTACAGGAGATGGGGCAGAAAAAGGCGCCGGATTTCCGCAGGCTCGTCCGGAAGTCAATCTTAAATATGAAGGCTGTGATGTAAAAAATCGGAGTCAAATATCCATGCATACCCAAAGGGCACTTAGCATGGCTACTTGGTTCATTGTTTCGCGGGAATAAAGAATGTGCTCGATGTGAAAGCACATTCTTTATTCCGTTATAGGTTCATCCTGAAAATTTCATCCATGTTTTCGCCATCCATATATGATTCATAAAACTTAAATGGTTTTTTCTGAATCATCCGGAAAATGATACATAATGTAATTTCCTATGTTTTTTTCTTATATTATTGTGGGGCAGAAAATCATTCGTTACATAGCCAATACTTTTTTTATCACTGGCACCCAAAAACAGCCTTAAATGGCGTATATGGGCCTCACAGCCCTATCCAGAGACCAAAGGAGCAACAGAAATGTCAGAGAACCGGAAATAATACTACCTGAAACTGAAAGAGAACTTTTTCACCACCGAGAAGATGGTGATACTGGGAAGCGCACAAGACGGGCTTTTGTATTCCAACCTGCTGCTGAAAATGTGCCTGATGTCGCTGAAACGCCAGAAGCTACTCCTATCCGGACTCCATGACTTCATCTTTGTCAATGACAACGGCCACAACCCGCTCATGGAGAAGGCCTGTGCCTATGTGGGGATTTTGTGAAATTGATTAAAAAGCCCTTGACGATTTGTTCCCGGTAGGGCTGTCTAATATTTGTTATAATAAAGATATTGCAGAAATGGCGATACGGCAGCTTGACCGCTTGCGGCAATAGGTGTAGGGCGGTACTGCTGACAAAAACAAAACAGCATATTATAATTGCCTGACAAAGAAATGCGTGCTATACTTCGGATATGAGAAACCATAGAGCCAAAGGCGGCTTTACCCCTCTTGTATTTTACGGAGGGTTCAAGTAGCCCTCCAGATATCATGCCCTTTGGGTATATCATGCCCTTTGGGTATGAAAGAAAGGAGGGTGATACAATGTACGTTACATATCAGGATTTAATCCAGATCGGTATACTCATTGTCTCCCTTGCGAATTTGATTTATCTGTTTTACCAGTGAAAAAAGAAATAGCCGCCACTACTGCAATAGTGACGGCTGACCTCATAAGAGGTTAAGTTTGTTTTGCTAGAGGGGTAGAGC
>JAAWDY010000054.1 GCA_022793995.1 Coprococcus sp.
ATAGAAAAACTATAGGAGATATGAAATTTAATTCAGCACCATAATAAGCATATAGGTATCAAAAAGGTATCACACCCCACCTCAAAAGCCGGAAAACCCGCTGTTTATGCGGCTTCCCGGCTTTCTGTTTACTATTCGAATTCAATAATTTGAGGTGATACAATGAGTAAGAATAATAATGGTTACTTTGATGAATAAAAAGAAAAGAGGATTTGAAGCAATGCTTGATGGCTGATTGGATACATAAATTATCAATCGCTAAGAGCTATTTTAGCTTTGCATTATCTTTGTCTGTATTGTAGTAAAGGGATATCATTTAAGATGTAGAGAAAGCCAGCGTAAAAAGCATTCCTGCTTTTTGCTTTGGCTTTTGCCTTTGTATAAAGCATTTACTTATAGAAAAATAGAATAATAGAAATTGAGATTATCTATATTGCACAAAAACATTATAAAAATTTTGTGAAATTTTAAAACATGTTTATTGAGTAAACGTGTTTACGAAACAGCAAGCGTATGTTAAAATAAAGACATATTTTATAAATGAAAGGAGAGTCGTGATGAAACTCACAATCGGTAATTTTCATGTAAAGGATATTGTATTTGGCAGTGAGTTGTCTTTTAAGGACGGAGTGCTGACGATCAACAAGGAAGAAGCGTTGGCATTTATCCGCGAAGACGACAGAATCACGGAGGCAGAGCTGTACATTGCGAAACCTGGGGATAAGATTCGTATGTGCCCGGTAAAGGAGGCTATTGAACCGAGATGCCGCCTGGATGGAAGGGGACTTTTCCCGGGATATACGAGCGAGGTAGTGCCTGCAGGGGACGGCGTGACGCATGCGCTTAAGAACTGTAGTGTCCTTGTAGTTGGGAGACATTGGGGAGGATTCCAGGATGGAATCATCGATATGAGTGGAGAAGGCCAGAAGTATACATATTTTGGGCAGCTTAACAATGTTGTACTGGTAGCAGACACGAATGAAGATTTTGAAAAAAATGAGCAGCAGAAGAAGAACGATGCGCTGAGAAGAGCTGGACATAAGCTGGCTGAATTCATTGGACAGTGTGTAAAAGACCTGGCTCCAGAGGATACTGAGGTTTATGAACTGGGACAGATGATTAAGCGTGATCCGGAAGTAGAGAAACTTCCGTCCGTTGTTTATGTAATGCAGCCGCAGTCTCAGATGGAAGAGATGGGATACAATGACCTGGTTTACGGTTGGGATATGAACCATTTTGTACCGACTGTTATGCATCCAAATGAAGTGTTGGACGGCGCGCTGGTATCAGGAAGCTTTATGCCGGTATCTTCTAAATGGTCTACCTATGATTTCCAGAACTGCCCAAGCATCAAAGCTCTGTACGCAGAACATGGAAAGACGATCAATTTCCTGGGTGTTATTATGTCCAACCTGAACGTAGCGCTGGAGCAGAAAGAACGTTCTGCATTGTTTGTTGCACAGATTGCGAAATCTCTTGGAGCAGACGGCGCAGTTCTTGCCGAGGAAGGATATGGAAATCCAGACGCAGACTTTGTAGGATGCTATGTTGCTCTTGAAGACGCAGGAGTAAAAGTAGTAGGCGTTACCAATGAATGTACCGGACGTGACGGACAGTCTCAGCCGTTGGTAACTCTGGATGAAAAGTGTGATGCAATCGTGTCCTGTGGAAATGTGTCTGAGCTGATCGAGCTTCCTCCGATGGAAACAGTACTTGGCGAGCTGGATGCTTTAAAGAGAGACGGACTTTCTGGCGGATGGGCTGACGACGAGCTGTTAGGACCTTCCGTGAGAGAAGACGGATCCATCATTATGGAGAATAACTCTATGTTCTGTGGCGACCAGGTAGTCGGATGGTCTCCGAAAACAATGAAAGAATTCTAGGAGGTGGGCAGAAGATGAAAAAGGCGATTGTTTATGTAAACCAATTCTTTGGACAGATTGGTGGAGAAGAAAAGGCTGGTGCAGCTCCGGAAATTCATGAAGGACAGATCGGGCCTGCTATGCAGTTTGCAAAAGAATTAGAAGATGCAGAGGTAACACATACCATCATCTGCGGCGATAACTTCATGGGAAGCAACACAGATGAAGCGGTGGCTACGATCCTCGGTATGCTGGAAGGAAAAGAGATGGATATCTTCCTTGCAGGACCTGCGTTCCAGGCAGGACGCTACACAGTTGCATGTGGAACCATCTGTAAAGCTGTAAAAGAGAAATTCGGCGTACCGGTAGTGACCTCCATGAACGAGGAGACACCTGGTGTTGATATGTTCAAGAAAGAAATGTACATCCTCAAAGGTGGAAACATTGCTTCCAAGATGAGACAGGATGTTAAGGCTATGGCAAACGTAGCGAACAAGCTCCTTAAAGGCGAGCCGGTAGGCGACGCAGAGACAGAAGGATACTTTGCAAGGGGAATCCGTCATCAGGTATGGCTCGAAGACGGGACACCGGCGACTGTACGTATGATCGACATGCTACTTAAGAAGCTGAACGGCGAGCCGTTTAAGACAGAGCTTCCAATGCCAAAACTTGACCGTGTACCGATTGCTCCGGCGATCAAAGATTTGGGAAGCGCGAAGATTGCTCTCCTTAATACAGGCGGAATCGTGCCGGTAGATAATCCGGATCATATTCAGTCTGCTTCCGCAACTCGTTGGGGACGTTACAATATTGCAGATACCGAAGCGCTTAAGGGCGGAGAGTATAAGACAATCCACGCAGGATTTGACCCGGCGGCAGCGGACGCGAACCCGAACGTTATCACTCCGGTCGATGCACTCAAGGTACTGCAGAAAGAAGGAGTATTCGGAAGCCTTCACGACTATTTCTACACAACAGTAGGAACAGGAACGACAGAAGCAGAAGCAAGGAGAATGGCGCAGGAGATCATCCCGTACCTGAAGGAAGACGGGGTAGACGGCGTTATCATGGTCTCTACATGAGGTACCTGTACACGTTGCGGTGCAACGATGGTAAAAGAAGTAGAGAAAGCTGGCTTCCCGATCGTACAGATGTGTAACCTGATCCCGGTTGCTAAGACTGTTGGTTCCAACAGAATCGTTCCGACGATCTCAATCCCGTATCCTCTCGGCGATCCAGGAACGTCCAAGGAAGATCAGTGGAAACTTCGTTATCATAGAACGAAAGTTGCAGTAGAAAGCCTTGGTATCGACATCAAAGAACAGACAGTGTTTAAAGTATAGGAGCACTTGGCGAGGTACTACACGAGCCTAGTGCGAGTTATGCCGGAGCGGCCCAAAGGGCAGCCCGGTATGTAGTGAGCACTTAGCGAGGTATTGCACAAGCTTAGTGCGAGCTATCAAGCATCCCGGCGGGCCGCCTTACAGCCCGCCAATCATCAATAAAAGAAATGGGGGTACATATGGAAAACAAAAACAAGGTCAATTATACTTTTGTGATTTCGCTTATTATTGTTGGCGCGCTTGTTGTGTGGGGGCTTGCGCTGCCGAAGAGCTTTGAAGCAGTCGCAACGACGGTCAACAGTTTTATCACCACGAATTTCAGCTGGTGGTATGCGCTGATCATGACGTCGTTTGTTGTCTTTTGTGTATGGCTTGGATTTTTCAGCAAATATAGAAATATCAAACTTGGACCAGACGATTCTAAACCGGAGTACAGTTTTTTGACATGGTTCGCTATGCTGTTTTCAGCAGGTATGGGAATCGGGCTGGTATTCTGGGGAACAGCGGAGCCGCTTAATTTCTTCATGGCGCCGATCAGTTCCATCGAAGCCGGAACTCCGGCGGCGGCAGAGTTTGCTATGAAGAGGGCATTTCTGCACTGGGGCTTCCATCCATGGGCAAACTACGCAGTACTCGCGCTTGCGCTTGCTTATATGCAGTTCCGTAAGAATAAACCAGGTCTTATCAGCTCCATCTTCATCCCGCTCCTTGGGGAAGAGAAGGTGAAGGGACCGATCGGAATGACGATCGATATCCTTGCAATTTTCGCAACTGTCGCAGGTGTTGCGACATCTCTTGGACTTGGCGCAATGCAGATCAACAGCGGTTTGAATATGTTGTTCGGCATTCCTGAGAACAATACAGTCCTTATCATTATCGTTGTTGTCGTTACAGCGATGTTCATGGCTTCAGCGATCACCGGTCTGGATAAGGGAATTAAGATTCTGTCAAATACGAACGTTGTTCTTTGCGTAATCCTGGCTCTGGCCTGCTTGATCGTTGGACCGACCAGAGACATCCTGAATACCCTTGTTGAAGGTACGGGCGGATATCTGCAGGACTTTATCCATGATTCTTTTGCAAATGGCGCATACAGCGATTCCGGATTTTACGGCGGATGGACTATCTTCTACTGGGGGTGGTGGATTGCATGGGCTCCGTTTACAGGAACCTTCATCGCACGTATTTCCAAAGGGCGTACGATCAAAGAATTTGTCGCGGGCGTTATGTTAGTTCCGGCGGTCGTATCTATTATCTGGTTCTCCATTTTCGGAATGCTGGGAATCAACACCGGTACAGAAGTTGCTGCTGAAGCGATCCAGAATACATCTACCGCTCTGTTCGTTGTCCTTAAGCAGTATCCGATGGGCGCAGTTATTTCAATGGTAGTCGTGATCCTGTTGTGTACGTTCTTCGTTACTTCAGCGGACTCTGCGACATTCGTTCTTGGAATGCTGAGTTCTTACGGTGATTTGAACCCGACAACAAAGAGAAAAGTAATCTGGGGAGTTCTCCAGTCACTTACCGCTCTTGCGCTGATGCTCTTTACGGCAAACGGACTGAATATGTTACAGACCATGTCCATTGTGGGAGCCCTGCCCTTCTCGATTATCATGTTGGGAACCATGCTATCCACAACAAAAGCCTTGAAAGCAGAAAGGCGTGACTCACTGAATCCGCCTCCTGTGCCGCAGGACTAATCTTCTGAGATTGTTATAGTAACAAAAAGAACGCGTAGGGAAAATTTCCCGGCGCGTTCTTTTCTCTATAGGAACCCTCAATAGTAATCCGTTAAAAGTTCCGGCGACACACCGTAACCCGCCAGGGTGTGCGCCTGATAACGCGTGGCGATACACGCGGCCTTATCAGCAGAGCCGATTTCGGAAGGGAAAGAAAGAAAATGCCTCAGCATGCCGCCAAAGATGAGAAAGTTGATCCTCACAATATCCACCACATCCTCCTCCTTAAGAAAACCTTTCCGGGCGGCGGCCATCAATGCATTATAGTCTTTCTGGTGTACATCGTTTTGTTTGAACGCAGGATAAAAGTAAAGTCCCTCCGGCGGAAGCTCTTCCGGAAAAGCATCATAATACAACCGGAGATGTTCGTTAAACTTTTCACTATGCTCGCTAAAGAAGATCGTATAATACTGCTGTGGTTTTTGAAAACCATGCTCATTAAAACATTCGCATATCTTCATATATAAAAGAATGGGATGATCGATATCGCGGATGGCATGAGGAAGAGCCTGAGCGTAATCCTTTAGATGGCGCAGGTGTATAAAATAAAGCAGGTGGGGCAGATTGTCAAAATAGTTATACAAAGTTGCGGCATTGTATCCGGCTAATTCGGCCACTTTTCTTGCCGTGACGGCGTCGGTTCCCTGTGAATCAGCGATCGAACAGGCGGCTTCTACAAAATAACGCACCATACGGTGCCGTTGGATTTCTTTCTTTTTTATCATCATGGAAAACCTCCTGTTCTTCATTTCAAAAAATCCCGTCCAAGTAATGACTCAGAGACCGCCTCATATTCCCTTCAAAATCTGTTTCTCCGCTGTGGAGGCACCATTCAAAAACATTTCCAATGACCAGCATACGGATATCAGTGGAAATCTCGGAAAGAGGGAGTTTCGGGCGTAGGATTCCGGCGTCGATGGCCTTTCTCAGATAATGTTCCACTGTGATGATCGGATAAGGACGCTCGGTACGGATGGACGGGTTTAACGCCTGGTTTTTCGGCGTATAGTAATTTGACATAAATTCCACGCCCAGTTCACGGCAGTAACCAGCATAATTCAGGTAAACATGGATAATAGCGATCTTCGCCTCCTCCGCGTCCTCGGGCAGATCTAAAAGATCTGGGTTAATGCCGGGTTGTTCTTCTATATAATAAGAAAGCAGGTCGTCCTTTGTCTTAAAATGATGATAGAAGCTTCCGTTCGATACGCCTGCCTCCTCGCAGATATTCTTGATTGAAAGCTGCTCATACCCTTGTTTCTGCAGGATCGTTTTGGCGGCGCGGAAGATCCTTCCTTTTGTTTCTTTTGATTTCAGCTGTTGCTTGGAGAGAACTTCCTCTTCAATATGACTCATATCAAAAACTCCTTCATTCGGGACTCGTGAATCGGATCGCCCTTTTGGCGATTGTTTTATAAAATATATCATATCATAGTAGGACGGAAAATTCAAGAAAACAGAGTGCGCTCTGAACTGAAATGATCAAATATAGTTACTATTTACACTGCCTTGCGTCTATTTCTTCGATGAATCCTGTCGTGAATCGCAACCGCACAGTTGGCAAATATTTTAATCCATGGTATACTTTACAGCATGAGAATATAGAATAATTTTGGGGATAGAAAGGAACTTTTGTATGGACATTAACCAAAAGATCACGGAGGAACTGGAGGTCAAAAGGTGGCAGGTGGATGCGGCCGTGAACCTCATCGACGAAGGGAATACGATACCTTTTATCGCACGTTACCGTAAAGAAGCGCATGGTACTTTGAATGACGAGCAGCTTCGGAAACTGTTTGAGAGGCTTCTCTATCTGCGCAATCTGGAAGAGAAGAAGGAACAGGTGTTATCCAGCATTGAGGAGCAGGGGAAACTGACGCCGGAATTAAAGGCTCAGATCGAAGCGGCCCAGACACAGGTGCTTGTGGATGATTTGTACCGACCGTACCGTCCGAAGAGAAGGACGCGGGCGACGATTGCGAAGGAGAAGGGCCTGGAGCCTCTGGCGGCATACATTCTGCTGCAGAATGCGGACCGGCCGCTGGAAGATACGGCGGCGGAATACATTTCCGAAGAAAAGGGCGTGGCGAGCGCAAAGGAAGCGCTGGAAGGCGCAAGGGATATCATTGCCGAAGGGATTTCCGATGAAGCCGCTTACCGTATCTATATCCGGAACCTGACGATGAAGAAAGGGTCCGCAGTCTCCACGGCAAAGGATGAAAAGGCGGAATCCGTCTATGAGATGTACTACAATTTCTCAGAAACACTGCCAAAGATCGCCGGACACCGGGTGCTTGCACTGAACCGGGGGGAAAAGGAGAAATTCCTCACAGTCAAGATCGAGGCGCCGGAGGAGGACATCCTTCGTTATCTGTTGAAAAAGACGATACAGAAAGAGAACCCGTACACATCTCCGGTCCTTACGGAAACGGTGGAGGACAGCTATAAGCGTCTGATCGCTCCGGCCATTGAGAGGGAGATACGAAACGACCTGACGGAACAGGCGGAAGATAAGGCGATCATTGTATTTGGCAGGAATCTGGAGCAGCTCCTGATGCAGCCTCCGATTGTCGGTCAGGTGGTGATGGGCTGGGATCCGGCGTTTCGGACAGGCTGTAAGCTTGCGGTAGTCGACCCTACGGGCAAGGTGATCGGCACGACCGTTATTTACCCGACAGCGCCGACGACTCCGCAGAAGATCCAGGCGGCAAAGGATCTTTTGAAAAAAATCATTCCCAAGTACAATATTACTTTGATTTCTCTGGGCAACGGAACGGCGTCCCGGGAATCGGAGCAGTTTATCGTAGAACTTTTAAAGGAGATCCCGCAGAAAGTCCAGTATGTGATCGTAAACGAGGCGGGAGCCTCCGTGTATTCGGCAAGCAAATTAGCGTCGGAAGAATTTCCGAAGTTTGATGTGGGACAAAGGAGCGCCACTTCCATTGCGAGACGGCTTCAGGATCCACTCGCCGAGCTGGTGAAAATCGATCCGAAGTCCATCGGCGTCGGACAGTATCAGCATGATATGAATCAGAAGAAGCTGAGCGAGGCGCTCACAGGCGTGGTAGAGGACTGTGTGAATAAGGTGGGCGTGGACTTGAATACAGCGTCCGCCCCGCTGCTTTCCTACATTTCCGGTATATCGGGCACGCTTGCGAAAAATATTGTGGCATACCGGGAAGAGAACGGAAAGTTTACGAACAGAAGACAGCTTCTCAAAGTACCGAAGCTGGGTCCCAAGGCGTTTGAGCAGTGCGCGGGCTTTTTGCGCATCACAGGAGGGGATAATCCGCTGGACGGGACAAGCGTGCACCCGGAATCCTATGAGGCGGCGGCAAAACTTTTGAAGAAACAAGGATTTAAGCCGGAAGATATCATGGGAGGGAAACTAGTCGGTCTTTCGCTCACCATCAAAGACTATAGGAAGCTGGCTGAGGAGCTGGAGATCGGCGAGATCACGCTTCTCGATATCGTAAAGGAACTGGAGAAACCAGGACGCGACCCGCGCGACGAGATGCCGAGGCCGATCCTGAGGACGGATGTTCTGGAGATGAAGGATCTGACGCCGGGAATGATTCTCAAGGGAACTGTCCGCAACGTCATCGATTTCGGGGCTTTTGTGGATATCGGGGTACACCAGGACGGGCTTGTGCATATCTCCCAGATCACGGACCGTTATATCAAGCATCCGCTGGAAGCGGTAAGCGTCGGGGATATCGTAGATGTGAAAGTCATGAACGTGGATGTCCAGAAGAAGCGGATTCAGCTTACGATGCGTGGGATTCAGAAGTAAAAGGAAAAAACTTTTTGAAAAAGCACAGTTTTTTGCACAAAATTATGGAAAAAAATTCAAATAAATTGTATAATATAATGTGACAAAATGAAAGAGAGGGCTCACTATGAAGCAAAATAGTATGTTAGCAATGATTTTGGCTGGTGGCCGGGGAAGTCGTCTTCATGATCTGACCAATAAAGTAGCAAAGCCTGCAGTGGCTTACGGTGGAAAATATCGGATCGTTGATTTTCCCTTAAGTAACTGTGCGAACAGTGGAGTGGATGTGGTAGGAGTTTTGACACAGTACGAGTCCGTACTGTTGAATAGTTATGTTGCAGCCGGAGGACGCTGGGGATTGGACGCCAGGGAGAGCGGCGTGTACGTACTGCCGCCCCGTGAGAAGGCGGAGGAGAATCTGGACGTATACCGGGGAACGGCGGATGCGATCTCTCAGAATATTGATTTTATAGATACATATACTCCCGACTATGTATTGATTCTTTCGGGCGACCATATTTATAAGATGAATTATGCCAAGATGCTGGCGCACCATAAGGAAAATAAGGCGGATGCGACGATCGCGGTACGTGAAGTCCCGATGAAGGAAGCAAGCCGTTTTGGGATTATGAACACGGACGAAGACGGAAGGATCATCGAGTTTGAGGAGAAGCCGCCTCAGCCGAAGAGCAATCTTGCGTCCATGGGTATTTACATCTTCGACTGGAAGCTGCTTCGCAAGGTGCTTCTGGCGGACATGAAGGATCCGGATTCCAGCCATGATTTTGGAAAAGATATTATCCCGAAGTTCCTGAATGACGGAAGGAACCTTCGCGCATATAAGTTCAAGGGTTACTGGAAGGATGTAGGAACGATCGACTCTCTGTGGGAGGCGAATATGGATCTTCTCGACAAGAAGAGCGAGCTGGACTTAAACGATCCTACATGGAAGATTTACACGGAGGATGCGACAGTGCTTCCCCATTATGTCGGAGAACATGCGTCCATCACGCGTGCTTTCATCACGCAGGGGTGTGTGATCGACGGCGAGATCCGTAATTCCGTGCTGTTTACCGGCGTGAAGGTCGGCGAGGGCGCGAAGATTATCGACAGCGTGCTGATGCCGGGGGTGGAAGTGGAAGAAGGAGCGGTCGTGACACGCGCGCTGGTAGCAGACGGGGTCAAGATCGGAAAGCAGGCAGTGGTCGGCAGCGCTGACAGCGAGAACATTGAACTTGTCGCGAAACGTGTAAAGGGGGTAGAATAATATGGTAAAAGCATTTGGTATCGTCAATTTTTCTGGAAAACAGATTTATGTGGAAGGGCTGGAGGAATTTCGCCCGATCGGTTCTTTTTCATTCCTTGGAAGATACCGCGCCATTGATTTCCCGATCTCTAATATGAGTAACAGCGGGATCGACCGTATCCAGGTGTATATCAGAAGAAAACCCCGTTCCCTGATCGAACATCTTGGGACAGGCCGCCATTACAGTATTAACTCGAAGCGCGGGAAACTGCAGATCCTATTCTCGGAGAATGGTTCAGAGAACAGTATTTACAATACAGACATCGCGGCATTTAGAGATAACCTTGAAAATATCCGCAAGATGCATAATGAATATGTCGTGATCGCGCCGAGCTACATGATATATAGACAGGATTTTGATTCTCTGATCCAGACACATATCACGACAGAGGCGGATATTACGCTTCTTTATCATTCGGTGGATAACGCGAAAGACGCCTTTTTGAACTGCAACGCCCTTAATTTGAATAAGCAGAAGGGGGTCCTTTCGATCGAACAGAATCATGGGAATGCAAAGAATCGGAATATCTTCATGGATACCTATGTAATGAAGAAAGAGCTTCTGATCGACCTGATCGAAAAGGCACAGAAGACGTCTTCGATGTATTCTCTCCTGGATATTGTAAGTGCAGAGCTGGCTGAGCTGGATATCCGCGGCGTTTCCCATCGTGGTTATTTTGCAGCGCTCACGGATTTCAACAGCTATTATCATGCGAATCTGTCGCTGATTAACTATAAGAATACACAGAGCTTATTCGATGAGGACTGGCCGATCTATACACGTACCAACGATTCCTGCCCGACCCGGTACTTTGAGTCAGCAGATGTAAGGAGTTCTGTGGTATCGAACGGCTGCCTGATTGAAGGCACGGTTGAAAATTCCATTGTTGGGCGAGGATGCGTGATTAAGAAGGACGCGGTCGTCAGGAACAGTATCATCTTGTCCGATACGATCGTCGGAGAAGGGATCCATGTGGAGAACCAGGTGGTGGATAAACACACTCGCCTGATCCATGTGAAGGAGCTGGTGGCAGACCCGGAGAAACCAGGATATATCAGGCGGGGCGATACACTTTAGAGCTATACCCTGCGCCATATTGTAGAAAAGAACAGAAGATGCCGCATGCCGTCCGTTAGGATGGGCCTGCGGCATCTCTTCGATTGTGTGTGTTACTGACTTTTCCTATTTCCTATCTCCGATCAATTTATTTACTTGTATCTTGGAGAAAATTACAGTATAATGAGCACTTAAGGAGATTTCGTACTTGAGGAGGAAACTTATGACGGTAAAGTTCGATGTGAAGATGACAAGAAATGTAATGTTTGATTTTATGGTACATACCGCTTATACCAGCCTGAGCGGAATCTTGGGCGTTGTGTTTGGAGGAATCGTATTCGTCATGGGGATCCAGCAGACCATGGAAGGCGTATATCATATGGCGGGAGCGTTTTTTCTGTTCGCCGGCATCTTTTTGGTGGGGAATCCGATCAATATGTGGACAAGATCAAAGGTACAGGTGGAAAAGTCTCCCATGTTCCAGAAGCCGATCACGTATGAGCTGACGGAGGAAGGGGTCAGGGTTTCCCAGGATGAACAAAGCATTCTCAATGAATGGAAGGAGTTCCGCTGTGCCGTCTCTACAAAGAGGTCGGTTATTTTGTATGTGACGAAGGTCCGGGCGCTGATCTTTCCAAAAGAATCGCTGGGCGAACAGTATGAAGCCGCTTTGGAGATGATTCACACGCATATGCCTCCTAAGAAGGTGAGGATTCATCGGGCATAAGGGAGAAAAAGGATGATTATTGAGACTAGGAATGCCGGGGAAACATTTTCCTTGGGAGAAGAGATCGGAAGAGCGGCAAGGCCGGGACAAGTCTATACTTTGGTCGGCGACTTGGGCGTGGGGAAGACCGTCTTTACACAAGGCCTGGCGAAAGGACTTGGAATTCGGGAGGCGGTGAATAGCCCCACATTCACGATCGTCCAGGTATATGAAGACGGAAGGCTTCCTTTCTATCATTTTGACGTGTACCGGATCGGCGATATTTCAGAAATGGATGAGGTAGGATTCGAGGATTACGTGTATGGGGACGGCGTCTGTCTGATCGAGTGGGCGGATCTGATTGAGGAACTCCTGCCCGAAAGCCGGACCAAGATCCGGATCGAGAAAGATCTGGAGCGTGGATTTGATTATCGAAGGATCACAGTGGAAGAAAGAGGGAGAGTTCATGCAGATTTTGGCAATAGATAGTTCTGCCCTGGTCGCATCGGTTGCGATTGTGGAGGATGATGGGAAAGCAGGGGCAAAGACGCTTGCCGAATATACGGTAAATCATAGAAAGACGCATTCGCAGACCTTGCTTCCGATGCTGGATGAGATCGTGAAGATGACGGAGTTTTCACTGGAAGGTCTGGACGCAATCGCAGTTGCAGGGGGACCGGGTTCCTTTACGGGGCTTCGGATCGGGTCGGCAACGGCCAAGGGATTAGGGCTTGCTTTGGGGAAGCCTTTGATCCACATACCCACGCTGGAAGCGCTGGCGTATAATCTGTGGGGGACGGACGGGATTGTATGCCCGATCATGGATGCCAGAAGGAATCAGGTGTATACCGGCATTTATGAGTTTGTGGATGGGAAGCTTGGGACGCTTATGCGGCAGACGGCGATGGGAATCGAGGAACTTGCCGAAAAACTCTGCGTATACGACCGGGAAATCAATTTCCTGGGCGACGGCGTTTTGGTACATCGCGAAAATCTTGAGAAAAGTCTCATGGCAGGGAAGAGGATTCGTTTCGCACCGGCACATATGGCGTACCAAAGGGCGGCGTCCGTGGGGGCGCTGGCGCTGGAGTATTTCCGGGAAGGACGGACCGAGACGGCAGCGGAGCATAAACCGGATTATCTGCGGCCCTCCCAAGCGGAGCGGGAGCGGGCACAAAGAGAGAAGGCGGCAAAGGAAAGCGCAGGGGAAGTTTCCTAAACAGAGATGAAAAATAAGAAAGAAAACAGCCGGATCCGGATCGTCCCTCTTGAACCGGAGGACGGCGTGATGATAGAAGAGACGGCAAAGCTGGAGGCGAAGATTTTCCCGGATCCATGGAGCTGTCAGGAAGTGGGAAAGACGGTGAGGGGCCGTCATACATTCTGTGCGTCGGCAAAAGAAGGGGATACCCTTCTGGGATATCTTCTGTGCTATTATGTATTAGATGAGTGTGAGATTGCCAGGATCGCAGTGGATGCGTGGGCGCGAAGGAGGGGTATCGGGCAGATGCTTCTTGCATATCTGGAGGAGTTCTGTCGGGACAAGGGAATTGCAAGAATTTTGCTGGATGTAAGAAGAAGTAACCAGGCGGCGATCTGTTTTTACGAGAAAAATGGTTTTGGGGTCGACGGCATGCGCAAAGGATATTACGGCGGGAAAGAGCCGGAGGACGCGGTTTTGATGAGCCGTATACTGTAAGCAGGAGCGGGCAAGGTAGAGGAAATGAATTGGATAAAGTGGAAGATTTCGTATGATTATACAGAGCTTTCCACTAGAAGTTGTGTATTTTGGCGGTTATAATGAGGGCGTAACCAACTGATGAGAAGTTCAGGATTTACACAGGAGGAATTATATGCGCCAGTATCAGATTTGCGAATTAAAGAAAAATGAGACGGTGAAAATTGTTTGTAATATGTGTAAAAAAGAAATAGATGTAGTAGACGGGATTCCGCAGGAGGATGTGTTGTCCGTGGAAAAGCGGTGGGGATATTTTTCGGGAAAGGATAATGAGGTCCATCGTTTCGATCTGTGTGAGGAGTGCTATGACAAGCTCATCCGCTCGTTCGGGATTCCTGCGGAGAAAGAATAGGAGACTTAAATGTTAGACGTATGTTTGCTGGGATGCGGTGGGATGATGCCGCTCCCATACCGATGGCTGACAGCGCTTATGACGAGATTTAACGGGAGTAATCTGCTGATCGACTGCGGGGAGGGAACGCAGATCGCATTAAAAGAGAAAGGATGGAGCTTTAAGCCGATCGATGTGATCTGTTTTACCCATTATCACGGGGATCATATCAGCGGTCTTCCAGGGCTTTTGCTCACGATGGGAAACGCAGACCGCACCGAACCCCTTACCCTGATCGGACCGAAAGGTCTGGAACGTGTGGTAAATGCGCTCCGCGTGATCGCGCCGGAGCTTCCGTTTTCTCTAAATTTTGTCGAAATCACAGAGCCGGAACAAAGTTTTGCGATAGGCGGATATCATATAAAAGCCTTCCGCGTGCGGCATAATGTGGTCTGCTATGGATACACGATCGAGATCCAAAGGGCGGGGCGATTCGACGTACAGCGGGCGATGGAACAGGCGATTCCCAAGGAATACTGGAAACATCTGCAGAGAGGTGAGACGCTGGAAGCGGAAGGCAGGATACTGACTCCGGATATGGTTCTTGGACCGCCGCGTAAGGGGATCAAACTTACCTACTGTACGGATACGCGGCCTACAGATTCCATCCTAAGAAATGCGGAAGGGGCGGATTTGTTCATCTGCGAAGGGATGTACGGTGAGAAGGAAAAGGCGGCAAAGGCGGTAGAGCACAAGCATATGACATTTTATGAAGCGGCAAAGCTTGCAAGGGACGCCCATGTGAGAGAGATGTGGCTGACGCATTACAGCCCGTCGCTGACCCGGCCGGAGGAATTTATGGACGAGGTCAGGAAGATATTTCCGTACGCGGTTGCCGGAAAAGACAGGATGTCCGTGGAACTGGATTTCCCGGAACAGTAAGATGAAAACGGCAAGCCCAAATAGGGAGGAAGAAGGATGGAAGCAGTGAATAAGGAGAATGTTTTGATCCTTGCGATCGAGAGTTCCTGTGATGAGACGGCGGCGTCTGTGGTGAAAAACGGGCGCGAGGTTTTGTCAAATGTCATTTCCTCGCAGATCGACCTGCATAAGCTGTATGGCGGAGTCGTGCCGGAGATCGCGTCGCGCAAACATATCGAGAAGATCAATCAAGTGATCCAGGAGGCGCTGGATACGGCGGAAACGACGCTGGATGAGATCGACGCGGTCGGTGTGACATATGGTCCCGGCCTCGTGGGCGCACTTCTTGTCGGAGTGGCCGAGGCAAAGGCGATCGCCTATGCGAAAGGGCTGCCTCTTGTAGGAGTGCACCATATCGAAGGGCATATCTCAGCGAATTATATTGAGAATCGGGATCTGGAACCGCCGTTTTTATGCCTGGTGGTCTCCGGGGGACACACGCATTTGGTCTGTGTCAGGGATTATGGTAAATATGAAGTCATTGGACGGACCAGGGACGACGCGGCCGGAGAGGCGTTTGACAAGGTGGCACGGGCGATCGGGCTGGGATATCCCGGCGGGCCGAAGATTGACAAATTATCCAGGGAAGGGAATCCGGATGCGATTTCGTTCCCACATGCGCATATCGAGGGCGCGCCCTATGACTTCAGTTTCAGCGGCGTGAAGTCCGCAGTACTGAACTATATCAACGGATGCCGGATGAAGGATATCGAGTATCATACGGCGGATATCGCGGCGTCTTTCCAGAAGGCGGTCACAGATGTTTTGGTGGATAACGCAATGCGCGCGGCTGGCGAATATAGATTCTCCAAGCTTGCTATTGCGGGCGGTGTGGCGTCGAACAGCGCCCTTCGTGCGGCGATGAAAAAGGCATGCAAGGAGCGTGATATCGAATTTTACTATCCGTCCCCGATTCTCTGTACGGATAATGCGGCTATGATCGGTGCGGCGGCTTATTATGAGTATCTTGCGGGGACAAGGCATGGATGGGATTTGAACGCTGTGCCGAATCTGAAACTGGGAGAACGTTGACCGGGGAAGGATAGTCGGAGAAGTGAGGCAGACGGAAAGGGGCGGTGCGGAGCATTATGACGGATATGGGGAAAAGGAAACGGTGTACGGCAATCGTCCTGGCGGCAGGCCAGGGAAGCCGTATGGGGATGAAAATGCAGAAACAGTATCTTGATCTGGGTGGGAAGCCTCTTCTTTATTATTCTCTTGCAGCGTTTGAAAAGTCAAAGATCATCGACGATGTCATACTGGTCGTAGGAGACGGGCAGATTCTATACTGTCAAAATGAAATTGTGAAAAAATATGGATTCACAAAAGTAGACACCATAACGACGGGCGGAAAAGAACGGTATGAATCTGTTTACCGGGCGCTTTTGGTTATGGAGGATGAGGATATGAGAGTGCCAAACCGGGATGGATATGTGTTCATCCATGACGGCGCTCGTCCATTTGTAGACGAAGACATCATAGAACGTACCTATGAAGCAGTGATAAAATATCGTGCCTGTGTGGCGGGAATGCCAGTAAAAGATACCATCAAGGTGGCAGATGAAGATGGATTTTCCAAAGAGACGCCAAACCGGAAATTTCTGTGGCAGATCCAGACGCCGCAAGTATTTGAGACGATGTTGATAAAAGAGGCCTATTTCAGGCTGATGAAGGAGATACAGGAGAAGGAAGTGAAGGTGACGGACGACGGCATGGTGGTTGAGCGTGTGCTGGGACTTCCCGTAAGACTTGTGGAAGGTTCCTATGAAAACATCAAAGTTACCACGCCGGAGGACATTCCAGTGGCGGAGACTTTCGTAAGAAAAAGGGAAGTACATAAATACATAAAAGGGTAACAGTTCAGCCCACACCATTCGCAAAGGCGCCAGCGGCGCTTTTTCGCTGCTGACGCAGCTAACTTTGCTCATAATCGGGCGCTCCGCTCATCGGCTGTAAGACATGCTCATTCATGCAAGCATGATTTGCCCGTCTTATAGCCGATGGCTGAACTGTTACATAAAATGTGAAAACTTTGGAAATACTTGTTGACAGAAGCTTTGGTTGTGTGGTAAAATTCATATTGCCGTTGAGGAACGGCAGGTAATTGAATATTGATGTATGGAGAGGTATCGAAGTGGTCATAACGAGGCGGTCTTGAAAACCGTTTGTCCGAGAGGGCACGTGGGTTCGAATCCCACCCTCTCCGCTTAAACAGCAGGGTTGAGATGAAAGTTTCCCCTGCTGTTTTGATGTGGGTTGATCGAAGAGGAGGACAGGAATCCCGTATTCTCATGCTATGCTTGTATATCTATAAGATTTGGGGCCGCGTTTGGCTCGCTAAGATCGATCTTTCCAGAAACATTCAGGTTCACTGAAAGCCCGGAATCTTTAATATCGCCGAGTTCACGGTTATAAAGGATATGGGAATCCCATTTGACCCCGGCGTAGTCGGCGGCAGTTTTATAAGTATAGGGGGACAATTGGCGTCCCGTGCAAGACCCATAAAGATCGGCGGCATAGTCTGCACGCTGCATTAATTGTTCTTTTACAGAGAAAAGCCGTGCTAATGCGTCCGCTGTATTTCCAGCGCCTTTTAATTCCTGAAGTAGTTCATCAGTTCCGTCGAGGAGTCCGAGGAGAGGGGATTCCTCTTCCTTTTCAGTTCCTCCGTACAGCTCTTTGTCGGTAGCGATCCGGAAATGTGAGATACCTAAAGAGGAGGTCACCAGCCAGGACATATCATCGTACTGAGCCTGCATCCATTTGTCTATCGTTTCCGCCTTGGAAGTTTCGCTTGAGGCCCATGCTTTGTCATATGCTGATTTCATATATTTGATCTGCGATTCCATGCAGGTAAGGTTATCAACAGCATTCCCGGCAGAATGGTAGTATCGGTCAAGCTCCTGCACTGCCGCGGTCGAAACATGATTCTGTGCTCCGCGCTGGAAACCGGTTCTCTGGATGTTTCGCTGCAAAAATGAGAGATTCTGTGTGTTGATTTTCATGGTGATTCCTCCAATCTTTTATAATATTATATCGCCTTCCAGTAGTAAGAAAATAAGTGTGCCGGATAAAACAGGAAAAAAGAGAATAGGAAAAGGAAAAGACCGGACGAAAAGACGAAAAGTAAAGACAAAAAGGTAGCTGGAAAATGTAAAAAAGGACTGGACAAACCAAGAGACATCGTGTATATTAATTAACAGGCGTTTAGGAGAAATACCCAAGCGGCTGAAGGGGCTCCCCTGGAAAGGGAGTAGGTCGTTAATAGCGGCGCGAGGGTTCAAATCCCTCTTTCTCCGTCTTAAACTCGATACCGCTTTATGGTATCGAGTTTTTTGCGTAAAAAATTGTTTTTTACTTCAAAATTTTGCGTCCGATATCATTATACAAAAGGAGATTGACATGATTGACCAAATTTCAGACAGCCGAGATCAGACATGGGACAGGAACAAAGGCGGTGGGAATAGGGAACTGGCGTAGATTTTGATTTCTAATATGGAATTCCGCTAAATGTATAGAGAGGAAGGTTTTATCAATGAGGACGCTAAAAATTGCGTTGCTGCAGATTGCGCCATGCGGCGCTTTAAATGAAAATCTAGAAAAAGGGATTATATTTTGCCGAAGGGCAAGAGAAATGGGCGCTGATATGGCGCTGTTTCCTGAGATGTGGAGTAATGGATACCGCATTTATGACAGACCTGTAGATGAATGGAAGGCGGAGGCGATCGCAGCGGATAGTGAGTTTGTTTATGTGTTTGGCGAGCTTGCGAAGGAACTGTGTATGGCAATCGGGATTACACTACTTGAAAAAAGCGCGGCGGCATACCGTAATTCGCTCGTGCTCTTTGACAGATTCGGCAAACGACAATTTACTTATGCGAAAGTGCATACTTGTGCATTTGATGTGGAACAAAACTTGACGCCGGGAGAGGATTTCTATGTTGCAGAGATGGATACCGCGTGCGGCAAAGTAAAAGTCGGCGCAATGATTTGCTTTGACAGAGAATTCCCGGAAAGCGCAAGGATTCTGATGCTAAAGGGAGCAGAAGTCATCCTTGTCCCGAATGCTTGCCCTATGGAAATAAATCGTCTTTCACAGCTCCGTGGTAGAGCTTATGAAAATATGCTGGCGATTGCAACCTGCAATTACCCTGGAATAGTTCCTGATTGTAATGGTAATTCCAGCGTTTTTGATGGCGTTGCATATCTTCCTGAACTTACAGGGTCACGAGACACGTGTATTCTGCAGGCAGATGAACGAGAAGGGATTTATATTGCTGAACTAGATTTGGAACAGCTTCGACGTTACCGTGAAACGGAAGTGCATGGAAACGCTTACAGGCATCCGGAGAAATATGGACGTCTGATAGATATGAGTATTGCTCCGCCTTTTGTGAGAGGGTAATAACGGGAGGGCGTTACGAGGAGACAACTTGATGATAAGATGAAAGCTTTTTGCGGGAAGAATCCAGATGGCATCTTTTGACCCAACATCATAATATAATAGAAATTGATGAAGAAAAAGTGTGAAAAGATAATCTATATAAAGCGGTATGGAGAGGGTGTCTGCGCAGATATAGTGCTTTTTGCCAACGCGACGAAGAGAGAGCTAAAATTTGTAAAAAAAAGTCAAAAAAGAGCTTGACATTTTGGAACAACGGGTGGTATTATAAATGAGCTGAGTCGAGCAAGGCGATAAAAAAGCTGAGTAAGACAGCAACGAACTTTGATAACTGAACAATAGACAACAACCCTGAATTTTCCAAAAAGGCAACCAGGGAACTGGGAGCCAAGAGAAATTCAAGAACGAAGCTGGATGAAAATCCAGCGACAACCTAAGACAGTAAAGAGGACAAGGAAAGCCAGAAGGCAATCCAAGGACTAGGAGAAAATAAAGGCTTAAAGGGCCGAGGAGCTGAAGTGAAGTAGCACCGCATTCCTGACGGAAGTGCGGGACGCTATCAACGCTAAGGCTTTCGAGGAACCAAGCCTAAGCTTTTGATACGAGAGTTTGATCCTGGCTCAGGATGAACGCTGGCGGCGTGCCTAACACATGCAAGTCGAACGAAGCACTATAGTTGGATTCTTCGGAAAAAGAGTATAGTGACTGAGTGGCGGACGGGTGAGTAACGCGTGGGCAACCTGCCCCATACAGGG
>JAAWDY010000055.1 GCA_022793995.1 Coprococcus sp.
AGGGTAATCAAGCGGTTAAGGATAACCTTACTATGCCCGTGGTGTTACTACATATTGTGGTGGCTCTCAAGCATTAAAATATACAAAATCGGTGGCTCCGAAACTTTAAAACAGTGGCTCTCAAGCATTAGAATAATCACTTCACTAACCATGAGAAAATCTCGTGATTAAGAAGTCATTTAGAGCATATATCACCGCTGTCAAAACAATATTTAATCATTTCCATAGCCGGTACTTCCCCGCATCGTGTCGGCGCCATAGGACCTTCGCCGCCCTCACTTTTTCAACCATTGGATGTTCCATACTCCCTGCGGTTGAAAAAGAAAGAAGAGCGCACCTGGGTTCCCAGTTCATCAATGCTTTCCGTTGATTTCAAGCCCAGTTCATTAAACAAATCTGTGCTTTCAGATAACGAACTTGCTTCAACATGTTTAATGTCCGCCGCTTTCCCTTTAATAATTTCAATAATTTCTTCTCTCAGTTCCATTACTCATTTCTCCTTTTTTGATTTGAATTTGAAATTTCCTGTTACTTTACTCATGCATGAATTTATGTTTATCATGGCATACTTTTTTTGTAGACACCATTACACCGACAGCCAAAATGTCCGATTCTTACATTTTTATTATTTTTGTGAAAATCGGATATTTTCAACATATTTGTCTATTTTTATGTTTCCTTTTTTGTAATTTTGCACAAATACGGTATACTACCATTAATTATTATGATGCCATGGTCAAAAGCCATAAACCACAGGGTGCTTGCACGCAAGTGGTTTTATGGCTTAATGACCCGCCCCAATATGAGGATAAAAGTGAGGCGAAAGCTCCACGATATCCGAATATTGGACTGGGCGCTGGATGTCCGGGGGGACATTCGTTTAGCGCCGACCGAAGCGGAGCGTAGACCGTGGGAGTGCATAGCACGGAACAATCCAGATGGCATATTTTGACCCCAACATCTTATTTATAGAAGTATGTTATATAGCATTTGAGGAACTTTTTCAGAAATAATTTTGAAAATGGAGTGAAAATCATGAGAGAAGGGAAATTAACCAAATCGGAAGCAACATCTCAATTAATCATTGATAATTATATTTCTCTGATGAAGAAAATCGATTTTGACAAAATCACTGTAGACTATCTCTGTCAGCAATGTCAAATTACCCGAAGCACTTTTTATACGTACTACAGGAGTATTTATGATTTGATTGAATCAATAGAGGCACAATTATTATCTACGCTTTCATTAAAAAAGTACCATACTTTTGAACGATCGGCTCCTCTTACAGTTCCCAGAAACGCGACCAAATTATGGCTGCAAAATTGTTATGATAATAAGTTCTATCTCATATCACTTTTAGGTGAACATGGAGACCCATATTTTATATGCAAACTGCGTCAAAGTATTAAACAAGGCATAGAATATGAAATGGATTTAGATCGTATATCCAACGACATTTTCCGTCCCTATTTTTTACAGGCCTGCACCTATCTTTATCTGAACGTTATGCACCATTGGATTCTTTCTGACACCTCGATATCCATTGACTATGTGGCTTCGCTTATCAATGCAATCAGAGCCAGTTCGGAACTGATTGACTATCATATTTCCTAATTATGATGAAGCGATTTTCTCAACTGGACAACCATTATGTAACGACAGGTATTGATATCATTTCAGCAGAACGTTTCCATAACATCCTTACTATAGATAAAGAAATATTTTTAAAAAAAGTTTATATGCAAGACGAACTCTTACTGGCAGAACATGTTAATGAGTTTTCATTTCTTCTGACGAGATTTTCTGCTAAAGAGGCCATTATGAAATGTCTGTTGCCCTTAGAAAATAGCCGGATACAATTTTCAGAAATCGAGATTTTAAGAGATATTAACGATGCCCCGTTAATTATACTGCATGGTAATGCGCAGAAGAGGGCCGATGAACTGCATATTAAAGAAATTGCACTATCACTTTCATATGAAGAAGACTGCGCAATTGCATATGCGATTGCTTTCAAGGAATGTGTATAGCAAATATTCAGCGCAAAATTTTCTGGCGTTTTTCCTCTCTTCGGGGTACAATAATCCTAAAGAATGTTTCTCATGAGAAGAAGGAGGGGATTCTATGCCCGCAATTTATGCACACGACCGTTTCGGCGTCCAGGTTTCCGAACGTCTGGACGGCAGGCTTCGTGAAATCGTGACGCGGTATTATCCGCAATTTTCTATTGGCCTGCAGGGACCGGACATTTTCTTTTTTTACCGTCCTTACAAGGATAACCCCGTCGTCAGGTACGGAGGCCGCCTGCATCACTCTTCGGCGCTGCCGTTTTTCAGGCATGCCGCCCGCGTGCTTCGCAAAACCGGCCCGGACAGCCGGGAATATGCCTATTTGATGGGTTTTATCTGCCATTTTGTCCTGGACAGCGAGTGTCATCCCTATGTTACCGAAATGGTAGCGAAGACCAACGTGCAGCATTTAGAGATCGAAGCAGAGTTTGAAAAGGCACTGCTGCGCCTGGACGGGCATGACCCGTTCTTCTATCCGATTCCCGACCTTCTGCCGGCAGATGCGGTCAGCGCCGCCGCAATCGCGCCGTTTTACGCAAAAAGCGTGACCCCCAAGCTTGTCCTTGCCTCTCTTAAGGACTTGCGCCGAGTGAAACAGATATTTACTGCTCCATGCCCTGTAAAGTTCCATATTGTCAATACGCTTCTGAAAGCGACTGGAAAATATGCTTATTGTAAGGGACTGATGTACCAGAGGAAGGATAATCCTGTATGCGCCCAGTCAAACGCAGAGCTTCTTAAACGTTTTGACTCTTCTGTAGATCTTGCCGTCCGTATGATCGGCGATTTTGATGAATATTTAAAGGCCGGGGCGGAACTTTGCGAACGCTTTGACCGCTCCTTTGAGTAGGGGGAACTAAATGGAAAATCAAAAAATGACAAAACTGGAAAAATACTGGATCTTATATGATGTCGGCAACTCGGCGTTCATCTTGCTGGTATCCACGATCATCCCGATCTATTTCAATTATCTGGCCGGAAACGCTGGGATTTCTGAGGTAGATTACCTTGCTTACTGGGGATATGCCGCTTCCGTCTCCACCATCATCGTCGCCCTCATCGGACCGGTACTCGGGTCTTTGGCGGACACAAAAGATTTTAAAATGCCCCTTTTTACTCTGTCGATGATGATCGGCGTCATTGGGTGCGGCTGCCTGTCTCTTCCGGATTCCTGGCTTGTCTTCCTTGCTGTCTTTGTCATCGCCAAAGTCGGCTATAATGCCAGTCTGATATTCTATGACTCTATGCTGGTGGATGTGACGTCACCTGACCGGATGGACGCTGTGTCTTCCCACGGCTATGCCTGGGGATATATCGGGAGCTGCGTCCCGTTCGTTATTTCCCTTGTCCTTGTCCTGATGTATGACAAAATCGGGATTACCATGCATACTGCCATGGCTTTCGCCTTTTTCCTGAACGCGGCGTGGTGGTTCTTTGTCACCCTCCCGCTGCTTCGTACCTACAGGCAGGAGAACTATATCGAACTGCCGGCGCATCCGGTAAGGAACAGTTTTAAACGGCTCGCGAACACGCTGAAAGATATCCGGGGCGAAAAGCACATTTTCCTGTATCTGCTTGCATTTTTCTTCTTTATCGACGGTGTGTACACGATCATCGAGATGGCGACCGCCTACGGCAGCGCCCTCGGACTGGACTCCTCGGGGCTTCTTCTGGCGCTCCTTGTGACGCAGCTCGTCGCCTTTCCATGCGCCCTGATCTTCTCCCGGCTGTCAAAGAAATATGCGACCGACCTGCTGATACGTATCTGCATCATCGCCTACACTGGAATCGCGCTGTTCGCAATCCAGCTCGACAAACAGTGGGAGTTCTGGCTCCTCGCCGTCCTGGTCGGCATGTTCCAGGGTGCAATCCAGGCGTTGTCCCGTTCTTATTTTGCTAAGATCATTCCGGCGGAAAAGTCGGGCGAATATTTTGGGATCTATGATATCTGCGGAAAAGGTGCTTCCTTTATGGGCACAACCCTTGTCGGGGTCGTGGCGCAGATCACCCATATCGCCAACGCAGGGGTCGCGGTCATCTCTGTGATGTTTATCATTGGATTTTTCCTTTTTACCAAAGCGGCAAAATTGAACAGATCGTAATTGGCTGAAAATTTTTTAAATGGGAGGCAAAATTAAGATATTCCCAATTCATGGTGGAAATATTTTAATGTAGACCTCCCATATTTTCTGTCAAACACTTCCTTTTCTATCGCTTTTATATTCTTTATATGATTCACATAGCCATCCACGTAAGACACAGCCTCATCCTTTATCCTATGAATATATTTAACTGTTTTCATATACTCATCTTTATCAATCACAGATGATTTTTCACTTATATATGGGGAGTGTCAACAGAGTTAACAATAATTATTTTCGTATAATCCAGACCGGAGTTATGTGTTTTAGAACGCTTTGTATTTTTGAATTTGAAAGCAAAAGAATGGTTGATCTCGCTGCGGTATGGTATGCAGATAAAGTATCCATAATGCGATTGTATCAGTAAACAATTATAGGGCCGCGAGGATTTCAATAGAATCTCAGAATAATTTATCCTGTCATAATCTTTGTAAAACGTCTTCGTTAATTTCAAAATTTGGAACTCAAATGCATCTTCACTATTTAACAATAATTTCTCCTTAGTACAAGAGAGAGGATAAACCTCTCTCTGATTACATCGCTCGGTTACGTTTTATTTTACCGATGTGTCAGAACCGTCACACATCTCATCGCTCGGTTACATTTTATTTTACCGATGTGTCAGAACCGTCACACATCTCATCATTTCAGAAAACATCTCGTTTTCTTGTTCCTATTATATCCGAAAACCGAGAGTTTGTAAATTGTCAGTTATACCCAAAACTAAAACTATTTTGGCTATTTCGTCCCAAATATCCTGTCCCCGGCATCTCCCAGCCCGGGACATATGTATGCGTGCTCATTCAGCTCCCTGTCCAGATGTCCTACATAGATCTGCACGTCCGGGTGCGTCCTGTGAAGGAGTTCAAGTCCTTCCGGAGCCGCGATGATGAACATGCATTTAATCCGCTTCCCGCCATGCTGTTTGATAAAATCTACAGCCGCCACTGCGGATCCTCCTGTGGCAAGCATGGGATCCAGGACAACGATCGTCCTCTGATCAATCGGATCCGGAAGCTTACAGTAATACTCGTGCGGCTTATGTGTCTTTGGGTCACGGTAAAGCCCGATATGTCCGACCTTTGCAGACGGGACCAGCGTCGTGATTCCATTTACCATCCCTAGCCCGGCGCGCAGTACCGGCACGACCGCCAACTTTTTCCCCGAGATCATCGGCGTACTACATGCCTCGATCGGCGTTTCCACCTCAACCTCCTCAAGAGGAAGGTCCCGAAGCGCCTCGTACCCCATAAGGACCGCGATCTCCTCCACAAGGCGACGGAACTCATTTGTTCCTGTCTCCTTCATTCGGAGCATCGAAATCTTGTGCTGAATAAGCGGATGATCCATCATAAATACATTTTCCATTTCTTCATCTCTCCTTCTCTTCGCCTGCATCCTTATCGCTGCTTATCTCTATCTATTTCTAATTATCTTTTTATGGTCTGCACCTTTTGCATGCTTCGTATCCCTGACTGACAAGCTCTTCTTTGCTCCCAGTATAGTCTTCACGGTTTTCCTCCTCCATACTCTGTACGCTGGAGCAGCTTTTCTTATGAAATTTTTTCGTGTTCGTATTCAACACGTACTCTTCTAAAACCTTTCCATTTTTTGAAGAGCCGCCCGCGTCTGCCGTTTCCTTCTTTGCAAGCTTGCTTTCCCCTGTCTTATAATCGATTTCAATTCCAGGCTGTACATTATAGCAGAATACATGAAAACAGATTCCCTCCCCTTCATCCTCCACAGAATATGCCTCGATCTCCACTCCAGACGCCACCAGGTTCTCCCCCTCAAAAATGGGAGTCACCCGGTACATCACATGGCCTTTTGTCTCCTTCACATAATCCGCCACCATATTCTCAAAAGGCAGCATCCCTTCCACGTTCAGATAGCGGGTCCCTGTAATCAGGTTTTTCTCGTTCGCATTCTCACCGGTGAGCTGGAATCCCAGAAGGTGACATCTGTTGTACAGATGGTTCCCCTCCACGCAGTCATATTTTGCTGTATGCCAGCCGGAAGGCTTCACCTGCCCAATATTTCCTCGTTCCTCAGTCGGCATGATGTCCAGTCCCACGGACGCCTCGGCCGCGCCGCATCTTCCCAGGGGGTCCAGCTCACTGTAGAATTCATAAGATTCTTCCGTAATCTCTTCTTTGGTAAACCCTGGTTCATTGTCGTCGATCACGACATAAGGATTCCCTGCGTATTCCGGGAGCCCTTCGATAGGAACCCTGTCCGCATACGCCGCGCTCGCCGGGTATGCGACAACATCTCCCCTTCCTTCCTTTACCGCCGGCTCTTCTGCCTGCCCGGTTCTTGTATCCGCATTCCCCGACGGCTCTTTAGCGCCGCATCCGGCAGCAAGAAACAGGGTGATAAGGAAGGAAAGCCACAACCTCGTAAAACTTTTTATGATTTTCTTCTTTTTCATCTCTTTTTACTTTAGCACGAGCTTTGCCGCGCCACAGATCCCAGCGTCATTTCCAAGCTGAGCCAGCGCAAATGCCGTGTTCACATTCGATATATATGCCCTTTCCCGGAACGGCCGTTCAATAAATCCCAAAAGGATAGGACCCGCCTTAGAAACTCCGCCTCCGACCACGATAACGCCTGGATCGCAGGCCGCCGCCACATTGGCGAGCGCATAGCCCAGATACTTTCCGAATTCGGATGCGATCTCCTCGGCAACCTGATCTCCTTCCTTCACCGCGTCAAACACACTTTTTGCTGTTACCTGATTTTCCGCTCTCAGCATACTGGGGGTATCGTCTGCCTTCAGTCTCCTTCTGGCAAGCCGGGCGATACCAGTCGCCGAGGCATACTGCTCTAAACATCCTGTCCTTCCACAGCCGCAGGTCTCCGTCTCGTCGTAATTAACGGTGATATGCCCGATCTCGCCGGCCCCTCCGTGACTTCCTATGACACACTCGCCACCCACGATGATCGCGCCGCCCACGCCTGTTCCGAGAGTTACCACCACCAGATTCTTATGTCCTCTTCCGCCGCCGAGCCACATCTCTCCGAGGGCCGCTACATTGGCGTCGTTTGCCACGGATACCGAAAGCGCCGTCAATTCCTCCATCTCTCTTTTTACTTCTTTATATCCCCATCCCAGGTTCGCCGTCTGGTAAACGATCCCATCCCCTGTAACCGGAGCCGGGATCCCCATCCCGATTCCCAGGATATCTTCTTTCAATATTTGAGACTCCGCAATTTTCCCCTCGATTGATTCAGCGATATCCGCGAGGATCGTCTCTCCTTGATTCTCTGTCCGCGTCCTGATCTCCCATTTATCCATGATATTCCCGTCATACCGGAACAGTCCCATCTTCACTGACGTTCCGCCGACGTCCACTCCAAAACAGTATTTCATTTTCACCGTCTCCTTATTTCTTTCTTAAATTTTCCTGTACACGGCGATACAATTCCTGCGCCGCGTTATATCCCATCTGCTTCTGCCTATGGTTGATGGAAGCGGATTCCACGATCACGGCTAAATTTCTTCCCGGACGGATCGGGATATTATGGCACACGACTTTATTTCCCAGGAACTCCGTGTACTCTTCCGTCAGTCCCATCCTGTCGTATTCTTTATCCTTATTCCAATCCTCCAGGGTGATAACCAGGTCAATATTCTGCGTCTCTTTCACGCTCTGTACACCGAACAGTGTCTTCACATCAATGATCCCGATTCCCCGAAGTTCAATGAAATGCCGGGTAATATCCGGCGCTGTTCCCACCAGGGTATCGTCGCTGACTTTGTGGATCTCCACCACATCGTCCGTCACCAGGCGATGGCCTCTTTGTATCAGTTCCAGGGCCGCCTCGCTCTTACCGATTCCGCTCTCGCCCATAATCATCACGCCCACGCCGTATACATCCACCAGAACCCCATGGATGGAAATACAGGGGGCTAGCTCTACTTTCAACCAGCGGATGCTCTCCGCCATAAACGAAGTTGTGTCCTTCTCGGTATTGAATACCGGTATATCGTACTCGATCGCCTTTTTCAGGAAAGTCTCCTCCGGCATTAAATTCCTGCAGAAGACAAAGCATGGGCTGCGGTAAGACAATATCGTATCATAGATTTTTTCCTTATACTCCTGTGTCAATGTTTCCAGATATGTGTACTCCACATATCCGATCATCTGCACCCGCTTTGCCGCAAAATGATCGAAAAATCCTGCTAGCTGCAGGGCCGGACGGTTCACGTCCGGGACGTCGACTGTCTTATCTGTTATGTCGATATCCGGTGTGAGATTTTTCAGATTCATCTTCTGAATGATCTTCTGTAATTGTACTCCCATAACAATCCTCTCTTTCTACTAACTTTTCTTCCTCTCCTCTGAAAAAATAATATACGCTCTTTGCAGCCTTTTCATCCATCGAAGGGATTTTCTTTAATTCTTCAATCCCTGCCTGTTTCAGTTCTTCCAGGCTGGAATAATTTTTCATCAATGCCTTTCGTCTTGCGGGACCGATCGAAGGAATGTCGTCCAGAATCGAATGCACCTGTCCTTGGCTGCGAAGCTTTCTGTGAAATTCAATGGCAAAACGGTGCGCCTCGTCCTGAATGCGGGTAATCAGCCGAAATCCTTCCGAATTGCGGTCTATGGGAAGCTCTGTATTCTGATAATAAAGTCCCCTCGTCCGGTGGTGATCGTCCTTCACCATCCCGCAGACCGGGATCGCAAGCTTTAATTGCTCCAGCACTTCAAGCGCCACGTTCACCTGCCCTTTCCCGCCGTCCATCAAGATCAGATCCGGGAACACGTTAAAACTCCCCAGCTCTTTGCCCTCCTCTTGCTTCTGCATTCCATGCTGGAAGCGCCGGGTAAGGACTTCCTGCATACTGGCATAATCGTCCGCGCCCTTGACGCCTTTGATCTTAAACTTACGGTAATCGTTCCGTTTGGGCTTTCCTTTCTCATACACAATCATGGAGCCTACGGACGCAAAACCGTTGGTATTCGAGATATCGAATGCCTCCATCCGAACAATTCCCGAAAGATTGAGAAGCTTTTCGATCTCCTTCACCGCCCCGATCGTTCTCCCTTCCTCACGCTTCAACCGTTCCTTATCCTTACTTAGAACCATCTGAGCATTTTTTGCGGCCAGCTCCACAAGCTTTTCCTTCTCGCCCTTTTTCGGGACGCGCAGACGGACTCGACGTCCTCTCTTGCTTCCCAGCCATTCTTCCAGGATTTCTTGTTCTTCTACCTCCTGCGGGAGCATCAGTTCCCCCGGAATATAGGGGGTGCCGGCATAAAACTGCTTGATAAAACTGGAAAGAATCTCGCTCTCTTCATCCCCCTCGGCAAGCTTCAGATAGAAATGATCCCGACCAATGAGCCTTCCGCCGCGGATAAAGAAAACTTGTACGACCGCGTCCTCTCTCTCCCTGGCAAGGGCTATGATGTCCCTGTCCTCCCCGCCTGTATTCGTGATCTTCTGCTTCTGGGCGATCTGTTTCACACTGCCGATCAGTTCACGATATTCGATCGCTTTCTCAAATTCCAGTTCTTCGGATGCGGCAAGCATCTTCTCTTCCAGCTCTTTTAAAATTCCCTCATAGCTCCCTCCGAGAAAACGGACCACCTCCTCGATGGACTTCTGGTATGTCTCCTGGGAAATATATCCCTGACATGGAGCGTCGCACTGCTTGATATGGTAATACAGACACGGACGCTCTTTCCCTGTATCTCTGGGCAATATCTTCCGGCAACTCCTGACATGGTAAAGCTTCCGGATCAGCTCGATGGTATCTTTCACAGCCGTCATACTGGTATACGGGCCAAAATATTTCGCCTTATCCTTCACCATCTGCCTCGCCATCATAACCCGCGGATAGGCTTCATTCACCGTCACCTTGATGAACGGATAGCTCTTATCATCCATGAGCATCGTATTATACTTCGGTCGGTGTTCCTTAATCAAATTGCACTCCAGCACCAGCGCTTCTAACTCAGAGTCCGTCACGATATACTCAAATCTTGTGATATGCGTTACCATCTGCTCGATTTTGACCCCTTTATTGCGGCTGCTCTGGAAATACTGGCGTACCCGATTCTTTAGGCTAATCGCCTTCCCCACATAGATGATCTCGTCTTTCTCATCGTGCATCAGGTACACTCCCGGCTTTGCTGGCAGCTTTTTTAATTCTTCTTCTATAACAAACATCTGATTTTCCATATGATCTATTATACCTGTTATCCTGTTATGATACAAGTAAAAAAGAAGGACGGTTCTCATGCAAGAATTTTGATGATAATAAGATAAAGGACGAATGAGGGGATCAAGAACAGCGTACACTAATATTGCGACAAAAAAGTTGTTTTTCATGTTGTTTTTCATAATGTTATTTTGAACTCGCTAGCGTAAAATTTTTGTAGGACACATAGAAAAGGGAACGCCAGTTTTGTGTTATTATATTAGTCGACGAAGACCAATAGCACAAAGAAAGGTGTTCCCTATGATTAAGAGTATACAACAGTTTGAAGAGTCTGGCAT
>JAAWDY010000056.1 GCA_022793995.1 Coprococcus sp.
ATAAAAATAGACGCTCATTTCTGAACGTCTACATTACTGAAAGGCTTGTCCTCTCACACATATTCTATTTTAATAGGTACAACAGTTGCCTTTCTCCTTGTATTTTCGTTGTTTTCATCACTTGCGTTATCTACAACCTCCGTGTCCCGGGTCAAGGATTACCTCCGCCTCCTGGTTTTTTATCTGTTCCCCTGCCACATACTGGCTTAATGTATAGCTCCCGCAAATAATCCCCGCCAGCAGTATCAGCGCTGTCAGCCATTTTATTTTCTCGAAGGTAGGACGCAGCGCGGATATTCCTTTCTTCTTATCTGTATCTTTCCTGCGCAAAAAAAGAACCTCCCCGCATATATTTTTATTAATATATGCGGGAAAGGCTCCCTGTTATACTCTGTTTCTCTGAAACGACTGTCTAATTGACATACTTCACGATCAGTTCCCAGATATCTGAAGTTTCAAGTCCCAGCCGCCATCCTGCTGTGCCGGCAAGTTTATTATCTTTCATGAGCTGAAGTTTTGCTTCCAGGGACGCCGCGTCTTCCAGCCAGATGCGGTAGGTCGAACCGTCTGTCCCTTCCCACTCTGCATAGTTCTGTTTTGCGGTGTCATCCCAGATCACATTCGCTCCCGCGTCGCTCACCCGTTTTTTCGCCGCCTGCATTCCCAGCGTTTCACTTGTCACCTTCAGCGGATACTCCGCCGCCTCGGTCCCTGTCTGCTCGGCAAGTTCTTCCTCTGTCTTAGGAACCTCATTCCAAAGACGTGTGTAAAACGGCATGCCATTGATAACCTTCTCCGCCGGCACCTCCTTCAAAGTCTCCTCAATCCCACTTTTCACATACCCGTAGGACGCCACGGAGCCTGCCTCATAGGAGCCGCCGTAATGTTCGTCATACCCCATGATTATGACATAATCGGCAACGATTCCTTGTTCCTTCCTGTGATACTGCTGATTATACCCCATGGGCACATAGTTATCCACAGACAACACCAGATTATTCAGTCTGCACTTTACAGACATCTCCCGGATAAACTGGATGAAATGCTCGCCCGCTTCTTCGGGAATCAATTCAAAATCCACATTGATCCCATCAAGCCCTGTCTGCAACGCCTGGGAGATCAGCTGGTTTTCCAGGTTCTCCCTGGCCGTTGTATGGCTTAAAAGCTCCATCTGGTCTATCTCATCGCTGAAATTATCGACCAGGCCCCAGACTTCGATTCCTGACTGGTGTGCATAATTCACGTACTCGGCGCTGGCAAGAGAATTTAGGTTCCCATCATTATCCGCAACGCTGAACCAGGTGGGCGATAATGTCGTCAGACCTTTTGTATTGGCGATCGCCTCCAACACAGAATTGTTCGCCGTCTGATTCGTAACGACATGCCACACCAAATTGATCGTCTTATCTTTGCGGATGCTGGTAAATTCTTCTTCCGTAAAATCTCTGTCGATCGTCTCCGTCTCCTCGCTTCTCAACTTAGAACTCTGGACATATCCTATCAACCCATCTTCCGTACGTACTTTCTTCCAATCGCCCTCGTCCTCAATAGCGATCAGTTTTTCACCCTTTTTGACCTCCTTGAGGATCGGACTTTTTACGCCGCCGCGGTAACGTACCTGAGTCCCGCGCTTTACAGCCGCCGTCTTGATCTCGCCCCACTCGCTGATAATCATGATCCGATCCGGCTTCTGATAAGTCTTATACTCCAGATTCGTGTACTGCTGTACAAAATCCAATGCAATATATGCTTTACTTCCTTCTGTTTTTAAAATGACATAGTCTTCACTCTTAGTGTCTTTTGAAATAGTGTAGTCCTTACTTCCCACATCTACGCGTACCATCGCCTGTGGCAGTGTATATAGCAGGATATTCTCATTCGCGTCCCAATAAAACCGGTCGTTCAGATAATCCCTTACCGCCTCGTAGGAAAGATATGCCTGTCCGTCGACAATCATCCCTTCCGCCGTAATTACTTCATTGTCGATCGTGACGCCGGCCTGCCGCTCGGATTCGATTCCAAAATACTTGTCCAGATCGTATGTTTCCTTTGTCGGTCCATACTTTTTCCATAGAACCGTCCCCACTGCGGCGCCGAGAATCAACACGATGACGAGGAACAGCAGAAGAAACAGACCGATACGGATCCTTTGCTTTTTCTTCTTTCTTTTTGCGCCTGGGCTTCTCTTTGTTCCTGTATTCTTCTTCACTCCTGCGCTCTTCTTTGATCCTGGGCTTCTTTTTACAACACCTGACTGCAGCTCTTCATATCCCTGACTTCCGCTCCGTTTCCTTCCGGACCGGTCTTCCGAGAGGGTGCGCTTGGGCCTTACCTTCGCCGCATCCCCATCCGCGTCTGTTCTCCTGCTTCGGACTTGTCCCTCTCTGCGCCTGGGTTCCTCCGTACGGGAGATTTTACGTGCCTCTGACGTTCCTCTGGGGCGAACCGTCTCTCTTCCAGGTTGTGTCTGCCGTTTTTTTGTTCCTTTATTCTGCTCAGAATCAGATCGTACTCTTCTTCCTGTCGTTTCTCTTTCGTCCACGCCGCACCTCCTGCTGATGGTAAAAACTGATAATCTTTAATATTATATCACATTTCGCGCTTTTTGTGCAAATTTCCTTCACTATTTCAACAGCTTTCATCGAGAGGCCGTAAACCGCACTATTTTCCGAAATCTTTCTCCATTTCGATCTTATAAAAATCCAGTTCCTGGACTATTCCATTTTCATCCATAATGTAATCGCGCATATAGACATCGTCCTCCTTCACCATATGGGCGGAGACGATCTGCATTGGACTCGCCGGAGAACCATCGATCTGCATCACTATACCGGAACGTTCGTAGCGGGTAAGCTCTGCAAACAATTCCTGATAACTCCTGTCTTCTTTGTCCATATTTTCCCCTTATTACGGACCCAGGCTACTTTTACGGCAAAGAGCTGCCCTTTCGGCTGTGCATTGTGATATACTATTCCTGCCCTTTCCGTCGGCAAGAAAATAGAATCAGCCATAGGTCCTGGTTTTATTCTTCAGGTTTTGTTGAAAATCGGTCAGATTCGACTTAGTTACTTTTAGACGCCAGTGTGCGAAATGCGTTTAAACTGTGATTAAGACTTTACTGTAGATTAGAAACAGGTCATTGTCTCTATTTCCTTGTAGACCCATTATAAAAAAACTTTTGATTTATTGCAAGTATTTTTTTTATTTTGTTTACATCTCGACGTTTTTTGTTTATACTAATACTGATTATTTGAAATTAATTTCTAACTGTGACAGGAAGTGATATGTATGAAGATTGAGAAGATCAATGAGAACCAGATCCGTTGTACTCTTACACGTGCCGATCTTGCGGCGCGCGAATTAAAGTTAAGCGAACTGGCATACGGTACCGAGAAAGCAAAATCACTTTTTCACGATATGATGCAGCAGGCCGCATACGAATTTGGGTTTGAAGCCGAGAACATCCCGCTGATGATCGAAGCGATCCCGGCTTCTTCAGACTCCATCGTACTTATTATCACAAAGGTCGAGGATCCTGACGAACTTGATACCCGTTTTTCCAAGTTTTCTCCGTCTCCCCAAGGGAGCGCTGCGCGCCGTCCCTCTATGCTGGAACGGCTCAAGAAGTTGGAAGGCGCCGATGAGTTCCTGGATATCCTCCGCCACGTGACGGATGCTGTAGCGGATCTCCCCGACAGCAAAAACGCTACCTCGGAAACCGACGGCAAGGAACCGGACGAATCCCGTGAAGACGTCCCTGCTATCCGTTTTTTTTCATTTGTAACTCTGGACGGCGTCATCCAGGCCGCCCACCTTTTGACCGATATGTACCATGGGGCCAACACATTATATAAGAGTCCTACTGATGGGAGCTTTATTCTTGCACTGACCCGCTCAGATCTGGCATCCTCTGATTTCAACCGGATCTGCAATATGCTTTCTGAATATGGCTCTTCAAGACCAGGCAGCAGCATGTCTCTTGCTTTCCTTGAGGAACATTTTGAAATGGTTGCTTCCAGGAACGCAATCCAGGTACTTGGAACATTGTAATGTTGATGAAAAGGACGGTCCCCATCCAGGAACCGTCCTTTTTTGAAAACAATCTTATACCTTGCGGTATCTTATGCACAGCTTATGCATTTGCAGCCAAAAACGCGTTGATCTTCTCAACAAGCAGTCCCGAATCCAGTCCATGGACCATGGCCGCCTCCTCCAGTGTCTCGCCCTGTGCGGCAGGGCATCCGAGACAGTGCATCCCGACTTCCATCAGGATCGGAGCCGCTTCCGGAGCTGTGCGAAGCAATTCGCCAATCGTCATTGTCTTATTCACTTCCGCCATTGTAACTCCTCCTTTGTTTTTCGTATCCCCTATTATAATACTTCTCTTTTTCAATGACAACCTGTATCATCTGAAATTTATTAAAATAATGTAACAATTCAGCCATCGTCTATAAGACGGGTAGTTAACACCAATTTAACATGTTTCTTTATTTTTTATTATTTCCCCTGTTTATTCTGACTTATCCTTCCAATTTTTTCTTGATTTTGAATACTTAAAAGTCAACAATTTTTTTAATTTTTTTTCGACATACTCCGATTTTTATAAAATTCCCCCAAAACATTTGTTTATTTTTATTCCTGAGTTTTCCCCCAAAAACGTATGTTTTTATGTGGATAACGTGGATAACTCTTGAGGATTGTCGGTTTTTCCACCTTTTTTGGCTTTTCTGGTGTGGATAACTCTAATAACTTCTTTTTATCCAAATTTACAGGATTTTACCTTTTTGTACATTTTGCCCATCAAATTCGACGAAAAATTTACACATAAAAAAATCCAGGAAATTGCTCCCGGATTTCTTTATCTGACATTTTAAACTTTTGTAATGATTTTCAAGTGTGCTGTGTGCTGCCGTGAATCACTATCCCAACCGCACAAGCAAAATTTTTACCATACTCTTCGTACGCTCAGGATCGTCGTATAGCCAGCCGGCGATATTCCAATTCCCTGAGCCGGATTCTGCGCATTGACGATCTGACCTCCTCCGATATAGATTCCAACATGTCCGTCGTAGCAAATAATATCGCCGGGCATTGCCTGATCGTAGCTGACCGCCATTCCGACCCCTCGCTGATCGTACGAAGTTCTCGGCAGACTGATTCCAAACTGTGCGAACACAGACTGCACAAATCCGGAACAGTCCGCCCCGTTTGTGAGGCTCGTCCCTCCCCAGACATAGGGATTTCCGATAAACTGGCAGGCATAATCAGCTATCGCCTGGCCGCCTGCGGCCTGCTGTGCGGCTGCTTCTGCTTCCGCTGCCAGTCTTGCTTCTTCCGCTTCCCGTGATTCCGCGTAGGTAAACGCATCCTCCCGTCCCTCGCTTTCTGCCTGTGCGATGAGCTCCTCTGCAAACTGTTCTGACTTCTGTCCCACTGTAATGAATTCGGTCTTTACATATCCTGTCACGCCTCCCGATTCTACAGGGGTCCATTCTCCGACCGGACCTGTAATCTTCGCCGCATAACCCGGGTAGAGTTTTCCGACGTACTCACTTTCCTTGGTCGGTTCGCTTCTTATATATAAGAAGCTTGTTACATCGGCAAACGCCATATCTAAATACTCACCCTTGTTTGTCGGCACTAAATAATCTTCTACTTTGATGTCTTTATCTTGTGAAAAACAATCATTTAATACCGCTTCGATTCCAACACCCGGCATACTTTCTGATGCCGGGTTCCATTCATCTGCAGCCAATACCGGCTTTGCCGGAATCGATACTGCTCCCAGAAATGTAACCAGGAACAATCCTTTCCTAAGATTAGAATGCATAAATCTCCCTCCTTTATGAATTCTTATCTTTTGTAAATATTACAGAATTGTTACATATGTTACGTTGGTATTATATCAACGTTTATTCGCAATGTCAAGCTATTTTCATAATTTTCGTTCGTCACACTCTTTGTTCTTCTTACAATTCATCCATAATATTCGACATATTTATTACGAATTGTTACATCTATTTTTAACAGTATTGACACATTTATGTAATCTATTCACTGGAAATTTTTTTCCCGAATCATATTGACATCCTGGTGATTTTCTTTTATTCTGATTTTGATAACTATTATTATTACTAATGTAGAAAAGGAAGATGGCGATGGCAAATCTAAAATACAGCAGACAAAGAGAGGCGATCAAAGATTACCTTGTTTCCACCACAGCCCATCCAACAGCAGATACCGTATATATACATGTGCGGAAAGAATTTCCCAATATCAGTCTGGGAACTATATACCGCAATCTGAACCTGCTCGCCGATTTGGGAGATGTGAACAAGATCATCACCCCTGACGGCAGCGTACGTTTTGATGCTTATACCAAGCCGCACTGCCATTTTTGCTGCAAAAGCTGCGGCAAAGTAATAGATATGAATCCCAACCATATCGAACAGATCCGTCAGCTTGCATCTAAAGATTTTGACGGAAAGATTGAGGCTTACTCGATTCTTTTCACCGGGCTTTGTAATGAATGCCGGGAAGATTCTTAAAATTTTTGATAAGAACTGTTGACAAGCCTCGTCAAGTATGCTAATTTAATATCAGTAACTATTACTGATTTAAAATTAAATATTCATAAAAGAAAAGGAGACAAAAGTATGAAAAAATTTGTATGTTCAGTATGCGGCTATGTTTACGAAGGAGATGCTGCGCCGGAGAAATGTCCACAGTGCGGCGTTGGACCGGAGAAGTTCACAGAGCAGAGCGAAGGCCTTAGCTGGGCTGCTGAGCACGTTGTAGGTGTTGCTCAGGGAGTAAGCGAAGATATCATCGAAGATTTAAGAGCTAACTTCAACGGCGAATGCTCAGAGGTTGGAATGTATCTTGCAATGGCAAGGGTTGCTCACAGAGAAGGTTACCCTGAGATCGGCCTTTACTGGGAGAAAGCCGCTTATGAAGAAGCCGAGCATGCTGCTAAGTTCGCTGAACTTCTTGGCGAAGTCGTAACTGACAGCACAAAGAAGAACCTTGAGATGAGAGTGGCTGCTGAGAACGGCGCTACGGCTGGCAAGTTTGATCTTGCAAAACGCGCGAAGGCTGCCAATCTGGATGCGATTCACGATACAGTGCATGAGATGGCAAGGGACGAGGCCCGTCATGGCAAGGCATTCGAGGGACTTCTTAAGAGATACTTTGGCTAAGATATGAACCGCGTAAAATAAGGCTTTTTAAGAGGAATGGGTGGACAAGCACTCGTTCCTCTTTTTTGATTGTTTATACCTTTTTACACCCTCATGTGTCATGATTGTGGCATGGAAAATAACAAAAGTGGAATTTTTAATTAAGGATATAGAATTTCATCATAAAATATTTTCTAACTCTTTTTGCAGTTTTGGTAAATCATCTGTTATGGTATCCCATACGATTTTTAATTTGATACCATCATAGCCATGGACAATACGGTTTCGCATTCCATATATCTGTTTCCATGGAATTGATGGAAGCTGTTTTTTTATATCATCACTAAGGGAAGTCTTTGCCAGCTCGCCAATCTGCATCAGATTAAATACACAAGCTTCAACACGCATATCATCTCTTTGGAAATCTTCAAAAACTTTACAGCATCCACAATAAGAAATGATTGCTGTTATATGTTTGTGTATCTTGGTCAAAACCTGTATGTCTTTATTATCCATAAATGAGTACTCCATTCTTTTTAATCTCATTATCTATCTCGGAATCTGGAACGACTTCGGAACGGTCAATCAAATCAACGGGTTTATCCAGAAAAGTGACCACATCTTCCAAAAGGCCGTAAAAAGCAAGGCCATGAAGTCCACTGTCCACCAATATATCGATATCGCTTTTTTCTTTCGTTGTGCCCTTTGCATAAGAACCAAACAAGATAGCCCTCTGGACGTTATAGTTTTGGAATATGGGAGATAAAATATCTTTTATTTGTTCTATCGTATAGATTGTATCTACACCTTTCATAAACGTACCTCCTGTGTGTTACAATTTTTTGCCTCTAGTCGGAATGCTTTTTCCATTGAATCCCCACGCGCATAAGAGCCATAGAGAATTACTCTTTTTAAATGTGAACCATATATCTTCTGAACTTCCGTCAAATATTGAAATAATAATGATTTGACTTTTTGCGGCATGAGTTTCCTCCTAAATATAATAATGCCTTTACCTGTTAGCTTGCTGACATAATAATCCAATATATAACGTTCTACTTCTGGTGTCACAAGATACTGTAATTCTCTGCCTTTTAAGCTAAACTTACTAACAGGCGTATCGAGTTGGCTTTTTGACAGAATAGTTATGATCTATGTACCATTTTCCTTTTCCTCTGTAAGAGTATAGAATAATCATATCACATATGATTAAATAAAGCACGTACTCTTTCATTCAATTTGTGCCATTCTTGAAAAGAAGGAATTTCTTTTAAACAGAATCTATTACATTCTCCCATCTTGACGCTGCTTCATGCAAATGCTACAATATTTGCTGTTCAGGCAGTGCAAATTCCATGACACTGTTCATGAAATGGCCCGTGACGAGGCCAATCATGACACGGGAGGGCTTTCACAATGGCCTATTCATTACCATATTTTTAATAGGAGGATTTTATCATGTCAAAATACGCAGGAACAAAAACGGAACAGAATCTTAAGGACGCCTTTGCAGGTGAGTCCCAGGCACGCAACAAATACACCTACTATGCTTCTGCAGCAAAGAAAGCCGGCTTTGTACAGATGGCAAATATTTTCGAGGAGACTGCAAATCAGGAAAAAGAACACGCAAAAATGTGGTTCAAAGAATTTCACGGCATTGGTTCCGTGGAAGAGAATCTTGTAGACGCGGCTGCAGGTGAGAATTTTGAATGGACCGACATGTACAAGCGTATGTCCGAGGAGGCAAAAGCCGAAGGTTTTGACGAGCTTGCCGAGAAGTTTGCTCTGGTCGGAGAGGTTGAGGCCGCTCATGAGAAACGTTATCTCAAGCTTTTGGAAAGCTATCGCGAGGAAAAAACTTTCAAAGGTGATGCGCCTCTTGGCTGGAAATGCAATAACTGCGGGTACATTTACATGGGCGAAAACGCACCTGAGATTTGCCCGGTATGCGCGCATCCGCAGGCTCATTTTGAAAGGAAAGCAGAAAACTACTAAAATTACCGGGTAAATTCCCGGAAAGGACATTGGACCGCCTGTATCGCCGGCGGTCCTTTCATTTCTATTCATATGATGCCGGGGTCAAAAGATATCAGGGCGGGTTATTAATATGAAATTAAGAAAATCTCTCTTGCATTTTTTGAATATTCGGTGTAATATACTCATATACTTAATGTAGTTTTAAAAACCACTTGTAATGGTTTGAATTCACATTTTCTATAGGAGGGATTTCATCATGAATAGACACATTAAAGACCCTGGAAGTGCGATCACACATTTTATCGGCATGCTGATGGCAATATTCGCGGCAGTTCCGCTTCTTATCAAAGCAGCCCACGAGCCAGGATATATTTACTTGCTGTCGCTCTCAATCTACGCAGTCAGCTTGATCCTTCTTTATGCGGCAAGTACAAGCTATCATACTTTTGACTTGTCGGAGAAGGCGAACACCCTTTTAAAGAAGATCGACCATATGATGATCTTTGTCCTGATTGCGGGAAGCTACACTCCGATCTGTCTTCTAGTGCTTGCGCCTAAGACCGGATTTATGCTGCTTGCCTTGATCTGGGGAATCGCCATCGCCGGAATATTTATCAAGTTATTCTGGGTATTCTGCCCCAAATGGGTATCCTCCGTCCTCTATATCGGGATGGGCTGGACCTGTGTGCTTGCCTTCGGCCAGATTTTGAACAACCTGACGCCGGCTGAATTCGGCTGGCTGCTTGCAGGCGGTATCATTTATACTGTGGGCGGAGTCATTTACGCATTAAAGCTTCCTATCTTCAACAGCCGCCATAAAAATTTCGGAAGCCATGAGATTTTCCACCTTTTCGTCATGGCAGGAAGCGCTTGCCACTTTGTTGTTATGTACTCGCTGTTATAGAACCTCATAAAATATATGCAGGCTGGGGTCTCCTATTGGGAGCTCTCCCCGGCCTTTTTCTTTTCGATCAACGCCATTTTCCTCTTCCGATTCATCTTCTTGATCTGGATTTCCCGCTTCATAGCGTCCGCTCTTGTCTCATACTCTTCCAGATAAACCAGCTCCACCGGGCGGCGGGTCTTCGTGTATTTTGCCCCGCGCCCCGCGTTGTGCGTTTTAAGACGTCTCGTGATATCTGTCGTCCACCCTGTGTAAAATGTGCCGTCCGAACATTGTAAAATATATGTATAATTCATCCTTTTATCCTCTAACCTTTCAATCGCCTATTCGGCGACACAGTGGTTTTCATAATGTATTCCCTCATGCTCTGCACTCGAGGTACCTGATCTCAATCACCTATTCGGCGACGGAGTAGTTTTCACGGAATAACCCCACTCGCTCCGCGGCGGGGTACCTGATCTGAATCGCCTATTCGGCGATGAGTTTCATAAGGTAAAAAGCAGGGCAGCCTCTTGTCAAGAAGAAACCACCCTGCCTTTCTGAGTTTTTGAACATTAGAGTCATTGTAAATATTACGATTCACAGCCCCTCCGCCCTACATGCGCACTCGTCGCCTCTTCGAGGCCCCAGTCTCGCTCCTTACGGAGCTAAGACTGCTTATGTGGGTGGAGTTCCTGCTTCCAGCGGCGCAAAACTCATCGGCCGGATTCTTACAAGCAAGCTTGTAAATCCGTCTTCTGGTTTTTGCGCCTGTGAATTGTAACTATTCTTCTGCCATGTAATCCATCGGATTTACAGGTTGTCCATCTTTGTGCATCTCAAAATAGAGATTACATCCTTCCACGCTGTAATACTTGGTCGGCTCACTTAAATAGCCCAGGACGTTTCCTGCCTCTACATAGTCCCCGACCTTTACAGGTACTTCCTTCAACTGTCCATACAGACATTCATAGCCGTTTCCCATATCTACGGTGACGGTCGTTCCTGTCTGCGGAAGGACGTCGATCGACTTGATGACTCCCGGCGCGGATGCGATCACATTATCATTGACCGTACCGGCAATGATGACTGCCGGATTGTACTTATACTGGTCGAGCGTCGCAAAATATACAGTCTTGTCCATGCTGTAGCTCATGGTAACATGTCCGTTTACCGGCCAGAGCATCTGGCTGCTTTCGCCAAAGCTGAGCTGTGACGCGTTCCCTGAAGTCTGCGTACTGCTCTGCCCTGCGGCGCCATCCGCAGTATCTTCCGGTTTCTGTTCGGATTGTTCCGACTGTTCTGACGTATTGTTTTCCGCCGTGCTGTCAGTCTCTTCTGGTTTTGTTTCTTCTTTTGCTTTTTCAGCGATGTTATTTGCTTCTCTTAATGCCTTGTTGGCGGCTTCCTGTCTCGCCCGCTGTTCCTCTTGTGCAAGTTCAAGCTCTTTTTCTGTACTAGCCTTGTAATTAGTCCATGTATAAGCGCCCGTAAGTGCAATCACTGCCGCAAAACAGATTGCCACACCAACTGCGGCCTGTTTTCTCCCCTTGTCGGAAGGTCGCTGTTTCTTAATCATATTTTATCACCTCTGACTGTATTTTTGCCAGAAAGTGTACGCCTTATTCTACTTTTTTATTATTTGAATTAAAAAGTTGCTATTCACAGACGATATGGGTTCAGAGGCAGACTCCTCATGCTTGCATGTAAGAGGCGTCTTCCAAATCCATATCAGACCTACGAAGCAGGAACTCCGCCCACGACGATTTCCGCCACTTCCTCCACCGTAGTCCCTTCAAAAAAGTAATTTAAAATTTCTTCATATGTATTTCCCTCGTCTGCCATCTTCTCTGCCGTATACTGGCTCATGCCAAGGCCATGCCCGATTCCTTTCGCCGTCACGCGGATCTGCCCCTCAAATTCCTGGAATGTGAAACAGGCGGACGCCAGATGATACGCCGCGCGGAACTCTTCGCCGCTTACCTTCTCCTCCCCGCAGCGCACCTCCGTCACATACCCGGCGCTGTCCGTTGCCGTCACTTCCATGTCCGTTCCCGCCGCTCCTGAGAGCATGGATGTTGTCATGGCATCCCCTGCCTCGATATCCTGAGGACACTCTTTTACCATAAGATAAGGATACTTTTCATTTCCAAACACCTCGCTTGCGGCGCGGGTCCTTCCATTACTCAGCTTGTGATACGGCGTCAGCGCAAGATTCCCGTCATACATTAGCACCTGCCCTTTCGTCTCCACCCACGCTTTTTCTAATTTCTCGAATTTTTCTCCGTATTGTCCTGCTCCCCAGTTATTTTCCATCTGGCGTCTTGTCCAGTATCCTTTTGTCAGAAGTGTACCGCTCCCCTCCTCCTGAATACTTTTGTAAATGCTGGTCCGGATCAGGATCGCCTGCGCCTTAAGCGCCTCCAGCCCCGCGTCCGCCTCCATCTCTTTCGCAAGCACGCCCACTCCGTATTCGTCCAGCGGAAGTCGTTTCGTCTTCCCGTTCTGCCCCACGGAAACATAAGGGCTGTTACCATCCCCTGAAACCTCCGCATCTTTTCCATTCACAAATACCGTGACTACATAAGGGAGCAGTGTGACAATAATCAAAAAATACCCAGCCTGTCTCAAAAATTTCCGCATCGCAACAAAACCTCCCATACTACTGTATGAAAGGTTCTGTCGTATTATTCGTGAATTACTCTTCTATTTGGTTCACAGTCACTCTATCCAGTTTCCAGATCTCATTCACATACTCTTCGATCGTTCTGTCGGAAGTGAATTTCCCACAGGACGCTGTGTTCAGAAGCGCCATCCTCGACCATCTCTCCGTATCGCGGTACGCTTCTTCCACTTGTTTTTGTGCCTCTGCATAAGCGCGGAAATCCTTGAGAATGAAATACATATCCGGTCGCTGACTTCCCTGCGTGTTCAGAAGAGAATTGTACAGGTCGCGGAACATCTCATGGTTCCCGCCTGAATACGTACCGTCCATCAACTGATCTACCACGCGTTTCAGCTCCCAGTCATTAAAATAAATCTCCTGCGGATTGTAACCGCCGTGATTTTCGTAATTAATCACCTCGTCTGAGCTGAGCCCGAAAATAAACGCGTTCTCAATCCCAACCTCTTCTACGATCTCTACATTTGCGCCGTCCATGGTGCCAAGCGTAGGCGCTCCGTTCAACATAAACTTCATATTCCCCGTACCGGAAGCCTCTTTGGACGCCGTTGAAATCTGTTCGCTGACATCAGCGGCCGCAAAAATCATCTCCGCGTTGGACACCCGATAATCTTCGATAAATACTACCTTCAGCTTGCCGTTGATACTGCGGTCATTATTTACCACATCGGCAACCGAATTAATCAGCTTGATAATCTGTTTTGCCCGGATATAACCAGCCGACGCTTTTGCGCCAAAGATAAATGTCCTCGGATAGAAAGACATCTCCGGGTGCTCCTTGATCTGGTTATAGAGATACATCACATGGAGAATGTTGAGGAGCTGTCTCTTATACTCGTGCAGACGCTTCACCTGCACGTCGTAAATGGATCTCGGATCAATCTCCACCCCGTTGTGTTTCTTAATATATGCCGCCAGGCGTACTTTATTCTTGTATTTGATGTCCATAAATTCTGCGCGGGCCTTGGGATCGTCCGCCAGTGGTTTCAGTTTCGCCATTTGAGGCAGATCCGTAATCCATCCGTCGCCGATATGCGCTGTCACCCAGTCCGCTAAAAGCTGGTTGCCATGAAGCAGGAAACGCCTCTGGGTGATACCGTTCGTCTTATTATTGAATTTCTCCGGCATCATCTCATAGAAATCCTTAAGCTCCTGCTTTTTCAGGATCTCAGTATGGAGCGCCGCCACACCATTTACAGAATATGCTGCAACGATCGCTAGATGCGCCATCTTCACCTGTCCGTCCCGCAGAATCGCCATCTTACGTACCTTCTCCTCATTGCCGGGATACATCTGGCGCACTTTCTGTATAAAACGGCGGTCGATCTCCTGAATAATCTGGTACACACGTGGAAGCAGGCGAGAGAACAGGTCGATCGGCCACTTCTCCAGAGCCTCCGCCATGATGGTATGGTTCGTGTATGCAACGGTCTTTCTAGTGACTTCCCAGGCCTCTTCCCATACCAGTCCTTCCTGGTCGATGAGCAGACGCATCAGTTCCGCCACCGCGACGGTTGGATGAGTATCGTTCATCTGAATCGTCACTTTTTCATGCAGCTTACGGATATCGGAGTGTTTCTTCTTATACTTCGCAATCAATGCCTGCACGCTTGCAGAAATAAAGAAATACTGCTGTTTCAGACGTAGCTCTTTGCCGGCGTAATGATTATCGTTCGGATAAAGCACTTCGACGATATTCTTTGCCAGGTTCTCCTGCTCGATTGCCTTATGGTACTCACCCCGGTCAAAAGAATCAAGCTGGAACTCTGAGATTGCCTTGGCATCCCAGATACGCAGGGTATTTACCACATGGTTTCCATATCCTACGATCGGCATATCATAGGGAATCGCCAGAACAGACTCGTAGTTTTCCTGAATAAATTCATCCCTTTTTGTCTCCTGGTTATACTGAATACGGATCGTCCCTCCAAAACGGACCTCCTTTGCATACTCGTCGCGCCGCAGCTCGAATGGATTACCGTCTTTGAGCCAGTTATCCGGCGTCTCGACCTGATAGCCATTCTCAATCTTCTGTTTGAACATTCCGTAACGATAGCGGATACCGCAGCCATACGCCGCATACCCCAGAGATGCCAGGGAATCCAAAAAGCAAGCCGCAAGACGTCCGAGACCGCCATTTCCCAGTGCCGGATCCGGTTCCTGGTCTTCCACAGCGTTTAAGTCAATGCCCATCTCGTCTAAGGCTTCTTTGACCTCCTTGTAAGACGTCATATTAATCAGGTTATTTCCAAGAGCCCTTCCCATCAGAAATTCCATGGACATATAATAGACTGTCTTGGGATCCTCTTTCTCATAGGTCTTCTGCGTGGCAAGCCAGTCGTCGATAATCGCTTCTTTTACTGCATAAGAAACAGCCTGGAAAAGCTGCTGCGGGGTAGCCTCGTCAATCTCGCGCCGAAACAGGCGGCGCACATTGCCCTTTACTTCCTTCTTAAAGCTTTCCTTCTCAAACCGTGTGTTCATCTCGTACATATCTGTCTCCTCCATTATTCCGCCGTCAGGCGTTCTACTCCCAGATTTACTTTCTCCCCGTTGATCTTCCACTCTTTCACATATCCGGCTGGAGCTGCCTTCACAACTTCTTTGGCAAGAGTCTCGCCTCCGATCTCTCCGGCGAATTTTGCAAATACAGCCTCCGCTTTTTCGCTTCCTTCGTAGGTCACTTTAATTTTATCCATCACCTCGAAATCAGCTTCTTTCCGCATGGTCTGGACTTTACTGATGATCTCCCGTACAAATCCTTCCTCCAGAAGCTCCTCCGTCAGATTCGTATCCAGGACTACCGTGATGCCGTAGTCGTTTTCAGAAACATAGCCTTCCGCCTGCGTCATATCAATCAGCAGATCTTCGTTAAATAATGTCACTTCCTGCCCGTTCACGTCGATCTTCAGGGAGCCGTTCGCGTTCAGCTCATCCATAGCCGCATTCCCGTCAAGACTCCCAAGCGCATTCTTGATGCCGCCAAGAAGCTTGCCGTACTTCGGTCCTACAGTCTTAAGCTGTGGCTTGAAGGTATAGGACGTAAAAGCGCGTACATCGTCGGTCACTTCCATTTCCTTTACATTCAGCTCATCCTTCACGATCTCCTGGTAGAACGGGGACATCTCCCCAATGCCCTTCACGAACATCTTCCCGATCGGCTGGCGGTTCTTGATATTCGCCGTATTCCGGCAAGCCCTGCCCATCACGACAACCTTAAGGACGACTTCCATATTTTCTTCCAGTTCTTTATCAATCCAGTCCGCGTTCACTTCCGGGAATTCGCACAGATGGATACTTTCCTTTGCATCTTTATCGACGCTCCTCACCAAATTCTGATAAATCTCCTCTGTCATGAATGGAATCATCGGCGCGGCCGCCTTTGAAACCGTAACCAGCGCGGTATAGAGAGTCATGTAGGCGTTGATCTTATCCTGCTCCATCCCCTTTGCCCAGAAACGCTCCCGGCTTCTTCTTACGTACCAGTTGCTCATATCGTCCACAAAATCCTGCAGCGCACGGGCAGCCTCCGGAATCCGGTAATTATTAAGATTCCCATCAACCTCTTTTACCAGTGTATTCAGTTTGGACAAAAGCCATTTATCCATGACGGATAATTTTTCATATTCCAATTGATACTTTGTCGCGTCAAATTCATCAATATTTGCATAAAGCACAAAGAACGCATAGCTGTTCCATAACGTCCCCATGAATTTGCGCTGTCCTTCCAGGACTGCCTTCCCGTGGAAACGGTTCGGAAGCCATGGAGCACTGTTTACATAGAAATACCAGCGGATCGCATCTGCGCCGTACGTTTCCAGAGCCTCGAACGGATCCACCGCGTTTCCCTTGGACTTGCTCATCTTCTGTCCATTCTCATCCTGCACATGTCCCAGGACAATGACGTTCTTATACGGCGCTTTGTTGAAGATTAGCGTCGAAATCGCGAGCAAAGAGTAGAACCAGCCCCTCGTCTGGTCCACTGCCTCCGAAATAAAGTCCGCCGGGAACTGCTGCTCAAATACTTCCTGATTCTCGAACGGATAATGGTGCTGTGCAAAAGGCATAGCGCCGCTGTCAAACCAGCAGTCAATCACCTCCGGCACTCGATGCATCGGTTTGCCGCACTTCGGGCAGCGGATCGTCACCTCGTCGATATACGGACGGTGAAGTTCAATGTCGTCCGGACAGTTGTCGGACATGGATTTTAACTCCTCGATGCTTCCCACGGAATGCTGGTGTCCGCACTCGCACTCCCAGATGTTGAGCGGCGTGCCCCAGTAACGGTTCCGGCTGATTCCCCAGTCCTGAACGTTCTCCAACCAGTCACCGAAGCGTCCCTTGCCGATGCTCTCCGGGATCCAGTTGATGGTATTATTATTTGCGATCAGATCATCCTTGACCTCTGTCATATTGATGAACCATGATTCTCTTGCATAGTAAATAAGCGGCGTGTCGCATCGCCAGCAGTGCGGATAGCTGTGCTCAAACTTCGGCGCGTCAAAAAGCAGCCCCTTTGCCTCCAGATCTTTTAACACCTCCGGGTCCGCCTTTTTCACAAATAGTCCGGCAAACGGCGTAGACTCCGCCATATTTCCCTTTTCGTCCACAAGCTGGACAAACGGCATGTTGTATTTTCGGCACACTTTCGCGTCGTCTTCACCAAAGGCCGGCGCGATGTGAACCACGCCTGTACCGTCGGTCAGCGTAACATAGCTATCGCAGGTAACGTAAAACGCTTTCTTGTTCTGTCCCTTGATTCCATCCGCCGCGCACTGATACAACGGCTCGTACTCCTTATACTCCAATTCTTTCCCTTGATACCGTTCCAGAACTTCGTAGGCTGCCCCGCCCTCTTTCGCCAAAGGACCAAGCACAGTATCAAGGAGCGCTTCCGCCATATAATAGGTAAAGCCATCCTCACATTTTACTTTCGCGTACGTCTCATCCGGATTCACGCAAAGCCCCAGATTGGACGGAAGCGTCCACGGGGTCGTCGTCCATGCCAGGAAATACGCATCCTCGCCTTTTACATGGAAACGTACGATAGCGGAACGCTCTTTTACATCTTTATAACCCTGCGCCACTTCCTGCGCGGAAAGCGGTGTTCCACAGCGCGGACAGTAAGGCACGATCTTGAAACCTTTGTAAAGCAGTCCCCTCTCCCAGATCTTCTTTAACGCCCACCACTCAGACTCAATAAAATTGTTGTCATACGTCACGTAAGGATTCTCCATATCCGCCCAAAATCCGACCGTCGCGGAGAAATCCTCCCACATACCTTTATATTTCCAAACACTCTCTTTACACTTGTCGATAAACGGTTCCAGCCCGTATCCCTCGATCTGGTCTTTCCCGTCCAGCCCCAGAGCCTTCTCCACTTCCAGCTCCACCGGAAGCCCGTGGGTATCCCAGCCTGCCTTCCTAGGCACCATATATCCCTTCATCGTACGATACCGCGGAATCATGTCCTTAATGACACGAGTCAGGACATGCCCGATATGGGGCTTGCCGTTCGCGGTCGGAGGCCCGTCGTAAAATGTGTACTTTTCCCCGTCTTTCCGATACTCCATACTTTTCTCAAAAATCTGGTTGTCTTCCCAAAACTTTTCTGTCGCCTTTTCTCTGTCAACAAACTTCAAGTCCGTCGACACCTTCTTATAGATAGACATACAAATACTCCTTTCCTTGTTTTTCTCATCGCCGATTAGGCGATCTAAATCAGGTACCCCGCATGCCCTTCCTGCTGGGGTTCCTTGTTTTTCTCATCGCCGATTAGGCGATTCAATGAATGTGCCTTGGCACATTCTCGCGCCGAGCGCGGTCGCCTGCGACATATTTCCTCTTCGCGCGAGTGCATATCCTCCCGGAGGGTTTTTCCATATAGGGAACGAAGTTTCCTATATGATAAAAAAAGACTTCCGCCCCGTAATAGGACGAAAGCCCGCGCTGTCGTTACCACCTGTTACTGCATACCATCATATGAGTTCCCTGTAACGGTGGAAATCGCCGTCAGCGCCTACTCGCACGGGAACATTGCCCTCCCGCCTTTCGGTGTCTGCAACTCGGAAGTGATATTCAGATATGGTCTACTCGCGCCAGGCTTCCACCGTCCCCAGCTCGCTTTGCCTTTTGAACATAACCTACTGTCTTCGTCATAGTCTTTCCTGTATTCAGTAACCTACTATATAATAAATCTGCCGATTCGTCAAGACTTTCTTATTCCGAAAATAACATATCATTGTATAATTTAAAATTGTCAATATATTTTTCCCGGCAGCCCCGCAAGTGCTAGTGGGTGCAAAGTTTTACATTTTTTTCTTATTCCGCTTTTTTCTCATCCGTTTTTTCTGCAAGGCGGTATAACCAAAATATATCGTTAGGACAACGATAAGAAGCAGTACTCCCCCGATGATTGCCTTCTTGATAACCGGCTCTTCTTTTTCCGCTTCTTTCGTCGATTCCTTTTTCTTTTCTTCGGACTTTTGCTCTTTCTTCTTTTCTTCCTCCTCGGCAGAAATTTTTGTCAGGTATTCCTGGGATACCGTCACTTTCGCGCTCCCCACCGGATTCCCCTCGTATGTGTAATTCATCACGCCGCTTGGCCCATCCTTTACATCCGGCACGAACACCTTATCCAAATCCTCGAATTTTACATGGGAAGGAAGCACCACATAGGATTCCCCCTCCATGCTCTGGATATCCGCGGAAGTTTCGTTTTCCTCGATATTCACCTTTTCAAAATTACCGAACCCGTAATCCAGAAGCTGCTGTGTGTCCGGATAAATATTTTTCCCATGCGTTTTTAAGACCACACAGACGAGCTTCAGGTCGCTTCCCTGGGCGCAGGTCACCAAAGTATTCCTCGCCAAATCCGTGTAGCCGGTCTTCCCGGCAATCACTCTGGGATTGAAGTACTCGTTTCCCTCATAGAACATCTGATGCACCTGCTGAAAGGTACGCGGCTCTTCCTCCATCTCCGTGGGCGGAATCGTGTATTGAAGCGTCTGGCTGATGGTCTCAAACTCCGGATGATTCATAAGAAGCTCCCTGGTGATGAGCGCCATGTCCCGCGCCGTCGTATAATGTTCATCATCCTCCAGGCCGTTCGTGTTCACGAAATTGGAATTAACAGCCCCCAGCTCTTTCGCCCGTGTGTTCATCTGTGCCAAGAACCAAGCATACCCGCCGTCTGCATTCCCCGAAGCTTTCGTGCCAACGCTCTCGCCGACTGCGTACGACGCTTCATTTGCCGAAGCCAGAAGTACTGCATAGAGCGCGTCTTTCAGCGTGATCTCTTCCCCCGCCTTTAGCCCGACATGCGCGTATCCATACGGTATCCCGTTCACCGCATCCGCGGAAACCGTCACGATATCCTCCATAGAACTGTTTTCCAGCGCGACCAGCGTTGTCAACACCTTGGTAATACTCGCTGGATACGCCTTGCCGTCTATATTTTTCGCATACAGGATGGCCCCGCTTTCAGCGTCCATCACAATTCCGGCTTCTCCATAAGTCTGGGGCCCGATCGGCCAATTCTTCCATTTGTTGGAATCGACTGTCATTTCATATGCTCTCTTTGTCTCTTCGTCTTCTTCCTCCGTCGTCTCGGGAAGCTCCTTTGACCTTGTGTCAATCGGCTGCGCATCCTCAGCCTGCACAGCTGGTATCGGCGCTAGAGTCCCTGCCAAAACAAATACTGCCATCCATACAGCTATCTTTCTTCCTGCCGCTTTCATTCCAGTATCCTCCGACTTGAAATTGCTATAATAAAATTGCATTCACACCCCTCCGCCCATATACGCACGGATCGGCTGTGAATCGTAACGCCCTTAAACAAATCCTCTAAAACGATTCACACACGCAAAAATGTCCTGCTTCCGGATCTGCGCCATCGACACCGGAAGATAGGAGCCCTGGCATAGAACCTCCAGTCCTTTGATCCGGATCTGTTTCCACAATTCCTCCACAAGCAGCGTCACATTCTGCTCGCGCGCTTCAGCCTGCTCCAGAACATATTTCAGACAATAGGACAGTGTCGTCGTCTGTTCCGAATCGAGGATTTGTTCCACGTATTTCAAATCCACTGTATCTCTTCCTATAGAAAAGCTGTCCTTCCCAAACTGTTTGATCTTCACCTGGTCGTGCTTTCGTTCCATCCGCTTCGCTTTCATACGACGCTCGTTCTTCGTATGTTCAAAAATAGCGCCGATGGAAATTTTCCCGCCTTCTTCCGGTTTCTCTTCCATCGTCCGGCTGATAACCTTCTTTACCTTCTCTGTAATATCATATGCTCGATAACTGTCCATCTGTAAAATTTTATCTGCTATATAGAAATAAGATCCGGAACTCCCAGCTACCAATATCACAGAAACGCCATGTTTGCCGGAAAGTTCCTTCGCCTGCAGGGTAAACGGTGTAATTGGCTCCTTGTCACCGGAGACGACCGCCTGCATCAGGCTGTCTCTTACCATAAAGTTCGTAGCGCAGGTATCCTCGTCGATCAAAAGCGACTTTGCCCCCGCCTGAACCGCTTCCACCACATTTGCCGCCTGGGACGTGGAACCGCTGGCATCTTCTGTAGAAAAATTCACGGTATCCTTCTTATTCGGCAAATCATTGATAAACGGCGAAATGTTGACATGCGACACGGCTCTGCCGTCCTCGGCTCGTATCTTGACCGCTGTGTCCTCCGTGATTACATACTCCCTTCCATCCCCGGCAATATGGTTGTAGATTCCCTGCTCCAGGGCCTTCAAAAGCGTAGATTTCCCATGATAACCGCCGCCCACAATCAGCGTAATGCCCTCCGGGATTCCCATTCCCTTTATTTTCCCTTTGTAGGGAAGCTCCATCTCCACCTCCATGCTCCCCGGCGACTGGAAAGGCACCGCATCCTTCATCGGTCTTTGTGAAACACCGCTCTCCCGGGGCAAAATCGCTCCATTAGCCACAAATGCGGCCAGACGGCGTTTCTTAAGCTCCTCCCGGATAGCCTGCTGATCCTCCGCAAGCTTTACCACACTACTGACCTCTTCCTTTCTCAGATTCTTATAGAACAGTGATCTACGAACCGCCTGCGGAAGATACTCAAAAAGGATCTTCTTTAATTCATACGCGTTGATCGTCCTGCCATTTGCCGGAAATCCTACCTCAAAACGCACCACAAGTTCTCCCTCCCTGGCTGTAAGCGCGGTCCTTTCCAATACTTCCTGCCCGCACCTGCTGATCCCGATCAGCCCGCTTTTGCCGGAACCCTTCGCCTGAAAAGTGTAGGCGCCGACAGCACGCGCAAACTGTCTTGTCAGATAGTCCTGCAAGGCGATCCGCCTGTGATCCGCTGCATACATCTCTTCCGGGAATCCCGCCTGTGCCTTTTTTACCTGGACGCTCAGCTTAGAAGGAGCCGCGAACGGATCCCCCTGGACGTGATCGATATTCAACTGAAAATCCGAAAACTGGTAACTTCCGCGCAGGTCTTTATATGCCGGATAACTCTTCCGGTTCAGGCTCATTAACTGCTTCTCTAAGTCTATTGATGATTTCATATGTCGTCTTATCCTTTCCTTAACAAATTACCCACAGCGCACAAAACTTCGCCGTACCAAGCTCAGGAGCATAAACTTCCTCGCCAACGAGCTTCCGCACACAGTATATCACATTTCCCGCTTAATTACAGTAACTTTTATGAACCTATTGCAAACCATGGGGTTTTGTGCGAAAATTATATTTAACAGTGTAATATACTGTAAATCATAAATTTATCATACATAAGGAGGAATTAACATGGCTTTTTTTGATTCTATGAAAGATTCTCTTTCTGTTGCAGGTATGGGAGTATCACAGAAAGCAAAGACAGCTACCGAGAGTGTCAGGATCAATACGCAGATCAAGTCCAACGAAAAGATGATCGAGAAACTGACCCATCAAGTGGGCGTCCAGTGCGTACAGAGATATCTGGACGATACGAATACGGAATATGAGGAACTTTTTCAAGAAATCCGCCGTCTGATACAGGAAAACCGGGCATACGCTGCACAGCTTCAATCCCTTACAGCTACAAAAAGGTGCCCGCAGTGTGGTTTTAACAATAATGCAAGCGCAAAGTTCTGTATTGGATGCGGCTCTCCGCTTTCGGCTGCCCCGGCATCTGGAAAGATTTGTCCGCAGTGCGGAACAGCCAACACCGAAGACTCCGCCTTCTGCGTAGAATGTGGAACTCCATTAAATCAGGCTCCGCCTGCTCCAGCGCCGGCTGTCCCGACACCACCTATCCCGGAGCCTCCGGTTTTGGAACCTGCCGCTCCGGAACCCGAAGCGTCTGCTTTCGTACCGCCCGTTGTGGAAGAAGTAGTTTCAGACGATACAGCCGATTCAGCGGAAACGCAGGGGCTTCATTGCTCTAACTGCGGCGCGCCTCTACAGGAAGATATACAGTTCTGTACGGAATGTGGCGCCCCCGTTTCCCGGTAATATAGGAGCACTTGGCGAGGTATTTCACGAGCCTAGTGCGAGTTATCCCCATCAGTGGGATATAGGAGCACTTGACGAGGTATTTCACGAGCCGGGTGCAAGTTATCCCCATCACGGAGTAATAGGAATGACACAATAGGAGGAGAAAAATGGCAAAGTTTTGTACAAAATGTGGAAAAGAACTTAAGGACGGTGTAAAATTCTGTCCATCATGCGGGGCGCCGGTCCCGAATGCCGGACAGGGTGCGCAGGCTTCCAGCACAACCGGATCCGGACAGCCGCCAATCGGAACGAGCGGCCAGAATCTTGGTTCTTCAGGCAGCTGGCAGACAACAGGAGGCACGGGTTCTGGCAATACCTCAGGAAATGGAGCGGGAAATATGTTATCTTCTGTATCCCAGTCCATCAAATCATCCAATCTACCGCTAAAGCCCATTGCAATCGGAGTTGCCGCGCTCGTTGTCATTGTTATCATTTTTTCTTTCATTTTCGGTGGAAAAGGCTATGAAAAGCCGATTAAGTATCTTGAAGACGGAATTAACAATGCAGATCTGGAGACATTTTTGAAGGCTTTCGACTCAGATATCGCTGATTCCTATGCTTATTTCGGCGAAGATAGTTTTATCGATGAGATGGACGATTGTTCTATCAGCCTTAAAATCGTAGACAAAGAGCGGATTGATAAAGACGATCTGAAAGAAACATTAAAAGACGATTATGGGATAAAAGCTTCCACCGCCAGAAAAGCAACGGATGGATATATTCTGGAAATTGAAGGCGAGTTCACTGAGGATGACGATACAGACGAAAGTGAATTTGAAATCGTTGTGATAAAAATCGACGGCGAATGGAAAATTCCGACAAACTTTTTCTTTTAAGACAGTGAGGACAGCATATGAAAAATAATACGAAAAAAATTGCGGTTTCGCTGATCGTACTCTCCACAATTATTATCATCTCTTTATTGGGACTCGGCGTTTTCATGGGGCTTTCAAATCTAAAAAAAGGCTCCGAATCCCAGCCTTCCGTCACGGAAGAAGAACTTGATGCTGCCCGTAAAGAGAATACGGCGCCGGAGGAGCCTTTTGCCTACTCGGCCGATGAATCCATCGTGATTATGCCGGGCGGACAGTCGGCTGGCAATGGTTCCGAAGATAACGCCTCAGCAGATAACGCACAAAGCGCGCAAAATACGTCCGAATATATCATTGCGGACAGTAATACCCGCCTCTTAACAGACGCCGATGTTTCCGGCTTGTCAAAAGAGCAGCTCCGCCTTGCTAGAAACGAGATCATGGCAAGACACGGTCGGCGTTTTAACGATGCTTCCTTGCAAGAATATTTTGACAGCAAAAGCTGGTATCAAGGAACCGTCTCTCCAGAGGCCTTCGATGCAAACGTAAATTCATATATCAATGATACCGAACGGGCCAACATTGATATGATTAAAAAATACGAGTAGAGGAGGTATGAGAGATGTTTTGTCCAGAATGTGGAACAATAAATGATGACAACGCTGCTTTTTGCTGCAACTGTGGTACGAAACTGCAAAACCCAGGCCCAGCGCCCATTGCTACGCCCTCTCCTCTGATTAAGAAAGAGAAAAAGGAGCGGGAGCCTTTGGAACCTATTATGCGCTTCGCCTTGATAGAAGCCGCTGTCGCTGTCTGCTGTATCGCTCTGTTCGTTATCTTCTATAATATATGGTTCAGCCCGAAACATGCTGTTGAGAAGTATACAGAGGCGGTACAGGAACAAGATTGGAACCAAGTTTATAATCTCCTTCTCATCGATCAGGAAGACACCTTTTTGACGAAAGAAGCTTTCCTAACCTATTGTTCGATCTACGAAGACAGTATGGAACTCGACAGAGACGTTGACAGCATCACCAAAAAGTCCGGGGGATTCAGCAAGCAGACCTTCCGCGTTCGCTATGATTACGGCGAATACACGGACAAAGTAAACCTTACTGTAAAAAGATCCGGCCTTTCTTGGAAAATCGAAGACGACAGTTATATTGTGAAAGATTATCAGATCGCTGTCCCGGCAGGTACAGAAGTCAGCCTGGATAAGATACCGGTCGCCGGCATCGTAGAACCAAAACAGGAAGAAGACGGCAGGGACGTCTACAAATTTACCCGGGTTTTCGGATATACACATTACATAGAAGTCAGCGGTGAAGATATCGAAACAACGCAGCAACTGGTAGATAATTACGGCGAAACGCCAACTTATATCGATACACAAATTAGCCAGAAAAAACTGGAAGAGATCAGCAAGCAGTCCGTACAGGATTTAAAAGAAATTCTGGAAGGCGCGGCGCTGGGAAAATCTTTTACCGATGTTCCTGTATTGAAAGAAATGTCGGAGATTCAAAAAGAAGACGCCATCGATAGCTATGAGTCTCTAAGGGACTATTCCTTTGCCCACGACGATGAAGACGATACAATCACCTCATTTGAGTTTACAGACATAGAAGTCTCCTCAAGGGCCGGAATATATGACTATGACGACCAAACGATTGCCATTTACCCGGAAATATCTGGTACGCTCACCTACAAAGGAACCTCAAAATCCTGGTGGGGTAATCATGAGTACGAGATCGGCGCCGATAAGGTAAAAAAGACCTTTGATATGTACTACATCAAGGAAGATGGCGAATGGAAATTATATAACTTTAGTATTTATTTCCGATAAACTTTCAACCGTACCCCAAACCCGTACGATTGCGATTCTCAGTAGACATCCCTTTACAAAAACACGACGGAAGCGAAGTCTCTTCCAGTCGTGTTTTTGCATTCTCCACCGATTTTTGCTGCCGATATCTCTTCTCTTGTTTGCTCCATTCGGTATAAAAATATCTTAATCATAGCCCATCTCCACAAAAAAACTCCTTAAAGTTTTCACTCTAAGAAGTTTTTCTATGAAGCATCGGGGATTCGAACCCCGGACAACTTGATTAAAAGTCAAGTGCTCTACCGCCTGAGCTAATGCTCCATCCAGTTTATTTACTTGTCCTGATGACAAGATGCCCAGAGCCGGAATCGAACCAGCGACACGAGGATTTTCAGTCCTCTGCTCTACCGACTGAGCTATCTGGGCAATTTCCATACACTGAACTATCGTGTGGACATTGCGGGGGCAGGATTTGAACCTACGACCTTCGGGTTATGAGCCCGACGAGCTACCAGACTGCTCCACCCCGCGTTATTCATTTATAAGCGAGTATATAATACTCAAAGCCGATGATCGGACTCGAACCGATAACCTGCTGATTACACATCAGCTGCTCTGCCAATTGAGCCACATCGGCATACCGTATGCGAATGTCGCATCGGTGATGGGACCAATAGGGCTCGAACCTATGACCCTCTGCTTGTAAGGCAGA
>JAAWDY010000057.1 GCA_022793995.1 Coprococcus sp.
CCTTAGAATGGACGGGGGCGGCTAGGCAGCATAAGGGCATGTGCAAGGGAGATTGTGAACTATGAAATTATTTTGCATAAAGCAAAGACGGCAGGATTATATTTGATCATTCCGCTTATTATCTTTCTTCTTATGGGCGGTATATTCACTTCTGTTATGCCCGATATGAGAAGTACACTCATCCAATCTATGATTGTGATGAGTGTTTCAATGGGGGCGTTTATCGGATTGCCGCCATCGCTGATTGAAACTTATGGAAGTGACATAAACAAAGTCTATAAAGCAAACGGAGTGTCTATCTATCTGGGGCTTATTACGATGTTTCTTTCTGCATTTATCCATTTGATGATTGCCTGTGCTGTGATCGTGTTACTGGCTTCCATATTATTTGAGGCAGTTTTGCCATTACAACTTCCGATTTTCTTGAAGTGACAGGGCGCTTTTTCCCCGCTTCCTGGGGATAACGATTGATGTTGGATCATGGATTTTGCTTTGAAAATCTTTGGTATCTGCTCCTTGTCTTTTTTACAGCGGTAATTGTATGTAAGATTTGCTCCAGCGGTCTATTTTATTTGTGATTTTCCTTGCTATACAAAAATCAAAAGAGTATAATAACTATGGTAAATTTAAATTGACGAGGAGGAACAAAAGATGGACAATAAGGTGGCAACATTACTGAACGAGCAAATCAATAAGGAATTTTACTCAGCATATCTGTATCTTGACATGGCAAATTTCTATACTCAGAAGGGACTGGACGGTTTCGCAAACTGGTATGAGATTCAGGCGCAGGAAGAGCAGGCTCACGCTATGCTGATGTATCAGTATTTACATAACAATGATGAGAAGGTTACGCTGGAGGTCATCGCGAAGCCGGATAAGACATTTGAGACGCTTATGGATCCGCTGAAAGCAGGGCTTGAGCATGAGAAGTATGTAACTTCATTGATTAATACAATTTATGCGGCAGCTGTGGAAGCGAAGGAGTTCCGTACGACTCAGTTTCTTGACTGGTTCATCAAAGAGCAGGGCGAAGAGGAGAAAAACGCTTCTGATTTGATTACAAAAATGGAGCTTTTCGGCGATGACGCCCGCAGCCTGTATATGCTGAACAGTGAGCTGGCGGCAAGGGTATATTCAGCGCCGTCGCTGGTACTGTAATTTTTGAGATCAGGAACTAATCCATAGAATGATTGGAATAAAATCAATACATAGAATCGTAAAACGACCTGGGAGACCAGGTCGTTTTTGTGGATGCTAAAGAAAAAACTAACAAATGGACAGATAGAAAGAAAAACTTTACATGAACAGAGAACCAAAAATATGATAGACTTCAATCAAAAATATGGGAGGAAAATGTCTGATGATTACAGTTGACGAGAGGGATAAGGTTTTTCATTTAAGCAACGGGAGGATAAGTTATCTGTTCTATGTTATGGATACAGAACAGCTTGGGCATTTGTACTTTGGAAAGGCGTTGGACAAACGCGGGAAATATCTGCATATGGTCGAGAAAGCGTATCGTCCGATGACAACCTGTATAAGGGAAGGGGATTTATGTACGTCATATGAACATTTACGCCAGGAATACCCATGTTATGGGACGTCTGATTATCGATATCCTGCTTTGGAAGTCCAAGGAGAGGATGGGAGCAGTATCTCCAGCCTAAAATACCAGGGATATGAGATGATAAAGGGGAAGCGGCATCTTGCGGGTCTTCCGGCAACTTATACGGAAGAGGACGATGAGGCGGCCACGGTGGAGATCATGATGAAAGATACATGGAGGAACTTGGAAGTCGTATTATCCTACACAATTTTCCGGGATGTGGACGCCATAGCGAGGAGCGTAAGGTTTGTGAACCGCGGGGGAGGGGTTTTGTTTTTGGATAGGGCCATGAGCATGAGTGTGGATATGCCAGATGCGGACTATCAGAGTGTGCAGCTGTCCGGGGCATGGAGCAGGGAGCGTTCGGTCAAGGTGCGGGATCTGGAAACAGGGATTACGTCCGTGTCCAGTATGAGGGGACATTCTTCCCATCACCATAACCCGTTTTTCGCTTTGAAACGGAAGAATACCACGGAACGAAGCGGAGAGGTATATGGATTTAGTCTGGTGTACAGCGGTAATTTCCTGGCTCAGGCGGAGGTGGATAATTACCAGGTACTCCGTGTTATGCTTGGGATTAACCCATTTGGATTCCGGTGGAAGCTGGGACCGCAGGATTCTTTTACCACGCCAGAGGCGGTCATGGTATTTTCGGCCCAAGGGCTGAACGGCATGAGCCGTCAGTTTCATCGATTGTATAGAAAGAGGTTGGCTAGAGGATATTGGAGGGATAGAGAACGGCCGGTTCTGATCAATAATTGGGAGGCTACGCAATTCGACTTTGATGAGAATGACCTGCTCAGATTTGCACGGAAGGCAAAGGAATGCGGAATCGAGATGTTTGTCCTCGACGACGGGTGGTTTGGGGAAAGAAACGACGACAAAAAAGGTTTGGGCGACTGGAAGGCAAACAGGGACAAACTGCCAGATGGAATTGAGGGTCTGGCGGAGAAAATCGAAGCGCTGGGGATGAAGTTCGGTTTATGGTTTGAACCGGAAATGGTAAATATGGACAGTGATTTCTTCCGCGATCATCCGGATTATATTATCCGCACGCCGGGGCGAGATGCTTCTCATGGGAGAAATCAGTATGTGCTTGATTTTTCACGGAAAGAGGTGGTAGATGCTGTCTATGGGCAAATGTACGAGCTTTTGTCTAAGGCGAAGATCAGTTACATCAAATGGGATATGAACCGCTCGATCAGCGAGTGCTATTCTGCGGCTTATCCTGCAGATCAGCAGGGAGAAATCTTCCACAGATACATGCTGGGAGTGTATGATCTGCATGAGCGGCTGCTCCAGGCGTTTCCTGAACTTTTGATCGAGTCCTGTTCAAGCGGAGGCGGCCGGTTTGACGCGGGGATGCTGTACTATGCCCCGCAGGGATGGACCTCCGATGATTCTGATGCCATCGAGCGGCTTAAGATTCAGTACGGCACCAGCTTTTCCTATCCGCTTAGCTGTATGGGCGCCCATGTTTCGGCCTGCCCCAACGAGCAGGTGGGGCGCAGGACGCCGATTGAGACAAGAGGGAACGTGGCGTGCACCGGCGCGTTTGGCTATGAGCATGACCTGGATCAATTAAGCGATGAGGAAATCGAGATCGTAAAAAAACAAGTCGCATTTTACAAAGAAAATAGACGATTCATTGCTGAAGGGGATTTTTACCGGCTTCTCAGTCCGTTTGAGGGGAATTTTGGGGCATGGGAGGTTGCGGCAGAAGACGGCAGCAGAGCCATGGCGACTGTGACGCGGATACTGAGCGAGGTGAATGGACCGTACAGGCGTCTGCCGCTTTGCGGGCTTCGGAAAGATCAGGAGTACCATATTGCGGGGAGATATAATTCTTATGACGCTTATGGGGATGAACTGATGCAGTATGGACTTATCCTGGAGGACAGATCTTCAGGTTCCGTTACAGAGGGAAACGGGCGCTGTGAAGATTTCCTGTCCGTGGTGTATGAGATTAAGGCTAAATTCTAGAGATTCTGCTTTTGACGGTTGGCGTCCGTCTTAGAACGTTCCCGCAGTCTGTATTGGCTTGGAGAAAGCCCGGTGGACTTCCGGAATATCTTATGGAAAGACTCCGGTTCCTGATAACCGCAGGAAAATGCAATGCTGGCGATGGAGAGCTGGGTCATGGAAAGTAGGTGTGCGGCTCTGGTAATACGGAAGTTCTGCAAAAATTTTAGAGGGGACAGACCGGTATGCTTTTTGAATAGGGTGCTCAGGTAGCTTCGGTTCAGACCGACATACCTGGCGATGTCATCAATGCGGATTGGTTCGCTGTAGTGGTTCTGTATATAGCGTACTGCATGCGCAACGTAAATATTATCCTTGGAATCAACACGTACTGTATCCTTGTTTGTCTTGGCGAGGCAGGAGAAGAAAAGGTAAAGCATTGCCGTTTGACGGTATAGATCGCTGGAGTCGGCGTTATTATGGTCTAACATATCCATCACATATTTCTCCGGATGCTGATCCGCGCCGCAGGTAAAGACAGGGAAATCCTGGCAGATACCAATGCTGTTCAGAATTCCCTTGGCTTTTTTCCCCGAAAAACCAACCCAGACGTAGGTCCAGGGATTTTCCGCGTCCGCAGTGTATAAGGTCTGATAATCCGGCTCAATAAGAAATCCCTGCCCCTTTTCAAGAAGGTAGGAATGATTATTGACTTGGAACTCGCCTTTTCCGTCTAAAATATAGTGAATCAAATAGAAACTGCGGACGGCAGGACCGTATTTATGGCAAGGATTGGTGACAGAGCGGCCGAATGTATTTACATGGAGGTCTTCGATTTCCATAGTAGGAAATTCAACAAAAAATGAATTTTCCATAGATAGCCTCACTTTCGTATTATGGTTTGGATAGAAATAGCTACTATAGATATATATCTAAGATATCATTGTTTGGAGAAAAATTCAATAAAGGGGAAGAAGAATGAAAAATCAAAATATAAAAGCGTATCTGATGAGAGGGTTAGCGGTAGTGATCGGTATCTTTATGGTAGGGACTGTCGTAGGCTTGTTCAAAATTGCTGCGGTTGGAGCGGATCCGTTTACCGCAATGAATACGGGAATCAGTTCGTTTATCGGGATGCAGTTCGGGACACTGCAGCTTATTGTCAATGCCTGTATCCTGTTTTTTATTTTTATCTTCAAAAGACAGTTTATCGGGTTCGGAACAATTTTCAATATGGTATTCGTAGGATATACGGCAGACTTCCTAATGTGGATACTGGAAAAATGGCAGATTACTTTTGAAACTTGGCCGGTGCGTATCATGATGCTGGCGGTGGCTGTTTTTCTCATCTGTATAGGGGACGCGCTCTATATATCTGCAGATATGGGGATGTCCCCTTACGACGCAGCCGGATATATCGTAGAGTCGTTGACAAAAGGGAACGTACAATTCCGGACAGCAAGGATTGTGCTGGACTTGATCTGCGTGGCTGTCGGCTTCGCCGCTGGGCTGCAGACGGATATTCAATGGAAGATCATTGGGATGGGAACGTTGATCCTCGCATTTGGAACTGGCCCGCTTATCCAGTTCTTCAGGATACACTGGAGCGACAAGCTGCTTTTGCCGTTTCTTGAAAAGAAAGATCGGCGGTGAAGAATTGTTGTGTTTTCTGGGGAAATGGTTTAAAGTATAAATATAGCATATCATTTGTGGAAAATGAAAAGGAGTATTTTTTAAAATTTCCGGGCAATTTGAAGAGATTTTATAATTCGATTATAGAGTGCAGATATAATAAAGTGTTTCTTCCGCTCTATCAAAAAATTACTGGAGGAAACGAGGAAGGGAGCAGACATTATATATAATGATGAGACAATTATCCTGTCAGACAGTCTTTCGTCAGGCTTGAAAAATGATTTTAAGGAATTACAGGAATATTATGATGCTGGAGACTGGCTTCAGTTTGATCTGCTTTTTGAGGCGGTTGAGGCAAGTGTAAAAGCATATTATCTTGCGGGCAAAATCAGCAGGGAGGAGCTAAACCTTATTTTTAAAAAATATGGAATTGTTTAGAAAACAGAATGTGGAGGAACCCGGAGAACTCTCTATCCGTTTCCTCCAACATGATATATTTCCCATTTTCTATTCCCGCGAAGCAACGAGTCAAGTAGCCATGCTAAGTGCCCTTCGTATTCTACAAATATTTTATAAACATAGTGTACTATATTTACGATCGGAAATCAGTATATAGTGTATTTCAAATATGGCAATACATTATATGGATAGCTGTACTATGTCTAAATATCCGTTATGACTATAAAATTAGAATAATGTATGATACTATTATATACACATATATTATACTACAAAGGATAAAACTAATGGAAAAAGATAAAAAGTTATGGTATGAAAAGCTTAATATATGGCTTGGTATTATTGTAAGTATTTGTGCTCTTTTAGGCATAAGAGTGTTTAAAGATGGTTTTCTTATTGAAAGTGAAATTAACGTACAATCATTATTTGATCAAGAAAAAAATAAATAACTGGTCTTCCGAGAGATGTAACACAAATGGACTGAAAACAAAGCCAAGCTGTACCCTGCTGTCGTTTCCCCCATAAAGGAGGAAACCTACGAGCACGGATCTTTTGAGACAGCATCATACATCATTAAAATGGGAGTTTCCGCCTTCGCCGTAGCGACGATAGACGAAGGGATCGGGCTCAGCCGGGTGGTGACGACGGGGAAGACGCCCGTCTAAACAGGATATTGATTGTCAAAACATGCCTTGCAAAGAGGCAGCTCCCCGGTCATCCGGCGGAAATCCTCGATTTTCATATAACCCAGGGAATCCGCGCCGATCTGCGCGCAGATTTCTTCCGATGTGCGGGAGGAGGCGATGAGCTGTTCATTGCTGGGCACATCGGTTCCATAGTAACAGGGGTACAAAAAGGGCGGGGAGCTGATGCGCACGTGGACTTCCAGCGCCCCGGCTTCTTTCAGCATACGGATGAGCCCGGCGATGGTGGTGCCGCGGACAATGGAGTCGTCGATCAGGACAAGACGTTTTCCTCTTACGACACTGGAAAGCACGCTCAACTTCATGTGGACCGCGGATTCGCGTTCCTTTTGCGTGGGTTTGATAAAGGTTCTCCCTACATAACTATTTTTATAGAAAGCAAGGGCAAAGGGAATGCCGGAAGCCTCCGCAAACCCAGTCGCGGCCGTAAGGCCAGAATCCGGCACGCCCACCACGATATCCGCGTCAGCCGGACAGGAGGCGGCAAGGGCTTTTCCGGCGTGGAACCGGGCGTCGTAAATCCGGATCCCGTCCATGACAGAATCCAGGCGGGCAAAATAGATGTATTCAAAAATGCAGTGTGCCCGTTTGGTTTGCACAAGCCTAGTATCGGAATGGATGCCGTCTTTCGTGATGGTGACGATCTCACCAGGGACAATGTCGCGGACGAATTCTGCCCCGACGGCCACAAGCGCGCAGCTTTCTGAGGCGAGGACATAGCTGCCTTCCCGCCGCCCGAGGCAGAGGGGCTTTAGCCCGAATGGATCCCGAACGCCGATCAGCTTGCGTGGGCTCATAACGACAAGAGCATAACCGCCTTTTAATTTTTCGGCTGTCTTACAGATCGCGTCCTCCACACAGGCTGTGCGGGTCCGTTCTCTGGCAATATGGCAGGCGATCACTTCCGAATCCGTGGAGGAATGGAAGATCGCTCCGTTTTCCTGAAGCGTTTGGCGAAGGGACTCTGAATTCGTGATATTGCCGTTGTGGGCGAGAGCCAGAGTCCCTTTCAGATAATTCAGTACGAGCGGCTGTGCGTTTTTGGCTGTGCTCGCACCAGTGGTGGAGTAGCGCACATGCCCGATCCCGATATTTCCTTTCAAGGAGGTAAGGATATCAGAGTGGAAAACTTCGCCTGCCAGCCCCATATCTTTGTGATAGGAAATATTTCCCCGCGGCCCCTCGGTATCGCAGACCGCGATACCGCAGGACTCCTGTCCCCGGTGCTGCAGCGCGCAGAGACCGTAGTAGATATCAGGGGCCGCTTCACAGTCTCCGGAGTGAAAGATTCCGAAGACGCCGCACTCCTCGTGGATAGAATGGTCCAAATCAGTCTGGTGTATATCAGTCTGGTGTAAATCTGAATGAGTCAGCATAGTATTAACCTTTAGATGGAAAACAGCAGTTGTTCATAGTTCGGATAAGGAAGGCAGCTGTCAGGCAGATATTCTTCCGCCGCGTCGGCGACTTTGCGGACCGCCGCCATATCGGCAAGAACCGTCTTGTGGTAGAAGAGTGCGGCAGCCTGCATATCCTCCATACCCTCCGCTTTTTTTGTATCTGCTTCCAGGATTTCTTCCGCCCGGTAGATATCCTCGTAATAGCCGCAAAGTTTTTTGAGGAGCTTTCCTTCCGCAAGGCAAGGCAGGTCTTCTATGGCGGCTTTCTTGCTCTGGATCGAGCAGGAAATCTCGTCGGAATAGGACATCAGCGCTGGTAGGAAGTCGCGCCGTATCATGTCCTGCAGGGTCTTTGCCTCAATGTGGAGGGCTTTGCAGTAATTTTCCAGAAGGATCTCATATCTGGAGAAAATTTCCGTTCTTGTAAAAATGTGATGCTTCTCGAATAATTCAATGTTACTCTCCGCGATGAAACGGGGCAGAGCCTCTGGCGTGGATTTCAAATTGAACAGTCTGCGTTTTTTCGCTTCTTCCACCCATTCGTCCGTGTATCCATTGCCATTGAAGACCACCTTTTTATGTTTGAGGATCGCGCGTTTAACCAATTCGTGTACGGCCGAGTCCATTTCGTCGAGAGGTGTGTCCTTCAGTTCGTCATAGAACTGGCTTAAGGCCTCTGCAACCGCGGTATTGAGTACGATATTCGGAGTAGCCACGGACACGGAAGAGCCAAGGCTTCTGAATTCAAATTTATTGCCGGTAAAAGCAAACGGGGAGGTTCGGTTCCGATCGGTATTATCTTTTGTAAAATGTGGAAGCACGGTCGCGCCTGTTTCCATCTGAACCTTCTGCTGCTTGCCGAAGTAAGTATCGTGCTCAATAGAATCCAGGGCCGCAGTCAGTTCATCGCCGAGGAAAATGGAGATGATCGCCGGAGGAGCTTCGTTTGCCCCAAGCCTGTGGTCGTTTCCCGCGCTGGCAACCGAGATCCGCATTAGATCTGCATATTCATCCACCGCTTTGATGACCGCCATCAGAAATACCAAAAACTGGGTATTTTCTGCGGGCGTGCGGCCCGGGTCAAGCAGGTTCACGCCGGTGTCCGTAATCATGGACCAGTTATTGTGTTTCCCGGAACCATTGATTCCTTCAAACGGTTTTTCATGGAGCAGACACACCAGTCCATGTCTGTCCGCAACCGTTTTCATGATTTCCATGGTGAGCTGATTGTGATCCACTGCGATATTGGCGGTATCGAAGATGGGGGCAAGTTCGTGCTGCGCCGGAGCGACTTCATTATGTTTGGTCTTGGCGGGAATGCCCAGTTTCCACAGCTCTTCATCCAACTCATGCATGTATGCAGAGATACGCGGTTTGATGGAACCAAAATAGTGATCTTCCAATTCCTGCCCTTTGGGCGGCATTGCGCCGAGCAGCGTCCTTCCGGTGAAGATTAAATCTTTCCTTTTCTGGTACAATTCTTTATCGACCAGGAAATATTCCTGCTCCGGTCCGATCGTTGTGGATACGCTATGTACGTCCGTGTGTCCCAGAAGGTTTAGGATCTTGACCGCTTCGTTATTTAATGTCTCCATAGAGCGCAAAAGAGGAGTCTTTTTGTCCAGCGCCTCGCCTGTATAAGAGCAAAAAGCGGTGGGAATGTAGAGCGTTCCATCCTTAATAAAAGCGGGAGAAGTAGGATCCCAGGCAGTGTATCCTCTTGCCTCAAAGGTGGCCCTGAGTCCTCCGGAGGGGAAGCTGGAAGCATCCGGCTCCCCTTTTACCAGCTCTTTGCCGGAGAAATCCATGATAATCTGGCCGTTTTCCACCGGAGTGATGAAACTGTCATGCTTTTCAGCGGTAAAACCAGTCATGGGCTGGAACCAGTGTGTGAAATGGGTGGCGCCGTTTTCGACAGCCCATTCTTTCATCGCGACCGCAACGGAATTTGCTACATCCAGTTCCAGATGGGTATTGTTCTTGAGGGTTTTGCGAAGCGCCTTATAGATATCCTTGGGCAGTTTTTCGCGCATCACCTTGTCATTGAAGACCAGGCTGCCATAAATTTCAGGAATATTCTTTGTCATACTATTTGTCTCCTTTCGGGTCTGCTTTTGTCTTAAAACAGATAATAAAACAAAAAAAGGCACTTCGGAGATTGTCTCCAAAGCGCCTTTGCTTTACTTTTCGCATGATACACGCCTTTTTTTCCTTTGTCAAGTCCTTTTTTGAAAAAAAACTTTACAAATCCAGATAAATGCGGTAGACTATACCCCGTGAAAAATGAATGAAGCATGAGAGTATGGCAAAGGCGTCACAGAACTTGTACCAGCATACGTCCGTATGGAACAGTATGCCTTACAGGGATCTTTGGCGTCTTTTTTGTGAGGAGGAATATCTATGGCAGGACAGCAAAGAAACAGCGGGCTTTACAGTCCCAAATTTGAACATGATAATTGTGGTATTGGTGCGGTGGTCCATATAAAAGGGAAAAGAAGCCATCAGATCGTTGCGGACGCACTGAAGATCGTGGAGAATCTGGAGCACCGGGCAGGCAAGGACGCAGAAGGAAAGACTGGCGACGGAGTGGGTATTTTGACGCAGATATCGCATCGTTTTTTTGAAAAGGTATGTAAAGAATGCCAGATCGAGATTGGCGGGGAGCGGGAATACGGCGTGGGGATGTTCTTTTTTCCGCAGAATGAGCTGAAACGCAGTCAGGCGAAAAAGATGTTTGAAATCATTGTAGAGAAGGAAGGCATGGAATTTCTAGGATGGAGAAATGTGCCGACCGTGCCGGAAGTCCTGGGACAAAAGGCCAGGGAATGTATGCCTGTGATCTGCCAGGCCTTTGTCAAGAAGCCAAAAGGGGTGGATAAGGGGCTGGATTTCGACCGGAAGCTGTATGTGGTGCGCCGGGTGTTTGAGCAGAGCAATGACAATACGTATGTTCCGTCCTTATCCAGCAGGACCATTGTCTATAAAGGGATGTTCCTGGTAGGACAGCTCCGTACCTTTTTCCGGGATCTGCAGGATACGGATTATGATTCCGCGATTGCCATCGTGCATTCCCGGTTTTCCACGAATACCAATCCAAGCTGGGAGAGGGCGCACCCGAACCGTTTTATTGTACATAACGGCGAGATCAATACGATCAAAGGAAATGCGGATAAAATGCTGGCGCGGGAGGAGACGATGTCTACGCCTGGGTTTTCCGCGGATGATTTGACAAAGGTGCTTCCTGTGGTAAATACCAGCGGTTCCGATTCCGCGATGCTGGATAATACATTGGAGTTTCTGGTAATGAGCGGCATGGAGCTTCCTCTGGCAGTAATGATTACGATCCCGGAGCCATGGACGCACAATGATACGATTTCCCAGGAGGGTCGGGATTTTTACCAATATTATGCAACGATGATGGAGCCGTGGGACGGACCGGCATCGATTTTGTTTTCCGACGGGGATTCTATGGGGGCAGTATTGGATCGGAACGGGCTTCGGCCTTCCCGTTACTACATTACGGATGACGACAGGCTGATTCTTTCCTCCGAAGTGGGCGCGCTGGAAATCCCGGCGGAGCACATTTTGAAAAAAGAACGCCTGCACCCGGGGAAGATCCTGCTTGTGGACACAGCCGTCGGAAGGGTCATGGAAGATGAAGAGATCAAAGAACGGTATGCCAAGAAGGAGCCTTACGGTGAATGGCTGGATACCAACCTTGTCACATTAAAGGAGCTGAAGATCCCGAACGAAAAGATTCCTTCTTATACCAAGGAGGAGAGGGCGAGGCTCCAGAAAGCGTTCGGCTATACCTGGGAAGAATGCCGGAACGGGATCTGTGCCATGGCGCTCACCGGAAGCGAGGAGATCGGGGCCATGGGAGTGGACACGCCTCTAGCGGTCCTTTCCAAAGAATATCAGCCGTTATTTTACTATTTTAAACAATTATTCGCGCAGGTCACGAACCCGCCGATCGACGCGATCCGGGAGAAGATCGTGACTTCCACTACAGTGTATGTAGGGAAGAACGGCAACCTTCTGGAAGAAAAGCCGGAGAACTGCCAGGTCTTAAAAATCCACAATCCGATTCTCACAGATCTTGATATGCTGAAGATCAGGACCATGAAAAGACCTGGGTTCAAGGTGGCGACAGTGCCTATTATTTTTTACAAAAGCACGCCTATGGACAGGGTTCTGGAGCATCTTTTCGTGCAGGTGGATAAGGCGTACCGGGAAGGCGCGAATATCCTGGTGCTTTCCGACCGGGGAGTGGACGAAAACCACGTGGCAATCCCTTCTTTGCTGGCGGTATCCGCGGTACATAAGCATCTTGTCAAGACGAAAAAATGTACGGCGCTTTCCATCGTATTGGAATCCGGCGAGCCGAGGGAAGTGCACCATTTTGCAGCCCTGCTGGGATACGGAGCAAGCGCGGTAAATCCATATCTGGCGCATGCGACTATTGCAGAGCTGATGGAAGAGGGGCTTGTAAATAAAGATTATTATGCGGCGGTGAACGATTACGACCATGCCATTTTAAGCGGGATCGTGAAAATTGCCTCCAAAATGGGGATTTCCACCATACAGTCCTACCAGGGCAGCCAGATTTTCGAGGCGGTCGGCATTTCCAGGGATGTGATCGACCGATACTTTACGGGGACGGTCAGCCGAGTGGGAGGTATTACCTTAAAAGATATTGCGGCGCAGACGGACGTGCAGCATTCCCGGGCGTTTGATCCGCTGGGGCTGAAAAGCGATCTTACCTGGTCCAGTGTGGGGCGGCATAAGATGCGAAGCCAGGGCGAAGAGCACCGATACGACCCGCGTACCATCCATCTTTTGCAGCAGTCCACCAGAGAAGGAAGCTATGAAAAGTTTGTGGAGTATACGAAGCTGGTGGATAAAGAGGATACAGGGTATCTGCGGAGCCTGATGGATTTTGTCTATCCGAAGGAAGGGGTGCCAATCGAAGAGGTGGAGAGCGTGGAATCCATTGTGAGACGGTTTAAGACCGGTGCCATGTCCTACGGCTCTATCTCTGAGGAGGCGCACGAGGCGCTTGCCGTTGCCATGAACCGTCTACACGGGAAGTCTAACAGCGGCGAGGGCGGCGAGAGCGAGGAACGTCTGGAATCCGCGGGAACAGACCGCGACAGAAGCTCTGCCATCAAGCAGGTGGCGAGCGGGCGGTTCGGGGTCACGAGCCGCTACCTGGTAAGTGCAAAAGAGATTCAGATCAAGATGGCACAGGGCGCAAAACCCGGCGAGGGCGGACATCTTCCAGCGAAAAAGGTATATCCCTGGATCGCAAAGACTCGTCATTCCACACCGGGGGTGAGTCTGATCTCACCGCCGCCCCATCACGATATCTATTCGATCGAAGATTTGGCACAGCTTATCTATGATCTGAAAAATGCAAATAAGTATGCCCGCATTTCCGTGAAACTGGTGTCCGAGTCAGGAGTAGGAACTGTTGCGGCCGGCGTTGCAAAAGCCGGCGCGCAGGTCATCCTGATCTCCGGATACGACGGCGGGACGGGTGCGGCTCCCATCAGTTCCATCCACAACGCGGGTCTGCCCTGGGAACTGGGGCTTGCGGAGACACATCAGACCCTCCTTGCGAACGGACTGAGAAACCAGGTCGTGATCGAGACGGACGGTAAGCTGATGAGCGGGCGGGATGTGGCGATTGCGGCTCTTTTGGGAGCGGAGGAATTCGGGTTCGCCACAGCGCCTCTGGTAACCTTGGGATGCGTGATGATGCGTGTCTGCAACCTGGACACCTGCCCCATGGGGATTGCGACCCAAAATCCTGAGCTGAGAAAACGTTTTATGGGAAAACCGGAGTATGTGGAGAATTTCATGCTCTTTATCGCAAGACAGCTCCGGGAATATATGGCAAAACTGGGCGTCAGAACCGTAGAAGAGATGGTAGGGCGCACGGACCTGTTGAAGAAAAAGGATACCCTGACAGAGCAGGAAGCAAAGGTGGATTTAAGCCTAATCTTGGACAGCGCTGGCGATATGGGACGGAAGAACTCTGTATTTGACCCAGCATGCGCCTATGATTTCAAGCTGGAGGGCACGAAGGATGAGAAAGAGCTGCTCGCAAAGAAGGAACTGCGCCGGGCAGTCGCGGAAGGGGCGAAGGCAGAGTACCGCGTAAAATTGACGAATACGGACCGTACATTCGGAACCTTGCTCGGTTCTGAAATCACCAGGCAGCATCCCGAAGGACTAAAGAGCGATACAATCAAGGTCCACTGCGAAGGCGCGGGAGGGCAGAGCTTCGGGGCGTTCCTTCCAAAAGGGCTGACCCTCTCTTTATGCGGAGACTCGAACGATTATTTCGGGAAAGGCCTTTCCGGCGGAAAGCTTGCAATCTTTGCGCCTAAAAAGGCAAAGTTTATCCCAGAGGAGAATATCATCATTGGAAATGTGGCGCTTTACGGCGCGACCAGTGGAGAAGCCTACATCGCGGGAATAGCGGGAGAGAGGTTCTGCGTACGGAACTCCGGCGCGACTGCGGTAGTAGAAGGCGTGGGCGAACACGGATGTGAGTATATGACAGGCGGACGCGTGGTCGTCCTAGGGTCCGTGGGTAAGAATTTCGCGGCAGGCATGAGCGGCGGGATCGCCTATGTGCTGGACGAAGGCAGCCGTCTTTACCGGAATCTGAATAAAGAGATGGTCCTTACAGAAAAGGTGGAGACCAAGTTCGACCGGGAGGAGCTGCGCGGCATGATCGAGGCGCATGTGGCTCATACCGGATCCGGGAAAGGAAGACGGATACTGGAGGATTTTGAAGGATATCTGCCAAAATTCAAAAAGATCATTCCGGGTGATTACAAGCGTGTGATGCAGCTCTCTTCCCAGTTTGAGGAACAGGGCATGAGCAGGGAGAAAGCGCAGATTGAGGCTTTCTACGCCAGCATCGAGGAGAAAGCATAGTTACAGAGGTTTGGGAAAGGACAGGGTGTAAATCATGGGAAAACCAACAGGATTTTTGGAATACGAGCGCAGGGAGGGAAGCGTCGTCCCTCCGGCGGAACGAATAAAGAATTTCAGAGAATTTCACGAAAGTCTATCAGGGGAGGAGCAGCGTATCCAGGGGGCGCGTTGTATGGAATGCGGCGTGCCCTTCTGCCAGGCGGGCGTGATGATCTCCGGTATGGCGTCGGGCTGTCCGCTCCATAATCTGGTGCCGGAGATAAACGACCTGGTGTACCACGGCAATTTTGAGCAGGCGTATGTGAGGCTGTCTAAGACCCATTGCTTCCCGGAATTTACCTCCAGGGTATGTCCAGCATTGTGTGAGGCGGCATGTACCTGCAATCTGCATACAGAGCCGGTGGCGACAAAGGCTAATGAAAGAGCTGTGATCGAGTATGCTTTTTCACACGGCCTGGTAAAGGCAGAGCCTCCCGCGTTAAGGACCGGGAAAAGGGTTGCTGTGGTCGGAAGCGGACCGGCAGGGCTTGCGGCGGCAATGCAGCTCAACAGCAGGGGACATCGGGTGACAGTCTATGAACGGAGCGACAGGCCAGGCGGACTTCTCCGGTATGGAATCCCGAACATGAAGCTGGAAAAGAGCGTTATTGACAGAAGGATTGATTTGATGAAAGAAGAGGGCATTGAATTTATCTGCAATGTAGATGTGGGAAAGGACATCGCGGGAAAGGAGCTGACGGACCGGTACGACCGTGTGATTCTGGCGTGCGGAGCCTCCCATCCAAGGGATATTCCGGTTCCAGGAAGAGACGCCAGGGGAATCTTTTTCGCAGTGGATTTTCTAAAGACGGTGACAAAGACACTACTGGACAGCGAATTTAAGAACGTACCGTATGAGCTTGCAAAAGGAAGACAGGTGCTTGTCATCGGGGGCGGGGACACGGGAAACGACTGTGTGGGAACCGCCATCCGGCTGGGGGCAAAGGGCGTCGTCCAATTGGAGATGATGCCTAAGCCGCCGGAGACGAGGACAGAGCAGAATCCCTGGCCGGAATGGCCGAAGGTGCTGAAGACAGATTACGGACAGGAGGAGGCAATTGACCGGTTCGGATGCGATCCCCGTATCTATCAGACCACGGTGACGGAATTTTTAAAGGATAAAGAAGGGAAGGTATGCGGGGCGAAGCTTGTGGGACTGGCGCCGAAACAGGATAAAAAGACCGGGCGTATCTCCATGATTCCTGTTGCAGGAAGCGAACAGGAGATCAAGACGGATCTGGTGCTTATCGCAGCGGGATTTCTGGGAGCAGAGGCTTATGCGGCGGACAGCTTTGGAGTGAAACGTGATTCGCGGACGAATGTGGAGACCCCTTCCGGTTCGCACCAGACGAACGTGGAGCGCGTTTTTACCGCGGGCGACATGCACAGAGGGCAGTCTCTGGTGGTGTGGGCGGTCGCGGAAGGAAGAGAAGCCGCCAGAGAGGTGGACGAGTCCCTGATGGGGTACACCAATTTGTAGCAGATGCAACGAGGGAAAGAAGGCAGATTAGAAACATTGCCTTCTTTCAGAATGATATCCGCCTTTTCTTCAGAAAGCTTACCGCATTTTACCATCCGTCGAAGGACGACCTTCATCCGTTTCAGGGCAAGGTCAGGATTGGCGTTCAGGGAATAAGCGGAGGGTGCGTTGGGGAGTCCTGCCAGCATGACCGCTTCATAATCTGTAAGGTCAGAAGGCAGCTTCCCGAAATACCCTTCGGCGGCGTCATGGATGCCGTAGTACCCATTACCGAAATAGATCGTATTGACATAGATCTCAAACAGTTCTTCCTTGCTGTATTCTTCTTCTAATGCAAAGGCGGCGAATACTTCCGCAGCTTTTCGTTCAATCCGCTTTTCTTGTGTAAACAACAAGTTCTTAGCGATCTGCTGAGTGATCGTACTCCCGCCTTCCGCCAGGGATAAGGACCGGAGATCGGTCCATACTGCCCGGCAGATCGAAACAGGGTCAATACCAAAGTGAGATTCAAACCGCTTGTCCTCCGCTGAGATGACAGCATCAATGTAGATCGAGGGCAGATCGTCATATTTGATAAAATAATCCTGCTCCTGGATGGCTGAGATCCTTTCTGAGATCGGTTTTTCTTCGATCGCTTTTTTGTACATGTTGTATCCTTTCACGCCGAAATATCCGCCGGCCAGGAGCAGGACCACCAGGACAAATGCCAGAATGGAAAATATGCTGTTTCGTATAAACCGGAAGAAATGTTTCATAGAATCATCATCTCCTTTTATCTTTTGCTATTTTTAAGACTCATCCTCGACCGTTAAATTCATCAAATGATTTACGAAATGACGGCAAATATCAATGGTGAAGATCAGTAAGCCTGTGGGTATCAGAAGTAGGCTGATGACCGTACTGCCAAGCCCAAAGACTGTATAGAACGCTATTTTTCTCAAATAATGTAATGCCTGCATTGCTATTATCATAATATCCCCTCTTTTTTCTATCGTTTTTTAAACTATATCGTCACGCAGCGCGTCGATGATGTTTTCTTTTTTAATCTTTCTCACCGTGTACAGTGTGGTGATGAAGATGATTACGAATACACCGCACAGGCTGATGGTTAGGCTGCGCCATGGGAAAATGTAATGGAGTTCATCTCCCCCGCCGATGCTTCCGCCGCACATCCCTATATAGATCAGATGGGAGAGAAGCGCAGATAGCGGCAGGCTGAACAGCAGCGTCCGAAGTCCGTAAAAGATGCATTCAAACCGCATCATCCTGCTGAAATCATGGTCGGACATGCCGACAGAACGGATCATGGCGAGTTCCTGTCTTCTCAGCCGGATATTGGTAGAAATTGTATTAAAAACATTCGCCATCGCGATCAGCGAGATCATGATAATAAAGACGACGGTGAATAGGTTTACAATGAATAAAATGTTCCGGTTTTGTTCAAATAATTCGTGGTTCCCGACGATAATGGACGCCTTTGCCTCCTGCCCAAGATATAATGTAAAGGAGCTGGAGGATACGAATAGAATGACGCTCAGCATGAGGGACAATACAGTGCTGCGATACCGCCGTTTGCAGCGCTTAAAATTTTTCAATGCAAGAATTCCCGGAAGTCCATAAAGTTTTCCGGACAATCTTGATATTTTTACAGTTTTTGCATCCGTCTTAATCTCATTGGTCTGCCGGATACATTCCATCACAGGAATGCGGGCCGCCTTTCTGGCCGGAACATAGGCGGATACCAGGATCGTCGCCATGCTGACCGCCGCGGAAGCGGCGATGACCGGGACGGATATCGTCAAAGTTAAAGGCACGTTGTCGTAAATAGTACGGGAAAATATGTGTTCCGTCAGGGAAAGGACTAGTCCGATGCTGGGAACACCGAGTAAAATACCGCAAGGGATGCCGACGGATCCGATGCAGATCCCTTCAAACAGGACGGAGCTTCGGATCTGGTTTGTTGTAGCTCCCACGGACATAAGGATTCCGAACTGCTGCATCCTTTCAGCAAGCGAGATACTGAAGGAATTGTAGATCATGAATATTGATCCAAGGATCACAAGGGCAATCAGGATGCCGCCGATAGAGTACAGCAGCGTATTAAACAGCTTGTCGTCAGAAAGCCCCAAAAAACGCAGCACCTCATTATTCAAGGCATAAGGAAGGTCTTCACCCATATGCCGGACATAGGCGCGGACACGCGTAGGATGCTGCAGGGAAACAAACATGCTGAAACTGCCAGGGGAGCTTTTCGGATCCGCCAAAGTGACAAGCGTGTATCCCGGGGCGGAATATTCTTCAAATCCAGGTCTTTGGTATATGCCGACGACCGTGTAATCCTGTTCCAAAGAGGAGAGAAATGATTCTTCTCCCGCACGGTAGGGATCGTGCTGGCTGAGTTTTTCCTCCCCGCTTTGCCGTGTCCCTATTTTAAGTGAAAGTGTGTCCCCTATGGAAACCGGGACGCCGCCGTTCGCCATGACATGCGAGGGGACAAGGACTTCTTTGCTGTTTTTAGGAAGCCTTCCGGAATTAAGCTGTAAGGGGAGGGTATCAAAGGTATCCTCATAAAAACCGGCGATGAACAAGTAAGGTTTATACTCGTTCTTTCCGCCTTCGAGCATGGCATAGCCGATATTTGCAAAAGATGCGGTTTTTTTCACGTCTTCCTCGTTTGCATGTTCTTCGATAAAAGAAGAAGGAACGTCGGTAAACATTACATGCCAGTCACCGTATTTTACGATAGCGCCGTTCACCAGATAGTTCTGGAGAGAAACGACAAAGACGGAGATGGCTGTGATTAGGGCAGAAGACAAAACAACGCCGACAATGGTGACAAATGTCCTGGAACGGTTCTTTTTCAGTCCTTTTAAGGCCGTCTTATGAAAAATATTCATCAGAGCTCCACCTGCCTTTCATCCCGCGCCACTTTACCGTCGGAGATTGTAACGATGCGGTCTGCCTGCAGCGCGATATTTTCATCGTGGGTGACGATGATGAGTGTCTGGCGGTAGATTCGATGGCTTTCTTTGAGCAGCCGGATGATCTCCTGCCCGTTGCGGCTGTCCAGCGCACCTGTAGGCTCGTCGGCCAGCATAACGGCCGGAGCATTGATAAGGGCGCGTCCGATCGCGACCCGCTGCTGCTGTCCGCCGGAAAGCTGGTTCGGAAGGTGATACCTGCGGTCTTCAAGCCCCAGAAGCTCCAGAAGATCGTCAAGCCGCGCCCGGTTGACCTTCCGTCTATCCATCAGAATCGGAAGAGTCATATTTTCCACGACGTTTAAGGTAGGAATCAGGTTGTGGAACTGATAAATCAGCCCGACCTGTCTTCGGCGGAAAATAGCAAGCTTTTTATTATTTTGGGCATAAACATCCTGGCCCTCCAGGAAAACCTTCCCGCTTGTAGGAGTATCCACGCCGGCGACCACATGCAGCAGGGTGGATTTACCGGAGCCGGAAGAACCGATGACAGCCATGAACTCTCCCTTGTCGACATTAAGCGAAACATGGTCGAGTGCGATGACCTGATTCTCGTCGCTGCCATAGATTTTGCATAGATTCTCAATTTTCAAAAACTCCATTATGTGAGCCCCCTTTTTACTTGTTGCCATTTACAGTCCTCTCCACCCACATGCGCATTCGCCGCATCTAGGAGGTGTCATTCCCGCTCCTTACGGAGCTAAGATTGCTTATGTGAATAGCAACTCTTACTTGCTCATATAATAGGACAGATTCTTTACATCCCGGTGACTTTTTAGTGAGAGATTCGTCACTTTGGAAAACGGATCACAAATTCAGCGCCGCCCTGGCGGTGATTTTTTGCGGTAACAGTGCCGTTTTGACGTAGTATGATCGTCCTGCAGAGCGCAAGACCGATACCATATCCGGCCGTCTTTTTGTTTCTCCCACGATAGAACCGGTCAAACAGGAAAGGAAGATCATTTGGAGGGATACCGGGTCCATTGTCATAAATCTTGATCTCAGTAAACAAAGAGGTATCCCTACAGATGACACAGATCTCTCCATTACCATGGATGCTATCCATGCAGTTCTTAAGAATATTCCGGAGGGCTTCGGATAGCCATACAGGATCACAATGAAGAAAGATGCATTCCGGGATATCCATATGCAGAGTGATATTATGCAGATCCATGGAAAATAAAAGCGGACGGGAGGCCAAGCCGACAAGCTGCCCCATCTCGATCTTGCTGTTCTGGAATTCGACCACGCCGGCATCCAGGCGGGACAGTTTCAGTAAGGAAGTAAGAAGCCAGTCCATATGTGAAAATAATTCTTTTGTTTCCCGTAAAAGCTCCTCCTTCTCGCTTCTTGAAGGTTCGTTCTCCAAGAGCGACAGAATCAGGTTCGCGGATGTAAGCGGTGTGCGGAGCTGATGAGCGATGTCAGCCAGGGAATCGGCAAGACGTTCTTTCTCTCTTTGTAAGGCTGTATTCTGTTCCCGGATACGCTGCGTCATTTTGATGAGCTCACTCTGCAGGACAGAGAGTTCCCCTTCCTCCAATTCTGCGATCAGTATGTGCTCGGCGTTATGGAGCACAAGATCGATCTGCTCTGAGAGCTGAGCGATACGTTCATACCTGGCTTTGGTAAAAACAAAAAATAGTATGCCAAAGGCAGTGGATGAAAGAAGGGCGGATATGCCTGATACGGGACCACTCAGGAACCCAGCAGTTATACTGAGCGCTGCAGTCAAAAGGAATAAAAGGGCAAAATGGCGCAGTTCCCTATTCCGAAACATAGTTTCCACCCAGTCGGTAACCCATCCCGCGGACCGTCAGAATGATCTGAGGGTCAGAAGGATCATCCTCAATTTTTTCGCGAAGGCGCTTGATATAAACGCTCAATGTATTGTCATTTACAAATTCTCCTGCGGCATCCCACAATTCCTCCAGAAGAACGTTCCGTGTAATCACGCACTTGGGATTGTTGAGAAATACCAGGAGCAGGCGGTATTCCAGGGCTGAGAGAAAGACTTCCGAAGCATTCTTATATACGATACCGATTGCAGTGTCTACATGAAGCCCGTATATGTCAAAAGAAGAGGGGGAACTTCCGCTTTTACGAAGCGCAGCGCGTATCCGCGCTATGAGTTCACGTGGACGGAAAGGCTTGGTGATATAATCATCTGCTCCCATGTTAAGCCCCGTGACAACGCTTGCCTCGTCGCCGGAGGCAGTCAGGAATATGACGGGAATTCCCTGGTGTTCCTTGATTTCTGTATAAAGTGTGAATCCATTCCCATCGGGCAGTGAGATATCCACCAGAGCCAGATCGAATGTGTTTTGAGCGAGCGCGGCGAGCGCGCCGCTTCTTGAGGAAACGTGAGTCGTGTTGAAGCCTTCTGAACGAAGCAGAAGGATCAGGTTTTTGGCGATCTGTCTGTCATCTTCCACTAAAAAAATCCGCTCCATCTATATTTACCAACCTTTACTATCCATGTATTCTAAACATTATTATACCAGCCATCCTTGTGAAAATACTTTAATATAATCTTAAAAAAATCAGAAAAAGTACAGAATAATGCCCCGGCATCTTTGCCAAGCGAGGCAGGGATGCCGGGGCATGGATTATGAAATGGTACAGCGCACTAGGAAGTTGTGTCTGCTGGCGGATCAACGGGCTCAACGGGCTCGACGGGGTCGACGGGGTCGACCGGCGGATCAACAGGATCGACGGGGTCGACCGGCGGATCAACAGGATCGACGGGGTCGACCGGTGGATCAACGGGCTCGATCGGCTCAATCGGCTCTTCCGGTTCCTCTGGCTCCTCCGGTTCTTCCGGCTCAACATAATGTCCCGCACAGCTTTGCGAGGGAGCGGTGTCCGCCGCGAACAATTCTGTCAGCGCAGGACATCCGCTTGTAGCAAGAAGGCCGGACTGGGTACAGATCGTTTTCTGCACCAGAGAATTAGGCATCTTGAAATCCTGGTAGGAAAGTCCCAAAGTCTCATTGATACGGTTCATGATCTTAGCCCAAATCTTAAAGTGGTAATTCCACGTTCCGTCGCTCATCTCCTTATTTTCATCGTAACCCATCCAGATCGAACAGGTATAGTATGGCGTATAACCACAGAACCAGAAATCCTTATTGTCGGAAGTAGTACCGGATTTGCCTGCCGCAGGCATGTTGTTAAGCCTTGCATCGGTCGCTGTACCCTTTGTCACAACGTCGATCATTGCATTGGTGAGAAGCGCCGCCGTAGTCTCTTTGAGGACTGTCTTGGAATCCCCGGTATTATCGATCAAGAGATTACCGTCATGATCCAGTACCTTCGTATAAAGGATAGGACGGTTATACACCCCGCCGTTGGCGATGGTAGCATATGCCGCCGTGATCTCATAGTTGTATACACCGTGAGTAATGCCGCCCAAGGCGAGAGATTCAACCTTGTCTTCTTCCGTAAGCGTGGTAAGCCCGAATTTCTCACAATATTCGTATCCCAGCGAAATGGAGATCTTATTCAACACTTTCACTGCAATAATATTCATGGACTGTTCGATACCCTTGCGCAGAGTAACGCTGCCCCGATACGAATTACCCCACCAGTTATGAACTTCACGGCCCGTCGTCTGATAGCGGTAAGGCTCGTCCACTTCGACATTCGCAAGGGAAAGCCCCGCGCTGTCAAGTGCAGGAGCATAAACGGCGAGGATCTTGAAACAAGAACCTGCCTGACGCTTAGAACCAGTGTAAGCGCGGTTCAGCCCCCGGTTCGTCGTCTTGGCCCCGCGTCCGCCCACAAGCGCCTTGATCTGGCCGGTGGTCTGATCCATGACGCAGACGGAAGACTGCGGCTGGGGAGAGAGGTTGACAAATTCATCGAAGGTATCGCCTTCCTGCGCGATACTTGCCTTAAACTCCTCAATCCGCTGATATGCCGCGTCGTGGGAACCAAACAAAAGTCCCTGGCGGTCGCCGTATTGTTCAGAACCAAATTTTTTAATATGGCCGGAGCTGTAATTCTGTTGCGTGCCGTCCGCATGCGTCACAGTCAAAGCATAATCAAGACCCCATTCCACATTGTAAGGGAAATTCCCATCATCGTTCAATTCGGAGTCGCAGATCTCCTGCATTGCAAGATTCTGGGTAGAGTAGATGCTAAGTCCTCCGCTGTATATATAGTTGTAAGCCTGCGTCTCAGAAAAACCAAGCCCTTCGGGAGAAATCATATCTTCCATCAACTGTTCCGCTAAGGCATCATTAAAATAGGAAGTAATATGGGATTCTTCCTGAATCTGTACGTTGACTGTCTGGATTCTTGAATAGACGTCGTCAGCTAACGCCTCGTCATGGGCCGCCTGGTCGATAAATTCCTGTTCCAGCATATCGTCCAGGACCTTCTTCCGGCGCTTGGCATTCTCCTCCGGATTCGTGACCGGGTTATATTTGCCAGGGCTCTGCGTGATTCCGGCGATTGTCGCGCTCTCGGAAAGCGTCAGTTCGGAGACATCTTTGTTGAAGTAACGTTGGGCGGCCGCCTGGACTCCGAGTGTATTCTGCCCCAAATTGATTGTGTTCATATAGCTTTCCAGAATGCTGTCCTTGTCCAATTCCCGCTCTACCTGAAGCGCGAGGTACTGTTCCTGGAGTTTACGGACTATTTTTTCAGAGAAGTCTTCTTCATTCACGAAATTCGGGAATATATTATTCTTGATTAACTGCTGGGTGATTGTACTTGCCCCTTCTGTAAAATGGCCTCCGTTCGAGAGACCAACCCAGAATGCACGCAGGATACCTTTAGGGTCGATCCCCTTATGCGTATAAAAACGGGAATCTTCGATCGCGACAAAGGCATGCTGCAGGTCTATGGGAATCTCATCGATCGTTTTATAGACACGGTTGGCGCCTGCGGAAGTAAAATGCTCCGTCTCCGTCACACCGTCGTCAGCAAAAACAGTGGAAGTATACCCCTGGGGTTTGATACTCTCCGGTGTAATCTCAGGAGCTTCATCAATTACTTTCTTCATGATCAGGACGCCGCCCACGACACCGACAACGCAAAAAAGCAGGATGCAGAGGAGGAATCCTTTAAAGAGACGGACACCTATTTTCTTCTTTCGCATATTCGCTTTTGAAGTAATCTTTTTTTGTTGAGTAGAAGCTTTACGCTTACCATAATTCATGAATACTGCCTCCTTTACATAGAAGTCATTATAGCAAACTTGAGTTTCTAAATAAAGCTTAATTTGAAAAGTTCACAAGTCTCTATGATAAAATTAAGAAAAAATTCCGAAATTTTGTCGAAGAGATAAAATTTGTAACAATTTTGTAATTTTCTTGCATCCGAAAGAGGAGGTTTGTATACTTAATTTATCAGATATGAAAAGTAATACGGAAGGAATTTGAGCTATCATGTGTATAGAATATCAGACAGTTTATGAGGGAAACGAAGCAGAGATCGTAGAAAAGAAGTCACGTTTTATCGCCACGGTTCGTCCGGTGGGAAGCGAGGAGGAGGCGATGGCGTTTATTGAGAGTACGCAGAAAAAGTACTGGGATGCATCACACAATTGTTTTGCCTATGTCCTGGGAAAGCGGTGTGAACTTCAAAGATGCAGCGACGACGGAGAACCCGGGGGGACGGCAGGGCGGCCTATGCTGGATGTGCTGCTTGGGGAGGGGCTTCATGATACGGCGGTGGTGGTTACAAGATATTTTGGAGGAACATTGCTTGGAACCGGCGGGCTGGTGAGGGCATACCAGGGCGCGACAAAAGCCGGGATAAAGGCCAGCACGGTCATCACAATAAAGACTGGGAGAAAGTGGAATCTTACAACGGATTACACAGGGCTTGGGAAGATACAATATATCCTGGGACAGAGGAAAAGCCTGGTCCTTGACACTCGTTATGAAGAAGATGTAAAAATGCGGCTCCTTCTTTCCAGAGATGAAGAGAAAGCGGTAACGGCGGAACTGGTGGAGGGAACAGGCGGGAAAGTGATTCTTGAAGAGTTGGAAGAGTGTAGGTTTGCAAAAACAGGGGAAGAGACTTTGATATTTCCCATTTGAGATGGGAAAATAGACAACATAAGGGGACAGCGCATTCATCGGCTGTCCCCTATATCTGTACAATATCCTGGTCTGATTCTATAATTTTATATTCTTGAACAGATCGCCAAGGCTGGTCCCGATATTCTCCGACTTTGGGAGAACTACCTTTTCTACCGGCTCTTGCGGCTCTTTTTCCGTCATCAGAGCCTTCATGCTCAGGCTGATCTTGCCGTCCTTGATGCCGATGACCTTTACATCCACTTCATCGCCTGCTTTTAGTACCTGATCGGGAGTCTTGATGCGCTGCGTGCTGATCTGGGAGATATGTACCAGACCAGAGAGCCCGTTATCCAGACGGATAAATGCGCCGTAGCTCTGGAGGGATTCTACCTTGCCTTTCATGACGCTTCCTACCTTCACGGAGTTGATCAGATCTTCCTTTGCCTTTTTTTCCTGTTCCCTCAGGATCTCGCGCGCGGAAAGGATCAGCCGGTTCTCAGCTGGATCTGCTTCGATGACCTTGACATCAACTTCCTTCAGTAGGTATGTCTCCAGATCCTCGATATAGGACAGGGAGAGGCGGGAAGCGGGTATGAAACCGCGAATGCCTTCTACCATGGCGATAACACCGCCGTTTACGATACCTTCAACTGTAACATGAAGGACCGTACCATTATCCAGATAACCCTGTACGATGTTCCAGGGATTGGCATCATCGAAATGTTCTTCATAATCTGCCATAGTTTCTGTAGTTTCCATTACTTGTTCGTTCTCCATAATTTCCTCCATTCTGTGCGCTTTTCAGCCTAGCAGACAGTATTGTGCTGAAAAAATTCCACCTGTACGGTTGAAAGTGCAATGTCTGCTTATATGCAAAGCATAGCGCATCCATTTCCTTTCTGAATCCTGCTGTGAATCGCAACCGTACAGTTAGAAAAATTTATAACATTATTCAGTATAACACAGTTTTGCGAGAATAGGAACCGAAAAAAAGCAAAAGTTTTTGGATTGTTTATGGAAATTGGTTGACGAATGCAATAAAAAATGGCAAGCTTATATTTATGAAGAAAAAGGAAAGCGAGAAGAAATGGAAAACAAAGAGTCAAAAAAAGTTTATGTTGTAGGGCACAAGAACCCGGATACGGATTCTATCTGCTCGGCGATCGCCTACGCCAACTTAAAGCAGCAGGTCACAGGCGGCAGATACGAAGCGAAAAGAGCGGGGGATTTGAACGGGGAGACGACATACGTGCTGGAGCATTTCGGGGTTGAAGCTCCGGCATATTTAAGCGATGTCCACCTACAGGTCAAGGATCTGGATATCCGTAGGATTGCGGGAGTGATGGGGCAGGCATCCATTAAAGAAGCCTGGTCCCGCATGCGGGAAGAGAATATCAGGACGCTTCCGATCCTGCGGGGAGACAGGCTGGAAGGGCTGATTACGATCGGGGATATCGCAAATTCTTATATGGAGATGTACGACAGCCATACCTTATCAACGGCAAGGACGCAGTATAAGAATATCGTAAATACCCTGGACGGCACGATCGTGACGGGGAATGAACACGGGTATTTTCTCAAAGGTAAGGTGCTCATCGCAGCATCCAGCCCGGATCTCATGGAGAATCTTATCGAGCAGGACGACATGGTTATTCTGGGGAACCGCTACGAGTCCCAGCTCTGCGCGATCGAGATGGATGCGAGCTGTCTGGTAATCTGCCAGAGTTCCCAGATCTCCAGGACGATCAAGAAGATGGCGGCGGAGAGGGACATTGTGATTATTCAGACTCCCCACGACACGTTCACGGCAGCCCGTTTAATCAACCAGAGTATCCCGGTCAAGTTTTTCATGAGCAAAGCGAATCTGGAGACCTTCCGGCTGGATGATTATGTGGACGAGGTCAGGGAAGTCATGGCGAAGAAAAAATACCGGGATTTCCCCGTGATTGACGAAAACGGGGGATTTGCCGGATTCATTTCTCGGAGACGGTTGATGAGTTCGCGCAAGAAACAGGTGATCCTGGTGGATCATAATGAAAAATCACAGACAGTCGACGGAATCGAGGAAGCGGAGATTCTGGAGATCATAGACCACCACAGGCTGGGAAATATGGAGACGATAAATCCGGTATATTTCCGTAACCAGCCCGTGGGCTGTACTGCTACGATCGTGTACCAGATGTATCAGGAAAGCGGGGTTAAGGTGGATAAGACCATGGCAGCGCTTTTGTGTTCCGCGATCATATCGGATACGCTTTTATTCCGTTCGCCCACCTGCACGATGATAGATGAGGCAGCGGCGACTGCTCTGGCGCAGATTGCCGGGATCGATATGGAACAGCATGCAAAAGCCATGTTCAATGCAGGGAGTGATCTGTGCGATAAGTCGGCGGAGGAGATCTGTTTTATGGATTTCAAGGTATTTAATGCCAATGGGGTGGCGTTCGGCGTAGGACAGATCACCTCTATGAACCAGGAAGAATTGGATGATGTGCGCGGCCGCCTGGCATCCTACTTAGAAACAGCAAGGCGGGAGCAGAGGCTTGACCTGATCTACCTGATGCTCACCAATATCTTAGAAGAGTCGACTGAGCTTCTCTTTTGCGGCGACGGGGCAAAGGGGCAGATCATAGACGCCTTTGAACTACCGGAGGATACGGATCGGATATTCCTTCGCGGCGTTGTATCTCGTAAGAAACAGCTTATACCTGTTGTGGTGAATTACTTGCAGCAGAGATAGACACATACAGATAAGGAGGAAGACATGGCAAAGCAAATATGGAAAGCGGGGAATATGCTCTACCCGCTTCCAGCAGTCCTGGTAAGCGTTGCGGACCGGGAGGGGAAGATGAACATGATAACCGTGGCCTGGGTAGGAACCGTGTGTACCAACCCGCCGATGGTGACGATCTCCGTGCGCCCGGAGCGCTATTCTTACCATATGATTGACGAGAGCGGGGAATTTGTCATCAACCTTACCACAGAAAAACTGGCATGCGCTGCGGACTATTGCGGCGTAAGGTCCGGCCGGGATGTGGATAAGTTTAAAGAAACAAAACTGACGCCGGAGAAGGCAGAACATGTGAAGTGCCCTCTCATTAAGGAAAGCCCGGTCTGTATTGAGTGCCGGGTGGTAAGAAAAGAAGAACTGGGATCACACCATATGTTTCTGGCCGAAGTACTGGCCGTTCATGTAGATGAAGAATACTTGGATGATCAGAACCGGTTTGCGCTGGAAAAAGCAGGGCTGATTACGTATTCCCACGGCGAATATTACAAGATGGGAAAACGTCTCGGGACCTTCGGATACAGTGTCCGGAAATAGTGTATGAAATAACGGGAAGTACATAGGGAAGCCAAGAAAGCATTGGAATGGATTTCCAGTGCTTTTTATCATCATATCATATGGGAAATTACGTTTCCTAATATGATAAAAAACCTCCGGGAAGATGATCTCGTTTCGCTGGGTAAGTGCCCTTTGGGTATGCAGGGATATTTGACTTCTGCATACACGGCCGGGAAGTTATACAATGGAAAGGGGCGGCATATATTGCAAACAGAACGAAATGAAGATGGAATATGAGGTGAAAGTTTGCGGTATCGTTTGCTAAAAACATTATGCGGGGTTTTCTATGTACTTTGCTTTCTTCTGGTATGGGGCGTCCTGCAAAATGGGCAGACCGTGCTGTCTGAGATCACGGAAAACGACCGTCTTTTGGAGGCGGCGGTAGAAGGTGAATTATCCGGAGAATCAAAGTCTGCAAAACCCCGCCGTATAGCGATTACTTTTGACGATGGGCCGGCGGAGGAAAGTACTCCTATTCTCCTGGACGGTCTAAAAGAAAGAGGCGTGAAGGCCACTTTTTTTGTGATTGGAAAAAATGTCCAGAGCCATCCGGAGCTTGTCAAACGGGAAGCTGCGGAGGGACACCTGATCGGAAACCATACGTATCATCATACGAATCTGGCGTCAGTCTCCGACGAAAAAGCATTGGAAGAGATCGCCCAAACTAGCCGTCTGGTGGAGGAACTTACGGGAGAACGGACGGAGTACGTACGTGCGCCTTTTGGGGCATGGAAGAAAAACCTGGAGGAGGAACTGGATGTGATCCCGGTCAAATGGAGTGTAGATCCTCTGGACTGGACGACAGAGAACGAAGATGATATTGTAAATAAAGTAGTGACGCAGGTGCAGGAAAATGATATCATCTTACTGCACGACTGCTATAGATCTTCTGTGAACGCGGCGCTTCGTATTATTGATATTCTGCAGAAAGAGGGCTATGATTTTGTGACAGTCGATGAATTATTGTTAGATTGAGGACGGAGAAATAATGATGCAGGAATTTACAAGAACAGAACTTTTGGTCGGGCAGGAAGGCATGAAAAGGCTTCGGGAGGCATCGGTCATGGTGTTCGGAGTGGGAGGGGTCGGCTCCCATTGTATCGAAGCTCTGGCCAGGTGCGGAATCGGAAGGATGATACTGATTGATAACGACAAAGTGACGCTTTCAAATATCAACCGGCAGTCCATCGCTTATCACAGTACGGTGGGAAGGTATAAGACGGAAGTGATGAAAGAGAGGATCGAAGATATCTGTCCTGACATCCAGGTAAAGACTTATGAACGATTTATCCTCACGGATAATCTGGAGGATATTTTGGAAGAGAAGCCGGATTATATCGTTGACGCTATCGATACGGTGACGGCAAAACTGGTAATCATTGAAAAGGCGAAGAGGAGGGGGATTCCGATCATCAGCAGCATGGGGACGGGCAATAAGCTGCACCCGGAGATGTTCGAGATCGCGGATATCAGCCGGACCAGCGTGTGCCCGCTGTGCCGCGTCATGCGTCGGGAGCTGAAAAGCCGAGGGATAAAAGGGGTGAAAGTCCTGTACTCGAAGGAGAAACCCCTCGTCCCCGCCGTAGCGATGCCTGTGGAAGAATTGGGAGTAAAAAGAAGTATCCCTGGAAGCATTTCTTTTGTTCCCCCCACAGCGGGGCTTTTTATAGCGGGTGAAACCATACGGGATCTGCTTAAGAGCGGCGGAACATATGAAACCATATGACGACGAAAAAATATAGGGAGGTTACTTAGGAGGATATGGATTTATTTGAATACATGAGGGAGACGAATAAGGAGAAAGAATCTCCACTGGCATCCAGGCTTCGGCCCACCTCTCTGGATGAGGTTGTGGGGCAGCAGCATATTATTGGAAAGGATAAGCTTTTATACCGGGCAATCCAGGCGGACAAGCTGAGTTCACTCATTTTCTACGGGCCTCCCGGAACGGGAAAGACGACGCTTGCCAAGGTGATCGCCCACACGACGAGCGCTGAATTTACACAGATCAATGCGACATCCGCAGGGAAAAAGGATATGGAGGCTGTGGTGGAACAGGCCAAGCAGCTCCAAGGAATGTATCAGAAAAAAACAATCCTGTTCGTGGATGAGATACATCGCTTTAACAAGGGGCAGCAGGATTACTTGCTCCCATTTGTGGAGGACGGAACAATCATTCTGATTGGGGCGACGACGGAGAATCCGTATTTTGAGGTGAACGGTGCGTTGATCTCGAGATCCAGTATATTTGAGCTGAAACCACTTTCCAGGGAAGACGTGGAGACGCTGATCCTGCGGGCGGTCCGGGATGAGAAGAAGGGGATGGGAAGCTACCGCGCCGAGATGGATGAGGATGCCTTACATTTCCTTGCAGATCTTGCGGGAGGGGATGCAAGGGCGGCGTTAAATGCGGTAGAGCTGGGGATACTTACAACAAAAAGAAGCGGGGACGGGAAGATCCATATCACGCTGGATGTGGCGTCAGAGTGTATTCAAAAGCGGGTTGTGAGGTATGATAAGACAGGAGACAATCATTACGACACGATTTCGGCGTTTATCAAAAGTATGCGCGGCTCCGACCCGGACGCGGCGGTATATTATTTAGCGAAGATGCTGTACGCGGGGGAGGATATCCGTTTTATCGCGAGGCGGATCATGATCTGTGCGTCAGAGGATGTGGGAAATGCAGATCCCATGGCGCTTGTGCTTGCGGTGAGCGCCGCGCAGGCAGTGGAACGGATTGGAATGCCGGAGGCGCAGATCATCTTGTCTCAGGCGGCGCTCTACGTTGCGTCGGCGCCTAAAAGCAACGCGTCCTGTCGGGCGGTCTTTTCAGCGCTTGAAAATGTGCAGGCACATCGCACAACGGTTCCATCCCATCTACAGGACTCACATTATAAAGGGGCCGGAAAATTAGGGCATGGCCTGGGATACAAATACGCCCACGATTATCCAGATCATTACGTAAGGCAGCAGTATCTTCCGGACGAAATCAAAGACGCGGTATTTTACCGGATGGACGGCATGGGAGAAGAGGCGGAAATCGAGAAACGGCTGCGTAGGTTAAGGGAAAGGGATGCGCCGGAAACGCAGGATTTCATTTAAAACGGAAATCACTTTATTCGCGCAGAAAGCATTGCGCGGCTTCCTTGATTTTGTTAAGATAAGCGTAACAGAAAACGAGTGTGCTGAATAGAATCAAGTCAGCACACTCGAGAAAGGAAGTGATGGGATGCTGAATCAGGAAAGCTTTATTACGATCGGTTGGCTGGTTCTTTTGGTTGCTCTTTTGGTAATTGAGATTATCACAGTGGGGCTGACGAGTATCTGGGCGGCTGGAGGAGCGCTCGCAGCGTTGATCCTGGACGTCATCGGAGTTCCCCTTGTCGGACAGGTGATCGCCTTTTTTGTAGTGACTTTTGTTCTTCTGTATTTCACCAGGCCGTTTGCCGTGAAGTTCATCAATGCGCAGCGGGTGAAGACCAACTATGAAGGGATCATCGGGAAGACGATCCGCATTGCGGAGAAAGTGGACAACATGAGTCAGACAGGAATGGCGGTAGTGAACGGTCAGGAATGGACCGTTAGGGCAGAACGGGATGAAGACATCCTGGAGCCGGGAACGATCGCGAAAGTGATTAATATTTCCGGTGTGAAACTTATTGTAAAGAAAGAGGAGGGTTAACATGAAAATTTTTGGAGCTGTTGCATTGTTGATTGTGATTGTTATTGCTTTATTGATCTTGATCTCCAATATCAAGATCGTTCCACAGGCAAGGGCGCTGGTTATCGAACGGCTTGGCGCGTACAGGGCGACATGGGGAGTCGGACTTCATTTTAAGATGCCGATTATCGAGCGTGTGGCAAGGCGTGTGGACTTAAAGGAGCAGGTTGTCGATTTCCCGCCGCAGCCGGTGATTACGAAAGATAATGTTACTATGCAGATCGATACGGTTGTATTTTACCAGATCACGGATCCCAAGCTGTTCTGCTATGGAGTAGCGAATCCGATTATGGCGATCGAGAATCTGACAGCGACTACGCTGCGAAATATCATCGGCGATCTGGAACTGGATCAGACTTTGACTTCCAGGGAAACGATCAATACCAAGATGCGGGCATCCCTCGATGTGGCGACAGACCCATGGGGTATCAAGGTGAACCGTGTGGAGCTGAAGAATATCATACCGCCAACCGCGATCCGCGACGCCATGGAGAAGCAGATGAAGGCGGAACGTGAGAGACGTGAGGCCATCCTCCGTGCGGAAGGCGAGAAGAAGTCCACAGTACTTGTCGCAGAAGGCGAGAAGGAATCCGTCATTCTGAAGGCGGAAGCAGCGAAGCAGGCGGCGATCCTTCAGGCCGAGGCGGAGAAAGAAAAGCGGATTAAGGAAGCGGAAGGTGAGGCGGAAGCGATCCTCAAGGTACAGCAGGCTAACGCAGATGGTATCCGGTTTATCCGCGAGGCCGGCGCGGACGAAGCCGTACTTCGGATCAAGAGCCTGGAAGCATTTGAACACGCGGCGGACGGCAAGGCGACGAAGATCATCATTCCATCTGAGATCCAGGGTATGGCAGGTCTTGCGAAAAGCGTAAAAGAGATCATGTCCGACAAATAATCGCCTACTCGGCGATGAAAGATAGAGGAAGCCCCTCATATACATTCGGGGTACCTGAACTCAATCGCCTATTCGGCGATGAAAGATAGAGGAAAGGAGATGCGGGATGATTCATGTGCTTATACTGGAAGACGATACGATTTCCCGGGAAGCGCTCACTGCGATCTTGTCTGAATATTCGGCGGAAATCTGTGTTCATCCGGCATCCTCCTATGAAGAGGCGAAGAAACTTCTGGAAGAGGATATCCGATACGGGCTTTTCCTGCTAGATGTGAACCTAAGCGGGGAGAGCCGGCAGGATATCGGCGGGATTATTTTTGCGAGGGAAGTGAGGGAACATTTCTGGTATACTTTTACCCCCATCGTTATGGTGACCGCAGTAGGAGCGATGGAGATGCAGGCGTACAGGGAGCTTCATTGTTATCAGTACCTTATGAAACCGTTCCAGAGACGCCAGGTGGAAGAGATCGTAGCAAAGCTTTTGGCAAAGGAAGATCAGGAGAGGCCGCCGGTCGTGACGGTGAAAAAAGGCGGAATCAATTATCAGATCGCATGCGCGGACATCCTGTATCTTGAGGCCGTACACAGGGGGATTCGCATTCATTTGAAAAAGGAAAGCTGGGATGTGCCGTACGTCACGTTGAAGCAGATGCTCCAGAAGCTTCCGGAAGGAATGTTTATACAATGCCACCGGGTGTATGCAGTGAACCGCCAGGAAGTAGAATACTACGATACAGTGAACCGTATCGTGAAGCTGAAAGGCTGCGTCGATACGGTGGAGATCGGGGTGACGTATAAGGCGGAGATAGGGAGGATGATCAGTGGTTGACTGGGCTAGAAAGTTTTTGTACCGTATTTTCTGTGGTATCGCCTTGCTGGTGTCAGTGTATCTGGTATTAGATTTTCTAATCAGCGGAACATTCGACTATCGTGTGTTCATTATGTCGATTCTGATGGTCGTCGTGGTGATCTGGGGAATCGTGGACTGGCGTAAAAGTTATCTTCTCATCCAGAAAAAGGAGACGGAACTTAAGCTATATCAGCTCTACATACAGCCGTTAGAAGAGCTGGTAAAAGAGATACGTGCAAAGCAGCATGAATTTGACAATCATATCAACGCGATCTTGAACATGCATCTCACGGTGGATGATTACAGCGAGCTTGTGGCAAAGCAGTCCGAGTATATAACAGAAGTCGTAAAGGATGATGAAAGCAGGCAGTACCTACAGCTGCTTCGGATTAGCGATAAGATACTGGCTGGATTCCTGTACAGTAAGATCGTGCGTGCTCCATCTTTTGTACGGACAGAGATTGATGTAAAGGATCTGGAGATCATTTCCGGTATTTCCGAGCATCATCTAATCGAGATCGTCGGTATCCTGGTGGATAATGCTTACGAAGCATGTACTGAAGAGCTAAGCCGGGTCATGATGGAGCTGGATTCGCAGAACGACAGACTGGTCTTTGTCGTCAAGAACCGAATGCGCAATGTGAAGCTGGAGGATATCGGCAAATTTTTTGAAAAAGGGTATTCCACGAAGAGCGGCGACGGAAAACGCGGGCTGGGATTGTACCGCGCAAAACAGCTCACCGCAAGATACGGCGGTGAGATCACGGTGAGTACAGATTTTATTGATAACCGGAATTATATCTGTCTGAAAGTGGTGATATAATCATAAGAGTTGAGACATGAGCCAGGCGTAAACTTCCTGGTTCTTTTCATTCCAGTTCTTGACAATCGTCTCCGCCTCATGTTCGTCAGGAACGGACAAGGTGAGGTCGATCAGGGGTTCCTGATTTTCTAACACCTGGCATCGCACAGAATACTCATGGGCATGATTCCGCCAGTAGTCCGCTTTCACGGAGACCTCGTCCTTTAATTCATATTCCTTTTCGCGGAGAAACTGTTCCACATCCTCCCGTATGGGACGGTAGATATGATTCCGGAAATATTGAATAGATTGCGCTCCGTCCGGGGTAAGATGATAGAGGGTACGCCTGTGCGTGTTCTCCTCTTCTAGGAGTCCGGCCTCGGTCAGCTGGGACAACGCCTGCTGCAGTGTAAAATAGGTGGTATATCCCCGTCCCAGCATGAATTCGGAGATCTGGGCGTTTGTCAGCGGAAAATCGATCCTGGAAAGCATATACAGGATCATAAATTTATATAGTGTAAATATCTCAGGCATAAGTATCCTCCTAATCCGTTTTCATAAAATTCTTTCCCTGCCATATATCATGATGTTTCAGATAAGCGTGGAAACGATTCAGTACCATGCGTTTTCTGCCTGTCCATAAGGGTGCAATCAGCAGGTCCTTCGGGCCGTCCCCGGTAAGCCTGTGGATGACTGTCTCTGGGTTCAGACGTGCGATACATGCTCCTAATACTTCAAAATATTCTTCCATCGACGGAATCTTAAAAGGATGCGCCTGATAATATTCCGCAAGGTCTGTGTTTTGCAGGACATGAAGAAGCTGAAGCTTGATGCCCCAGATGGGCAGTCGGTTCAGGAAGCCGAGGGTATCCATCATCTGATCTTTGCTTTCTCCTGGAAGGAATAATATCACGTGGACAATGACGAAAATCCTGCGACGCGCAAGTTCGAGGACGGCTCTCTCAAATACCGGCAGGTCATAACCCCGGCGGATGAACGTGGCGCTTTCAGGATGGATCGTCTGGAGTCCTAGTTCTACCCATACAGGTTTTTGCCTTTGGAGCGAAGAAAGAAGGGATAGGACATCCTCGCCTAAACAGTCCGGACGGGTGGCGATCGAAAGAACCTTGACCTCCGGGTCGGCAATCGTCCGGGTAAAGATATCTGTCAGATACGCAAGGGGAGCGTAAGTGTTGGTGAATGCTTGAAAGTACGCGATGTATCCGCCGCCCTTGTATTTATTTTTAATGAGAGCTTTGCCTTGTTCCAACTGTTGTTCGATCGTCAGGGAAGCGCTGGATGCAAATTCCCCGGAACCGCCCTCGCTGCAGAAGATACATCCCCTCTTCCCGATCGTCCCATCCCGGTTCGGACAGGTACATCCGCCGTTTAGAGCGATCTTGTAAAGCTTCTGTCCATAGGCTGACTTTAACGCATAATCTAGAGAATGATAGGGCCTCTCTCCCCAGCGCCGCCGGGATTCATTAGAGTGTATTGACTGATTCATAAAATTGTCCGCCATTGGGTATTGAAAATTGCTATGTATTATGATAACATTCTTATGGAAGTAAAGCAAATAGAAAAAAGATTTTCATCTGTGCGGCTGAAACCGCGATACACGGAGCACTACACAAAATTTGGAAACGCACGGTTGGAAAGAATTTTCATTTTTCAAGTAATTGTCGGGTCAGACAAATTTTCCTTATAGTTACAATCTAATGAAATAATTGAAACCAAAACAGGACATCAGGCAGTGTCTGCTGTGATTTTAGGGCGGCCGATACAGCGAAATAGAGAGGAGTGATGTAGTATGACAAGAGAGAAATATGAATCTCTGCCGCTTGCGACGCTGCGGGAATTGGCGAAAGCACGCGGCTTAAAAGGCGTTTCCGCATTAAAAAAAGCGGATTTGATCGAGGTAATGCTCAAAGAAGATGAGAAGGACACGGTTAAGGAAGTAAAAGAGGAGATCAAGACGGAGAAAAGCGGGGCTGTGGATATCGAACAGCTTGACAGCGGGAATACGGTGAACGGGATCCTTGAGGTGATGAGCGACGGGTTCGGTTTCATCCGGTCAAAGAATTATCTGCCGGGCGAGGAAGACGTCTATGTGTCCCCGTCCCAGATACGCAGATTTGGGTTAAAAACAGGAGATATTCTGACGGGAAATACGCGGGTCAAGACACAGTCGGAGAAGTTCAGCGCGCTTTTGTATCTGACGAGGATTAACGGCGTTACCCCGGCGGAGGCTTCAAGACGGAATAATTTTGAGGACATGACCCCGATCTTCCCGAACGAGAGACTGCGCCTTGAGGCAGGGAGGACAAGTACGGCTATGCGCGTTATGGATGTGCTCTCCCCCATAGGAAAAGGGCAGAGGGGAATGATCGTATCCCCGCCGAAAGCAGGGAAAACGACGCTTCTGAAACAGGTGGCGCTGTCTATGAGAAGGAATAATCCAGAAGTTCACCTTTTGATCTTATTGATCGACGAACGTCCGGAGGAGGTAACGGATATCAAGGAAGCAATCGAAGGGAAGAACGTGGAGGTCATCTATTCTACCTTTGACGAGCTGCCGGAGCATCATCGCCGCGTCTCGGAGATGGTGATTGAAAGGGCGAAGCGCCTGGTGGAACATAAGAAAGATGTGGTGATTCTTCTGGACAGCATTACTAGACTTGCCAGGGCGTACAACCTGGTGGTTCCGCCCAGCGGAAGGACGCTTTCCGGCGGTCTTGACCCGGCGGCCCTGCACATGCCGAAACGCTTTTTCGGGGCGGCGAGGAATATGCGTGAGGGCGGAAGTCTCACAATCCTTGCGACCGCGCTTGTGGAGACGGGAAGCAAGATGGACGACGTCATCTACGAGGAATTCAAGGGAACGGGTAATATGGAGCTTGTCCTTGATCGGAAGCTTTCTGAGAAACGGATCTTCCCGGCTATCGATATTCCGAAATCCGGAACCCGGCGGGAGGACCTTCTGCTCACCCGTGAGGAGCAGGAGGCTGTGGATATCATGCGTCGGGCGCTGAACGGCATGAAAGCTGATGAAGCGGTGGATAATATTCTGAATCTGTTCGATCGGACCAAGAATAATCTTGAGTTTGTACAGATGGTGAAGAAAATGAAATTTATATAGTGATAAGGAAATGATCGTGGAGAACAATGGCGGATATAAAAGATTTTCACTGTACCTATGATAGTCTATCAGGGATACCGGAAGAGGTGGTAAGAGGAGGAGCCTTTCACTTTCCAGAGGCATACTTGTATGCAGATCGGATGGCGGAACTGTCTCTGGCATTAAAGAATCACTGATTATTCTAATGCTTGAGAGCCACCACAATATGTAGTAACACCACGGGCATAGTAAGGTTATCCTTAACCGCTTGATTACCCTACACCAGAATTGCTTTAGAACTGCAAGGGCTGCAATGCAGTGCATTTACTCTTGCAGTTCTAAAGCAATTCTGGAACAATATAATAAGCGGTATAAAATAGCACATACTATATCTAGTATTCTTAGATGACCCTCAAACATTAAATTACAAGTGGCTCCGAAGCTTTAAATTGGTGGCTCTCAAGCATTA
>JAAWDY010000058.1 GCA_022793995.1 Coprococcus sp.
ATTAGAATCAGGAATCCCGAATGCATATGAGGGGAACCTTGTGAAACACATCGCCGAATAGGCGATTAGAATCAGGAATCCCGAATGCATATGAGGGGAACCTTGTGAAACACATCGCCGAATAGGCGATTAGAATCAGGGATTTATTATTATTAAGGGAGTGGACAGAAATGGGATTTTTTGGAAGAGAGGCTGTAAAGGCCCGGTGGGAAAAGAGAAGAAAAAGAAGGCAGGAATTTTACGCATGTATCCGTGATGTGGCCCGTCATCCGGTTGTCCGGTCCATGCATAAGTATCCGATGCATGGAAATACGAGCTGTTACAAACATTGTCTGCGCGTGGCGTATTACAACTATCTGTGGTGTCGGCGGCTGGGGCTTGACGCCCATTCGGCGGCCAGGGCGGGGATGCTGCATGATCTGTTTTTATACGATTGGCATAAGCATGGGGAAGAGACAGGGGAGCGTTTCCATGGGCTGACGCATCCTGCCGAGGCTCTGAAAAACGCAGAAAGGCTATTTGAGCTGAATGAGACAGAGCGGGATGTCATCCGCAGCCATATGTGGCCGGTGACGCTTTTCACCATTCCTAAGTCGCGAGAGGCATGGATTACGACGTTGTCGGACAAATACTGCGGTGGAGTAGAGACGCTTCGGCGAAAAAGTGCGGCTGCAGGAAATGCGAGATAGGAATTGTCCCTGCCTGTCGAGAGGTTTCCGGTTATGACAGACATGAAATGATAAAATCAGCGTTTTCCATATGATATACTCTGTGCAACACATCGCCGAGTAGGCGATTCGGTTCACGAGTCCCGAATGCGACAGCAAGAGGGATACTCTGTGCAACACATCGTCGAATAGGCGACGTGCAACCATCGCTGGAGGCGGTTCATGGGGATGTCATCCCCTCAAATATGCAGAATGAGGTGAGAGTATATGGAGAACAGATTTCCAAAAAACGTACGTCAGATAGGGAATGTGAGCGATGTGCCGAAAATTTATGTTGAGGATTATGTGGACACGTTTTTGGACAGGCTTTGTGACAGAACGGAGGAAACTCCTGGGGGAGCCTTTCTGATCGGTCGGATAGAACGGCAGGAAGAGCAGGAGAATGTATTTATTTCGGGCGCTGTTCAGATGGAGAATGTGGAGACCGAAGGACCGGATATTAAAATCACCGACGAGATATGGGACAAGGCCCAGAAGGACTGCAAAGAATTTTTTGAAGACGGAGATATCATTGGGTGGTTCGTCTGTCTGCCCGGACAACCTCTCCTGTTAAATGATAATTTGGCAAAGCTTCACGAGCAATATTTTAAACATTCCGGTACTATCCTTATTATGAAGGACGCCGCGGAAAAGGACGAGCTGTATTTTGCATATAAATACAGAGAATTAATGCAGATGGGTGGGCACTATATCTATTATGAGCGAAATCCGTCCATGCAAAATTATATGATTACAACAAGGAGGACGATCGGCGGGTTTCCCAGTGAAAATGTGGAAGATCAGGCTGCGAAGGATTTTCGTAATATCGTAAAAGAGCGATATGTGGTAAAGGAGCAGAGACAAAATTCCCGGACAATGTATGCTGCAAGTATTTTTTTAGTGCTGGTAGTGCTTATAATTGGAGTTACTACAGTGAATAATTATGATAAGATGAGGTCAGTTCAATCTTCATTAGAGGATATCAGGCGGTCGGTTCCCACTGTCGGGACAGGGCAGGAAACAATTGAGACGAACGGGATAGTCCAGGCGGGAGCACAGGATGGCATAAAACAAAGAGATACGGGACCGGCAGAAACAGAAGAAGATGAAGACACGGACGATGAGGGGAAAAACAGCGAACCGGAGGGAGAGGGGGCGGATGGCGCTGCATCGGAGGAGAAGGTCGAAAATACAGATGAAAATAACGATGAAGTATCTGACGGTACAACAGATGATACAACAGCCAAGGCAGACAGCACGGCGACGGATACAAATGCTGATAGTCTGGTGCAGGGGATGAATGAAGAGATCTATATTGTTGAAAAAGGGGATACATTAGCTAAAATCAGCAAAAAAGTATACGGCGACACCGGGCATGTAGATGCAATCTGTAAAATGAATGGGCTCGCAGATGGCAACCTGATTTTCATAGGACAAAAATTGTTGCTTCCTTAACAATATAATGTGTGGTATAATAGGAGCACTTGGTGAGGCGCCCACGCGAGCGGGTGCGAAAGCCCGTGAACGAGGAAGCCGAAGGCTTGCGAGTGTGCACGGCGAGGCGCCGTGCGGACCTGAAACGAAAAAGGATAGATTATGGGAGTTATTATAGAAGTACGAAATTCTCTGGAAGGATTGGAGAAGAAGATACGGATTCGGAAACGTCGGACATGGCGCCGCGTCATTCTGGCGATAGCTACACTTCTGGCAGCGGCTTTTAGTACATATTTGCTGCTTGAGGTACAGACGTATACGAAGGTAAGAGTGATTCAGACATACAGTATGGAAGGGCTTGACAGCAGTAACTATGTACAATTTTCAGACGGAGTGCTTAAGTATAGCAGGGATGGGGTGGCCTTTTTAAATAGAAGAGGTGAAGAGCAGTGGAATCAGTCCTATCAGATCAAGAATCCGTTTGTGGATATTTATGGGGATTCCGGAGCTGTGGCAGACCGTGGAGGAAACGCGATCCTCGTGTTTGATAAGAAGGGTCTGAAAGGTGAGGTCAATACAAATTTTCCGATAGAACAGATTGCGGTTGCCGAGAACGGCATTGTCAGCGCTCTTTTGAAAAATGAGAACACGCCGAAAATCGTATGCTACGACGCGAAAGGCAACGTGTTGGTGGAGCATCAGGCTTCGTTGGAAGGGACAGGCTATCCAATCGGGATGGCGATCGCTCCCGAAGGGACGATGCTGCAGGTATCTTATCTCTGCGTAGCAGATGGGGAGACGGCTACGAAAGTGGCATACTACGAATTTGGGAAAACAGGAGATGCGGGGAAAGACTATCAAGTGACAGAGGATATTTATAAAAATACGGTGATCCCTACATCTTTTTTTGTAGATGATGAAGTATCTGTCTTGGTAGGGACTGAGGCATTTATGATTTATGAGGGACGGGCTAAGCCGCTGCGGTCTCAGACGATCAAGTTGGGAAAGGAGATCAAAAGTGTATTCTATGACAGGAAATACATAGGTTTTGTGTTGCAGAACACTGATGTGGGATACGAGCTGCGTCTTTACGATATAAAAGGCAGGAAGAGATTGTCGCACACATTTATGGGAGAATACAATCATATAAAAGTGAGCGGTGAAAACGTGATAATGTATGATGGAAAAAAATGCTCTGTATTTTCCCTGTGGGGTGTCCACAAATTTGACGGCGAGGTGGATGACGACATATTGGAGATCCTTCCGCTACCAGGCGTCAATAAATACTTAATGATAAATGCCAGAGGCTTGGAAGAAGTCAGGCTGGTAAAATAGGAGAGCGTATGAACTGGTTATTGATTGGAATTATCGGAATAATCTGTATAGGAGCAGTGGTAGGATTTTTTAAAGGGGCGATAAGAATCGCAGTGTCCCTTGCCGCGACATTACTAACGCTGGCAGTTGTATTTTTTGCAGCTCCTTTTGTGAGCAAAGCGATCTATTCACTGACACCGGTCGATGAGATGATCGAGAAGGAATGTACGAAAATGATAAGCCGTGCATTTACCGGGGCGGATAAAAAGACAGGGTTGACAGAAGACCAAGTGCGGCGGATGCTTGACGGTGCAGGTGTTTCGGAGGAAGAGCTGGCGGCCGGCGGGGTCACGGTGGAAGATATTGTAAATGGAAAGGTTTCAGGAAAAGATCTGACGAAATTTGGCATTTCCTCCGGGGTGATTTCAGGTCATGTTTCACAGGATAAGCCAGACCAGTCGCTTCTTGACAGTGAGATACCGCGCCAGGTACAGATTGCTGCGATTGAGTCGGCGGATATCCCGGATGTGTTTAAAGAATTGCTTCTTACCAATAATAACAGCGAGATGTATAAAGCGCTTGGAGTTACGACGTTTGTAGAGTATATCTCTACTTATGCGGCAAAGATTATTATTAATATTCTGTCCTTTCTAGGGACTTTTCTGATCGTTACGATTGTACTGCGGGCAGTCGTATTTGCGCTGGATTTTGTGACGGAGCTGCCGCTCCTTGGGACACTCAACCGCCTGGCTGGGGCCGGAGTAGGAATCATCATTGCGCTGATTGTGATCGGATTTTTATTCGTAGGAATCACATTGCTGTATATGACTTCTTTCGGGGAAATGATGATGGAAATGATTGCGCAGAATAAGTTTCTCACATTTTTATATGAACATAATTATATTATGAAAATCATGACCGCTTTTCGATAGGGGTATTTCTGGACGGGGATATTGATAGAGATCTTCCCGCTGCTAACGCATCTAACTTTGCTCATATAGTCAGGCGCTTGGCTCATCGACTATAAGACATACTCATTTATGCAAGCATGATTCGTCCATCTTACAGCCGATGGCTGAACAGTTACAAAATATTAAAAAAAATATAAAAAAGGTGTTGACAAATGAAAAATGGCGTGATATTATAACAAAGCTGTCGCAAACGACAGAAACAAAATGCGGCGGCAACGAACTTTGATAACTGAACAATAGACAACAACCCTGAATTTTCCAAAAAGGCAACCGGGGAACTGGGAGCCAAGAGAAATTCAAGAACGAAGCTGGATGAAAATCCAGCGACAACCTAAGACAGTAAAGAGGACA
>JAAWDY010000059.1 GCA_022793995.1 Coprococcus sp.
ATAGTCCACAATATTTTTATGGAAAGGATAAGAGTGAAAAGTGTAATGGTATTGTTGCATAGTTTTCATAACAAATGTCTGCTTATTTTTGTTCATGCGTTTATTCTGTTGTTAGAAATAAATACTTGATTTTTTTCTTTTTCAGTGGTATATTATTAATTGTCTCTGTAGCTCAGTGGATAGAGCACCGCCCTCCGGAGGCGGGTGCGTCAGTTCGATTCTGATCAGAGACGTAGAGGAGCGCTGTAACCGTTTGGTTGCAGCGCTTTTTATTGTACCTGTGATCCGGTCACATAACCTCTAGCGCCACACTGCTCTTCTATATAAATTGTAGCTTTTTTCCTCTACTGTAAGATCCGGCCTTCTTTCCCACTGTAATAGTAGACCGAATCTGAAAGCACATCTTCCGGCTCCACTTCTGTCTTATTGATCTCTTCAACCATAGATTTCAGCTGCTCCCGGTTCACACCATGGCTTTCCGGTATAAGGATGACTTCATGGATACTGCTCGGAAGAATGTAGAAATTCTCCCCAATCAGGCTTTCGGCCTCCCCCATGATATCCGGATACAGCATAGCGGCCGCTCCCATATTCCTCTTTTGATTCGACAGAACATACATGTAGTTTGCAAGCTGTTCTATCGTTCCCGGAAGAAGCCGGGGAGTATTCTTCCTGGCCGCCTCGGATATCTCTTCCCGAGTGGTATTCCATTGGCAAAGATGTTCATTGCGCACCAAAAGAGTGGCTGTGCCGAAGGCGCTGCCCTCCAGCAGGACATAAAATACTACAGCTAGATCTAGATACTCGCTATAAGGAACCTGGCGCAAAAGTTCTTCATTCATCTTTCTCTGGATCAGCTTGTACACAATTCTATCCCTCACTTTCTGGTACGAAAAGATATCCCCGCATGGGTAAGATTCCGCCACTTTCACTTTCTCGTACAAGGCAGCAAGAGTGCGGGCCAGTTCAAGGAGCCCTGCCCCTTCCAGATACTGCTCATAAAACTCTTCAAGATAGATCGTCGGCGACATATTAATTCCTTGACGCATCAGTACCAGGCCGACCCGCACCGTCCCATTGTTCTTCACCGCTGCATGTCGGTCTACTGTCACGTCCGCCGGAATGTGCTTCCTGACCTCAACCAGCATAGCTTCTATAAATTCCGTATAATCCATTGACTCTCCTTTCTCTTAGCGGATCCCACCGCTATACACCGTCAAAGGAGCTATGATCTGAACAAGATTACCCGATATATTTCGGATAGTAAGATGATTATATCGGGGTTTTCTCCCGGTTTCAAGATTTTTTTTGACATGCAAAATTTGCATTGACATAGAAAAAAACCGGAATTACGTCTGGTGTTACGTAACCCCGGTTTAAAATTCTCCACAAATTTTGTGAAATATGCTATGCTTGTCTATGCCCGTGACAGGTACTCCCCTGTACGTGTATCGATCTTGATCCGGTCTCCCTGATTTACAAACAGCGGAACCAGAACCATTGCGCCAGTTTCCACCGTTGCAGGCTTAGTAGCCCCTGTCGCGGTATCCCCCTTCACGCCCGGCTCTGTCTCTGTGATCTCAAGTTCCACATTCAGAGGCGGCTCAACAGAAAATACATTTCCCTGATGAGAACATACCTTCACCATATCATTCTCTTTCACAAACTTGAGCGCATCTCCGATTGTATTCTTGTCTATCGCAATCTGGTCGTATGTCTCCATATCCATAAAATTATACAGTTCGCCGTCAGCGTAAAGATACTGCATATCTTTTCTGTCGATATGTGCGGTGTCAAACTTCTCCGTCGGACGGAACGTCTTCTCAACTACTCCGCCGCTGATGATATTTTTCAGCTTCGTTCTCACGAATGCAGCCCCCTTGCCTGGCTTTACATGCTGAAACTCCAGGATCTGGTAAATATTGCCCTCGATCTGGACAGTAATGCCATTCTTAAAATCACCTGCTGAAATCATGTTATTCTCCTCCTTATATATGCCTTCGGCATTTCTTTTTCTTCGTATACTTCTGTCTCAATTATTCTATAATAAATCTTGTCATTTTTCAACCGAAAGTTTCACAGACTATGCTGTAAAGTATCCTTTGATAACTCCTTTAATCTCCAGCCTTCCTATGAAGCAGCCTAAGTATCGTACACAGCTCTTTTGCCCCCATCTGTCCTGGCGCGGATGCCTTTCCTGCTGAGCCGAAGGTGACCGCCGAGCCAAAAGCTTCTCCACAGATCCGGCTGATCACTCCGGTTTCACCCATTGACATGGTGATAACTGGACATTCGGCATGAAGCCTCGTCATCTCCTCTGTTGCCGAAAGGAGCTCGAGCACGTCGCGCTTGCTGTTCGGCATGACTGCGATCTTCGGAATATCCGCGCCCAGCGCCAACATTTTCTCCATCCTTAAAAGGATATCCTCCCTGGCAGGTGTGCTGTTAAAATCATGGTTCGAGACAATGACCTTCACGCCAAGATCATGTGATCTTTTGACGATTTCCCTGACCGTCCCTTCGCCCATGAATAATTCTACATCCACCAGATCCACGTATCCGGTTTCGGTCGCTCTCTCAATAAGCCGAATATAATGTTCCCCTTCGACCGCCTTCTCGCCGCCTTCTCGCACCGTGCGGAAGGTAAACAAAAGGGGCATTTCCCCCAGGACTCTGCGCAGTTCTCTCAGAACATCTTCCACGCATCCGTCCTGCATGACATCCCCAAACCAATCAGCACGCCACTCTGCCAGATCCGCGGCTTTCTCCGGAAGCGCCGCAATTCTCTCTGCCTGATCGATGATCTCCTTCCTTTCTTTCCCCACGATCGGCACACAGATTTTCGGTATTCCTTCTCCTATCCTTATATTCCTGACCTCTACCGCATTCATCTTGAAGACCGCCTTTCTCCTTGCGTGTTTCTTAATATACCCGTTCGGGCATACTTATTTGCCAAATGATTGGTAAGTCATTCTGGATACAACGGTAATCTGCCGGTAAATCATTTGGCTTTCGGGTATAACATATCAAAAACGGACGGCTCTGTCAAACAGTTCCGTCCATTTCCGTTCTCTTTATCATTCATAGTTCTCCGCCCGCTACGCACTCGTCGCCTCTTCGAGACTTCAGTCTCGCTCCTTGCAAAGCCAAGACTGCTTATGTGAGCGGAGTTCCTGCTTCACAAGCATTTTATATAAAATCCATTTCCAGATACGGGGCCATCTCCGCCGGGATAAAATACCCTCTGTCGTAACGGCACACCGGACAGAGCGGCGGAACCGCCTTCCCTTTCTGGATATGCCCGCAGTTCAGGCACATCCACATCCCGGACGTAGACCGTTCAAAATAAGTATTACTCTCCAGCATCTCCTTAACCTTCGCAAACCGTTTCGCATGAATCTGCTCAATCTCCGCAATCTGGTAGAATGCGGACGCCGCCTCAAGAAATCCTTCCTTCTTAGCCTCATCACCAAATGCCTGATAGACATCATTGTACTCTTCCATCTCGTTGTGATGTGCCGATTCCAGGAGTTTCACAATATCATCATGATGATCGATCGGAAATCCCCCGCTGATCTCGATCGTATTGCCGGAAAGTTCCTTTAGAAGATCATAATATCTCTGCGCATGCGCCCTCTCCTGCTCTGCGGTAAACAGGAAAATCTCTCCTACGGCATACATACTCTGTTTCTTACAAGTATCCGCCGCGATTGTATACCGGTTCCTCGCCTGGCTCTCCCCGGCAAATGCTTTCATCAGATTCTCTTTTGTATTGCTTCTGTTAAACTCGACCGCCATTTTCAACGCTCTCCCTTTCCACACCGCTCATGCGGTTACTGTACAGGTAGTATGCGCTGCTTTTCATTCTATTATTCATGGTATGGCCTGCAAGTTCAGAATATCCCGCGTTATATTCCTGTCTGGATTCTTCCTGCGTTTTTATCTCTCTTATAAAAATGCAGCACGATCCGTTCCAGATACCGTTTCAGCACGATCTGGATCTCCTCCTTCGGGTGGATCGGTCTCACCAGAACGCTTTTAATCCCGCTTCTTTTCGCCCCCCAGACATCAGTAAAGAGCTGATCGCCGATAAATAGTGTCGTCTCCCTCTCCGTATGCATAAGCTTCATGGCCTTCTGGTAGTTTTTGACCGATGGCTTATGTGCGTCGAACACATACTTGCTTCCGACCTTATCAGCAAACGGCTTTACCCTCGGCTCCTGATTATTAGAAATTAGACAGGTATCAAATCCGATATTCCTAAGCTTTGCAAACAATTCTTCTGATCTCTTGTCCGAGGGCGCCCCATGCGGCACCAATGTGTTGTCAATATCAAAGATCAGCCCTCGATATCCTTTTTCATAAATCTCTTCAAAATTCATCATATATACAGACATCTTGTAATCATCTGGATAAAATGTACGAAACATCCTTATAATTCCTTTCTGTCATCCATTTCCTGCAACTTCTCAAGCAGTTCCCCACAGATCTGTGACACGCTCTTTCCCTCAGTATCCACTACGATATCTGCCGCGGCCTCATACCTTTCTCTCCTTGCCTCCATCAGGCCGCTGATATACTTCACATCCTTGTGTCCGTTAAGAAGCGGACGTTCGTCGCTGTCCTTCACACGATTCAGGATCGTCTCAGGGCAAGCTGTCAGCAGCACGACTTTTCCGTTCTTTTTCATTTCCGCCACGTTCTGTTCCCGCATAGCGGCTCCTCCGCCGCAGGAGACGACTGCATTATTGCGGGATTGAATCTCGATCAAAAGTTCTGTCTCCAGTCGGCGGAAGTATTCCTCTCCCCGCTTTTCAAAAATCTCTGGAATACCCATCCCCTCCCTTTTTGCAATGACCTCGTCCATCTCCACCGCATCCATACCGTATTCCCTGCTCAGGCAGCCGGAAACACTGCTCTTTCCAGCCCCCATGAATCCAATCAGGAAAATATTATAATTTTTCATAACCATCCCTGCCTTCTCTTAAATATTATTTGCTGAGTGCACGCCCAATGTCGCTCTTGAATTGCTCCCAGGCGCCCTCTTCCTCCACAAAATATTTCGGACAGTTTTTCCCCGTCACATCATAATGCCGGATCACATCGTCCTCTTCAAGACCGAACTTTTCACAGAGCCATGCGGTGAGCTGCACCATCGAACGATACGTTTCTTCTGTAAACTTCCCGCTCTCATCCGGGTGACAACACTCGATGGAGACTGTATCCTGATTCCGATGATTGGATGCATACGCTACTTCCCAAGTCGGAACGCACTGCACAATCTCACCTTCCAGTCCAATGACAAAGTGACTGCTTACCTGCGTCTGTCCAGAATCCTTCAAACCTTCAAAATAATCTCTGTTCTGCTGCGCTGTCGAACCCGGATTCGCTGTATAATGAATAACGATCCCTGCTATTTTCCCCGACTGGGTACCAGGTCTTGAATTTTCATTTACTGTCAGTAGATCCACTTTCATCTCAGGCTTTGCCGCGCTGATCTCCTTATCGTCCAGCTCAATATATACTTCCTCATCTTCTTGTCGAAACACAAAAATACGTACTGCCGCCAGGATGATCAGTAAGAGGAGAAGTACGACTGCGCCGACCAAAAGAAAGCGCTGAAGCAAAACTTGCTGCCTCCTCGTATATTTTGTCCTTCGCTTTCCCTGACGAGCGTCATAATGCTTCTTATATCTTCTCTTCTGTCCCCTGCTGTCCATAACTCCATTCCCGGCTCCTCATATGTTCTAATGGATGCCCCATCCATTTTTATTATCTTAACATAGCCGCTGGAAACATTCCTTGAACATTCTCTTATTTTTTTCTTAAACCATCCGCATCGAATCGCCTATCCGGCGATGTGTTTCATAAGGTATCCCTCGTGCAACTGCTCTCGGGACCCCATTATAGCCATTCGGCTGTTTCACAAGGTATCCCTCGTGCAACTGCTCTCGGGACTCGTGAACCGAATCGCCTACTCGGCGATGTGTTTCATAAGGTATAGGAAAAGAATGTGCGATGCACATTCTTTTCCTATAGTCCATACTCCAATATATCGTTCCATAAGCATCAAAGTCCAGAAGCCATACCCAATGTCTATAGTACCTCAATGTTACTCGTCCACGCTGTAATTCGGCGCTTCTTTCGTGATATGAATATCATGTGGATGGCTCTCCTTTAAGGATGCGGAGGATATCTTCATAAATCGTCCCGTTGCTTTTAACGTCTCAATATCCGGAGCGCCGCAGTATCCCATACCGGAACGCAGGCCTCCCATGAGCTGGAATACCGTATCCTCGACCGATCCCTTAAATGCGACCCTTCCTTCCACGCCTTCAGGAACCAGTTTTTTCGCGTCTGACTGGAAATACCGATCCTTACTTCCATTCTCCATCGCAGCGATGGAGCCCATGCCGCGATATACTTTATACTTTCTTCCCTGATACAGTTCAAAAGTTCCCGGGCTCTCGTCGCACCCGGCAAAAATACTTCCCATCATACACACGTTCGCGCCCGCCGCGATCGCTTTCGTCATATCGCCAGAATACTTGATACCGCCGTCCGCAATAATCGGGATACCGTATTCTTTCGCCACCTCATAGCAGTCCATGACAGCCGTGATCTGCGGCACGCCGATTCCCGCCACTACACGAGTCGTACAGATCGATCCCGGTCCGATACCGACCTTGACCGCATCGGCTCCCGCCTCGATAAGCGCCTTCGTCGCATCGCCTGTCGCCACATTTCCCGCAATGACAGAAAGATTGGGAAATGCTTCCTTCACCATCTTCACTGTGCGGATCACATTGGCGGAATGTCCGTGCGCCGAATCCAGGACTACCACGTCCACCTTGGCCTTAACAAGTGCTTCCGCCCGCTCCAGGCAGTTCGCAGTGATGCCGATGGCAGCCCCGCAGTAGAGCCGTCCCTGCTCATCTTTCGCAGACAACGGATATTTGATCTGTTTTTCTATATCCTTGATGGTGATAAGCCCCTTCAAGTTAAAATCATCGTCAACAATAGGAAGCTTTTCCTTCCTGGCCTTTGCAAGGATCTGCTTCGCCTCATCTAAGGTAATCCCCTCCGGAGCTGTAATCAGGTTTTCAGATGTCATGGATTCTTTGATCTTCTTGGAAAAATCTTCTTCAAACTTCAAATCCCGGTTCGTAATAATACCGACAAGCTTCTTCCCCTCTGTGATCGGAACTCCTGAAATCCGGAACTTCGCCATCAGTTCATTGGCATCTGCCAGTGTATGCTCCGGCGACAAATAAAATGGATCTGTGATTACTCCATTCTCCGACCTCTTTACCTTGTCCACTTCCTCAGCCTGCTTCTCAACCGACATGTTCTTATGGATAATACCAATACCGCCTTGACGCGCCATGGCGATTGCCATTCTATGTTCCGTGACCGTATCCATCCCCGCGCTCATCATTGGTATATTCAGTCTGATCGTCTTCGTCAGATCTGTCGACAAATCGACCTGGTTCGGAATCACTTCCGAATACCCCGGTACCAGGAGGACGTCGTCAAACGTAATACCTTCTCCAATAATCTTTCCCATGATTTTTCCTCTCTTTCTCGTCTGCGATGATATGTTTTATCTGCTATCTTACAATACAACCCTTTCCTGTGTCAACATTTTATTCTTTGCTAACGAAACACTTTTCGGGGCGCCATCATCCGCATCCCTTCCAGGATCGTCTCATTGGGCTCAAATGCAATCTTCTGTTTGTCCCCTTTCTGCGCAATAATCATCTCATACACTTTTGCATTTGGATTCCCTGACCCAAAATTCTTCGCCTTAATGCCCTGGTAAGGGCGCAGCTCAGGCGCTCCTGCCGGCGCGATAACCTCCATCTCGCTGAGTTCCATCGAAAATATCCTTTTCCTTCGGGTCTTTGCCATGATCTTATCGATATCCAGATTCCCGTTCACATATAGATATTCATACTCCAAATCCATATTGTGGAACAAATATACATCAAGACAAATCAGAAGAGCCGTTATAATGATCCCAAAAGGTATCATCATGACAGCGACGACAGACAACACCGTTACCAAGACCAAAAGGATTTTGATCAGCATAGCACTCGCCGGCGCTTTTCTTTTTACCAGTTGTTCTGTGTAATAATCACTCATCATTTACCTCCAAAATCTTTTCCAGCCGTGCGGTGGACTGCTATGAATCACGGTTTCAACCGAACAGTTGGAATCTTTTGTGTATTTTAATTATTGTAACACTTTTATCAAAAAAAGAAAACTCCCCTTATGAGGAGTTTTCTTTTTTTTCATAATTGACCTTTCAAACCGGTCCCATCGTTCAGCCCGCGACTATTCGCAAAGGCCCCTTCGGTGCTTTCTCGCTGCTTCGCAGCTAACTTTGCTCATAGACAGGCGCTCCCTCAGACCGTCAGACGACCGGCAAATTCGTGCAAGCACGATTTGCCGGTCGTCTGCGGTCTGGCTGAACTATTTATGCTACATCATCCCCATTCCAGGTCCGCCTGCAGGCATTGCCGGTGTTTCTTCTTTGATGTTTGCCACAACGGATTCTGTGGTGAGGAGTGTGGATGCCACACTTGTCGCGTTCTGAAGCGCGCTTCTTGTCACTTTCGTCGGATCCAGAATTCCTGCGCTCACCATATCTACATATTCTTCTTTGTAAGCATCATAGCCGACACCCGGCTCAGACTCTCTTACTTTATTGATAATGACGGATGCTTCCAGTCCTGCATTTGCCACAATATAGTACATCGGGGATTCCAGAGCCTTAAGGACAACGGATGCGCCTGTCTTCTCATCACCTTCCATACCTTCCGCAAGTTTTGCGACCTCTTTTGCCGCATGGATATATGCTGAGCCGCCGCCTGCAACGATTCCTTCTTCTACTGCCGCCCTTGTCGCCGCAAGTGCGTCTTCCATACGGAGCTTCGCCTCTTTCATCTCTGTCTCTGTCGCCGCTCCCACACGGATCACAGCAACGCCGCCTGCCAGCTTCGCAAGCCTCTCCTGAAGCTTCTCTTTGTCAAATTCAGAGGTAGTCTCTTCAATCTGGCTCTTGATCTGGCCGATCCTTGCGTCAATGGCATCCTTCTCGCCTGCTCCGTCAACGATCACTGTATTTTCCTTCTGAACCTTTACAGACTTCGCGCGTCCGAGTTCATTCATCGTAACATCTTTCAGGTCGTATCCTAATTCCTCAGAGATTACCTGTCCTCCTGTCAGAATCGCGATATCCTGAAGCATCTCTTTTCTTCTGTCTCCGTATCCCGGAGCCTTAACAGCAACAACATTGAATGTTCCGCGCAGCTTATTAACAATCAAAGTCGTGAGCGCTTCACCTTCGATATCTTCTGCGATAATCAGAAGTTTGGCGCCGGATTGTACAATCTGCTCAAGGAGCGGAAGAATGTCCTGGATATTAGAAATCTTCTTGTCCGTAATCAAGATATACGGATCTTCCAAGTTCGCTTCCATCTTCTCCATATCCGTACACATATATGCGGAAACATAGCCGCGGTCAAACTGCATACCTTCCACCAGATCAAGTTCTGTCTTCATGGTCTTAGACTCTTCAATCGTGATAACACCGTCGTTGGATACCTTATCCATCGCGTCCGCAACCATCTCTCCTACGCTGTCGTCGCTTGCAGAAATTGCTGCGACCCTTGCGATCTGCTCCTTGCCTGTCACCTTGCTTGACATCTTCTGGATTGATTCTACAGCCAGATCCGTTGCCTTCTTCATACCCTTTCGCAGTACGATCGGATTCGCGCCTGCCGCAAGATTCTTCATCCCTTCATGCACCATAGCCTGCGCAAGTACTGTCGCAGTCGTGGTTCCGTCGCCCGCTACATCGTTCGTCTTAGATGCGACTTCACGGATAAGCTGCGCTCCCATGTTCTCAAATGCATCTTCAAGCTCGATCTCTTTCGCGATCGTCACACCGTCATTCGTAATAAGCGGAGCCCCGAAAGATTTGTCAAGGACTACGTTCCTTCCCTTAGGTCCAAGCGTCACTCTTACTGTGTCTGCAAGCTGGTTCACACCCGATTCCAATGCTACTCTGGCTTCTGCGCCATATTTGATTTCCTTTGCCATTTCAATCACTCCTATATTCTTAAATATTGTTTTCCTATTAATTGAACTTCTTCGCGGCCGCCGTCCTATTTAATAACAGCCAGGATGTCGTTCTGCTTCACGATAATATATTCTTCGTCGTCCAGTTCTACTTCTGTTCCTGAATACTTGGAATAGATGACCTGATCTCCTGTCTTTACATGCATTGTCACTTCTTTTCCATCAACCATTCCGCCAGGTCCTACCGCCACTACTTCCGCCTGCTGCGGCTTCTCTTTCGACTGGCCTGGAAGTACGATTCCAGATTTTGTAGTCTCTTCTGCAACTAACTGTTTCAATACAACTCTGTCACCTAATGGTTCTAATCTCATGATAATTCCTCCTTAATTCTATTTTTGTTAGCACTCATTAAATTCGAGTGCTAAAAACTGTCTAGATATAAAATAGCACTGCCATCTTCATTTGTCAACATAGGATTTTCAATTTTATAATTACTTTATATTTATTTCATAAAATCCATTCATCACTTGAAGAATCAATATGATCCCCGCCCTGTTAATATACCGCTCCGTAATAATGCCGTTGCAGACGGCTTCCCCGGCCATCCCCTGAATCCGACATTCGTAGACTGCATCCAATGATATATCTGTTACTTTTCCCGTATTCATCAGCAGGTGGACCTGTTCAAGATCTTTCTGGTACTCGATGACCGTACACTGATATTCCGTTTCGTCCAGCTCTTTATCGTCTTTAAAATACTGGATCATGGAAATCGCCGCTTTCTCTCCGTCGTACATCCTGCCCTTCTCCTTTCATTATGAAATTCCATCGCCGATTAGGCGATTCCATTGCCCCGCCCCAGTGCGGGAGTCTGACCCCGTAAATAAGGGTATCAGAATCTCTGACACCCTTTCTTTAGTTATTTCATTCTTTCTTTTTTCATTTGTTCTAATTCTTTGAACACGTAATCGTTCACGACCTTGATGTAGGTTCCCTTCATCCCGGATGACCGGGACTCGATCACTCCGGCGCTTTCAAACTTCCTTAACGCATTCACAATCACAGACCGTGTGATGCCGACGCGGTCGGCGATCTTGCTTGCCACCAGGATTCCTTCTACGCCGTCCAGCTCCTCAAAAATATGGATGATCGCCTCCAGCTCAGAAAACGATAATGTACTGATCGCCGACTGGACGATCTGCTCCTTGCGCATCTCTTCCGCGCTCTCCTCATTGACGGAACGCAGCATCTCGAGTCCTACTACCGTTGTCCCGTACTCGCTCAGAATAATGTCGTCAATCTCATATTCTGAATCCATTTTGTAAATAAACAGTGTTCCCAGACGCTCTCCCGCAATATCGATCGGAGTGATAATCGCCTGATACCCCTTCACCAACTCCGGTGTGAACCCTAATGTCTGAAGATTCACATTCTCTTTTGTGGAAAGGATTCCCAGAAGTCTCTCGTTCAACAGCTCGTCAATGTGGACCCCCACTTCCCCTCCAATCAGCTCCCGGATCTCCGGGACGCCTTCACAGATACCTACTCCCAATACCTTTCCTTTTTTGCTGACCACCAATACACTGGACAGCAAAATCTCAGTTAACACCTCGCAGATATCGTTAAATACAACTTTGCTGGAGCTGTTATTGTGGAGCAATTTGTTGATTTTTCTTGTCTTATCCAATAATTGTACGCTCATCTCTGCCTCCATCAGATTTTTTGCTTGATTTTTTCCTGCCCCCGAACCGCAGGGTATTGTTTCAATTATTCGTACAAATTAAAAAAAAATCTATATATTAGTATGCTATCATACAATTATCAAGAACTCAACGAATTTCCTAATTTTTTTCTTTTTTTATTAATTTTTAATTTTTTCCTCGCTTTTTACGAAGCCGCACTGCTCGTCGCTGCATACCAGGCGACTACCTTTCTCCAGCATAAAGCTTCCGCATTTCGGACATTTTTCAGCGGATGGCTTCTGCCATGACATAAAATCACACTCTGGATTATCCTCGCATCCAAAATAGCGTCTACCCTTTTTTGTCTTGCGGATAACCACCGATTTCCCGCACTTCGGGCAGGCTACCCCGATCTTTTCCAGATATGGCTTGGTATTCTTACACTCCGGAAATCCCGGGCATGCCAGGAACTTTCCATGTGGTCCGTACTTGACGACCATATTTCTTCCGCATTCTTCGCAGATTACGTCGGTCACTTCGTCTTCGATCTTGACCGTTTCCAGCTCCTGTTCGGCCCTTTTAACCGCCTCTTCAAAATCCGGATAGAAGTTGCTGACAACCGACTTCCACTCTACTTTCCCTTCGGCAATCATATCCAAAAGACCTTCCATATAGGCCGTAAAATTCGCATCCACAATGCTTTTAAACGACTGAATCATCATATGATTCACCACTTCCCCCAGTTCAGTGAGGTAAAGGTTCTTGTTCTCTTTCGCCACATACCGCCTGGCGATAATCGTAGAGATCGTAGGCGCGTAGGTACTTGGCCTTCCAATCCCCAGCTCCTCAAGCGCTTTGACGAGCGCTGCCTCCGTATAATGTGCCGGCGGCTGTGTAAAATGCTGCTTATATGAATAAGACGCTTCCGTAATCCTGGAATTTTTATCCAGGCTTCCCAGCATCCGGTTGCCGTTCTCTTTCTCCTCATCCATCTCTGTATACACCAAACGAAATCCTTCAAACACGATCCTTGAGGCCGCCGCTGTGAACAGATAGTCTCCTGTACTGATCTTTACAGACGTCGTCTCATATCTTGCCGGCTGCATACGACTCGCCACATACCGCTTCCAGATCAGTTGATACAGACGGAACTGATCCCTCGTGAGGGAATCTTTTACCGCCGCGGGAGTCCGAATCACATCAGACGGACGGATCGCCTCATGCGCGTCCTGGACGTTCCGGTTCTCAAGCTTAGTCTCCGTTTGCTGACCTGCTACAAACTCTTTCCCATAAACTTCGCCGATATATTGTCTGACACTCTGATCTGCTTCTTCGGAAATCCGGGTCGAATCTGTACGAAGATACGTGATAAGACCGACCGTACCATTCCCTTTGATATCGATTCCTTCATACAACTGCTGTGCGATCCGCATGGTCTTGGACGTAGCAAAATTCAGCGTCTTGGACGCTTCCTGCTGCAATGTGCTGGTGGTAAATGGAAGCGGCGCCTTCTTGCTTCGCTCCCCCTTCTTCACATCCTCCACCCGACATTCCTTGTCCTTTACCGCACTGAGAATAGAATCAAGTTCTTCTTTATTTTTAATCGTAATTTTCTGCTCTTTTGTCCCATAGAATTTCGCTGTCAGCGGCTTTTTCTCGCCCTCTGCCAGAAATTGGGCGTCCAATGTCCAGTATTCCTCCGGTATGAAAGAATTGATCTCTTCCTCCCTGTCTGCAATGATACGCAGAGCAACAGACTGGACACGGCCTGCGCTGAGTCCCCTTTTTACCTTTACCCAAAGGATCGGGCTGATCTTATACCCCACAATCCTGTCCAGCATGCGCCTTGCCTGCTGCGCGTCCACCAGGTTCATATCGATTTCCCGTGCATTTTTCAAAGATGCCTTAACCGCGCTCTTCGTAATCTCGTTAAAGCTGATACGGTATACTTTTTTTCCTTCCAGCTTGAGAGCTTTGGTAAGATGCCATGAGATCGCTTCCCCTTCCCGGTCCGGGTCGGTTGCAAGATAGATCTTGTCGGCTTTTTTGACCTCTTTTCTGAGACCTGCCAGAAGCTCTCCTTTTCCCCGGATCGTAATATATTTGGGTTCATAATCATGATCTACGTCGATTCCCAGTTGACTTTTCGGCAAATCCCTCACATGCCCGTTGGACGCGGCCACCACGTAACTGCTTCCCAGGAACTTCTTAATGGTCTTCACTTTTGTAGGTGATTCCACTATCACAAGATATCGTGCCATATATTTCCTCCATTCTGTGTGCTTTTCATGGTATACCCGTGAGACAAATGATTTGCCAACAATTTGCTTTTTGTTTCGCAATCATTACAAATCATTTGGCAAATAAGTATGCTCGTGAGTATAATCTACACACGCCGGATATAATAATTCTTTGAGACTTCCGAGATATATCCTTTTAGTTCAAGCGATACAAGGATCCCTGCCAGCTCCTGCGGTGCAAGATGCGCTTCCTGCAAAAGCTCTTCTTGGTTTCTCGGATACAGACCGAGCTTACTATACACCAAATTTTCTATGCTTTCAAGCATTATTTTATTTTTACCTTTTTTTCTGTCCGTATCCGTGCCTTCTTTTTCTTCTTCCTTTTTACTTTGGATTCCCAGCTCATCCAGCATTTCCTGTGGATTTAAAAGGATCCCCGCCCCCTGGCGGATCAAATTATTCGTCCCTCTACTCAATTCTTCTGTGACCGGCCCTGGGAGAGCATAGACGTCCCTTCCTTGCTCCAGCGCCAGATCCGCGGTGATGAGGGAACCGCTTTTCTCTCTCGCCTCCATCACAAGCACAATGTCCGCAAGCGCGCTGATGATCCGGTTCCTTGCAGGAAAATTTGACGGAAGAGGAGGCGTTCCCGGAGGGAATTCCGACACAATCCCTCCTTTCCTTTCCAAATCCTGGTATAGTCCTTTATGTTCCCGCGGATAGCAGATATCTGTCCCGCACCCTAAGACTGCACAGGTCATTCCTCCTACATTCAAAGCTCCTCTGTGGGCGAATCCATCGATTCCTCTTGCCATCCCGCTTATGATCTGTATCCCCGCCTCCGCCAAAGCTTCGGCAAATTCAAGCGTCATCCTTTCTCCATATGCGCTGCATCTGCGCGCCCCGACAATCGCCGCTGAAATACGCTCTTCTTTTGGAAGGTGTCCCTTCAAATACAGGGCGTAAGGCATTCCCGGAAGGCTGTCAAATCTGGCGGGATAATCCGGGCTGTGCCACGGAATAAACCGAATTCCCTTTTCCGCCAGATGTGCATATTCCTTTTTCCAGTCTTTCTTTTTCCGGCTTTCTTTTATCTTCGACACTTCCCTGTCGGACAAGTTCTCCCTAAGAGGCGCGGACAGAATCGTTTCTTCTATATTATAGATTGCTTTCGCAGAACCAATGCATTTACGGATACTCCTTTTTCTGTCAGCCCGTATCCCTTCCACATTGGCAAACCAGTATTCATAGTATTCTTCTTCCATCCGTCCCTCCTCTATCTTCCCCAATATTTCTTATCGATCATTCGATAGCTGACCGCTTCTTTGATATGTTCCTCACGGATTTTTTCCTCACCCGCCAGATCAGCGATCGTTCTCGCTACCTTCAGTGTTTTATAAAAACTACGCGCTGTCAGATTCATGACTTCGTATGCCTGGCGTAGAAGCCTCTCGCCTCCTGTATCAAGAACGCACCATTCTTTTACCGCCTCTCTCCCCATCTGGGAATTTGACGCGATTCCAAGTCCTCTAAACCGCCGTTCCTGTATCTTCCTGGCGTGCTCCACCTGGCTTCGCATCGTGCTGGAGTCAGAATCGCTCTGACGTGCGGTAAGCGCCTCATACTTCACTTTCGGAGCCTCTACGCAGACATCAAGGCGATCCAGGAACGGCTGGCTTATCTTTCCCAGATACCTCTGAATCTGAGGGAGGGTACAGCAGCATCGTATCAGATCAGGGTAATATCCGCAGGGGCATGGATTCATTGCAGCGACCAGCATAAAATCCGCCGGAAAGCAATATGCCCCGTGATTTCGCACCAGATGGATACATTTATCTTCAAGCGGCTGCCGCAGGGATTCCAGGACACCGCGCGGAAACTCTGCCAGTTCGTCCAGAAACAGTACGCCGCCGTTTGCCAAAGTGACCTCCCCCGGAACCGGAATCCGCCCTCCTCCTACGAGCGCCGCCCTTGTCACCGTATGGTGGACTTCACGGAACGGCCTTCTGGTAATCAATGGATCCTCGCTCCTAACTTTTCCCGCGGCGCTGTATATTTTCGTGATCTTCAGGCTTTCATCCCTTTCCAGTTCCGGCAGGATCGTAGGAATCCGCTTTGCCATCATCGTTTTCCCGGATCCTGGCGGCCCAATATACAGAAGATTATGATTTCCCGCCACAGCGATGAGCGTCGCGCGTTTTACCCCTTCCTGTCCCTGAATCTCACTATAATCTATGTCGCTCTTTATCCGGACATGCATCCGATCCCTGTGCTCTTCCACTTTATCCGCACCCGGCATCGCCCGGCCTTTCGCCCACTCGCACAGATCCTTAAGGCTTGCCGCTCCCAGAATCTCGATTCCTTCCACCAGTTTCCCTTCCCTCTCATTCACTTTGGGAACAACGCACCTCATAATTCCTTGTTCTTTCGCCTCGGACACAATAGCCAAGATGCCCTCCACCGGCTGTATCTTCCCATCCAGGCCCAGTTCCCCTACAAAGAGGGTATCTTTCAGCTTTCCACATGGAATCTCGCCTAATGCGGCAAGCACAGCCGCCGCGATAGGCAGGTCAAATACATTCCCTCTCTTTCTCACACATGCAGGCGACAGATTGACGACGATTTTTTTCGCCGGGAGCATAAATCCTGTGTTCCGCATGGCTGTACGCACTCTCTCCGCCGCCTCCTTTACCTCGGACGACAAATATCCCACCATGTGAAATACAGGAAGCCCGTTGCTCACATCTGCTTCCACCTGCACAAACGCTACGTTCAGCCCTTGTACGGACGCTGATAATACCGTATAAAAACCCATATAAAATTATTCTCCTTACCATGAAACATACCTTATGAAACACATCGCCGAATAGGCGATTGGATTCACGAAGGATACCTTTTGATCTTGCATAAAAGCAACAGAACTATTCTCTTATATTCCAGAAATACTGTGGCGAGCGCCACGACGATTCGCTAAAAGAAAACCGAAATCCTTTAGAAAATGTATTCTTATGATATCCGATTGCTTGGAAATTGTCAAGATATTTCCAACTATGCGGTTGCTGTGAATCGCAGTTCCAACCGCAAAGTTTGAGATATTTTATACCTTACAGTCAATGGCTGAACTGTTCCTATCTATAGTGTTCCAACCACTGTTCATCTGTCAGTCTCGGTCTGTACCACTTTGTCCATGCATCTGCATCTTGGCAGACAACTCTGTTCGACACATACTGAAAGTCTCCGTTTTCCAGGGGACGGACCACCAGTTCGCTGGAAAAGGCAAGGTCTGATTCCTTCCTCTCCCACACAGCTTCGACCAAAAGCTTTATTGTCCCGTCTTCTTGTTCTTCATAGCCTACGACTTCCGGATACGGCCCGTAAGGAAATTCACAGTCATATATTCCCCTGGGCCTATACCGGTATGTCCGGCCCTCTGGGGCATAATCCGCATTTTTTTCGATATCCTCACTGTCCATTTGAGCAAAATATGTTTGAAGTACTCCTTCAAATTCAGACTTGGGAATCTCATATTCTGTACCACCGTAATTTGCGTCGTACGGGACATCGGCGCCATATTTTAACCGGTACATAAGCTCGTATAGGTCATAAAAATCCAGATTCGTATGATCCTGCTCATCCCAATCAACGATCAACATGTTATTCCGTTCATATCCGACCGGTAGGACATACTTCCGGTTCAATTCCCTTAAAGCCAGATCAAGAGGCTTTACCCGGAATCCAGTCAGCCCCGGATCCCCATCAAAACCTGACGGACGATATTCTTCAATAAAAAAGTAGCCTTTCTCCGTATATTTCCATGTGTATGCCTCAAATTCATGGAAATAGTCCGCCTTCGGAACATGATCGTTCCATTTCAACTGGCTTACAATCACATGGAGCTTTCCCCCATCGGTATGCATGTCATAACGAATAAAACCGCCAGCGTCCATCACAGAAAACAGTTTCAGCTCGGCCTCCTGCTTTTCTTCTGCCTTTTTACAAAATTCTTCCACCAGCTCATGATTTACCATGTCGATCTGATTGTCCTTGTCCACAGCCGCATATCCGGCGTTTCCCAAATACTTTATGATCTTCTCTTGCAACGAAAGGCTGTCCAACGTGTTTTCCTTCTCTGCCCCTTCACAAAGATTTCTGTAACCTTCCGCCAGGCTTTCGGATTCATCATAGATCGTTTCCTGGCATTCATCCCCGCCTTGCCCTTCTTTCTCGTCAAGCCGTCCACTCTTCTCACAGCCACCGCATACAGCGATCATAAGAAACATAAAAATCGCGATATATCCCTTCTTCAATCTGCCCCTTCTTTCCTACGTATGTGATTTTAGTTTTCCCTTTATCACAGCACTTTCAAAAATTCAATCAACTTTTCATTATCATTGGCTTCCAAAAAAACAACCAAAATTTTCCACCTGTACGGTTTTCTGTTGGTGGAATTTTTGTTAATCATCTTCTGGCAAATTCGCAACAATACGATAAACTATATTGTTGGTACTCCCATCTGCCACTATATATCTTGTACCTGTGAGCATCTTAAAATATCTTCGCACTGTCGCAGCAGACTTGCCCGTAACCGCTTCTGCTTCTTTAGGAGTGATTTCTCCATGCTCTTCCATAAAACTAACAATTGTGCTTACTTTATTATAGTTTTTTTTCGCCAAAACTTCGCTCAAACTTCGCTCATTTTTTTGAGCGAAGTTTTCATTTTCAGTCTCAAACTTTTCGTGAATCCTTATTGTAGTAATCATATAAGTTCTGTCTGCATCCGTTTCAAACTCCGGCAATGGTGAACCGTTTCTTTCCAGTTCGCGCAAAATTTTCGATATGCCTGTCGATTTCTTCTCAGACAAATCAATTTCTATAAAAGCAATGCTTCAATTTCATGCTCGCTAAATATGCCTGATTGCTTTAATAACTTCTTAAAACACGCCTTTATTGTCTCTTTTGCCGCACAATGCTTTGCTTCATTCAGATATATAAGTCCTCTCACAATTTATAATTGTCTTGCCACATCTTCCTCTGATACATTTTTATAAAAATCTGCATCCACCCGTCTAAGCTGTACACCATTAGCCCTTGTAAACAATTCCGGATGCTTATGTATATACTCCTGCAACACATTCCACATTGTCTGCTTATCCTTCGTTTGAAGTGCATCTTCGATCTTACGCGATTTCAATTTGGACTGCATCGCGACATCGCGTGTTTTTTCAACCGCCTTAAAAACAAAATATCTGTCCGTTGTTCCGATGGATCATTGTTAAACGGAATATCTGATGAAATATATTCACAATAAGATAATCTCTCAGCTACCATCCGCAAATTATGCGTTTCATATACTATTTCCTCAAAAGCTCTACCATAGTCTCTCGTGCTCTACACAAAATAAATTTATACTCTTAATTGCGGATACTTCTCATTAAAATTATCTACCCATTCAGAGATATAAAGATTTATATCCTTGTCCTCTGCTCCAATTTCCTGCAACATAATATAGCGATACATCAGTGAATATTTATAGATGTAAAATCCACACTGTTTTCCATTCATCGCATTTTCTGTATTTGCATTTACATGATCCACTTTATTTCTAATCCTTATAGACCTTGCGATCAATTTAGTTTTAGTATCACCCTTAAAAATAATTTTTCCATACTTTTTAATTAACGGCTGCAATTTATCTTTAAATTCTAATTCTTTATTACGTACAGTTCTTGATACAGGCTTGCCGCAATTTTTACATCTATTTGTAAATGTTTTTGTAGGCGGCTTTACCAAGGTTATAATCCCTCTATTATGTAAGTCTTCCGCTATAGGCTCAAATGTTTCCAATAGCAGAGCCATTCGTATATCAACCGGCATTCCTTCCAGATAAGTCGAATACAGAAAAACCGGATGGATTATTTTATTTTTCTTCTCTGCCTTTAACCACTTCATGTACAATTTTCTGTATTGTTGATTCTCAAAAGCAATAGGTATATACGCATATTGTTTTTGGCTCTGATAATAGTCCAACTGCTTTTGTTGTATTTCTTTCGTATAATCCTTTTCATCTGCCATAAAAGAAACCAATGGAAAGAACAATCCTTCAAACAAATTTTCAAAGCGAAGTATTTCATGGATAATGCTTGACATAGCATCAATCGTACTAAGTGACTCGGAAAAAATTTCAACTTTCTTACGATTTTCTGTAAGCACAACTTTTATTTTATACTTAATGTTATTTCTTTTTAACGAAATACAATTTTCTCTATATCTCCTCAACATTGCCTGCATATATCGCTTTTTATCATCCGTTTTATCATCATATTCGCCTGAATAACTACACTTATGACATTCTACACCGCCAATCCATTCACTCATACTTTATTTTCCTTTACTGATTTATTCTTCCACTATTTTCGCTAAAATTTTATATAATGTCTCCGCCTCCTCTGCCGTTAATGTAATCCCCTTTCCCATTTTTTCATGATTCGGCGCCCAATCTCTTATATCATACTTTGGTGCTGCGCTATTCCACGAAATAAGGTTTACTTCCTTTGTCCAGCCTTTTGAGCTTTCAGAAAGTGTTCCTAATTCTTCTTTAATTTCAAATTTTACATCTGACATTTTTACTTTTCCTCCCTAATATATCTTTGCTCTGCTATTTTTTGCTCATCTTCGGTCAAACTATATATTTTATAAACCGTAGTATCCAATTCCTGAAATCGTTATGCACTATATACCATACTCAGTCTTTTGTAAATTCTAAAATATCATCAACACCACATTCAAGTACATCACATATTTTTGCAACTGTTTCCATAGAAACAAACTCGTCTTTATTAAGCCTTTTGATAATGTTTCCGCTTATCTGTGCTTTTCTCTGCAATTCAGAATTTTTTCATCTTTTTATCAATCATTAATTTCCACAAACGATTATAGCTCACTTTCATTCACTGCTTCCCTCCATATAATCCGTATCATATCACTATATCGTTGTATTTACCACTATTTTTGTGCGTTCCTCTATGTCTTTCTTTTACATATGATTACATATTTTCATATAGTTACGGAAATAACAATATTAATCCAACTCAAAGGAACATTTTCTCCAAAGATAAAGGGGGCAGTCCATGCCGCACCCCTTATCAAGTTTCAAATTAAATATTATTTCTTCTCTTACAATCTCCTCCACCCTCACGGTTAAAAGTGTGATTCACTGCAGCCTATCCACAAAATTCGCAAAACCTGCCAGCAGGATGTTGGTGCAGATGAAAGGAAAAAGGAACAAGACTGCCGCTCCGTTTTAGAGTCCAGCCTTGTTCCTCTTATTTTTTTATTTCTATCTTTTTATCCTTGTTCCTTTATCTTCTGAACGCTGCCGCATTCCACATCAATTCGTTCTTGAAGTTCCGGATCGTTGTATCCTTATCAATGTATACGGCCTCGATTCCCATCGCTTCTGCCCAGTCGCCCATCTGCTCTGCAGTCAGATCGTATGTGAATGCGGTATGGTGCGCGCCGCCTGCCAAAATCCACGCCTCAGCTCCGGTTACAAGATTGGGCTGTGGTGTCCAGAACGCCGTAGCCACTGGGAGTTTCGGCATCGGTTTCTCTGTCTTCTTGCAGTTTACATCATTGATGATAAGCCGGAAACGGTCGCCCAGATCGATCAGGGACGTTGCGATCGCCGGACCTTCTTTTGCCGTAAATACCAGACGGGTCGGGTCTTCCCGATCTCCCATACTGAGCGGCTGGCACTTGATGCTGATCGGGCCGTCCGCTACGCTTGGGCAGACTTCCAACATATGCGCCTGAAGAATCCCTTCTTTGCCCGGCACCAGATTGTAAGTGTAATCCTCCATAAAAGAAGTACCCTTCGCACCTTTCATTCCCTGAGTCATGATCTTCATGATCCGAACCATGGCTGCTGTTTTCCAGTCGCCTTCTCCGCCGAAACCATACCCTTTTTCCATCAAGCGCTGGATCGCTAGGCCCGGAAGCTGCTGAAGAGCCCCCAGATCGCCGAAATGCGTCACGATCGCCTGATAGTTCTTCTCCTCGAGGAACCTCTCAAAACCGATCTCGATTCCTGCCTGTACAGCCACATGACGACGGAACTCAGCCTCATCCCTGCCTTCGAGAAGGATTTCATATTTGTCATAATACTCTTCTACAAGCGTATCGATATCAGCCTGGGAGACTGCTTTCACTGCTTCCGCGATCTCATTGACCGGATATGCGTCGATCTCCCATCCAAATTTGATGTGTGCCTCCACCTTGTCGCCTTCTGTAACCGCAACATTGCGCATGTTATCCGCAATACGCATCACCCGCACATGGCTGCTCTCAATCACGCCGATCGCCGTGCGCATCCAGGATGCAATCCTCTCCTGGGTCGCTTGGTCTTCCCAGTATCCCATCACGACTTTGCGGTTCATATGCAGGCGTGAAAAAATGTGGCCGTACTCCCTGTCCCCGTGCGCCGCCTGGTTCTCGTTCATGAAATCCATATCGATCGTATCATACGGAATCTCACGGTTGAACTGAGTATGCAGGTGGAGGAGGGGCTTCCTCAGCTCCTTCAGTCCCAGGATCCAGGACTTTGCCGGAGAGAAGGTATGCATCCAGGTGATGACTCCCGCACAGTTCTCATCTGTATTCGCTTCGTTAAATGTCTTCCTAATCAATTCGTTTGTAATCAATGTTGGTTTCCACACGATCTCATAAGGAAGCACGCCAGAATCATTTAACGCTTTGACGATGATCTGGGAATGCTCCGCTACGTGCGCAAGACACTCGTCCCCGTACAAATCCTGTGAACCGGTACAAAACCAAAATTTGTAATCTTTACATGCTATCATTGATATCCTCTCCTTTTCCTTGAATGATTTATTTTTGTCTCTGTTCTAAACTCATGTTCGACCTTCGCACTAAACTCGTCCTTCACCTTTGGCTCGGACTCGTTAAGTGCTCTAGGTCTAGTTCTGCCCATAATACGCGTTCGCGCCGTGTTTCCTATAATAATGTTTGTCCTGTAGCTCCTGCGGCGCAGGCTTTACCTGCGGGTTAAGCATCTCGCATCTTGCCGCCATCTTAGCAACTTCTTCCAGCACGACTGCATTGTGCACTGCTTCATGAGCGTCTTTTCCCCAGCTAAAGGGTCCGTGATTTTTGCAGAGTACCGCCGGCATTGCCATGTATTCCTTCCCTTTAAAGTGTTCTACAATGAGAAGCCCTGTATTCTTTTCATAGGCCTCGTCAATCTCTTCTTTCGTCAGATTGCGGACGCAGGGAATCTCTCCATACATATAGTCGGCATGGGTAGTCCCATAGCAGGGTATCCCTCTTCCGGCCTGTGCCCAGCTCGTAGCCCACGGGGAATGGGTATGCACAATCCCGCCCATATCCGGGAATGCTTTATAGAGTTCCAGATGGGTCGCCGTGTCGGAAGACGGATTATAACGTCCCTCAACTTTATTCCCATTCAGATCCAGAACTACCATATCTTCCGGACTCAGCTTGTCATAATCCACACCGCTGGGCTTGATGACAAACAAGCCCTTCTCCCTGTCGATCCCGCTCACATTACCCCAGGTAAATGTCACCAGACCGTGCTTTGGAAGAAGCATGTTGGCCTCATAGACCTCCTGTTTCAGCTCTTCTAACATTTCTTCTCCTCCTTATCGCCTTATCGTTCTATCATTATTATAATCTGTCAAAAGCATCCTTTCGGAATTATTTCAGAGAATCCACTGCCGCCCTCTCGATCGAAAGCCCGGAAAGATACCGCTTTGCAAAGACTTCAAAGCCTTCCACATCCTCCGGTTTCGGCTCAATACGGCTTCCCTCCTGTCCGGCAAAGACGTTATCTGCCAGATAAGCATCCAAAGTCTCTTCCCCTTTATTCAGCATGTAAGACGCAAGAACCGCGATCCCCCATGCGCCGCCTTCTCCTGCCGTTTCCATCACGGAAACCGGAGTGTCGAGGGCTGCCGCCAGAATGCTCTGTCCTACCCCTTTGGTCTTGAACAACCCACCGTGACCCAGGATCTCATCCAGCTTTACGCCTTCTTCTTTGAGAAGGATATCCATGCCAGTCTTCAAGACACCAAGAGAAGCGAACAAGTTTACCCTCATAAAATTCGCAAGATTGAAATGACTGTTCGGGGTGCGCACGAACAGAGGACGTCCTTCCTCGAACCCGGTGATATGCTCTCCTGAAAAATAATTGTACGCCAGAAGTCCGCCGCAGTCCGCGTCTCCCTCAAGCGCTTTTCTATATAAAGTCCCGAATAACTGATTCTGATCCACTTCCATTCCAAACGCCTCGGCAAATTCTTTAAAAATACCCACCCATGCGTTTAAGTCAGAGGTACAATTGTTGCAGTGCACCATGGCAACCAGATCTCCGGACGGCGTCGTAACCAGGTCAATTTCGTCATGCACCTTCTTCAGTTCTTTCTCCAATACCACCATTCCGAACACGCTGGTTCCGGCCGACACATTTCCGGTACGCACTTTCACGCTGTTAGTCGCAACCATACCGGTCCCTGCGTCCCCTTCCGGCGGACATACCGGAATCCCTGCCTTTAAAACTCCGGTGGGATCAAGAAGCTTTGCTCCTTCTTCCGTCAGTTCTCCTGCCCTCTCTCCCGCTGTCAGTACCTCCGGCAGGATTTCACCCAGCTTCCATGGATAACCTTTTGGGGAAATGCGTTCGTCAAACTGATCGATCATCCGCGTATTCCAGTTTCCCGTCGAGATATCGATCGGGAACATCCCGGACGCCTCACCGACTCCGAGCACCTTCTTACCCGTGAGTTTCCAATGGATATATCCTGCCAATGTGGTGAAGAAGGCGACGTCTTTTACATGTTCCTCCCCATTTTTCGCCGCCTGATACAGATGGGCGATACTCCATCTCTGCGGAATATGGAAATCAAACAGCTCGGTCAGCTCCTTTGACGCTTCTTCCGTGATCGTGTTCCGCCAGGTACGGAACGGAACCAGAAGTTCTCCTGTTTTATCAAACGCCATATAACCATGCATCATCGCGCTAAATCCCAATGCCCCTATCACAGACAGCTCGGTATCGTACTTCGCCTTCACATCCTTCGCCAGATCATGGTAACAATCCTTTAGCCCTGTCCAGATATCGTCCAGAGTGTACGTCCAGATCCCGTCAACATAGCGGTTCTCCCAATCATGGCTTCCTGAAGCGATGGGTTTATTTTCTTCATCTACCAATACTGCCTTAATCCTGGTAGAGCCGAACTCAATGCCCAGCGCTGTTTTTCCATTTTGAATGGAAGTCTTCACATCATTCATCTTCTTGCACCTTCCTTTTCTCTTTATTATTATAAACTATCTATGATCGTCACCGAGTTCCGGTTGATGATCTCCGGATCCAGCTCCGTAGCTTTTGGCACTGGCACACCTTTTAACAGCTCCAGCGTCTCCAGCGCCGCAATCCTTCCCAGGTCACGGATCGGATTCCTCGCCGATGTGAGGGGAACCTCACAATATGTTGCCAATTCAGAATCATCGATCCCGATGATCGACAAATCCTCCGGAACGCGGATCCCCTGCTCCATGCAAATTGCCACAAGGCCGCTGGCTACCTCGTCATTGTAGCACACGCATGCCGTAGCGCCCTCAAGCCGCCGCAGAATCCACCCAGCGTCCTCCTTCATATGCCGCACTTCATCTGTGTCAAGCCATACAATACGGCGGCTCCGTATCTGGAGATCCGCTTCCATAAGCGCCTCCATATACCCGGCGTACCGTCTGTGCCCCTGCCCGTCGTCCGCCTTAAAAATAGCCGCGATTTTCCGGTGTCCACATTTTAACAAATGGGTGGTGACAAGCTTTCCAGCAAGCTTATCATTCATGCTCACATACGGCGCGTCCAACTCCTGATAGTAGCTGTTAATAAATAGTACTGGAATTCCCTTGTCCATGATCTTCTTATATATATCTAAATTCGGATTCGGCAGACCGCTCTTTGTCGGCTCAGCGATGAGGCCGTCCACCATATTCTTCTCCAAAATATTTTTCAAAATAAACCGTTCTTTTTCTATTGTATTATTGGTAAATGAAATCTGGATCGTATATCCTGCTTTGGATAATACGCTTTCTATCTCCTGTATAATATAGGAAAAGATGTATTCCTGCATATAGGTCGTCATCACTGCGACCTGCATCGCTTTTTTCCTCTTTTCCTTAACCTCCACCATGGCCTTCACGTAAGTACCGCTCCCCTGGCGCCTCTCGATCATCCCGTCGTCCTCCAGAACATCGATGGCATGCCGTACGGTCTGCCTGCTCACCTGGAACCTAGCGCAGAGTTGATACTCTGACTCCACACGGGCGCCTGGCCGCAGTTCCCCTTTTTCAATGCGGGTCCTTACCCATCTTATGATTTCCTCGTATTTTGAAACTAGTTCTTCCATGGCTTTCTCCTTACTGAGGCGGGGAAGGCCCTCCGAGAAACGCGCCAAAGGCTCCTCCGCCCCACTTTTATCCTCATATCGAGGCGGGCCTTTAAGCCATAAAACCACGCGCGTGCAAGCATGCTCTTAGTTTATGACTTTTGACCCTAGCATCATTTATTTTTTACGTTTCGTAGAAATGACGTCAAATGTTACGGCCCCCAGAAGAACAAGACCCTTTACTACCTTCTGCCAGTCTGTAGACAGACCGCAGAGGATCATACCGTTATTCAGAATACCCATAACAAACGCGCCGACTACAGCCCCAATGACCGTACCGACACCGCCGGCAGCCGCAGCGCCGCCGATATAACATGACGCGATCGCATCCAACTCAAATCCGTCTCCTGCTTTCGGAGTCGCAGACCCTGCACGGGCCGCAAGCACGATACCTGCAACACCTGCCAAGAATCCCATGTTCGTGTATACCCAGAAGAACACCTTCCTGGTATCAATACCGGAGAGCCTTGCCGCTTTTGCATTGCCACCCAGCGCGTATACCTGACGCCCTGCGACGGTCTTACTTGTGATAAAGAAGTAGATACCAACGATAACCGCCATGATAACAAGTACGATCGGGATACCGTTGTAACGTGCAAGCTTATATGCATAGAACCAGATGATCGCCAGGATCACTGCCAGCTTCACGATCGTCTGCCATGCCGGCGGGGTCGCAAAACCATATTTTCTCTTTGCACTTAAAGATCTCTTCTCCGAAAAGATGATAAGGATGGTCGCGATTGCCGCCACGATCAATGTGACTATCTCTATTGTACCATCTCCGACGGGAATTTTGTTAGAAATAAAGAAACCTGCGCCAAAAAATTTGAATCCATCCGGTACCGGGCCGATCGTCTTTGCCGCCAGGAATACGTATGTAAGTCCACGACCGATCAGCATGGATGCCAAGGTAGCTACGAAAGGCGGGATGTCAAGGTATGCGATGAAAAATCCGTTAAACACACCGAACGCAGTACCGACAGCAAGAGCCGCCAAAAATCCGACCGGAATCGGAAGGTTCATATCACAGACCAATTTTGCCGCAACAGCACCGGTAAGAGCTACATAGGAGCCAACCCCAAGGTCTACGTTACCGGTCAGTACACAGAGAAGCATACCTGTTGCAAGGATGACAACATAACCATTCTGCATGATCAGGTTGTTCATATTCATAGGAGTCGCGTTTGACCCTCCTGTCAGAATATAGAAAATAATATAAATAGCGAGCAGTGCAAAGACCATACCGTACTGCTTCAGATTCAGATTTACTGTTTTTTTCTTTTCCATCGTTATGCCCCTTTCCTGTTATTATGCTGCATAATGCACTTCATGATCTTTTCCTGTGATAACTCTTCCTTCGAGAGCTCGCCCGCGATCTGCCCTTCATTCAGGACATACGTCCTGTCGCAGGTACCGATGACCTCCGGCATCTCGGAAGAAATGACAATGACCGCCTTCCCCGCCTTGGCGAGATCGTTGATTGCACAGTAGATTTCATACTTCGCGCCTACGTCGATACCACGGGTCGGTTCATCCAGGATCAATACATCCGGTTCCGTCAACATCCATTTAGCCAGTACGACCTTCTGCTGGTTACCTCCTGACAAGGCCCCTACCTCCTGGTCAATCGAATTTGCTTTTACATTAATCAGCTTCTTATATTTTTCCGCTGCGACGATCTCGTCGTTTCCATTTACGACTCCGTTCTTAGAGAAAAACGTGCGGAGCGCCGCCAGCGTCATGTTCCACTTAATATCGTTGATGAGGACAAGGCCATATGTCTTCCTGTCTTCGGAAGTATATGCGATCTTGTTGGCAATGGCCTCCTTTACGTTCTTGATCTTCACCGGTTTCCCATGCATATAGATCTCGCCGGAAATCTTCTGTCCGTACTCGCGTCCAAAAAGGCTCATGGCAAATTCCGTTCTTCCCGCGCCCATCAGCCCTGCAAGGCCAACCACCTCTCCTGCGCGCACCTGGATGTTGATGTCTTTGAGTACCTGACGGTCCGCATCTTCTGGATGGTACACGTTCCAATTCTTTACTTCCAAGACCACGTCCCCGATCGGGCACTCTTCCCTGTTCCTCTCCGGATAACGATTTGTAAGCTCACGTCCGACCATTCCTTTGATAATACGGTCTTCCGTGAACTCATCTACGCCCTTAACCAGTGTCTCGATTGTTTTCCCGTCCCGGATGACGGTGATGGAATCCGCCACATAGCTGATCTCGTTCAGCTTATGTGAAATGATGATACAGGTGATGCCCTGCGCCTTTAATTTCAGCATGATCTCCAGAAGCTGCGCGCTTTCCTCATCGTTTAAGGCCGCCGTCGGTTCGTCCAGAATCAGAAGGTCTACCTTCTTTGCCAGCGCTTTCGCGATCTCAATGAGCTGCTGTTTCCCCACGCCCAGAGAATTGACCGGCGCATCCAGGTTCTCATTGTCAAGACCTACCTTCTCCAGCATCTCCTGCGCTTTGTTCCGGGTCTGGGTCCAGTCGATAACCCCCTTCATTGTGGTCTGTTCATTTCCCATAAACACATTCTCTGAGATGGAGAGATAGGGACTGAGCGCCAGCTCCTGATGAATGATGACGATGCCTTTTTTCTCACTGTCCTTGATATTATGGTTCTTCACAAGCTCGCCATTATACATGATGTCGCCTGAGTAAGTTCCAAAAGGATAAATCCCGGACAGTACATTCATCAATGTTGATTTTCCAGCGCCATTCTCGCCGCACAGAGCATGGATCTCGCCGCGTTTTACCTTCAGATTTACGTCATCCAAAGCCTTTACGCCTGAGAACTCTTTCGTGATATGGTTCATTTCCAGAATGTAATCAGACATTTTCTCAACTCCTTTTCTTTTATTTTTGCCGGCCCGGGCGGACCGGATCTATTCTCAAAGGTACCGTTTCCAGGTCCTTTAAGGTACAGTTTCCAAATTGGAAGAATAAGGCGACGGCATGATGCCGCCGCCACTTCCCACCTGTTTCAGGCGATTATTCTGCGTTTTCAATATCTGCTTCTGTATAATATCCACTTTCGATTACAAGTTCTTTGTAATTATCTTTATCCAGGGATACTGGCTCGCAAAGGTAAGACGGAACAACCTTAACGCCGTTGTCGTATGTCTCAGTGTCGTTGATTTCCGGCTCTGTTCCTTCCAGAACTGCCTGAACCATGGTTACACACTTCTCAGCAAGAAGCCCGGTATCTTTGAAGATCGTCTGTGTCTGTGAACCTTCGATGATGTTCTTGACAGCCATAACTTCTGCGTCCTGTCCTGTGATAAGCGGCCATTTTGTTCCTACTTTGTAGCCTGCGCCTTCAAGAGCTGCCTTGATGCCGTAAGCGAATCCGTCGAACGCGGAGCATGCGATATCCAGATCATCTTCTGCATAGAAGCCTGTCAGGAAGTTCTCACAGTTCTGCTGCGCTGTCTCCTGAGACCATCTAAGGATACAGGTATCCTCAAAAGATGTTCTGCCGGACTTGCAGACCAGAGTCCCGTTGTCAAGGTATTTCTGGAGTACGCTCATAACGCCCTTGTGAAGAAGAACCGCATTGTTGTCGTCCGGAGAGCCCATGAAGAATTCGATCGTCTGCGGCTCTGTAGCGGAAGCCAGGCCAGCCTTTTCTTCGATGTATTCACCGATCTTTCTTCCTACGCCTTCATTATCGAATGATGCATAGTAGCTGACAGCATCCGTGGACATAAGCAGACGGTCGTAAGCGATGACCGGAATGTTCGCTTCTTTTGCCTGATCCAGTACGTTTACAAGAGCCTCGGAGTCGATTGATGCGATTACCAGACAATCTACCTGCTGAGCGATCATTGTCTCAAGCTGGCTGGTCTGTGCCTGGATATCATCCTCTGCATACTGAAGGTCTACTTCGTAGCCTAACGCTTCCAGCTGCTTCTTCATGTTCTCGCCGTCTTTGATCCATCTTTCAGAACTCTGGGTCGGCATCGCAACGCCGACTTTCTTGCCGTTGCTCTCTGCCTTCTCTTCGCTGCCGCCGTCGCTTCCGCTTCCGCTGTCACTATTTCCGCTGTCATTGCTTCCGCATCCTGTCAGCGCAAGTGCAAACACCATCGTTGCCGCGAGAATCATGCTGAGAATTCTCTTTTTCATTCTTTGTTTCCTCCTTTTTGTCAAGCTGCCATTTATTGTACATTTTTTGCTTGTACTGCTTTCTGGCACGCCTTTTTTGTTTATATTTATAATATACATTACAACTTTGTTTTTTTCAACCCGTAATATATACCAAATTAAAATATAACTTTTTGTACAAATTTTAAACTTGTATTTTATATGTCGAAATTTGTATATGTACATATTTACTGTTTTTTCATAATTTGTTAACAAATTGCACAAAAAAGCAACACTCTGGACTCCCCCTTTTTGACATGGGAAAAGCACACAAAAATTTGTCCTTTCATAGACTATAGTAATTACTCTGCGAGGTGCTGCCTTTTGAAATCTTTTCCTCCTCCTCTCACCGCAGATGAAGAAGCCTTTTATTTGCAAAAATATACGGAGGGCGATCCGGAAGCAAAACGTATCCTCATTGAACGGAACCTGCGGCTTGTGGCCCATGTAATCAAAAAATACCAGCATCTAGAGGACGATCCAGAGGATCTTCTCTCCATCGGGACGATCGGCCTCATCAAGGCGGTCACGACCTTCAATACTGAAAAAAATACCCGGCTCGCGACGTATGCCTGCCGTTGCATCGAGAATGAGATCCTGATGATGCTCCGCGGCAAACGGAAAACGAACCGGGAAACCTCTCTCTATGAACCGATTGGAACAGACCGGGAGGGCAATGAGATTCATCTCTATGATATTATCGAGTCCGACGAGCCTGACGCCTGTTCCAAAATCTCAGTCAAAAACGACATCCGGCTCCTGTACTCCAAGGTCGAATCGGAACTGACGCCCAGGGAACACCTGGTACTGAAAATGCGGTATGGCCTTTACAATGGAGAAGAATACACGCAGCGGGATATCGCAAAGCAGATCGGAATCTCAAGGTCCTATGTTTCCCGCATCGAAAAGAGCGCTATTGAAAAGTTGCGCCCCTTCTTCTAGGCTTATACTCCCGCGCAGACTCAAAAAAGCGCAAAAAAAGGAGGACCAAAGTCCTCCTGGTACATAGATCATAGATCGTATATCCTATATCTCATTTCCTACATTCCATATAGCAAACTCCCATCCACAGCCAAAGAAACCGCGATAATACAGATCCCTATAAGGGCCATCCCCCCGCTGAATAGCATGAGCGCAAGAAAATCCGCCTTTTTCCTCCTTGGAAGGAATCCATCCCGGTATCCTGCCTGCCCTTTGCGAAGCAGATAGTCCCCTGCATAGAGAAGGAATGGAGCCGATGAGCCGTACAGCATATAGATGCCGACTGTCACAAGCGGAACTGCTCCGGCGGTATAGGCTACGCCTGTATCGATCCCGATACCCTGTCCCGCACCATAAAGGAATTGAATTAAAAGGACAGGCACCATATTATTTACCAGGTGAAACAGCATATTATAGAACATATTATCCGTCACCACCAACAGATATCCCATACCGACGCCTAAGATCGCCGTTGGCACAAACCGCCAAATGCTGCCGTGGAAGGCACCGAAAATAGCGGACACCACCAGAATCCCGACCCAAGGGCTTCGCATTTCCCGAAACGCAGAGAACATCGCGCCCCGAAACGCCATCTCTTCACAGACGGCGGGCGTCACGCATACGAGCACAATAGCGACCGCCAGAGTCACCCCCGACGCCAGGCTGTTCACTCCCCCGGAAGCCTGCGCCATACGCTGCGGAAATACATAAAGCATGATGCTGGAAGGAATCATCGCCGCAAAAAAGGCGCCCATCCACAGCACCAACGTCCCGGCTATCTTGGCTGGTTCCGGCTTTCTAAAGGGAAATACCCTCTTTAAGTCCGCCCGGAATAAAAAGGCGACTGCCACTGCGATCACCACGAGCAGTCCCTCATAAAAAAGGACTCCCCATTCTCCCATATTCCACACGATCTTACCGCTGAGCCAGAAAATATCCAGCCCGTAGAGGATCACCAGAATTATTGCAACATAAGGCTTCATCGGTCTTTTATTCATTCGTTATCCATCTCTTTTCTTCTCAGTATATCATACTGCTCGATACTCTTTTTACATCCGCCCAAGGTCACATAGAGCGTCTGTTTGGGATGCGGGGCGCTGTCCTGCTCCTGTCCCTCGGTATTTACTATTTTTTCTACTGTAACAAGAAGGTTCTCCCCGTCCGGTTTCATGACCTCGATCTCATCGCCTGTACAGAACTTATTCCTCTGCTCGATCCGGACTACCGCGCCGTCCGTCTTCTCCACAATACCCAGGTACGTATATTCCTTGATGTACGTACTGTTATCGTAGATCTGCGCCTCCTCCCCAGGTTTTCCGAAAAAGAATCCTGTTGTAAACTGCCGGTAGGTACAGTTGGAGATCTGCTCTAAATACCAGGGCATATTTTCCCGATAAATTTCGGGATCCTTCTGATAGTCGTCGATCGCCTTCCGGTAAGTCCGGGCCATCACCGCTACATATAAGGCGGTCTTCATCCTTCCTTCGATCTTGAAACTATCGATTCCAGCCTCGATCAGCTCCGGAATATGCCCGATCATACAGAGGTCCTTGGAGTTAAAGATGAACGTCCCTCTCTCATTCTCATACACCGGAAGATATTCACCCGGCCTTGACTCCTCCACCACCGCGTATTTCCAACGGCAGGGATGGGTACAGGCGCCGTGGTTGGCGTCGCGCCCGGTAAAATAATTGCTCAGAAGACATCTTCCCGAATAAGAAATGCACATAGCTCCCTGGACAAACGTCTCGATCTCCAGCTCGTCCGGGATATGACTGCGTATCTCCCGTATCTCTTCAAGCGTCAGCTCTCTTGCAGATACCACGCGCTTTGCCCCCTGACGGCGCCAAAAAAGGTAAGCGCCATAATTCGTATTATTTGCCTGCGTACTGATATGGATCTCAATCTCAGGGCAGACCTCCCTGGCGAGGTCGAACACTCCCGGGTCCGCGATGATCAGTGCGTCCGGTCCGACTCCCTTAAGCTCTTCCAGATAAACGCGCACGCCCTCCAGATCCGAATTATGCGCCAAAATGTTGACGGTCACATAGACCTTTACGCCGTGAGCATGGGCAAACAGGATGCCTTCCTGCATTTCCTTCATGGAAAAGTTCTTTGCTTTCTCACGCAGCCCAAACGCCTCGCCGCCGATATACACTGCATCCGCGCCAAATACCACCGCTGTCTTTAACACCTCCAGGCTGCTTGCCGGAATCAGAAGCTCCGGGCGTCTTAACCTATCCATCTTCTCACTCTCCTGTGTTCTTCCTCATTTCCGAAATCTTAACGCTAAGCGCCGCACCGTCCCCCAGCGGGATGACGGTTGTCTCCAGATCCGGGTGGTGCTTGAGCGTGTACAGATACTCCCGCATCCGGCTGTGAATGGTACGGTCCCGTCTCTCCACGGCAAACCGAGACTGGATGATCTCCCCATCCTGAAGCACATTATCCGAAAGCAGGACGCCGCCCGGCCCCAGCAGACGCAGCACTTCCGGAAAATACGCCATATATTGTCCTTTCGCGGCATCCATAAAGATAAAATCATAGGGCCCTTCCAGTTCCGGCAGTACCTTCATAGCGTCGCCTTCCAACAGGGTAATCTGACCGTCCTTCCCTGCACGCCTGAAATTCGCACGCGCTTCCTGGATCCGTTTTTCATAGTTCTCTATCGTCGTAATGCTTGTATTTTTCGATACGTATTCGCTCATTAAAATCGCGGAAAACCCCACTGCCGTCCCCACTTCCAGAATACACTCCGGCTTCGTAATCCTAAGCAGAACCTTCAGAAAGCTCTGCATTTCCTTACGGATAATCGGCACGCGGGCCGCAAGGGCCTCCTTCTCGATCCCTTCCAGAATCTTACTATTCTCCTGTTCCAGAGAATGCAGATAGTAAATCAGCCGTTCTTCTACTATCATGCCGACCTTCCTCTATACATCCATGATGATCGGCAGGATCATCGGTCTTCTCTTCGTCCTCTTCCAGATGAACTCGTTCATCGTATCGCGTATCACCAACTTGATCTTGCTCCAGTCCACATGTCTGCCAGTGAGGCACTTTTCTACCGCTTCCGTCAGAACGCTCCGCGCTTCCTCCATCAGACTCTCCGACTCGCGCACATAGACAAACCCTCTGGAGACGATATCCGGGCCTGCTAGAAGCTGGTTCGTCCTCTTCTCCAGAGACATAACCACAATGAGTATCCCGTCTTCCGCAAGATGCTGCCGATCCCGAAGGACGATATTTCCCACATCTCCCACGCCGAGCCCGTCCACCAGAATCTCCCCTGTATGCACTTTGTCCACGACGCCGGCGCCGCCCTCATCCATCTCGAGAACATCCCCGGATTGGATGATGAATACATTCTCTTTCGGGATTCCAAGGGATTTTGCAAGCGCGGCGTTCGCTTTCCTGTGCCTGTATTCCCCATGAATCGGTATCGCGTATTTCGGCTTTACCAGAGAATAGATGAGCTTTAGCTCCTCCTGGCAGGCATGTCCCGAAACATGTGCATCCTGGAAAATCACGTCCGCTCCCTTAGCCGACAGTTCGTTAATCACGTTTGAGACAGCCTTTTCATTACCCGGTATCGGATTCGAGCTGAAAATAATCGTGTCCCCAGGACGGATTGAGATCTTCTTATGGATGTCCGCCGCCATCCTCGAAAGGGCTGCCATGGATTCTCCCTGGCTTCCCGTTGTGATAATCGTCGTTTTCTCCGGCGGGTAATTCCGAAGCTGATCGACCTCGATCAACGTATGATCCGGCACATCCAGGTATCCCAGTTCCGAAGCGACAGATATGATGTTCACCATACTCCGCCCCTCTACGACGACTTTCCTTCCATATTTGTAAGAAGAATTGATGATCTGCTGCACCCGGTCCACATTGGAAGCAAAGGTCGCAATGATGATTCTGGTATTGGAATGCTCTGCAAATATCCGATCAAAGGTAACGCCCACAGTCCTCTCCGACTGGGTAAATCCCTGTCTTTCCGCATTCGTGCTGTCCGACATTAGGGCCAGCACTCCCTTTTTCCCGATCTCCGCAAAACGCTGCAAGTCGATAGCGTCGCCGAACACCGGCGTATAGTCGACTTTAAAGTCGCCTGTGTGCACTACAATCCCAGCCGGAGAATAAATGGCAAGGGCTGAGGCATCCTGGATACTGTGGTTTGTCTTAATGAACTCGATCCGGAACTGTCCCAGGTTGATCGACTGCCCATGGCGCACCACTTTACGCTTCGTAGAACGGAGCAGGTTATGTTCCGTCAGCTTCCTCTCAATAATGCCCATCGTCAGCTTTGTCGTATAGATCGGAAGATTCATCTCTTTGAGCACATAGCACAAAGCCCCGATATGGTCCTCATGTCCATGTGTGATAATGAATCCTTTTACTTTCTCTATGTTATTCTTTAAATATGTCACATCCGGGATCACCAGATCGATCCCCAGCATGTCGTCCTCCGGGAACGCCAGCCCGCAGTCCACGACAATAATACTGTCTTCGTACTCAAAGACAGTGATATTCATTCCGATCTTCTCCAGTCCTCCGAGCGGAATGATCCTCAATTTTGAATTGTTCTTTCTTTTCAATCTCACACCTCCAAATTATAATATGTATTTCATCCGTACTTTTTCATCGCAAAACAAAGAGTCCCTGCGCCGGACTCATATTTCCCAATCTACATCTCAATATCTACGTCTTCCAGTAATTCCTCGAAAACCTTCCGTACCGCTTCCAGTTCTACGTCATTATCTACAATCTCAAAGATACTGTCCTCGTCTTTTGGCGAGCTGGTATCCTTAAGAATCATGCACTCTCCGTCACCTTCCTTAGAGTCTGCGATCAGAAGATAGGAATATCCGTTCACCTTCGTCTGTTCCAGAACGTAAAATTCTACCGTTTCTCCACTGTCCTCAAAAGTAAATGTCAGCTTCTCATTATTCATACTCTTTCCCTCCGGAGAGCGAATCCAGAAATCCTTGTAATATAAAAACAGCCGCAATCTGATCCACATACTGCTTACGGTTCTCTCTTCTCACTCCAGATTCAATTAAAATCCGCTCCGCTGATACTGTAGTCAGACGCTCGTCCCACATCACGACTTCTATGCCGGTCCGTCGGCGAAGCATCTCACCAAATTCTAATGCTTTCTCTGCACGTTCTCCGATATCGTTATTCATGTGTTTGGGCAGCCCGATCACAAACTTCTCCGCCTGATACTTACCCGCCAGTTCTTCCAGCCTCGCAAGCGTACGACGAAGTTTATTCTCAGACTTACGCTCAATCGTCTCTACGGCCTGTGCTGTGATACCAAGCGGGTCGCTTACAGCGACCCCCACAGTCTTCGCACCGTAATCCAGTCCTATTATCCGCATATTCAAAGTATACCCTATAACTCGTGCCTAATATACGCTTTCAGTAATTCTTCTACGATCTCATCCCGCTCCACCTTCATTACAAGGCTCCTCGCCCCGTTGTAGCTGGTGATGTATGTAGGATCCCCTGACATGATATATCCCACGATCTGATTCACCGGATTATATCCTTTCTCCAGCAAAGCATTATATACAATCTCCAAAATGTCTTTTGCCTGGATCTGCGGACCGGCGTCCACTTTGAAAAACTGTGTATTTGTTAACTCTTTCATCTTACGACCTCCAATACTTCATTACCTATTCTAATATAACATTTCAGAAAATTCAATGTATAATTTGTGATTTCTTTCCTATTTCTATTTCTTTGATCTGGTTCAGCCAGAGATGTTCCTCCCCTTTGCAGCAGGGAACAGCGATCCGCAGATATTCCCTTGTATGCCCCTCAGCCGTCCATTCCCCGTTCTCTTCAACAAGCTCTTCAAACAGGACGTCCACCTTTTTCCCGATCCATTTCTCCTCGTAAGCTGTCTGCTTTCTTTTTCCCATCTCAATCATAAGGCGGCTGCGGCGCGCCTTTTCTGTCTCCGAAACCTGTCCCTCCATCACTGCGGCACGCGTCCCCTGTCTTCGGGAATATTTAAATATATGCGTCTCATAAAAATGAATCTTGTCCACAAATCTTTTGGACGTCTCGAACTCTTCCTTGGTCTCACCGGGAAATCCCACGATGATGTCCGTCGTGAGCGCAGGCTCTGTAAAATACTTCCGCAAAATACTGCATTTCTCCTTATACTCCTCAGATGAATATCTTCGATTCATCCGCCGCAGAGTAGCGTCGCACCCGCTCTGGAGCGACAAATGGAAATGCGGGCAGACCTTGGGCATCTCTGCAAGAGAATGTGCAAATTCTGCTGTGATAATACGCGGTTCCAGAGAACCGAGCCGGATTCTTCTGATTCCTTCCACTTCATGGACAGACCGGATTAATGAAAGCAGGCTTCCTTTTCCCTGTTCTGGGCCGTCCAGCCCGTAAGAGCTGAGATGAATCCCGGTTAGGACCACCTCCTGATATCCGTTTGCGGCAAGCGCCCTGACCTCCTGCATCACGTCCGCAAGTTCCCTGCTTCTCGCCCTTCCCCGGGTATAGGGAATGATACAGTACGTACAGAACTGATTGCATCCGTCCTGCACCTTCAGGTAAGCCCGGGTATGTTCCGCGGTCCGGGTAAGACTTAGCGGCTCATACTCTCTGGTATGATTGATATCGATCACCTCGGATCGCTTCTTTTTCTCCTTGTCCGCAAAATATGCGTCCAGTATTGGTATAAGCTCCTTCTTCTTATTATTGCCAATGATGATGTCGATATTCTCATCCCTCTTCCCAGCGTCCGCCTGCGCCTGCACATAGCACCCCGCTGCTACAATGACAGATTCTGGACTTTGCTTGCGCGCTCTGCTTAGCATCTGCCGCGACTTCCGATCCGCGGTATTTGTCACAGAACAAGTATTTATAATATAAACGTCCGCTTCCTCGTCAAACGGTACGATCTGATATCCACTCTTCTCCAGAAGCTCCTGCATCGCTTCCGTCTCATATGCATTCACCTTGCATCCCAGGTTATGCAACGCCGCCTTTCTCATATCATTTCCTCCTTATCCTCTTCCTCGCCGAATAGACGATTCCATTCGCAAATCCCGTATGCGATCGCATGAGGGGCTCCTGTCGTATCGTTTCAACCTCACGATTTTTCACAAAAAAACCGTTATTTCTTCGGCGTTTTGTTTCTTGACTTTTTCTCATCCACCCCGTAAGATATCTATAGACAATGAAACAAGAATGAAGGCAAGGAGGTCGATTCTAATGAAAACAGTTCAAATTTCTTTAAACTCCATTGATAAAGTAAAATCTTTTGTCAACGAAATCACAAAATTCGATTTCGATTTTGATCTGGTATCCGGAAGATACGTGATCGACGCGAAATCGATCATGGGCATTTTCAGCCTGGATCTGTCTAAGGCGATCAATCTGAATATCCATGCTGAAAACGAAGACGCGGAAAAGATCATCGAAGTCTTAAAACCTTATCTGGTCTAAGGCAGAACGATTACTTAAGCGGGAACATACAGGGGGATGTATGTTCCCGCTTTTTATGCGCATGGGGCAAAAAGGAACTCGATTTTTCTTTTCTCTTAGGATACCTCGATCACCTCTGCTGTATCCACCGCGCGCTGATATAATTCTTCGATTGTTTCCGACAGTTTTTCCTCTGATTTTTTGATCGCTTCCACCTGCGGCCGTGTGACCGGATGTTTTGCCACGAAAATCGTACAGCAGTCTTCATACGGCAGAATCGAAGTCTCGTAAGTGCCGATCTTCTCTGCCTCCGATACGATTTCCTGCTTGTCAAAACCGATCAAAGGACGATAAACCGGAAGCGTACACACCTCGTTGGTCGCCGCTAGGCTCTGCATTGTCTGACTTGCCACCTGGCCGATACTCTCCCCGGTAATCAGCCCTAGGCATTCGTCCATTCTGGCAAAATGTTCCGCAATGCGCATCATATAACGGCGCATGATGATCGTCAGCTCATCATGCGGGCATTTCTCGTAGATCTCAAGCTGAATATCCGTAAAGTTGACGACATACAGCCGGATTGGCCCTGTATATTTAGATACCTCTCTCGCCAGATCCACCACTTTTTGTTTCGCCCGCTCGCTGGTATAAGGCGGCGCGTGGAAGTAGGTGGCCGCAAGCCCGACGCCCCGCTTAGCGATCCGGTATCCGGCAACCGGACTGTCGATTCCACCGGATAGAAGGAGCATCGCCTTTCCGTTCGTCCCGATCGGCATCCCGCCGGGTCCAGGTATGACCTTTGAATAAATGTAAATATCCTCCCGCACCTCTACGTGGAGCAGGACATCCGGATTGTGGACGTTCACCCGTATTTCCGGGAAGGCATACAGGATGGCTTCGCCGAGATCACGGTTCATCTCCATGGACCGCACCGGATACGTCTTTCTTGCCCTGCGCGACTCCACTTTAAATGTGATATTTTTATCAGGATACATTTCATCCATATAGGCGATTACATCTTTTTTCAATTCCTCGAATCCGTGATCGCTTACCCTCACCACAGGGCAGATCCCCACAATGCCGAACACAGTCTGGAGAGCCTCTGTCACCTCATCGCAGTCGTATCCCCCTTCACAGTCTACGTAGACTCTTGATTGTGATTTATAAACGTGGAAATCGCCTTCGATCTTACGCAGCGCAAACCGGATCTGCCGCACCAAAGCGTCTTCAAATTGGTATCGATTTTTCCCCTTGATTCCGATTTCCCCGTATTTTATCAAATATGTTTGGAATTCCATGTTCTCCTCCCATCGCCGGTTAGGCGATTCCATTCAGGTACACCTTCCGGTGCCTACCGGCGTGTATATTTTCTCAGTGTTGGTACACAATCATACAACGTTTTGAGCGTATAGTCAATCTCTTTTTCCGTTGTAAACTCCGACATACTAAACCGAAGCGTTGCGTCCAGGTATTCTTTTTTCGCCCCGATCCCCTTTAGCACACCGCTGACCGCGGCCGGGTGGTTCGATGAACATGCAGACCCAGAGGATACATAGATCCCTTTTTCCTCCAGGGCGTGGAGCAGAACCTCACTTCGGATCCCGGCGATGCCCACGCTTATAATATGCGGAGCGCTGCTCTCGTCGCACAGCCCATGGATTGTTGTATGCTCAATCCTTGTGATTCCCGTAATAAACTTCTTCTTCAACATACGCATACGGTAAACTTTCTCGTCCAGTCCTGTATAAATCTCCTTCGACGCCCGCGCAATCCCGGCGATTCCCGGAACATTTTCCGTACCTGAACGGATATTGTTCTGCTGTCCGCCGCCAAACACAATCGGCCTTATCTTCACGCGCCCGTCAATATACAAAAAGCCAACCCCTTTTGGTCCGTGAATCTTATGACCGCTCACCGACAGCATGTCGATTCCGGCCCGTTTCGGATAGATTCTATATTTTCCAAATCCCTGCACCGCGTCTACATGAAACAAAATATTCCGATTGTATGCCTTCACAATACTTGCCGCCTCGGCGATCGGCTGCACAGATCCCACTTCGTTATTGACGTACATGATGGATACCAGAATGGTGTCTTTTGATAAGGCCTCCCGAAGTGCCCTCAGACGCACTCTTCCATATTCGTCTACCGGAAGGTATGTGACCCGGTATCCCTCCTCTTCCTCCAGATATTTCATGGTGTTGAGGATAGCCGGATGTTCAATCGAAGTAGTGATAAGGTGTTTTCCCGCGCGCATATTCGTCCGCGCACCGCCAATGAGGGCCAGGTTATCGCTTTCCGTCCCTCCGGATGTGAAGAAAATCTCTTTCGGCTGTACCCTCATCAGCCTTGCCAGCGTCTCTTTTGCCCCACGGACATAATTTTCGGCTTCGATTCCTTTTTTATGCAGGGAGGAAGGGTTGCCATAATCTTCACACATCACTTTCCCCACGATATCGCGGACGCTTTCATACGCTTTCGTCGTCGCCGAATTATCCAGATAAACTTCCATATTTTTCTCCTTAAAAACCTCTTCCTTCTATCATATGACGCCGTTTTATCCTTGTTCCAGTTCAAACATAAGGATGGACAGCATGGCAAGCCCCGCCGTCTCGGTCCGCAGAATCCTTCTGCCTAAGGTAACCGGAAACGCCCCGCGCCGGACAGCTTCTTCTACCTCGTCTTTCTCAAACCCGCCTTCCGGCCCGATAAAAATGCCCACAGACTGCCCCGGCCGGATGGAACGGATCAGTTCCCGCGCCGCGTCCATGCCTTCACAGAGTTCATACGGGATCAGCGCAACGTCCATCTCTTCCGCACGCTTTAGGGCGTCTTGAAAAGAATGCACTTCCTCAACTCTCGGAATGACCGCCCTTCCCGCCTGCTCGGCGGCGCTCCTTGCAATCCCGTTCCACCTGTCGATTCTTTTCGCCGCTTTCTTTTCATCCAGCTTTACCACCGCGCGCCGCGTCTCCATAGGAATAACGGCATACGCCCCAAGCTCCACGGACTTCTGTACGATCAGATCCATCTTATCCCCTTTGGGAAGGCCCTGGAACAGATAGATGCGGGAGGATAGCTCTGTGTCTGCTTCCCGCGTTTCCAATATATTGACAAAGGCCCTGCCTTCCTCATAGGACGCCACCTCGCACAGATACTTTCGGTTATTCCCGTCACTCACCATCAGTTTTTCCCCATTTTTCATGCGCAGTACGTTCTTCATATGATTGACGTCCGTTCCTTCTATATAGATCCGCGTCTCCTCCACCTGAGACGGCGCCACAAAAAAATGATGCATCCTTTTGCCTCCTCTATTCCTTTCATCGCCGGACAGGCGATTAAATTACGGTGCCCCGCCCTCGGGGCCTCCTCTATTCCTCTTTCTGCGCGGTGACAGACACCCACTCTCCCTGGTGACAGACTTCCAGCACGGTAAGCCCCGCCGCCTTTACCGCATCCACCACGGTTTGTTCTTTATCGTCAATAATCCCGCTTGTGATATAGATCCCGCCAGGCGCAAGCTGATCTAAAATGACTGGAGTAAGCGGCACCAGAACGTCGGCCAGGATATTAGCCGCCACAATATCATACCTGCCGTACCCCACGGCATCCTGCACCTTTTTATCGTCTATAATGTTTCCGATCATCACTTCATAGCGATCCTTTTCTATCCCGTTGACCTCCATATTCTCATGCGTAGCTTCGATCGCGCAGGGATCCAGGTCCGTCCCAACCACATGCCCTGCTCCGAATTTCAGCGCAAGCATTCCCAGGATGCCGCTTCCGCATCCTACATCCAGTACCTTAAAGCCCTGTTTTACATATTTACGGAGCTGGCGAATACAAAGCTGGGTCGTCTCGTGCATCCCTGTCCCAAAGGCCGTACCCGGATCAATGTGTATGATAAGTTTTCCCTCGTCGGCTGGCTGTACCTCTTCCCAGGAAGGGATGATAAGGATGTCGTCCACATAGAACTGATGGAAATACTGTTTCCAGTTATTCACCCAATCCACATCCTCTGTCTGAGATTCTTCGATCCCACCGCTGCCTACCTCCACATAGGCCCGCATCAAGTCAAGCTCCTCTCGCACCGACGCGAGCAGGGAGGCTGTCTCCTCGCCCTCCTCCAGATAAAAGCTGACGTAAGCGGCGCCGTCGTCTATCCCTGTTTCCGGAAGAATGTCCACGAACATCTGCTCTTTTTCCGCCTGTGTCATTGGAACCTGGTCCTCGATCTCGACCCCCTGAACTCCCAGATCCATCAGCATACTGCTGACGATTTCCTCCGCCTCCGTTGTGGTTTTTATTCTGAATTTATTCCATTTCATCGAATCTTTCTCCCTGTTTTACAAATTTCCGTTATGATATACGGCCTTTTACTATGATGTTAAGGTCAAAAAATGCCCAGATGCTCAAGCAGAATCTTCGTCCCGATCAGAACCAGGATAACGCCTCCTGCGATCTCCGCCCGGTTCTTATATTTTGCCCCGAACTTGTTTCCCACCTTTACTCCAGCGAAAGAAATCAGAAATGTGATCAAGCCGATGAAGGTCACTGCCGGGACAATACTGACCTGCAGGAAGGCAAATGTAATCCCCACGGCCAGAGCGTCGATGCTGGTCGCGACCGCAAGGGCAAACATGGTCTTTACATCCAGGCTGTCGTCTCCTTCCTCGTCCTCCTTCGCGCCGAAGGCTTCCCGTATCATATTTCCCCCAATAAAAGCCAGAAGTACAAACGCGATCCAGTGATCTACCGAGGTAATCAGCTCTTGGAACCGTATGCCGAGAAGATAGCCGGCAAGAGGCATCCCCGCCTGAAATGTCCCGAACCATACGCCTACGATCCCAGCTTTTGCAAAGCCGCATCTCTCCATGGCAAGACCTTTGCAGACAGAAACCGCAAATGCATCCATAGACAGCCCGACCGCGATCAAAAATAATTCGATCAATCCCATCCGCTGTGTCCTCCTATTGTTTTCCAAGCAGGTAGTCCATGAACTGCTGCGCGGTCCGCCCGCTCATACCGCCATGGCTCAGCTCCCACTTGTTCGCTTCCAGAAGCAACTGCTCCTCGGGCATCCGAATATGATATCTTTCGGCAAGCGTTCGCACGATATTCTGGAATTCCTTTTTGTCCGGTTTCCCGAAATAGATCGTCACGCCAAACCGCGCCACCAGGGATAGTTTCTCCTGCACAGTGTCGTTCGTATGCAGTTCTTCGTCCCGGTCAGCCTTATCCTTGAACGTTTCCCGCACTAGATGCCTTCTGTTGGAGGTGGCGTAGATCAGTATATTATCCGGTTTTCTCTCCAGGCCACCCTCGATGACTGCCTTCAGATATTTATACTCGACCTCAAATTCTTCAAAAGATAAGTCATCCATAAAAATAATGAACTTATAATTCCGGTTCTTGATCTGCGCGATCACATCGTTCAGATCCTGGAACTGGTGCTTGTATATCTCAATCATCCGCAGGCCCCGGTCATAATACTGGTTCAGGATTGCCTTGATGGAGGACGATTTGCCGGTCCCTGCGTCTCCAAATAAAAGGCAGTTATTTGCCTTCTTCCCGCTGACAAAAGCCTCCGTATTATCGATTAGCTTCTGTTTTGCCGCCTCATATCCTACCAGGTCGTCAAGACGCACATGGGCAATATTGGTGATCGGCGCGATCACGGTCTCCTCCCCACTTCGTTCTATACGGAACGCCTTATGAAGCCCAAGCTTTCCAACTCCGAACTCCCGGTAAAATTCAGTCACCGTCTTCTTGAACGCCTCCGCAGAGTCCGCCTGCCCCAGCGCTTTGCTTAGGTCACAGATCCGATCCCGGATCCTTTTGTTAAAAATCTTGCTGTGCCCGACAGCTGGACGGTAATCCTGTATCATGAACAGAAATCTCACATTCATCTGTTCTTCCAGGATATGCAGGTCGTAGTCAAAGAGTTCTTTGAATATCTCCATATCATGCAGCGCCGCGGCATTGATGCTTCCCTCTACTTCCCCGACCACCTCGCACGCCGTGCTGTATGCGTTCTCACTATTTGCGAGAAGAAGGGTTAGAAAATTATGCCACAAATTCCCCTCGAACCCGTAACTGCCCGCCAGCTCAATGCAGACGTTCAGCGACTCGAACAGAAGTCCTTTTAGGTCCTCTTGGTTGTAATATTCATTATCCCCGTTCTCCATCAGGAATACCATGTCCTTCAGTAAATCTTCGTGCTCCATATTCTTATATAGAACCAATTCATTCGTTCTCATCTGTTTTCCACCTTTGTTCGTAATTTCCCAATATTTTCAGATTCAGCGCTTCTTCTCTCAAGCCCCGTATCGCGTTCTTTACCGCCGCATCCGCCATATTTCCATCAAAATCCACAAAAATCCGGTACTCAAAGCTCTTCCCCTTGACCGGACGGGACTCGATCTTCGACATATTCAGATCATTATAAATAATGTGAGACAAGAGATGATAGAGTGATCCTCTTTCATGCGGCACTTCAAAGCAAATACTGATTCTGGACGCGTTTTTCAAAAATACTTTCTGATTGGTTACAACAATAAAACGAGTCGAGTTGCCTGACTCAGACTGGATTCCCCTTGCCAGGATCTCAAGCCCGTAGAGTTTCGCCGCATATTCGCTGCAGACAGCCGCCTGCCCCGCGTCACCATCTTCCAGTACCTTTTTTGCCGCGACCGCAGTATTCGCCACACTGATCTGCTGCCAGTCGCTATGCTCGTCCAGAAAAATGGAAGACTGCATCAGTCCTTGCGGGTGGGAATATACTTTCCTGATCTGGGACAGCTTTGCCCCCGGAATCCCGGCGAGCATATGCTCCACGGGAATAATCGTCTCCCCGACGATATAATTTTCAAATTCCACCAGAAGATCATAGACCTGATCTACAGCGCCTGCCGAAGAATTCTCGATGGGAAGCACCGCATAATCCGCTGTTCCCTCCTCGATCGCCACCATGGCGTCGCGGAATGTGGGCACATGGAATTTTTTCTGTTCGATTCCGAAAAATTTCTCCGTCGCCGCCTGGCTGTAAGCGCCTTCCACTCCCTGGAACACAACCCTTGCCCCTTGGGTGTCAAGCCTGTCCAAACCGATGAAAGGGAGCCTCCCCAGCGCGCCCTCCTCGGAAAGCCTCTGGTACTGCAGTTTACGGCTCATGGACATGATCTGTTCAAACAGTTCCCTCACGGCCTTTTTATTGAACTCGCCCGACGCCAGCTCGGAAACCGACGCCAGCTTCTCACTCTCCCTCGCTCTGTCAAAGACCCGACGCCCACTCTTGATCTTAAATTCCGCCACATCCCCGCAGATACGCATCCGTTCCTCAATAAGCTCCGTGATCTGAGCGTCGATAACGTCCAGTTCTTTCCTCAGTTCTTCTAGTGTCTGCATTTCTTCACTCCTTCTGCCGTTTGTTTCTTACCCATTATATTCGTTTTGGGCAGCAAATTCAATGGTATGTTGAAAACCTTCTGATTTTAGTATATAATGATGCAAGGGTCAAAAGGTCTAAACCCACATGAGCTTGCTCATAGGTGGGTGAAAGACCTTGGGACCCGCCCCTATATAATCATAAAAGTGGGATGATAATCCCACGATATGCGAATATTGGGGCGGATTGCGGGAGCATGAAATGCGGAAAAATCCGTGGCATCATGGGGATCAAAAACCATGCACCCATCTGCGGAACAATCCGTACAGCATTTTTTAACTCCAACAACACAAGGCACTTGACTTAAACAAAGGAGGTTTCTTAATGAGACATTTAATGAGTCCTTTAGACTTTTCTGTGGAAGAACTTGACAGGCTCATGGATCTTGCAAACGACATTGAGGCGCATCCGGGGAAATACGCCCATGCCTGTGATGGCAAGAAGCTCGCGACTTTATTCTATGAGCCGAGCACACGCACCCGTCTGAGCCACGAAGCCGCTATGCTGAACATGGGGGGCAGCATTATGGGATTTTCTTCGGCAGATAGCAGCTCCGCTGCCAAAGGAGAGAGTGTATCTGATACAATCCGCATGATCTCCTGCTATGCCGATATCTGTGCGATCCGCCATCCCAAAGAGGGCGCTCCTATGGTGGCTTGTCAGAAATCTTCCATACCGGTCATTAATGCCGGAGACGGTGGGCATCAGCATCCTACCCAGACACTCACAGATCTTCTGACGATCCGTTCTCTCAAAGGAAGGCTCGACCATCTGAAAATCGGTCTTTGCGGCGACCTGAAGTTCGGCCGTACCGTCCACTCTCTTATCAATGCCCTTGTCCGGTATCCTGGTATCGAATTTGTCCTGATTTCTCCGGAAGAACTACGCCTGCCGGGCTATGTACGCAAAGATGTGCTGGACAAACAGAATATCCCTTATAAAGAGGTGGTCCGTCTGGAGGAAGCCCTCCCGGTTTTAGATCTTCTCTACATGACCCGGGTACAGAAAGAACGTTTCTTCAACGAAGAGGACTATGTACGCATGAAGGATTTCTACATTCTGGATAAAAAGAAGATGACCCTGGCGCCGGATAACATGCTGGTGCTCCATCCCCTTCCACGCGTCAACGAGATTTCCGTGGAAGTAGACGACGACCCGCGGGCTGCTTATTTCAGGCAGGTCCAGTACGGCGTCTACATCCGGATGGCGCTCATTTTGACACTGCTGGATATCCACGTAGATTAAGGAGGAGACGGATCATGATTGAACATACACTGAATATTGGAAGGATTTCCGAAGGCTTTGTTCTGGATCATATCCAGGCGGGAAAAAGCATGGATATCTACAAATACTTAAAGCTTGACAAACTTGACTGCTGCGTTGCCATCATCAAAAATGCACGGAGCAATAAGATGGGAAAAAAGGACATCATCAAGATCGAGTGCCCGATCGATATCATCGACTTGGATGTGCTCAGTTTTATCGACCATAATATCACAGTCAATATTATTGAACGTGAAGAGATCGTGGCAAAGAAGCAGCTGAAACTGCCAAAAGAGATCAAGAATGTAATCAAATGCAGGAACCCCCGCTGTATCACCTCCATTGAGCAGGAGCTGGATCAGGTCTTCGTCCTCACCGATGAAGAGAACGAAGTGTACCGCTGCAAATACTGCGAAGAAAAATACCACGGCAAATAAGCATAAGGTTGAACTGAAAACGTGAAGGTTAAATACCCTGCACAGTGACAGGGGGCCATAAGGAAACATTCATTAAATTATGACTAATGCCAAATGAACGGAAAAATGAGAAATGCTATGCAAGAGATTTTTGATTGCATGGCATTTTTTATTTTGCAAGAGAATATAACTGGAATTATGTGGTTTCAAAAAAGATTTGCCATTGTAGACAAAGACAGGAGTAAGACTTATAAATAAGCAGATAATTTGCCGCCGCCTAAACCGCGGGGTATTGAGTCTACGCTTCGGCCGGTGCGAACCATGTGCCGCCGACGCATAGCTCCCCCCCGCGGCAGGCAGCTTACAGCTTCGTCTTGATAAATTCCATGACCTTCCTCACAGTCCCTTCCTTAAACGGATTGGAAAGCCCTGCATACTCTAAGGTCTCAAAATACCCCCTACTTCCGCCGGATCGGCACAACTTATAGTAATCCTCCCATGCCTGGGCGCGGTCTTCGCTCATCTTCTGGTAAAATTCAAATGCTCCCATCTGCGCCAATGCATAGTCAATATAGTAGAAGGGATGCAGGAAAATATGGAGCTTCTGCATCCAGAATCCTCCGCCTTCCAGGAATTCATTACCATCATAACTCCTCCAGGGCATGTAGGTCTGCTCCAGCTCATGCCATACACGGCGCCGCCCCGCCGCGTCCAAATTTTCCTCAAACACACGGTGCTGGAACTCATCCACACAGATCATGTAAGGGAGGACCTCCAGAGATGACGCCAGATGGCTCTCTCGGTAACGGTCAGCCGCACTTTCATCCACGAAAAAACCTTCCATCCACGGATGGGTAAAAAATTCCATAGACATAGAATGAATCTCATTGATCTCGCTGGTGGACCACACCATGCAGGAAAGCGGGTGTATCCTGCCTGCCACATATCCCTCGAAAGCATGTCCCGCCTCATGGGTTAGTACATCCACATCCGCACTCGTCCCATTATAGTTTGCAAAGATAAACGGAGCTTTTTCATCACGGAGAGTCGTACAGTATCCTCCCGGCTGCTTGCCAGGCCTCGTCTCCAGGTCGAAAAGATCGTGTTCCATCATAAAGTCGAAAAATTCCGCCGTCTCCGGGGACAATTCACGGTACATCTTCTGTGCCGCCGCCAGCATCTCGTCCTTCGATCCATTGGGAACTGCATTCCCGTCCGGATATGCCAGCGCCTCGTCGTACCATTCCAGCTTCTCAAGACCGATACGTTTTGCCTGTTTCTCATAAAGCTCTGTACAGAGCGGCACGACCTCCTTAAGGACCTGACGCCGAAATACAGCCACATCCTCCGGCGTATAGTCCATCCGTCCCATCCTCGCATAGCTCATGGAAATAAAACTGTCGAATCCAAGCTTCTCTGCCATCCCCCTGCGCAATGCAATCATTTTATCATAAACAGTATCCAGTGCAGCCGCAACGCCGGCATAGAGGTCAGCCCATGCTCGGAACGCTTCCTGACGCTCCTTTTGGTCCACACTCTCCATATGCTTCAAAAGACCTGAAAAACTGCACGTCTCCCCTCTGAACTCCACACGGCAGGAAGAAATGATACGGCTGTATTCCTGACAAAGCATGGACTCCTTGGTAAAATCCTCCGCCACTGCAGGATTCGCCAATTTCTGCGCGATCTCTTTCTTCTGAATCGGAATATTCCCAAACTCCTTTCGGAACGGTTCGATAAAAGGCGATGCCAGAAACGCGGCGTCCGCTTCCTGGTAAAGCAGGATGAGCCGCGCATGTTCCTCGTAGAATGCGTTCATCTCCGCCTCATAAAACGCATCCGTCGTGTCCATCGTATTCCGGATGCTCGCCACTGTCTCCATCGTATAAAAATGGGAGGCTTCCTCCTCCCTCTCCATCAGAATCCTCCGAAACTCCTCATAATCGGAAGCCTTCTTCAGATCGTCCGTATATTTTCGGATCGCCTCTTCCTCCTTGCTAAAATCAGGACGTGTATAGACAAAATCTTTAAATTTTTTCATCTCTGTTCTCTCCTTTTGAATATAAATAATGGTGCAAGCAAGACGATAAGCCGGGTTATGTCGTTGGACGTTCATCTGTCTACGCCTACCGTTGCCGGAAGGCTTAAGCAACCTACCTAAAACGTGACGGGCCGCCACATTGTTTTGTCTCGGTCTTGCTTCGGATGGGGTTTACATCTGCCCTGTGCGTTACCGCCCAGGCGGTAGTCCCTTACACTGCCTTTCCACCCTTACCCCGCAAAAATATGAGGGGCGGTTTATTTCTGTTGCACTTGCCTTGGAGTCGCCTCCACCGGACGTTATCCGGCATCCTGCCCTGTGAAGCCCGGACTTTCCTCACCTGCCGCCTTTCGGCGCCTGCAGCTGCGAACGTCTGTCTTACTTGCACGATTTATTCTTCTCGATTCTCCTATTCTCTGCTCGATTCTTCTGTGATCTCCTGTCAGCCTTCAACCCCTTCATCTATGATAAGGCCGTCCCCGTCCGCCGCCGTGGTCGCCAGCGTATCGCAACGCTCGTTCTGGGGATGCCCGTCATGTCCTTTCACCCAGTGAAACTGCACTCTATGAGGCTTCTTCGCCTCCAGCAGCCTTTTCCACAAATCTGCATTCTTGACCGGTTCATTCTTTCCCCGCTTCCAGCCTCTTTTCAGCCAGCCGTCGATCCAATGCTGGGTAAAGGCATGTACCACATACTGGGAATCTGAGTACAGTTCTACCTCGCAGGGACGGTTCAAAGCCTCCAGTCCCGCGATCACCGCCATCAGCTCCATACGGTTGTTCGTGGTTTTTACATATCCTTGGGATATCTCCTTTGTATGAAGTTTCCCTCCCGTATCCACATATTCCAGAACCGTGCCGTACCCGCCGGGTCCGTCCGGGTTCCCTCTTGCAGACCCGTCCGTATAAATCTTTACCTTCATCTATCCTATACTCCCCGCCGCTATTCCTTCACATCATCATGCTCGCCCAATACAACCTCTGTCGTATACACAAGCTCCGGCATAATATACTCCAGACATTCCTTAATCACCTTCGGGCTGCCCGGTAAATTCACAATCAATGTTTGTTTCCTGATTCCCGCGGTTCCTCTTGTCACCATCGCACGTTTCCTGGTCCTTGTCATATATAGACGCATAGATTCCCCGATCCCCGGAATCTCCTTGTCGCAGATCGCTTTCGTCGCTTCCGGCGTCCAGTCCTCCTCCCGGCAGCCGATGCCGCCGATCGTCAGAATCAGATCGACGATTCCGGAATCCGCTATCCTTGCTAGGACCTGTCTTATAACCTCCCTGTCGTTCGGGACCGGCTGGATCATCTCCGTCTTATAACTCACCTGTCCAAGCATCCTTTTTACAACAGGGGAACCGGCGTCGTCCTTCAATTTCTTATATATCAAAGTATCTACAGGGATAATCGCTGCTTTCATAAATAATCTCCTTTTTCTTTGGCAATCGGATGTATGTTGCTTAGTATAACATATTCCAGTCCAGATGTACAATAGATTCTTTGAACTGTCCTTTGTCGTTTTCGCTGTCATGGATTGCCCAATCAGCGCACATACCTTTGTCAACAAAATTCCTTTCCACATAATCCCTCACGACTTCCTCCGCAGGGGTTCCCGAAGGGCGCATATACCACCTCTGGTGGTTAGTTTTGAAACTAAAAAAGGTAGCTGATTGTCTATTAAGATAATCGCTACCCAAAGATAAACCATATTTAACTTTTCTCCAGCTTCTACCAAATAGTCTATCCATTCAATGTTCACAAATAAATCTGAAAAATGCTCCGCACATCTCATACAATGCATATCAGTCCATACATTATTACACATATAAATAAGCTGATTATACTGGCTTTATTTGTTTTATAGTCTGCATTTGCAGGATTCCATTTTTTTATTTTACTATTTTCAAATAAAAGTCCGATTGTCGCACTCACTATACCCAAAAGCAGCAATCCTCCTATTTTCATTGCAGGCAGTGTATTATTCTCAATTCCCTTTGTTTCAAATATGATATTCGTTATTCCCATTCCCACGCATAATATCAAGGTGTATGCTATGACTATCGGAATACTTCGCTTGGCACGTTTCCTGTCATCTTCTCTACGATAGATTCTATCTATCATTTTGTAGTTGCTCATTTCTATACTTGTTATAAAATTCATTATATACACAGCACTCAGAACGCCATTGAACCATTGCATA